>PGYA01000032.1 GCA_002839435.1 Candidatus Riflebacteria bacterium HGW-Riflebacteria-2 | reverse complement strand
CCATACTGGAAACCAACATAGTACAGACCGTCGGTTCAGCCGGCGAATCACTGGCAGCTGGCGTTATTTTCACCATACCAGCATTTTTTATCTGGGGCCTCGAGCCGTCAAAGCTTGAAATTACCGTAATTGCCATTGTTGGCGGCGCCATCGGCGTGTTGTTTATGATTCCGCTGCGCCGCTACCTGATCGTGCAGGAGCACGGCAAACTGCCATACCCGGAAGGCACAGCCTGCGCCGAGGTTCTCGTCGCCGGTCAAGGTGATATTTCCAAGGCCAAGACACTGTTTCAAGGAATGGGCATCGGAGCTCTCTACCAGGCACTGATGCACAACCGCCTGTTCGGCCTGTGGAGCAAGGAACCGGCGACTCATATTCCCGGTTTCAAGGGTGCCGAGATCGGTGCCGAAGTGACCCCTGAACTGCTCGGTGTCGGCTATATCATCGGCCCGAAGATTTCGGCAATCATGCTGAGCGGAGGTATTTTTGGCTGGCTGGTGCTCATTCCACTGATTTGCCTGTTTGGTGAGCACTGTGCAACTCCTATTTATCCTGAAATGAGCAATCTCATCAAAGATATGGGGCCTGGTTCAATCTGGTCACGCTACATCCGCTACATCGGTGCTGGCGGCGTCGCCTTCGCCGGCATTTTTTCGCTGATCAAGTCGATTCCAATCATAATTTCAAGCTTCAAAGCCGGCTTGTCAAACCTCGGCAAAAAAGATGACGGAGAGGTTACAGCACGCACCGACCTGGATCTGTCGATGGGAGTTGTAATTGGCGGTTCTCTCGTGCTTGCTCTGGCAGCTACTATTTTTCTCAACATGACGATATTCCATTCATTCGGAATGTCTGCCATCGCCGGGATTCTGATCGTAGTCTTCGGTTTCTTTTTTGTCACAGTCTCTTCGCGCATCGTTGGCCTGCTTGGCTCTTCGTCGAACCCGATCTCGGGCATGACCATAGCGACACTGCTGCTGACCTGCATTATCTTCATACTTGCCGGCATGGCTGACATGCCCAATGTTAAGATCGCAGTTCTTACCGTTGGTGCCTTCGTCTGTATCGCCGCCGCTATTGCCGGCGACACTTCGCAGGATCTCAAAACCGGCTTTCTCATAGGTTCTACTCCAAGATACCAGCAGATTGGCGAATTCATTGGCGTCATTTCTTCCGGGCTAACCATGGGTTTTGTCATGTATCTACTCAAAGATGCCATTACTTCCGGCGAACTGCCGGCACCCCAGGCAAACCTGATGAAACTGGTCGTCGATGGTGTTATCGGCGGCAATCTGCCCTGGAATCTTGTTATCAGTGGCATGTTCATCGCCCTCGGGGTAGAACTTCTCGGTATCAACTCGCTGGCCTTCGCAGTAGGGCTTTATCTGCCGCTTTCGTTGTCGGTTCCGATCATGGCTGGCGGTATTATCCGCTGGATTCTTGAAAAGCGCAAAAGTGATCCGGATCTTGAAGAAAAACGCGAAACCGGCGTGCTCTATTCATCAGGCCTGATCGCCGGCGCGGCGCTCACCGGCGTTTTTATAATGGTTCTCATGGGTATTGCTGAAAACAGCCCTGGTCTGCTCGAAGGTATCAACAAACCGGGCATTCATATTTCCTCGACCCGGCTCAGCAATATCGAAATCAACGGTCAACCCCTTGCCGGCACATACCATAACGTATCACCGTCGGTTTATCCGGCTACTGACGACATAGTCGAAAATATTTCGCAGACCAGAGCAGCCCTGCGCCTTTTACAGGCGGCAACCCCACCCGATGCGGCGGCCATCGACGCCAAAAAGAGCGAGATAGCCGGCTATAACGACCAGCTACAGAAAGCAAAAACGCAGACACTTACCATTAAAGCCAGTCTGAATGGTAGCGTTGTCGAAAAAACCATTGAAATCGGCAAATGGGAACAGGTCTACATCTCCGAAGCCGACGGTAAACTCGACATCGGCGGCGAAGCGCCTGGCAATCAGACGCGCGGCGTAATCGCCTTTCTGCTTCTCTGCGCCACCCTAGCGTACTTTGCGATGCGCAAGCCTGTTAAAATAAACGACTGATAAAACTTTACCGGCCGGCGGCGAAACATCGCTGCCGGCCTTTTTTTATCAGGAAAAACTTTTGCTCGCCAATCAGGTATAATATGAATTGAAGTTGTCGTTTTGAAGGAGTACACCATGAAAGTGCCGTATTTCGTTCTTTTTCTGGTGGTTGCAATCATCTCAGGAATTAACCCGGTCGCGGCAGCGCCCTTCGAAGACGCGCCGCTGCAGCTGGAAAAAGGCAGCGAAACCGTCGCTGAATTCAAGGCCAGCCCCGTTATAAAGGAAATCCCGGGCTTTCGCGTCAGGGTTGCCGGCTACAACATTGCACACGCTCGTGGCGAAGAATCCGGCGGATTCAACGAAATCGGCAAACCGTCGAAACTCAAGGGCATCGCGCAACTGGTCAGAAACAACCGCATCGACATCGTCGGCTTTACTGAAATTTCCCAGGGCGATCTGCGCGTTCTTTTCAAGAATCAGCCCAAATTTATTGCCAAATACCTCGGGTTCCATCATGTCTATGCCCAGAACGCCAGAAAAGGCCTGTTTCTGGCCAGTCAGGGCAACGCGATTGTTTCCCGATACCCAATTCTTTCGCACACGAACCACAAACTGTATCGTTCTGACGAAAAGAATGAACAACGTAGCTGTCTTGAAGCCGTCATAGACCTTGGCAAGCCTGGTAAAATACGCATTCTAGTCGCTCACCTCAGTCTCAAGGCTGATGAATCGACAAAACAGATCGAACAAATCTGGAAGATGGTCGAAGCCAGCGCCGAACCGGTTATTCTGGTCGGCGACTTCAACTCCCGCCCAGGTTCTGACCGCGTAAAATGGCTCTCACAGAGGATGAAAGACACAACTGCGAATCTCAACACCACATACAAAAACAAACCCGACGTCAAGATAGATTACCATTTTATCAAGGGGGCATGGCGCTCTGGCATCAGCAAGGTAGTCGGCTTCGATCTCGATTATTCCGACCATGGCTGTGTAATCAACGATTACTGGCTGCAGAAAACAAAAAACTGACAACTTTCGAGCAAATCTTTTGCGAGGCTGCTGGACAATGCTTCCGGCAGCCTCTGTCTTTCGCGGTACATTTGCCGAAACAAAATCTGTCGGACATACGTCTGTATATGTAGTATCATATCTGAAGAGATCATTTGCGGCTGACAGTTATAACAACGCACATGAACTTGCCATCATTACCCGTAGAGAACATGAAGCAAACTAAAACTTGATAAAGTCAGCTGCAAAGGAAATGTGTTAGCGCAAGGTAACAGCAAAATGCTTTTTCAAAATAGACAATACAGTGTTCGGGCACGACTCCATAGGCATAAAGATGGTTTTTCTTTGCTGGAAGCGATGACTGGCATGATAATTTTTTTTCTGCTTTTCGGTTATACGGTCAAGGCACTGGCTCCAACAGCAACCGACTCGCACAACCTGTTACGCGGAGTGACCGTAGCAATGAATGCCTGTAACTGGTATCTCAACGACCTCGAAAAGCGCATAAACTATCTTGGTGAGCTTCCCGCCGCTGATCTCGGCGAGAACGACGTCACACTACTGTTTAACGAAGACTATTTTTCTGATATCGCTATGCTGCGCAACTTGCAGGCGACCTCGCACATCTCTCTCGAGGGTGATCTGTACACAATGCGTATCGTATTCAGATGGGGCAATCATGATGCCGACGAAAACAGGCCACACAACTTTGAACTGGCGCGCCTGAAGACCAGACCAGGAATTTAAGGACTACCCATGAACAGAAAAGCCAAAGGTTTTACCATTATTGAAATTCTCGTGGCCATAGCAGTATTAAGCCTGGTTCTGCTCTTTATCATTCCGGTTTTTTCGTATTCACGGCGGGCCGGCACGACAATGAACCGGCTTGATTCATACCACGACGTCAGGCGTGTCGATCAGGAAATTGCATCAGAGATCAAATTCGGTTCGGCCATTCTTTATCCGCCAAAGCCGTCAGGTTCTGATGCCGGTGAATGGCACTCGCAGATCGTATATCGTAATTCCATCAACCAGACCCAGATCATTTTCGTCAATGAAAATGACCAGCTGATGATGCTGAACTATGACGAAATTCTCGGATCGTATCTTTCCAACGCCAGGTTGCTCGGAAAAAGCATTAAGGAATTTGCAGCACGCAGGCACGGCAACTCGGTTATCGAATACAAACTGTCCTTTGAAGCAGAACAGCGTGAATTCGCGGTAAGCAACCGTATCGCGCTCATGAACGTATTTTGAGGGGGTAGCTGATATGAAAAGACATGGCTCGGCGATTATGGTCGCTGTTATACTCGGCTCGGTCTTTTTTGTAGCTGTGAGCAGTCTTCTGCGTTACTCTTCGAGTGAAATGAAGCACGTAAAAGCTATCAGCGCAGTCCGCAAGGCTGAGCTGCTTGCCCTGTCAGGGGTTGACTGGGCTGAAAGCGAGTTACGCAAAGAACGCTGGTATCAGAAGGATTTTCAACCATACGAAAAAGTTGTTGGCGTCCATCCGACGCATGGCGTCAAAGAACTCTACCCATTCGGTTCAGATGAAGGCAAAGTCACGATTGTCTGCGAAGACGTGGCCAACGCGATCCCCGGCAGCAATGTACGGGGCATGCAGCGTCTCTGGTATCTGCACCACATAAACGTATATGCCCTCGGCGAATTTGAGGGCGCAAAGGCTCTTGTCTACGGGCGTTATATCATTTCGCCTGAGCCGGCACTCAACAGCAGATCGACTGAAGCATCAGAATATGAAAATCCTGAATATGGAACGCCACGCGCCACGGCGGTCAGAGTGACATCAGCAACGGTTAACGGTAACGATGTAAGCGAATTTATCGTCAAGAAAATCAACGCTGGAGCGAATCAAACTGTTGATATCAATAGCGTTTTAGCAACACTTACACCGGCAGGTGAGCCGGACAGCGAGGTCCCTTTGCGGCCACAGACCAATGGCAAAATCAATGAAATTAAATTAACTGAAGGGCAGACCTGTCGAGCCGGCGATACTTTTGCGATTTTGAGCCGCCCGATCATGACTGCTGGCGGTATGGCTGACAGCAGGACCCTCAAAAAGATGGTCAGGGTCACCAAAATCGATCCCAAAGTCTGGCATGGCCTGAGTATTCTCAATCGCAGCGATCGCTACGCGCTTTCGCAGTATATCAGCGGTCTTTCTGATGCATTTTTGCAGAATTTCGTCTCGCACACTGCTCTTGAAAACGCTATTTCCGATCTTGGCAGCACAAAACTCGACAAAAAAATCAGTGCTGAAAACATTCTCAGCAAGCTGCCTGCCGACATTAACAACACGACCCGCTATCGCGCAGAAAACGCCTTCCTGGCACATATGATCAAGAATTTCACTGTTCCCGGCGGCACCTGGGAGCGCAAAGAAAAGTCTCTCGACAAAACCTACCTCGAACTAGATCACCCGCGCACAACCCAACCCCCTGCCGATCTCGTCGACTGGTTGCGTGAACTCAACCTCGGTTTTCTGCTGAATACAAAGCCCAGAGTAGACCCGCGCTACTATGAGCCAAAAATGAAGCAAAGCGAGTTTATCAAGCTTCTTAAACCACAGTTCAACGTCAGTCCAGACGAATTTATCATGAGTTTATCACAGCTGCCAGATGCCTCGCGCTATGTAGATATCGAAGAAGGCGATTTCGAGAATTCGCCGCCCGTGTTTCGCGAAACCGAAGATTCGATAGAAATTGTTAAACCCGATAAAAAAGTCAGGGTAACCGTCGAAAAGTATACCAAGGATTATACTTTCGTCGATCCCGAATCTGGATTCTCCATTAAAATGGGTGAACTCATGTCGTTTCTGCGCAAATACTATGACGATACTGGTTCACAAAGCCCACGCGAAGATATAAGAACCGTAGAACACACCGACTGGCCACTGCCCAAACCGGCACCACCACCACCCGGCCCGCGCCCTGGCGGCACCTGGGTCTGGAATCCAGGAACTCCCGGCACACCGCCAGGAGAACCAACCTGGGTTCATAACAATGGCCAGAAAAAAGAAATTCCAGCACCCGTTGGTGGCAACCGCGACTTTGAACCAGCCGGCGGCCCGCCAGACGGTGGCGAAAAAAGTTATCGGGTGGCTGAAATTGCCCCGACCAACGATGGAACCAGCAGCCGTCATGACGGCAACGACGTCGAACCGGTAAACAGCCAGTTCAGCAATATCCGCGAACCAATCGAAATTGACACCGGCGGCACCTGGAGATCGACCCCGGGCTCACCCGGCGTCGACCCGACCGAAGGCAGTTATTCATGGCGCGAAGATCCCCCGCCAGCAGACAACAGCGCGGATGAGACAACCCGCAAATGTACCAGCTGTTGTTTCGCCGCCGGCACACCAGTGCTGATGGCCGACGGTTCGTCGAAAGCCATTGAAGATGTCGCAATCGGCGACAGGGTAGTAACTTTCAACGAAACCGACAAAACTATTGTCAGTGGTGAAGTGTTGGCCCTGGAATCACCCGAGCGCGACCATCTCAGCACCCTGACCTTTGCCGACGGCAGAATCCTGCAACTAACCGATGAACACCCACTTTACACCAGAAATGGCTGGGCTTCTATCGATCCGGGCTTTACCATGCAACATTACAAAATGCCAACCGAAAAACTGCGTGTTGGCGCCGAAATATTCGGAGCCGACGGCAACTGGCACAAAGTCGTTGCATTGAGCACAGTTCTCACAAGCGTCAAAGTCTACAACCTGTCCTGGGTTGAACCGGGCCGGACATTCTTTGTCAACGGCCTCCTCGCCCATAACAAGCCGACCTGCGAATGTGAAGTCTGCAAACCGGGTGGTGACGGCGAAGCCGGCGGTAATTCAACTGCTACCAGCGGCAGTCCTGGCACCGGCAGTTCCGGCAGCGCTACCGACAACACCGCGACCAACTCACCAGGTGGTGCTGATGGCGGCGCCAACACCGCCGACGGCACCGGCAACAATCCTGGCGCAGGTGGCACCGGCATCGGCACATCCGGCGGCCCTGGCAGCGCCGGCGGCCAGAGCAACACCTCGGGCAGCAACTCGGGTGGGAACACGGGGAACTCCGGCAGCTCATCCAGTAGCAACAGTTCAGGCTCAAGCAATACTGGCTCAGGCTCATCCGGCAACACGGCTGGCAGTGGCAGCAGCAGCTATACCGGCAGCGGCGGCAGCGGCAGCAGTGGTAGCAGCGTAACTCCCTACAACCCTCCCAGACGTACTGGCGGTGGCTTCTAGGGCTACGCCAACAGCTATAGTATGATTTTGGCAGCCTGAGCAGCTTTGCGGCAAAGGCTACAGAAATAGACAAGTCAATGAACAATTCAAACAAAGACCGGGTATTTGCAGAAGCTATAAAAAAGCCGCAGGATTTCGTTTTTGACGAAAAAGTTGCAGCCGTGTTTCCTGACATGTTGTTGCGCTCGATTCCAGGCTACCCGGCAATCATCGGCATGATCGAAACACTTACGGCCCAGTTTGCCCAGAACGGCTCACGCCTTTACGACCTTGGCTGCTCGCTGGGGGCCAGCGCGCAGGCGATGCAAAGGGGTCTCAAGGCAGACAAATGCCGTATTATCGCGATAGACAACTCGCCGGCGATGATCGGCAAATGCTGCCAACAGCCGCAAAACGCAGCTGCTCCCGCAAAAATTGAATACCTGTGTGAAGACATACTGAGCAGCAAAATCAGCGACGCATCGATCGTTGTCATGAATTTCACCCTGCAGTTCGTCGAGCCTGGTCGCCGCTGCGAAATGCTCGACAGGATTTATAACGGCATGCGCCCGGGCGGCATTCTGATTCTTTCCGAGAAAGTTCGATTTGCTGATCCAGCAGTTAATGAACTGCTTATCGAGGTCTACCATGCCTTCAAGAAGGCTAACGGCTACAGCGAGCTCGAAATAAGCCAGAAACGTGCCGCGCTCGAAAAGGTACTGATTCCCGAAAGCATCAGAGATCACCGCGACCGCCTGATAAGAGCTGGATTTAAGAGTGCCGACGTCTGGTTTCAGTGCTTCAATTTCATGTCGATGCTGGCAATCAAATGATTGAAGGTTTTGATTTTAAGCTCTTTTACCAGGCCCTGAGCCGCGCCGGACTTGCAACATGGCAACCAGCTCTCGCCGCCGAAATTGAGCGCGCCCTGGCAAAACGCGACGGCAACCTGCCCGCCTGGCTGGCGGCGCTTAAGACACTTCCCGACCTGCCGGAAAATTCCTGCGGCCTCAACCTGGCTGAAGTTACCGCCGGAAGCCCTTTGCCTACCGACAGCCAACAACACGCCCGTCTTAAAGAAGCCCTTCTGCGTCTTTCACCATGGCGCAAAGGCCCGTTCAATCTGTACGGAATCAAGATCGACAGTGAATGGCGCTCTGACCTCAAATGGGCGCGGGTGGCTCCGCACGTTGCCAGTCTGCGCGGGCGAAAAATACTCGACGTTGGCTGCGGTAACGGTTACTATCTTATGCGCATGGCCGGCGCCGGGGCCGAAATCGCCATCGGCATAGATCCCGCTCTGCTTTTTCTGGCACAGTTCACAGCCGTAAACCATTACTGCCGACAGACTCAGGCATTTCTACTGCCGATTGGCTTTGAACAGTTACCACAAGAAATGCAATGCTTCGACACAGTGTTTTCAATGGGTGTATTTTATCATCGCCGCTCGCCATTCGATTTTTTGAGAAGCCTGCGCCTGCTGCTGCGCAAAGATGGAGAACTGGTTCTCGAAACGCTGGTAATCGAGGGCGGTAGAAACACCGTGCTGGTACCGCCAGACCGCTACGCTCGCATGAACAATGTCTGGTTCATTCCATCAGTCGAAGCCATGCTGGCCTGGCTCGCCAAAGCCGGTTTTAGTGATGCCAGAGCTGTCGATTTTTGCCAGACTACCGAGGAAGAACAGCGCAGCACAGAATGGATGCCCGGCGAATCCCTTGAAATGTGCCTTGATCAAAGCAACCGGCAGAAAACAATAGAAGGTCACCCGGCACCGGTAAGAGCCGTTTTTGTTGCCCGCCGCACCTGAATAAAACCCCGTACAACAAAACTAGCTCAAAATCATCCCTATTTAGCGCTTGAAGAAGCCTTATGCATTTTTTTCGGCAAGGTTGCCGGAAATCTAAAAAATTCTCCCAAAATCCGACCCTACCACCTGCGAATACGATTGACACTGTCTTTCTAATGTGGCATTTGTAAAAGTATGGTTGCAATTTGTACGTACACTGAAGCGAACATTGAGCAACTGAATTTGAGAGTATTCAACCGATTTTAAGAGGAGATTATCAGGTACCGTGAAAAGCATTAAGCCCGCCAGAACTGGTTCAAAAAAAACGCAGAATGAATTCGACGATTACGAAGACATCAACTACAGGAACAAGGCAAAAAAAACGAAGAAAATACGCCGGAAAAATTTTGAAGATGAAAATGACAAGCTCGATGATTATGATGTATACTCGTACTGATGAAGTGTAAAAGAGGTTAATAAATGAAAAAGACACTGATGATGGTTCTTTCTCTGACAGTTCTTGTATCTATCTGCGGCACGCTTTCGGCCGCGACGATTTCCGGTCTGGTAACCGTAACCCGCGATGCAGGCAGGGCGATTGTCAGTGCCGTCATCGAAACCAACGACCGCGACAACTCAGGCGGTCAGGTTGTCTACAACCTCGTCATGGATGAAAACGGCCAGGCGATAGCTCAGCAGTATGAAAACAATGAAGTAAACATAGAAGGCTCAGTTAGCGGCAAAGACATCACAGCCGACACCTGGTCAAGAGTCAAGCAGTCGGGCAGCTCAGGAACAACTTATCGCGAACCGGATCCGGAACCGGAACCCGAAGAAGAACCCGAAGAAGAGGACAAGACCGAAGAAGGCGACGGAGACACCGAAGACAATAACTCCGGCGACGAAAAAGAGCCTGTAGAAGAGGAATAATAATTTCGGCTTTTTACAAAACCGCCCCTTTTCAGGGGCGGCTTTTTTTTTGCGGAAGTTCTCAGGTTAATATGTTAGACTTGCCACTATAAAGATATTCTGTTCTGGAGTGATTGAATTGTTCAGCACCTTATACGCGCAAAATGCTGTTCCAGAGCCAGGCATGCCTGAGCTTGCCGCAACATTACATCTGCGACAGGCAACTAATAGTCTGCCTGATTTTTCAAAACCAGCTGGCCGGCATAATTCAACCGGTACCACTGCTGTCTCCAGAATTCTCAGACAACAGCCCGACTCCTAGTCAAGCCATAAAATGCTCTTTCTAAGGGTATTAAGCCCGATCGAGCCATCCAAAAACCGCAATTATTTTTTGCAAAGCAGATTTCAGGAGGAATAAAATGTACAACGCAGAAAAACTCAATTTAAGCAAAAGCTTTAAAGAATTTGAACTTGGCAAAACCTGCACTCCAGGAGGTGTTCTTGGCATAAGAAGACCCTACAATTTTGTCGATGGCGAATACCCGATTTATTTCGATCACGGCAAAGGTGGTCGCATAACCGATATAGATGGCAACGAATACCTTGATTACCTTTGCGCCTATGGCCCGATCATTCTTGGCCATCGCGAAGAAGAAATCGATAACAGTGCCATTGCGCAGATAAGAGAAAAAGGCTTCTGTTTTTCGCTGACTCAGGCAATTCAAAACCGGCTGGCCGAAAAGGTCAGATCACTGGTCAAGTGTGCTGAAATGGCGGTTTTTGTAAAAACCGGTTCTGACGCAACTACGCTGGCAACAAGAGTTGCCCGTGGTTATACCGGTCGCAACAAAATTATACGCTGTGGCTACCACGGCTGGCACGACTGGTGCGTCGAAGTCAAGGGCGGCATCCCGGCAAAACTCTATGAAGACGTTCTTGAGTTCCATTACAACCACCTCGATCAACTCGAAGATCTGCTCAAAAAGCACGGCGACGATGTAGCCGGCATTATCGTGACACCTATCGGGCACCCGCTCGCCGAACAGTGTGAGTATCCTAAACCCGGCTTTCTCGAAGGCGTCAGAAGCCTCGCCGACAAATATGGCGCGGTATTGATCTTCGACGAAATCCGCACTGGTTTTAGAGTACACATGGGTGGCGCCCAGACACTCTTTAATGTAACACCCGACCTGGCAGCCTTTGGCAAGGCAATGGCGAATGGATACCCGATCAGCGCATGTGTTGGCAAAGCCCAGTTCATGAAGAAAATCGAAAAAGAAGTTTTTGTCTCTTCGACTTTCTTCCCGAACAGCGTCGAATTCGCTGCGGCACTTAAAACTCTTGAGGTTCTCGAGCGCGACAATGTTCTCGAAGTTATCAAGAAGAAAGGTGAGTGGTTCAATGCCGAGCTCGCCAAAATCACGGCAAAGCATAAGGTAGCAACTGAACTTTCGCCAATTCCGCAGATGCCCTTCGTAACCTTCAAAAAGAATGCCGAAAAAACCTACAAAGAAATGCGCAAAGACTTCTACACACAGTTGATAAGGCGCAAAGTTTTCCTGCAACCCTACCATCACGGCTATGTCTGCTATCGCCACACCGACGAAGATCTCAGATATACGGTTGAGGCTATTGACCTGGCCCTTTCCTACATTGACAATAAAAAATATTGAGGTGTAAAACATGAGCAAACTGATTATTACAGCTGCCATCTGCGGTGCCGAAGTAACCAAGGAAAACAACCCGGCCGTTCCCTATACGATCGAGGAAATCGCGCGCGAAGCCAAATCCGCTGCTGATGCCGGTGCTGCTATAATTCACCTGCACGTGCGTGAAGATGACGGAACACCGACCCAGAGTGCCGCCCGTTTTAAACTGGCCATGGATGCCATACGCAAAAGTTGCCCTGATGTCATCATTCAGCCTTCGACTGGCGGCGCTGTCGGCATGTCGAACGAAGAGCGCCTGCAACCGGTTACCCTGCTGCCCGAAATGGCAACCCTCGACTGTGGCACCGTGAATTTTGGCAAAGATGATATTTTCGTCAACTCTGAAAACACTATCATCGCATTTGGCCAGAAGATGATCGAACTCGGTGTCAAACCAGAAGTCGAAGTATTCGACAAAGGCATGATCGACACTGCCATCAGGCTGCAGGCAAAAGGCTATATCAAGGCACCGATGCACTTCAACTTCGTTCTCGGCGTTACCGGCGGCATCAGTGCCACCATGCGCGACCTCGTCTTCATGCAGGGCAGCATTCCAGCCGGCAGCACCTTCACCGTTTCTGGAATGGGGCGAGCCGCATTTCAGATGGCAGCAGCAACGATCATTGCCGGCGGCCACGTGCGCGTCGGCTTTGAAGACAACACCTATCTCGCCAAAGGCATTCAGGCGAAATCCAATGGCGAACTCGTCGCCAAGGCTGTGCGTATCGCAAAAGAACTCGGCCGTGAAATTGCGACACCGGCAGAAGCCCGCGAAATTCTTGGACTGCCAGCCCGCTGACGGTCTTTGATAAATTCATACTGAAAGGTTTGATCATGTTTCATAAGTTAATAGACAGAAAAGGGTTTTCAGATCTGCTCAAAGACGACATGACCATAATGATAGGCGGGTTTCTCGGCTGTGGTACGCCAGAAACTCTCGTCGATATAATCCTCGAAAAAGGCGTTAAAAACCTGACAATTATCTGTAACGACACAGCTTTTGCGGATAGAGGCCTCGGACGCCTGATCGCAGCGAAACAGGTTGGCCATGTCATCACCTCGCACATCGGCACCAACGTCGAAACCGGCAAGCAGATGGTCGAAGGCTCGATCAAGGTAGACCTTGTCCCGCAGGGGACACTGGTCGAACGTATTCGCTGTGCTGGCGCCGGCCTTGGCGGCGTTCTGACTCCGACCGGAGTCGGCACGATTGTCGAAGAAGGCAAACAGAAGTTGACGGTCGAAGGTGTCGATTACCTGCTCGAACTGCCGTTGCGGGCTGAACTGGCACTGATTGGTGGCAGTCTCACCGATAAGGCCGGCAATGTCGTGTACAACGCCACCACCTGCAACTTCAACCCGATCATGGCCATGGCCGCCGACACAGTCGTCGTCGAAACCAGAAAACTCGTGGAAATCGGCGAAATTCAGCCGGAACTGGTAATGACACCGTCACCACTGGTAACCCACATATTTGTGTCGGAAAAAAGCTGACAAGCAGGGAGAAAAACAATGATAGAAGATATCAACCTCGCAAAAAACATCATAGCCCGACGCATTGCCCGTGAATTCAAGGATAACCAGCTGGTAAACCTTGGCATCGGGCTGCCTACTCTTGTAGCCAATCATATTCCAGAAGGCATCAACGTTATATTCCAGTCTGAAAATGGTATTATCGGCATGGGCCCAGCCCCCCAGCCCGGCCAGGAAAACCCTGACATCACCAATGCCGGTGGCGCACTGGTAACCGCGCTTCCTTATGGCTGTTACTTTGATTCAGCCATGTCTTTTGCCCTGATTCGCGGCAAACACGTCGAATATACCGTTCTTGGCGCACTCGAAGTCGATCAGGAAGGCAGTCTCGCCAGCTGGATTATTCCCGGCAAGAAAGTTCCCGGCATGGGTGGGGCGATGGATCTCGTTGTCGGCGCCAGAAACGTTATCATTTCAACGCTACACACCGAACGCGGCAAGCCTAAAATCCTGAAAAAATGCACTCTGCCACTCACCGCCAAGCATGTGGTGAACATGATCGTCACTGAACTGGCTGTCTTCAGGGTAACTCCCGGCGGTCTGGCACTGATCGAAGTTCATAAAGACAGCAGCGTCGATGAAATCAGGGCCAACACCGCCGCCGATTTCATCGTTGCCGACAACCTCAAAACCATGGAAGTATAACGCATAAAGCTTTATTTTATTCTGTACCATTGGTATATTGTCACTCAGAAAAAGTTCACACTAACTTTTATTTAATTCGCAAGGAGAAATGATCGTGAAAAAAGGTTGCCCATACGGAACGCACCGAGTTATCGAACCCAAAGGCGTGCTGCCGCAGCCCGCAGACAAAATCGACAACAGCATGGAAATCTACGACAATGAAATACTCATTGACGTACAGACCCTGAACGTTGATTCTGCCAGCTTCACCCAGATCGAGAAGCAGGCTAACGGCAATATCGAAGAAATCAAGAAAATCATGAAAGGCCTCGTTGCCAAGCAGGGCAAGCATAAAAACCCGGTTACCGGTTCCGGCGGCATGCTCATTGGCACCATTAAAGAAATCGGCCCGGCCCTCAAAGGCAAGACCGACCTCAAGGTCGGCGACAAGATCGCTACTCTGGTATCACTCTCGCTGACTCCGCTCGTCATTGAAGAGATTCTCGAAGTAAGACCCGACATCGACCAGGTTGATATCAAGGGCCAGGCCATACTGTTTGAAAGCGGCATTTATGCCATTCTGCCGACTGACATGCCCGAGAATCTCGCGCTGTCAGTATTAGACGTAGCTGGCGCTCCCGCTCAGGCCGCCAAACTGGTTCGACCTGGCGATACTGTCGTGGTTATCGGCGGCGGCGGCAAATCCGGCATGCTCTGCCTGTATGAAGCAAAAAAACGTGCTGGCGTTACCGGCAAAATCATCTGTGTCGGTGGCAGCGACAAGAGCACCAACCGCGCCAAAAGCCTTAACCTGGCCGACGTCTATTTTGCCGCAGACGCAACCGATGCGGTCGGCATGTACAATAAGATCATGGAACACACCGACGGCAAACTCGCCGACCTGGTAATTAACTGCGTAAACATTCCCAACACTGAAATGGCAAGCATTCTCGCCTGCAAAGATGGCGGCACCGTTTATTTCTTCAGCATGGCCACCAGCTTTACCCAGGCCGCGCTTGGCGCCGAAGGTGTTGGCAAAGATGTCAACATGATAATCGGTAACGGTTATTCAAAGGGCCACGCCGCAATAGCTCTGCAGCTGATGCGAGAAAGTCCTGAACTGCGCAAGCTTTTCGAAGAAATGTTCTGCTGAGTTAAAATAGCGCCCGGCAGAGAAAGGAACCTGCTTTGAACAGCAAATACACCAGAGATGAGCATCTGCAACGTCGTCGCAAATTGTTTCCAGAAGTCAGCGAAGCTGACTGGAATGACTGGAAATGGCAGGTAAAAAACCGCATCGAAACCGTCGAGGAGCTCAGCAAATACATCAAGCTCACCGGCAAGGAAATAGAAGGAATCAAAGATTGTCTCGCCACGCTGCGCATGGCAATCACTCCTTATTACCTGACCCTCATCGATCCGGACAATCCGAATGATCCGGTGCGCAGACAGGCGGTACCTACCGGTTACGAACTGTATCGGTCGCCCGCTGACCTCGAAGATCCGCTGCACGAAGATGGCGATTCGCCGGTTCCCGGCCTGACCCATCGTTACCCCGACCGCGTGCTCCTGCTGGTTACCGACCAGTGTTCGATGTATTGCCGACATTGCACCAGACGCCGCTTCGCCGGTCAGAAAGACACGGCGATGCCGGCCAGCAATATCGACAAGGCAATCGAATACATTTCGAAACACCCGCAGGTGCGCGACATAGTCGTCTCCGGAGGAGACCCGCTACTGCTGGCCGATGGCAAGCTCGAAGGCATTTTGCAGAAACTGCGCGCGATTCCGCATGTCGAAGTCATCCGCATCGGCACAAGAACGCCGGTGGTAATGCCGCAACGCATCACCCCCGAACTTTGCGACATGCTCAAAAAGTATCATCCGATCTGGCTCAATACGCATTTCAACCACCCCCGGGAAATCACCACCGACGCAGCCCGCGCCTGTGATCTGATCAGCATGGCCGGCATTCCGATCGGCAATCAGTCAGTGCTGCTTGCCGGGGTTAATGACTGCGTACACGTCATGAAAAAGCTGGTACACGAACTCGCTAAAATCAGGGTGCGCCCGTATTACATCTATCAGTGTGACCTCTCTTATGGCCTGTCGCATTTCCGCACGCCGGTCGCCAAGGGCATCGAAATCATCGAAGCCCTGCGCGGCCATACCAGCGGATTCTGCGTGCCTACCTACGTCGTCGATGCACCCGGCGGGGGCGGCAAGATTCCAGTCATGCCCAACTACCTGATTTCAAGCGGCTACGAAAAGACAATTCTGCGCAACTACGAAGGCGTCATCACCTGCTACAACGAACCCGATGGTTACCGGCCGAGCTGCACCTGCGAAGCCTGCCAGAAGGGCAACGTCGAAATCGAAGGTATCGCCGGGCTGCATCAGGGCAAAATCTCGCTCGAACCGGCAGGTCTCAAACGCAAGCAACGCAGCAAAAAAGGCTGAGACATGGCGGCAAGCCTGAGCAAACTGGTTGCAGACTGCAAATGCCTGGCAATAATTGGAACCGAGAAGAACGCCGGCAAAACTACAGTGCTCAACTATCTGCTCGCGGCAGACCGCCGGGCTGACCTGGCAATAACTTCAATAGGTTACGACGGCGAAGATATCGATCAGGTTACCGGAACTGACAAACCGTCCGTATACGTCGGCCGTGGCACACTTGTTGCCACGGCCGTCGACCTTCTCGGCCAATGTGACTTTACCCGCGAACTCCTTCGTTTTACCGGGTTTTATACGCCACTCGGCGAAGTGGTTATCCTGCGCGCGCTCAGCGACGGCTACGCCATGATCGCCGGCCCATCGACAACCAGCCAGATGACCCGCCTCACCCGCATGCTGCAACAGGAAAAAGCCGGGCGCATAATCATCGACGGCGCCGCAGCCCGCAGATCGAGCGCCGCTGTGAGCACGGCCGACGGCTGCATACTGGCAACCGGCGCTTCGTATTCACCTGATCCCGATGTTATCGTTGAACATACCAGGCATATTGCCGACCTGCTTACACTACCTGCCGCCGACAATGTACCCGAAACGATTTTTCAGACTCTCCGACAGGCAGAAGATAGCAGCGAAAACAGCTTCGGCGCAGCCCACGCCATCGACTGCTTTATCATCGACAGCGACAACCAGATTACCGATAGCGCCAGCAGTTTTGACGACAGCGCCGCCGATCTTATCAGCGCCAAAAAAACGCGACCACTGCGGGTCTTTTTTATCGGCGCCGTCACCGCCCGCCTGATTCAGAAAATTCTCGAGCGCAGCCGCTCCCTACAAGGCCTGCAACTAATAGCCGCCGACGGCACCAGGTTTTTGTTAAGTCCAGCGCAATTCGACGAACTCAGACGACGCGGCGCTGAACTCGCTGTAATCAAACCGGTTAACCTGCTGGCAGTCACGGTCAACCCGAAATCGCCGGAAGGGTTCTGCCTCGACAGCTCAGTGCTCTGCCAGAAGCTTAAAACGGTGCTTTCCGTCGAAGTTTTCGATATAATGGCTTACAGAGAAAGTTATGACCAACCAGCAACCATATAAACCGGCAACAACTGCCACCGCCTGGGTTCTCGCCAATCTCAATTTGAGTTCACCTTACGGACGCAAGGCGCTAAGAAACCTGCAACCAGCGACATCGCAAAGCCGCACTCTTCTCGAACAGAAATTTGACGAACTTGCCAGACTTGTCGATTTCTGCCGACAGCATCCGCAATTTACGCAGCAGGCACAGGCAATTTTCCGGCAGTTGCGCAACATCGCCGGCTCGGTGCTCAACCTTCAGGAAGAGCGGATTCCCGACGAAGTCGAACTGTTCGAAATCAAGCTGTTTGCCATGCATTTCTGCAGTCTGGCTGCTCTGGTCAACGGTTCCGGCGTAAGGCTGAATCTGACATTCGACGATCTGCAAGCGCTGGTTCGACGGTTGAACCCTGATGAAATGATCATCTCGACGTTTCATCTGCACGACAGTTACTCGCCCGAACTCAAAGCTATCCGCAACGAGAAGCGCCTGCTCGAGAACCGCATTCTCGCGGCCACTGATGCTGCCAGCACCGATTCTCTCAGACAACTGCGAAGCGAACTGGTGCGCCGCGAAAAAGAACTCGAATATAAGGTGAGAAGCGACCTTGGCTGCCAACTGCGAGAATGGCTGCCACAGCTGCACCGCAGCATGGAAACGCTCGGTCATTTCGAGCTGCTGCTGGCCAAAGCGGATGCCGCGCTGCGCTGGTCTTCATGCCGGCCGCAGCTTCTCGAAAGCAGCTGCGAACTGAAAGTTGTCGATGCGATAAACCCGCAGATCAGTGAAATTCTCAAAAGCCAGAACAAGGAATTCACACCGGTCACGCTCAATGTCATCAGGGGCACCACCCTGATAACTGGCGCCAACATGGGCGGCAAAAGTGTTGCTCTAATGACTGTCGCAACTAATGCCGAACTGGTTCGGCTCGGCTTTTTCGCTTTTGCTGCCGAGTTCAGCATGCCACTTTTTGATTACGTCTGCCACATCGCCGGTGATGGTCAGGATCAGGCTTCTGGCCTGAGCAGTTTCGGCGCCGAAGTTATTCAGCTCAAGGAACTTTCTGAATTGGCGCACCCGGGCTGCGGCCTTGCCGTGTTCGATGAATTTGCACGCTCGACCAACCCCTATGAGGGTAGACGTTTCGTGCAGGCGCTTGGTGAATTTCTCCAGCAAACCGGCTGGCACGGCATAATTGCCACGCACTATGACGGCATCAGCCTGCCCGGCGCCGCCTGCTACCAGGTGATTGGCCTGAGAAACAAAGGTCAGGTTGTTCCGACTTCCGGCGATATGCGCGCCTTAATTGACAACCTCTGCACCAATATGGACTACCGACTGCGCAAACTCGAAGGACACAGTGAAGTCCCGCACGACGCACTGCATATCGCCTCCCTCCTCAACGCCGACCCCCGCTTCCTAAACCTCCTCAAAAAACTCTACGACTAATCTTCTGCCACCACCTGTAACGAGCTGAAATACAAGGCGCACCAACCCGCAGAATCTCCCATACCTCACCGAAAGGGTATCACAATAATTTTTCTATATTTGTCATTGAATTATTGCTTGTGCAGACGGGTCTGATGTATATATTTAAAAGAGCTGATTCTGACAGCTCTGCTGGTTTGCCTGGTTTCTAAAATTTCCGGGTAAAAATAACGATTTATTATCGGGGGAAAAAAAAATGGGTAAAGAACTTAAAACCAAAAAAGAAGTGAAAAAGCAACCAACCAAGAGTCCGAAAGAAAAAAAAGAAGCAAAGAAACTCAAAAAAGAATCCAAATAGCCGTTGCCCCTCAATGAACCACTGTCCGCTGGGAGCTATCTCAGCGGCGTTTTATTTACTGGAGATTTTCAATGGACGAAGCTGTACCAACAAAGCTTCTTGTTGATGCCGATGCTCTGCCAGGCGCTGCGCGCGACATACTTTTCCGTGCTGCGCAGCGGGTAAGAATCAAAACCATTTTTGTTGCCAACAAGCCTTTGCGCATGCCTGACTCTGAATTCATCAGCTTTGAACTGACGGGGCAAGGCTTTGATGTGGCCGATGCCAGAATTGTCGAGCTGGTCAGAGCCGGCGACATCGTGGTAACGGCAGATATACCCCTTGCCGCCGAAGTTGTCGCCAGAGGAGCACTAGCCGTCGATCCTCGCGGACAGCTGTATAGCGACGAAAACGTCAAAGAGCGTCTGTTTATACGCGACTTTATGGATACCCTGCGCAAATCAGGTGCCACAACCGGTGGCCCGGCACCATATGGCATAAAAGAAAGCCGCGCCTTCGCGTCACAGATTGATCGTCTGTTGGCGAGAATCTAACCGGCACACAAGCCTGCTCCAAAAATGGGTTGCTATGTTGGCATCTGTTGTCATCGGTTCTTTTTAGATGATACATCTGGCAACAAGAGAGTGACAGTTGTTCCCTTTCCCTGGGCACTGGCCACTTCAAGGGTGCCCCCCATCTTTTTTATAATTCGGTTCGAGATGGCCAATCCCAGGCCAAGACCGCCGAAACGGCGAGTCAGCCCGCCACTGGCCTGGTAAAAAGGTTCAAATATTTTTTTCTTCTCATGTTTTGAAATCCCAATTCCGGTATCGCTGATCTGCAATTTAATTTTTCCCGCAAGGTTTTGAACATGCACTGCTACCTTGCCTTTCTGGGTGAACTTAAAAGCATTCCCGAGCAGACAGGTAAGAACCTGAGAGAATATAAGAGGATCAGTATGACCCCAAACTGGCCCATTGAGACCATGCAACTCAAACTTCAAACCCTTTTGAGCTGCCAGAGAATCGCCGTAGGCGCGAACAAAGTTAAGTTCCTCGGTAAAGTTAACCCGGCGCAGGTTGAAAGAGAATTGCCCCGCGTCAATGCTGGCAAAATAGAGTATGCCATCAACAAGATTCTGGAGATGAGACGTGCTATCAACGATTCTGCTGCCAAAATCAACGACAGTATCAGGCGTGAGCGAAGATCCCATTTTCGCAAGAAGTTCGCCGTATCCTAACAGTGTCACCATAGGAGTTTTGAGCTCATGGCTGACCATGATCAGAAACTGCGTTTTGGAAAGATTTGCAGTTTCAGCCGCTTCTTTGGCGATACTAAGGCTCTTTTCACTTTCTTCAAGCATCTCGCGATTGCGCACTTCATCCGTGATATCTCGCATGGTAAAAAGAAACTCATTAGTGGCACGGTTCGCCTGAGAACGTAGAGACGCCAGATGGCAAGAAAGCAGTGTTTTGCCGCCACCGTTTTTTTGATAAAACAAATTTATACTTTGCCCGGGAATGGCTTCATTCAGTATGGTTTCCCATGCTATTTCGAGCTCAGGCAAGCCTTTTCCTGCATCTGGCATCTGGCGGAATCCAATGTTTGAAAAAGGCATACCAACAAGCTGCTCCTGATCTATAGTGACAATAGCAGCAGCAGAATTATTTGCCGTAGTTATAATACCCTTGGAATCTATTATCAGCAGGCCTTCAGCCAAAGATTCGGTAGCGGCTCGACAGCGTTCTTCGCTTTCAATCAAGGCTTCGTCGCGACGACGCAATTCACCGATTGGATGAGTTATCAGCACATACCCGTGCACAACGCCATCAGAGTCAGAACATGGGCACATGATACCCTGTAGAAATAAATCCACACGTGGTGCCCCTGGAACCTTGAGCCCCGGATTGACCCATTTTCCTGGCATTTCCACGGTTTCACCGCGCTTAACTCTCTCCAGAAAGAACTGAAACCCGGGAATGAAATTTTCCATATCCTTGAAATGGTTAAATCCTGGGGGCGGGTAGCTTAGAAAAGTCCTCCGGAAGGCCGCGTTTCCCCATGAGAACTGGCCATCCCGCGCGATCAATGCAATTGGCAATGGTATGGCGCGAGCAATGTGACTCCAGGCGTCAGGCACCCATTCCGGGAGCGGTCCAGAACCCAGTCTTTCGGGATACTGACATTCATCAGAAGATGCTTGTGGGTTTTCGTCGGGAAGTGGTTCCTGACATGGCGCGCCAACCAGCAGCCAAACCTTTTTGCGATTGTGGCGGCAAGATGACCAGTTAATAGTAACGGGAAGTTTGCCACCGGTTATGGCCAGAAGATAAAATGTTCGTTTGCCATTGACCAGGGCTCCCCGGCAAAACAATTTTTCAGCATCCTTTCCCTCTCCAGTCGGTTCAAGGAATTCCCGCCACTGGTGCCCGATAACAGAAGGCGCCTTCGAGCCAAGGCAGGTAATTATTGACCGACTGGCGGCAACAATCAGCCCTTTGCTGTCAATAGCCAATACAAAATCCATGGTATTGGAAAGAAGCTGGTCAAGCAGCCCTCCTTTAATTGCACATGCAGAAATTGTCGGCTGAACATCAGACATAAGCAGTTTCCCCTCATTCTCACAACTATTCATCCTCTTGGTCCTCATCGGTTAATGAATCTTTAAAAAAGTCTCTCATATCTGTTTTTACACAATTAGCTGCCAGAAAAATTCAGAACCAGCAGCCATGTGAAACACAATCATACCGCTTACAGTCTGCTTAGTCAATTCATCAGTAGCGTGTACAATAATTCTCTGTAAGTGTTAGTGTTGGCTTGACCATTGCAAGATTACGCGTCAGTATTGTATAAGACCTGGAACTTGAAGATTTTACGCCGGGAGGCAGCATTGATGAGCTGGTTTGCTGATTTTAAAAAAAATATACAGGAAATGCTTTCTCCAATAACAGACAAAAAAAATACTATCTATATTCCGAAGGTTCATCCGCGGCGCCAGGCAATAGTTGAATTAATAAAAGAGCTTCGCAAAGCTGAAACTCAGGAAGCTAAAGAAAAAATTCTGGAAGCTTTGGCTGATTTTGACAAAAACCCAAAAGATGTCATCTGGCAGGTTATTCATGGCATTACAAGCGCAAACTCCTACGGATACAATGATAAAAGCTACATCGAAGATCTGGTCTGGCGACTTAATGACCTCGGTGCCGGGCGCTACTTCGTCACGAAAAGGTGCAATTACAATCAGAATGCTCATGAAATCGTCAGCGCATTCAGCGAACAAGCTCTCTGCGGTTTGATTGAAGGCCTGACTCATCGCGAAGACACAAGATACAGCAGTTCCAGGGATGGATTCTATTATTTTGCCCCATTATTAATTTGTCTTGGACCCAGGATTATTCCGATACTTCAATACCACCTCCATTCTAATAAGTTCGGCTTGAGCCAGGAAGTTGCAATAATAATTGCCGCCATCAACACCCTCTGGAACGATAACGGGGAAAAAGCCGCCAGATGTTTCATGGAAAATGAGGTGTTCAAAAGTCGTGGTTCCTTACAAATAATAAATTCTTTTAACGACGAAGCGATGCGCTATCTGGTAAAAAGCATTCGCGGGTTAAAAGAGATGTACGAACGCAGAGGCATAAAGCTGGCAAACCCTCTCTGCGAAAGGCTAATTGAAGCGGAAGAAAAATCCCTGCCATTTTTGCAGGAAGCAGCCGCTTCGGAAGTTCCCGAGATTGCAGAAGAAGCAGTTGAGCTAATAAGAGCAATAGAGACAAACATTTAAAAAGTGATCGCTTATTTTATGTCGAATTTTGTTATAATACTTACATATAAGCATCATGGAGTGGTTTTATGACAATTTACAGAAGACAACGGTGTTCGGGTTTGATTCTGCTGCTGGTCGCATTGGTATTTACTGTCGTGCAGATGCCTATTGCGGCAAGGGTTCGGCAAATATCCTCGCCAGATGACATTGAGAGCATCAGGTTCCTGAGCCCAAACAATGTACCGGTAAAAGTCATAGCCGTTTACGCCCCTGAATTTGGCAATCTCGGCTTCATCATGTCGCTGATCAATATTGTTGCTGATATGCATGAGAAAGGCCTGGTCAAGCATGAAGAGTCTTTCAAAATTCATCTGGTACCGACCTTGAAGTCACAAGCATCTAATTTTTCAGAGCTTCGCAAAAAAATCAGCGCGGAGCGCCTTAAGAAGTATGTAGAATTCAGTTCTATTGCAACCAATAACGACGTCTGGATGCAGGACTGGGGCGAAGTCGGTGTAGTGAAGCTGAAAAGCGAGGCCAAGGCACAGCTGGTCGTATTCGATTCAAATCGTGGCCGTGGTACCAGCGATCTACCTGCGCGTCTGGCTCATTTCTGGAATGGATTTGTCATGAAAAATCCGTCAGGATCTCGTTCTGGCGGAGACTACGGTGGAAACATTGAAGTTACTCCTGACAACATTCTGTTGATCGGAAATACTTCGACACCAGAGCTCAGAGGTTACCTGGAAAAGCATGGTTATGCAGGTCGCATGGCGGTGCTCGAAACCGACTGGCTGCAGGTCGGCCATGTCGATGAATATCTCTCGGTCTGCCCGAATCCAAAGGCTCCGCGAGGTTATACGCTGATCAAAGCAAATCCGCGGCTGGCATTGAAGCTGATCAAAGATGCTTCGCCGGCAGAACTCAATGCAATTCCCCAGGAAGACTACCGCAAGATGCTGACAGCAGTAAGAAGCTACCTGCGCGAAGCAGAGCGTAAGCGCGGACGCCGCGTCGCTGATGATGAAGAAGTTCCTCCGGAAGAACAGTTTTCACAGGCTGTAGTAGATTATCTGACAAAAGATGAGAGCGGAGCCTATGTTCTGCCATCGATAGATTTAAGCTTAGGCACGGGTGCGGCTGGCAACCCGAATGATAAAGAGGTTGAAGACTTCATCAAGCTCAATCTGACGCTGGCCAACCTCATAGATACCAACGTTAAGGCCGCCTGCGCTAAAATTTCTCAGGTTAGAAAAGAATCGGGGAAAGCTCATTCGGTGCTTTCATTTCCGGCACTTTTTAGAAAAATGTGGGGGGGCAAACACATCGCCTATATTCCTGGCAGCGTAAACCAGCTGATTCTCAACAACCAGTTGATTGTGCCGGATCCGCAGGTCGAAAGACTGAGAAAAAACATCGCGCGCTCGGCCAGCATGCTTGGACTGAACGCCAATTTTGTCGATTCAATGCCCTATCATAACGCGCAGGGCCAGATACATTGTGGCACCAACGTTTTCAGGCATCCAAACCGATATTTCGTACGCCCACGCTAAGAGCAGGCATTTAACTGAGCAACCAATTGATCGGTGAACATCTGCTATCTCTTAAAGCCGCACCTGCATTGCAAAGCAGCGCAGGAAGTTTTTGCAACACTTTTAAAAATGCGAAAGAACTTTTCTAACATACACATAAACACAGGCAGATTTGGGCAGGATCAAAAATTGATGATAGAATGTGTTAGATAGATCTTAGCACAGGAAAATTTCCGTTTGGCGTGGTGACCCCAATATGAAAAAGCTGATCAGCCTGTTCCAGAATGCTAACGTGGGCTTGTTCGTGATCGCTCTTAAAGGGCGTAAGTTTATCGAAGCGAACTTCAGTTTTGCCAGAATTCTTGGTTACAAAAGCATGGAAAGCTTTTTTTCTGAATTTACATGGGAAAGACACTTTTCGATTGTCGGTCAGAGTGAACCATTCAGCCTATCACATGAAAGTGCTGACACAGGATACCGGGAAATGCGAATTTGCAGGGCTGACGGCACAATGGGCTGGGTTAATTTTTCATTCGGTATCTATCTTAAAACCGGATATGTTGATGGTATGATCGTCGATATCTCTGATCAGAAGGATCTTGAGCAAGAGATCGTTCGCATTTCGGATATGGAAAGAGAAAAATTCGGCCGGGATCTTCACGACACTCTTGGTCAGACCCTCACTGGAACAGCATTCCTTTGTCGGGCATTGATGCAGGGGTTGCCTAAAAAAACAGCCCTGATTGAAGAGCGTGTCGGACAGATTGAAAACCTGGTTAAACAGGCACTGGATCAGGCAAGACATCTTGCGCATGGCCTGACCTACATCGAGGTAAAGCCCGCCGCAATCGTGTCACATCTGAAAAAACTTGCCGCTCAGGCAAACGCGGTTTTCGGAGGCGATTGCAAGGTAAGGGTTCTGGCTAAAGTGATTTTGCGAGATGCGGAGAGCGCCACCAACCTTTATAGAATTGCTCAGGAAGCGGTTCACAACGCAATCAAGCATTCGGGCTCACCGAAGGTTGAGATTCGGCTGGAAAAAAATGCAGAAATGGGCACAATGACGGTAAAAGACTTTGGCAAAGGTCTTCCCAGAAGCTCTTCGCGACCGAAGGGGATTGGCCTGCAGTTGATGAAGCTGCGCGCAAGACTTATAGGCGGCTCGATTCGTTTTTTTAACCGACAGGATCGTGGCTTCCGGGTGATCTGCACCTTTCCATTAGCCAAGGAGAAAGCCGAATGACCAGGAGATTGCCAGATAATAAGGGAGCCTTGCAAAAGCGCAGAATTTTTCTGGTCGATGACCACCCTCTTGTAAGAATGGGAATTTCGCTGTTGATCAATCAGGAAAATGACCTTGAGGTTGTCGGTGAAGCAGCAAATATCGAAGAAGCGGTAGCAGCAGTTACCGCCAGAGAATTCGACATGATGATTGTCGATATTGCTCTGGGGCAAGAATCTGGCCTATCCCTGATCGCCAGGGTGGTCTCTCTGCGACCCACTTTGCCTGTTCTGGTAGTTTCCATGCACGAGGAAACAATTTTTGCCGAACGAGCTATCAGAGCCGGTGCCAAAGGTTATATCATGAAAAAGGACGCCCCACAGAAAATTCTGACGGCAATCAGAGATATCCTCAATGGAAGAATCTTTTTAAACCCGGACATTTCCGCGAGGATGATACAGAAATCCTTTAAACAGCGCACTTCTAATGCTTCCGTGTCGCTCCTTGACGATCTCAGCCCGCGCGAGCGTGAGGTTCTTCGCCTTATCGGTCAGGGCTTGAAAACTGCCGAGATCGCTGAATCCCTTTGTCTGAGCCCCAAGACAATCGAAACCTACCGGGAAAAACTGAAAACGAAACTGGGCTTGAAAAATGCCTCCGAACTGGCTCGCTTTGCCTTTCACGCTGACGAATCACCCGAAAAAAGCTGATCTGCTATAGGACATTCCCCTAGCCAAGTTGCCTTCCTTTCACCTATTTCAACTATTGCTGGAAAAGTTATGCTTAAAGCGTAGGGAAGAAAAAGTTAAAAGGAGCAAAAGAAATGAACGCAACTGCAAGAAAATTGGGAATCCTGGTTTTTGTTCTGGTTTTTGGAACTATGTTTCTCGGAGCCGGCGCGGTATTCGCTGGTGCCACCGCAGACCAGACCGTTACTTACGAAGTAACAGCAATTAACGAGATATCAGTCTCTGGAAATCCTGCGGCATTAACTGTCAGCACCGCAGTAGCCGGTGCTGAGCCTGACGAAGTGTCAGATTCTACAACTACCTATGCTATCACTACCAACCAGTCAAAAAAGATCACTGGGGTACTCGACACCGCAATGCCTGCCGGCGTAACCCTGAAAATCAATCTGGTCGCCCCGACCGGCGGAACCACTGTTACAGACGTCACCCTGCTCGGAACAGCCACAGATCTCGTAACCGGAATCTCCCCGGTTGCTGAAAGCGGAAAAACGATCACCTACAAACTTAGTGCTACAGTAGCAGCCGGTGTGGTTGCCTCCGCCAACAAGACCGTAACCCTGACCATTGCTGATTCACTCTAGATATGGCTGCCCCGGATTTGCTGCAAATGACGAGGCTTTAAGAAAACTGTATAAGTGAAAGGGACTGTTTCATTAGACCTATGAGACAGTCCCTTTCTGGTTTAGCGATCGCAAATTTTCGGCCAGCCGGTGAAATTTTATCAAGGTTAAAAAACTGTGATATAATTTCCATCAGGAGGACGAAAATGCACTGTAAAAATATCAGGGCTTTTTTCCTGCTCTTCTCTTTTATGGCAATTGTTGCGCTCGCCTTTTCTGCGCAAAGCGCCAACCAGGTCGTTACCTTCTCAGTGACAGCAATCAATGAAATCGCGGTTTCTGGAAATCCGGGCGCGCTGGTAGTAACTGCTGCGACGGCTGGTTCTCAGCCAAACGAAGCTATCGATAACTCTACAACCTACCTGATTTCATCAAATGGAACTAACATGAAAATTACCGGTTCAATTAATGCCGCAATGCCTCCGGGAGTTTCACTGAAGATAAATCTTGCGGCTCCGACCAGTGGTTCTTCGGCCGGGGATGTTTCTCTTGGAATCGACTCGACCGATCTGGTTTCTGGCACTGGCAAAGTGGCCGAGGCCGGCAAGACAATTACCTATAAATTGAGCGCGACAGTTGCAGCCGGGGTGGTCGTCAATGCCCACACAACGGTAACCTTGACCCTGACCGATGGAAATTGAATAAGTATTTCGAGCAGCTCACATAGATAAAAGCTGCTTGCTGAGAGGGAGACAGATGAAGTCCGCTGTACATACTTTTTTAAGACCTGTTCTGCTTGTTCTCTTTCTTTTGCCTCTTATGGCAGCCGCTATCGACATAGCTGTAACTGGTGACTGGACAGATCTGTTCATTACCGCAAATGATCTGACAGCCGGCCCGGGAAGCAATTTGACCGGGCAATATGAGAGCAATATAGACCAGGCAACCATCGACATTGTTAACACCGCCGGGAACTCCGACTCCTGGCGAGTTGACGTAAAGAGAACCGATACGACCTGGGGTTCCACTGCTGTACTTGCCGTCAGGAGGTATGACTCTGGATATGGCGAAGGCTCAATCAGTGGCGGCCTGGCCTATCAAACAGTAGGAACAACTGACATGTCATTTTTCTCGGGCACGGGCGACAGAACTGGTATTCGTATTCAACTGAAAATCAGCAATGTTTCGTTGAGCCTCTCTCCAGGCAACTATTCTTCGACAATCTCATACACGGTGGTAGATTTATGATAAAAATTGACCGATTTCTTGTGATATTGGTTCTCATTACTTTTTTCTCCGCAAATGCTTGCGGCGCGGGCCTCTCACTTCCTGGAGGTCTTTCCCGGATATCAAACCTTGAACCGGGCGGAAAAACAGAAGGGAAAATCCTGGTCAGAAACGACTCTTCCGAACCGCAAATTGTTAAGGCCTATCAGACTGATTATCTTTTTTACGCCGACGGCCGCAATCTATACGGAAAACCCGGAACTGATACGAGATCGAATGCATCCTGGATAACTTTTTTCCCGCAAAGACTCGAGGTTCTTGCTAAAGAGGTCGGAGTGATCAACTATGTGGTTCAGGTGCCGGCCGACGCCAGGTCATCCGGAACTTTCTGGAGTATCCTGATGATCGAACCAGTCAGCAAAGGAAGCCCGGAAGTATCAGATAAGCCTGGAAAAGTTCAGGTCGGCATCAGCACCGTTGTCCGCTACGCCGTTCAGATAATCACCAATCTCGGAGACTCGGGCGAACGAAAACTCAAGTTTCTTGATAAACAGTTGATCAAAGCAGACAAAGACCTGATATTACAGGTCGATCTTGAAAATACTGGCCAGGGAAGCCTCACTCCGACTGTGTGGGCAGAGCTCTTTGACGAGAAGGGTTCATCAATAGGCCGCTTTGAGGGCGGCAGAGTCCGAATCTTTCCAACCTGTTCCGCCAGGTTCAAAGTAAATCTTTCTGACGCTCCGAAAGGAAAGTATTCTGCTCTGGTGGTTGCAGACAACGGTGACGACAACGTTTTCGGAGCAAGATATCAACTGGAAGTCCCATAAACAGGGTGTTAAATCCCAAGGTTCATTTGAAAAGCCTTGTTACAGTTCTTTGCCTTATTTTCACCGTCTTTTTTACAAATTCTGCCGGTGCCATTGATAATGCTCAATTAGGCGAAGAACCAGAGATTGAGCTGGTTGCATCGATGCCAACGGAATTACAGCCCGGCCAGATTTTCAATCTTAGCTTTCTTATAACCAACAAATCTTCTAAGGATGAGGAATTTGTCGAGAAGATTGATCTTCCTGAAGGCTTCAATACCCTGTTGTCGCCAGAGACAATTAGCCTCAGGCCTCTTCAGTCGCAAATAAGCATTGTCAGTCTGCGGGTTTCGCGGGCGGCCCCAGCCGGAAAACATGCGATACTTTTTTCGGTATCAGGCAAATCTGGCCAGAAGGCCTCATTGACAAGCACAGTAACGGTTTCTTCCGTTGCCAGGTTAACGATGCATACAGAGGAAAAACCTGACAATATAATTGCTGGCGAGTCCTTTCTGGTGAAAGTTCGCATCTTGAATGAGGGAAATGCCACTGTTAATGCAGCTTTAATGGCAGACAAAGGGAAAAATTTCCGTGCCAGAGTCGAGCCAGAAGAGATTTCACTGCCTCCTGGCAGTGCAACCTTGGTTATCGTCAATGTTTCCACTGAGATTAGCGAGAAACGGATCACGACACTTTTTCTAAACCTCAAGGCCCAGGATCTCAAGCCAGGAGAAAGAAGAACCCTGGAGAGCATCGCAATCGGGGTCGAGAAAATTCCCAGAGCCTATGGAACTGTTGATCTGAACC
Organism: Candidatus Riflebacteria bacterium HGW-Riflebacteria-2; assembly: GCA_002839435.1. Taxonomy (GTDB): domain Bacteria; phylum Muiribacteriota; class Ozemobacteria; order Ozemobacterales; family Ozemobacteraceae; genus Rifleibacterium. The sequence goes on along the minus strand of PGYA01000032.1, from coordinate 21,958 downwards.
ACCGGGTTCCGACGAGAATGACGTTAATTAACCTGGGTGATGGAACTTCGCAATGGAATCAGATTGAAATTGCCGGTGGCGGAAGTCTCGATGACTCGGGCACTCGCCAGATTGATTTTCTGCTGCGAACACCTGACCAGAATCGAAAATCACTATTTGGAATGCGCGATGAATTCTATTTTAACTATTTCACCGACGAGTTTTCCGCGAGAGCTGGCGATCAAAGCTACAGCCTTTCCTATCTTACGAATTTCTACTCCTATGGGCGTGGATTCGAGCTGAATTTAAACGAATCCAAACCCACCCGTTTCGGTTTTTTCAACTTGACCAGCCGATGGGACGAGCCCAGGATCAAGCAAATTGGGCTCTATGCAGGGCATGACCTGAATGACAAACTAAAATTTAAGATCAACCATTTCAGGCAGGAACAACAAGGGCTTTTCAGTAATGCCAGTTTTAACAAGCAAATTACCAGCCTGGAGGTGGAGTTAGCACCAGACGAGCGTTCAAATCTTAAATTTGAACATGGTCAAAGCACGACCACGTGGGGTAATCTGCCAAATGACACTGCCTATCGACTTCAATATCGTGCGGAATTGCCAAAACGTATCCGGCTGACATTGGACAAGATTCATGCCGGGCCTGATTATGCCGGGCCAATCAGAGATATCGATCATGCTTTCGCGACTTTTGAAGCTCCATTGTTGAATCGGGTACAGGGGAGAGTCAGATACTCGTGCTCAGAGCAGAATATCGGATTTGACCCAAATCGTGGGGCGTCAGCACAGGAAACTCTGTGGCAGTATGGGTTAAATTTTCAATTGAAGTATGGGCTCAACTTTTCTATCGATCTTGATCGCCTTCGCCGTTACGATCGGTTTGAACCAGCAAGTTTCGATTTAAAAGAAAAGGCTTATCGGGGCATGCTCGCGAAGAGCTGGAAACGCTTCGACCTGCGCTGGGAAGTTCGGCATTGGCAACGCACAGAGTCCGTCGGCATTCAGACAACCTGGAACGACAGCCACAGCTATTTTGCAGTTTTCAGACCATCTCAGAAGTTTTTCTTTTCAGTTTACGGAGGATTCTCAAAAAACCAGGGAAAGTCAGGCTCCTTCATCCTCCGAAACTACGAAAATCTGGGGTTCTCATCACGCTGGCAGCCATCAAATCGGCTTTCTTTAAACTTCTGGTATTTGAAATATGATTATTCCGGCATCAGCAATGAAACGTCACAGGGCAACTTCGGGTTAGAGTATAAGCTCCCACATGATGCCGTAATCTTGTTAAAAGCCAGGAACAATGTCTCCTGGCTGGCTGAAAAAGGGCCAGTTTTTTATGAGTTAAGTTATTCCGTTCCTATTGATATTCCAGTCAGGCGAAATACAAAAATTGGCAGTCTTTCTGGAAGGGTTATCGACGCAGAACTGCCAGGAAAACCCGCCATCCCGAACGTAATTCTGATAATGGCTGGAACAGCTGCGGTTACCAACAGCAGCGGCCAGTTCGTTTTTCCGGCGATGACCTGCGGAACTCACACACTGACGATCGAAGCAAAATCGATCGGGTTCAACCGGATCAGCTCAATTAAAATGCCGGCAGAAGTACTTATCGTTGGCGGTAAAACCAACAAAATTGCCATCGAAATGGTTAAAGGAAGCCAGCTTATAGGAAAATTTGCACGCCCTGCCAACGCACAGGGCGTATTTGAAGCCGCTGGTGAAATGCATTTGACCGGAGACACCGAGCAGATATTGAAGAAGAGTCCCGCGCCGGGCCTGGCGAATATTCTGGTTGAGCTTTCCCAGGAGGGCGAGAGCTTGCGCCGTGCCTCAGACGGTTATGGAGAATTTCATTTCGATTCCTTGAAGCCCGGAATATGGCACTATAAAGTCTATGAGCAAAGCCTTCCTGAAAATCATTATTTGAAAAATGCTGAAGGAGAAATAGATCTTGGCTCAGGCGAAACCAGGGAACTCACGTTTGAGGTTCTTCCAAGAAAACGACGAATTCAAATCATCGACGAAGGTGAAATCAAAATTGAGTAAGCCCTCAATCTATATTTAAGAGTGCGCAACTTTGCATAAACACTCAAAGACATTAGAACACCTATGCCGTAATGTTCAAAAAAAGACAACACAACTTTTTTGAGCTAACAAAGAGCATTACGCAACTGGGAAAAAAATTGTTATAATGTACGCATAATTTTCTGCACGAGGCGAGGTTTTCTGATGAAAAAGGTGTTGGGATTGGTTCTGGCTATGATGACGCTGCTTTCTCTTGCGCCGGGTTATGCATCCGGGTTTGATTTCTGTAGTGATGACCTGGCAGAAAAACTCAAGAATAAGGTTTTGCAAAATGGCTATGCGCGACGGCTACTTTTCCCGAAATCGGAAAGAACTCCGACGGTTGCCGCAACCGCAGAAGGTCAGGCCGTTACCCTCTTCAATATTCATGACAGCAAAGAACTTTGGACAGGTAGCTTCAGACTAGATCAGATCAGTAACAGTGACATTCTTAATCTGCCGATTTTCCCCGGCGCATTCCACTTTGCCGCCCTGTTTAATTTTAAAGATCCAGTCATCATAGTAAACAAGCAGGGAAAACAGAAGCAGATCCGGGGGTTACTGATGGGAACCGGGCCGGAAGCAGATTTCAGCGTCCAGGGCATAGCCGGCATGCAGCTTATTCAGATGCGCGTCTATTCGCTTGAATACTACGAGAGCATTGCGCCAATCGACATTAAATATCGTCACCGGGTTAACCCGGAAAAAATTGATCTGGTGTTGTTTTTCCTGGCGCACGTGGAAGAATGCGCACGCCTCGCTGCCATGACACATCTGCGCGCATTGCGAGCCGAGTATCCAGACCGCGGCGACGAAGTAATTTTTCAGAAATACAATGTTTTCGGTGCCAATTGCGTTTCCAGCGGCATTCAGAATGTCACCCGGGCAATCAAACCAGCATACCGTGATCAGATGATGAATCTGGTAAAAAAAGATGTCAAAGAGCTTACCATCCTTTCGGTTCCACAATTTCGCTACTGGATCAAATCCTGGAACCAGGTCAGCAGCCAGGCCCTTGCCGCAATTGTTGGGCAAAGAGTCAGCCAGGAGAAGTTCAGGGAACTTGAAACCTTTCATCGCCACCTGCGCCGAACCAACATGATGTCACTGCCCTGGCGTGCCAAAAAGGTTATCGACTGGGCTACCAGCAAATAGTCTGGCAAAAACATCACAAAATTGCTGTCACCGGCGAAGCAATTGCCAATTATGCGTGCCGTTCGGCCTGTTGAGCGTTCATAGTTTCTCGCAGCCTTCTTGCCAGGGCACTTAACAGTGTCATGGTAATTCTCGGATGCGAGCCAAGAAGATTCCTGAAATCATTGCCGGCAATACGTATCAGTCTCGTTTCTGTCAGCGCTATGGCGGAAGCTGAACGCGGCTGATCGTCGAGAAGCGCCATTTCGCCGATGTAGGTGTTGGAACCAAGTTTCGCCTTTTCGACTTCGCCAGACCGAATACTGATTTCACCCTCACAGATCACATAAAGTGCATCTCCCGCGTCACCCTGCGAAAACAGAAGCTCACCTGAATAAAGCGTATGTTCAACTGCTATGGCAGCAACAGTCATCAGGTAATCCGCAGGAATATCCCTGAAAATGTCGACCTGCTTCAGGATCGAGATATTAGACATCAGCCGGTAAACTTCACTATCCTGCATAATCCCTCCATTTTCACCGAGACAGAAACTATATTTCGCAATGCTGGCACACCAGCTGTCAATGGCTGCAAGACTTTTTAATGTACTGTCTGAAAGCTCCTCACCCTTACAACTGAATTCAACAAGAGCCAGTTCGACAATCTGCCGGGCTGTCTGCTTTGGCAGAATAAGTTCAAGCAGTTCCCCGGCGTTGGCACGTAATGTTTCATTGCTGCCGAAAAGATAGCTTTCAACCCGTTGCAGCTGAACTGCATCATATTTCACACACAGAAGGCTGATCAACATCTCGACCATCAGTCGGGCATGGTCATGCAGTATGACAGAGCAGCTGCCCCCCTCCATTGCGGCGTCATAGACAAGTTTGGCTCCGCTGACGATATTATCTATCTCTTCATCGAAGCCGTCCGGCACGAAGTCAGGCCGGCCACCTTTCAGACGCAAACGTTTGAAAATATTGGCCGCTACTATTTTCATCCTGATATCGTCACTGCTGATGAATGAATTCCATATGTGCCCGCGCAGGTCGGCCCTTGAATACTCAAGTGAGCGCAGAAGTACCGCCCTTACTGAATATGGATAATCCTGGCTGAGGGTGGCAATTATCGCTTCACCGTCAGTGTGGACAGAAAGAGCATCAACGGCCTTTATCGCTAGAGGCCGTGCGTCAAAATCACTCAAATTTTCGATCAATTCATAAATCAGCAGCGGATCTGAGCTCTTGGCCGCTGCTTTAAGAGCTTCGATGCGTACTCGATGGCAGGAGTCATTCAACAGACGCTTCAGAACCGTTCCTGTCCCCGGAACCTCTATTTCAGGGAGGAGTCTGGCAACTCGAAAGCGCTCGTCATCACTGTCACTTTTTAACATGGCATCTATTTGCGGATAGGCGATCAGGGCGCCAGGAAATCCACAATAGCTGACCAGGCAGAAAAGGGCGGTGTCGAACAGCAATGGTTCCGCGAGGGCCGCTACAGCCTGTGCAAACGCATTTTCTCGTTTGAGACGGCACCACGCACGGAGGGCAGCTTGACGCACAGCGGGCCTGGTATCAGCCAGCGCCTTTTCGATCACATCGGTCTGTCCATCTTCGAGAATGGCAACAGCGCGGGCTGCGACCTTCTCAGAAGCAGACCCGGCCAGAGCAGAGATAATAGGTAGATACTTGTTATGCGGCTTCATGGCTACGAGATCAAGGGCCGTCAGAACCGTAGAATCTGTTTTTGACCGCAGTATGTCAGCAAAAACAGAAGTGTCTTCAATTCGGAGCAGAAACGCTTCCAAATCTGCGGGCTTGAGCGACAGACGCTGCAATGAATTTTCGAGAAGCTGTCGATACCTGGGACCGAGAAAGAAGGTCAACAAAAACTGCAGAGTGACGGTTACGCCCGCTGCCAATGCAACGTGCGACACACTCAAATGATAATGATTGAGAATCAGAAGGGCCAGACCACCCAGGCCAAGCCCGAAAGAAGCAAGCCCCCCGCCGCAGAATTCCTGTGCTCTATGGCGCATTCTTGTATCGAGAGGCAAAAAAAGCAGTTCCTGTGCCGGTGTGTTGAGTGCTTCGAAAAGAGTAAAAAAGATGAAGGCAGAAATTGTCGCAAGGGCAAGTGAAGGAACCACGGTCATTGAATAGCAGGTGATTATCAACAGGAACGGGAGAATAAGCAGACTGCTGATGACGCCACGGTTGCGCAACAGCCAGCCAACCAGCAGAAATTGCACAAATAAAGAAACCAGACCAAGCCTTGACCAGAAAGAACCAAAAAATGCCGCCAGTTGCTCTTCATCGTAGACACTCGCGGCGAGAACCTTAAAGTTGTAATCGATGAGGATCTCAGCGATTCCAGCCAGCATCACCACCGAAAAGATCACTAACAGATAGGGATTTTTGAACATCTGGGAAAATGGCGCGCCACCCTGAAAGCTCTCGCCTGCATCCTGCTGCTCAGCATCGGCAAGCAGCGTGAAAGAGCGACTGATATACATGACCATCATGGCAAAGGAAGTCAGCAGAGCAGCGCAGACGAGCAGTAGATTCTCAGTGCCGATAAAACTGGCCAGAGGTTCCGTCAGCGAGCCACCAATAAAAAAACCCAGGGCCACGCCGCCGGTGATATAGCCATAAACTCGCCTTGCATCACGACTGGTAAAATAATCGCCGGCCAGCGAAAAGAACATGGTAAATGCCAGCAGGCTGAATGCTTCAATCGCAATACAGACGCCAATATATATGCCTTCCGAATTCAGTGGAACCAGGAATCGACCGCCGGCCAACGCAGCGGCCATCACCAGTTGAAGTCCGACCATCAGACCTGTGCGCGAAAAGCGATCTTTGATGCTTTCATACACCATAGTGATCAGAATGGCGCTGGCTGCAATACCCATATATATCCATGGCAGCAGACTTTCCACTCTGGCGCTATCAAGTCTGGCCAGAAAAAGAATATCGCCGGCATTGGCGCCAATGGTCGCATAAATGCCGATCAGCACGAAATAAAAAAAGAACGCCTGTACAATCCTGAATTCTCCGTGCTTTACACCAAAAAGCGCTTCAAATATTTTGTACAGGTTACTCTGCAGATCTGGAACAGCAATCCTCACATCTTCTCTCGCATATCCGCCAGCACAAGAAGTTTGTCAACTTAACAGCCGACAGTATTACATATTTTTTACAGGATACCCTGCCTTAATTTCCAGGGCAAGCAGTTTGTGTTTGTCCGTTGCAGTATTAAAAAGGGCTGCGTTTTTGAGTTTTTAGCGTTATAATTGTGCCACAAAATATTTACAGCAAGTAAGGAAAGACGATGAAAAGCAAGCTGAATCTTGATTTTGCCGCAGTAGAAAAAGCCCGCCAGGCCGCCCGCACCATCGCAGAAGATACGCAGCGCTTCATTCTGCAGCACACCAGCGTCACCATAGAGCGCACCTGCGCGCGTCTACTGGGAATCGACGGCGTCGATACCTACGAGGTACCGTTGCCCAACCTTGTCGTAGAGAGCATTAAGAATGCCGGCGGCCTCGGTCTTGGCCTGTCGGCCTATCTCGGCAACGCCATGATACAGACTGACAAAACGCCGCAGCAGATCGCCGAAGCGGTTGCCGCCGGCGAACTCGACATTACCAAACTTAAAATGGCCGATATGTTCGAAATCAGAGCAAAGGTCGATACCGCCGCCCGCCAGACCGTCGCACGTATCAAAACAAACCGTGAAAGACGCGAAGAATTTCTTGGCCGTTTTGGCGACAAGCAGGGTCCGTACATCTATGTAATCGTGGCCACCGGCAACATCTATGAAGACATTACCCAGGCCAGAGCTGCCGCGGCGCAGGGCGCCGACGTCATCGCAGTTATAAGAACCACCGGCCAGAGCCTGCTCGATTTCGTGCCTTATGGTGCCACGACCGAGGGCTTCGGCGGCACCTTTGCGACCCAGGAAAACTTTCGGCTGATGCGCGAAGCGCTCGACGAAGCTTCTGAAAAACACGGACGCTACATCCGTCTCTGCAATTACTGCTCGGGGCTGTGCATGCCGGAAATCGCCGCCATGGGCGCGCTCGAACGCCTTGACATGATGCTCAACGATGCGCTTTACGGCATTCTGTTTCGCGACATCAACATGCAGCGAACGATGATCGACCAGCACTTTTCACGCATGATCAACGGTTTTGCCGGCGTCATTATCAACACCGGTGAAGACAACTATCTGACCACCGCCGACGCCGTCGAAGAAGCACACACAGTGCTGGCGTCACAGCTGATCAACGAGCAGTTTGCCCTCATGTCGGGTGTTCCCGAAGAACAGCAGGGGCTCGGGCATGCTTTTGAAATCACGCCCGACCTCAAAAACGGCTTTCTCTATGAGCTCGCGCAGGCGCAGATGGCGCGCGAAATTTTTCCGAAAGCCCCGCTCAAATACATGCCGCCTACCAAGTTCAAAACCGGCAATATTTTCAGAGGCCATATCCAGGATGCCCTGTTCAACATGGTTACCATCATGACCGGTCAGAAGGTACACCTGCTCGGAATGCTTACTGAAGCCATTCACACGCCGCTGATGTCAGACCGCGCGCTGTCAATCGAAAATGCCCGTTATATTTTCAATACCATGGCCGATCTTGGCAATGAAATCGAATTCAAATCCGGCGGCATCATGGAACAGCGTGCCAATCAGGTGCTGCGCGAAGCCGTCGCCATGCTCGAAACAATCAGAAGCGACGGCCTCTTTAAAACCCTCGAAATGGGTCGATTCGCCGGCGTTAAGCGCCCGCTGAACGGTGGCAAAGGTCTCGACGGCGTCGCCACCAAGCAAGACGGCTATTTCAACCCGTTCATTGAATTGATGCAGCAGGGAGGTAAAGCATGAGCAGCGGATTATATTCGACCAAAGCCAGAAATTTCTGCCAGACACTCGATCTGACCAAAGTTAAACCCTATGGCGACACTATGAACGATGGCAAGGTTCAGCTCAGTTTCACCCTGCCAATAGCCGACAACGAGCGCGCTATCGAAGCCGCCCGTCAACTCGGCGTAAAAATGGGACTGACCGACGTGCTGGTCGCCCATCACGAGGCTCTCGACAAGGAATTCAGCTTCTTCGTAGTATACGGCAACCTCTCGCATACTGTTGATGTGACTACAATCAAGGTCAGCACCATCGACAGCCAGGTGCTCGACATGCATGGCATCGACGAGTTCATCAAACAAAATGTTGGCCGCAAGCTTGTCGTGGTTGGAGCCAGTACCGGCACCGATGCACACACAGTCGGCATCGACGCGATCATGAACATGAAAGGCTACGCCGGTCATTACGGGCTCGAACGCTACGAAATGATCGAAGCCTACAACCTCGGCAGCCAGGTCGCCAACGAAGAATTCGTAAAAAAAGCGACCGAGCTGAAGGCCGACGTATTGCTGGTTTCACAAACAGTCACCCAGAAAGACGTTCACGTGACTAACCTCGTCGAGCTGGTTGAACTGCTTGAAGCCTCGCGTCTGCGCGACAAGGTAATTCTCATCGCCGGCGGGCCGCGCATCAACAACGACCTGGCCAAAGAACTCGGCTACGACGCCGGCTTCGGCCCGGGCAAATTTGCCGAGCACGTCGCCTCCTTCTTCATCGAAGAATTCGTCAGACGCAACCCCAAATAAGCTGCATTACAGCCAGCGGCGTCGGCGAAACCAGGCCAGCATGGCCAGAGCGACGAGAATCATCAGCACCAGGGTGCCATAATAGCCCCATGCCCATTTGAGTTCGGGCATGTTCTCGAAGTTCATGCCATAGACGCCGGCAATGAAGGTCAGCGGAATAAAAATAGTCGCAATGATAGTCAGTGTGCGCATGGTATCGTTCATGCGCATGCTGATGTGCGAGATATACAGGTCATAAACACCGATCGATACTTCGCGCAGGGTTTCAGATGTTTCGAGAACATGCACGGTGTGGTCGTAAATGTCGCGAAAATAGACACGGCTTTCATGGCGGAGCAGTGGAGATTCGGTGCGCAAAAGGGCGGCAGCGATTTCGCGCAGCGGCCAGCTGATCTTGCGCATGTAAAACAGCTGCATTTTGAGCTCGTGGACATCGCGACCCTCGAAATCGTCAGGCGTCTTCAGCAAGGTCAGTTCGAGCTCTTCAAGCGCTGCCGCAAGAGCCTCGAGCACGACAAAATAGTTATCGATAACCACATCGACAAGTGACAGCGCGAGATAATCTGAAGCCATGCTGCGGATACGCCCGATGTTTTTGCGCAGGCGGTCACGGATTGGGTCGAAAATGTCGCCGGGCCGTTCCTGAAAGGTCAACACGTAGTTCTCGCCAATAACGAAACTGACCTGCTCGCTGGTCAGGCGACCTTCTTCGCTGATATCAATCATTTTAACTATTATCAGCAGGTAATTGTCGAACACTTCAAGTTTCGGGCGATGATCGGGGTTGAGAATGTCTTCGATCGACAGCGGGTTTATTCCGTAGGTCTCAGCGGTCTGGCGCAGCATTTCGACATCGCCGAGTCCGAAGAAACACAACCAGCTGATTCCCTCAAACCGTTTTATCTTAGCGAGTTCTGACGACTCGATCACCTTACCCTCAGAACAGCGAACCTGATCGTAGTTGAAGAACTCGACGACAGTCTGACCAGAGCGGTCAGGCGCAAAGTTTACAATGGTTCCCTGTGGGTTGCCGGCTTTTGATTCAGCGATCCCCTTTTTGACAAAAGGCAGCATATCTCGACCTCCCGATTCATTCACGCCATTCTAACACACAGACAGATAATCACCGAAATGGAATTGGCAATTCCGGGAAAGAGGTTTATAATCACCAGATACTGATTCAGGTGGTTGAATTTGTGAGCAGCTGGCACTTTGTAAAACAATTCTGTCGCGAACCCCGGACAATAGGGGCGATCGCGCCGAGTTCGAGCAAGCTGGCAAACCGCATGATCGAGAAAATCAATTTTGAACGCGCCCGGGTCATCGTTGAATACGGTCCCGGCACCGGTGCCTTTACCCGCCAGGTACTCAAGCACCTGCATAAGAACCGCACGATATTTTTCGGCCTCGAACTCAACGAGCATATGAACCGTATTGCCTGCGCCCAGGTGCCTGAGATACCGATTTTTCAGGATTCAGCCTCAGAGATCAGAAAATATCTGCGGCAGTTTGGCGTCAAACATGCTGACGCGGTAATCAGTGGCCTGCCCTGGGCCTCATTTCCAGAAAGTCTGCAAGACGAAATACTCTACGAAACCCAGGCTGGACTACGCAAGGGCGGTGTTTTTTCGACCTTTGCCTACCTGCATGGGCTGGTTCTGCCTTCCGGGATCAGATTTCGCAGCAAGCTGAAGCAGCACTTTTCTGAAGTAAAGGTCAGCCCGGTAGTCTGGGGCAACGTTCCCCCCGCCATCGTCTACTGGTGCAAAAAATAAAAATTACGATAAATACAGGGCCAGGGCGGCGAAGGCCACTACGATCCACTGCATGAGTTCGACCTGTCTTACTTTGCCACTGAAAACGCGCAGCAGCACGAACAAAATCAGGCTCCAGCTGATGCCCTGACTGATCGAAAAGGTGAATGGAATCAGGATCAGAGCAATAAAAGCCGGCAAGCCGGTTTCGTAATCCTTCCAGTCGATGCCGGAAATCGCGCGCAGCATGAAAAAGCCGACCAGCAGCAAAGCCGGCGCAACAGCGCAAGCCGGAATCATCTGCAACATCGGGGCAAACCAGAGAAAGGGCAAAAAAAGGAATCCGGTAACCAGGGCGGTCAGGCCGGTGCGGCCACCCTGTTCGACGCCGGCGGCACTTTCGACATAAGTAGTACCCGAACTGCTGCCGACCAGCCCCGAAAGCGTTGTCGAAATAGCATCAACCAGCAGTGCCTTCTGAAAATTTCGCGGCTCGCCGTTTTCATCGATCATATTGGCGACGGAAGCGACACCGAGAAAAGTCGAAATCGAGTCGAAAAGGTCAGTAAACAGCAGGGTAAAAACGGCGCCGGCAATACCGACATTCAAAGCAGCTCTGATATCGAGCTGAAAGAATACTGAAGTGAAATCTGGCGAGCCGGTAAAAGCCTCGGGAACCTTGACAAAGGCTTCTCCCGACCACAGGCGACCGTGCGCCAGAGCCAGAACTGTCGTAAAAATGATACCGAGCAGCAGACTACCACGAATCTTGCGGTGCTCGAGCAGAATGGTAAAAGCCAGACCAATCAGAAAAATGACGACCGGCGCGTTGAACCCCCCGAAACCGATCAGGGTAGCAGGACTGGCAACAATAAAACCTGCAGATTTAAGCGCAAGCAGGCAGAGGAACAGGCCGATGCCGGCAGCAACACCCAGCCTGACACAGTGTGGAATCGCCCTGACAATGGCTTCGCGCAATTTGAACAGGGTCATCAGCATAAAGATGACACCCGAGACAAACACCGCTCCCAGGGCTGTCTGCCATGGCATTTTCATGCCGATTACCATGCTGAAAGTAAAAAACGCATTGATGCCCATACCTGGCGCCAGAGCGAAGGGCAGATTGGCTACCAGACCCATCAGAATGCTCGAAATAGCTGCTACCAGAATGGTTGCAGTCAGCACGCCCGCAAATGGCATTCCGGCACTTTCGAGAATCATTGGGTTAACCGCCAGTATGTAAGCCATGGTCAAAAACGTGGTTATACCTGCCAGAATCTCGGTTTTAATGTCTGTGCCGTTTTCTCTGAGCTTAAAAAGTCGTTCGAGCATTTTTTCCTCCAGATTAATCCTGTTACAAATTCTTGAACGCCGCCAGCGCGCGTTCTCTCGCTACCTTATGATCGACCACCGGCGCCGGATAGCTGATTTTTTTCTTTGCAATTTCACTGGCAAGCTTCACCGGATCATGCAGGGCCGCGGCGCTGACCGGCTCCAGTTCAGGGCAGTAGCGCCTGATAAAACTGCCGTTGGCATCGAAACGCTGGCTCTGACTGAAAGGATTAAAGATTCTAAAATATGGTACCGCATCAGTGCCGGTCGAAGCCGACCACTGCCAGCCGCCATTATTGGCGGCCAGGTCGCCATCGAGCAGATGCTGCATAAAATACTTCTCGCCCAGCCGCCAGTCGATGAGCAGGTGCTTGCTCAAAAACATGGCAGCGACCATGCGCAGGCGATTGTGCATCCAGCCCGTCTGGTTAAGCTGCCGCATCGCGGCATCGACAATCGGGTAGCCGGTCTGGCCGGTCTGCCAGGCCTGCAGATCATGATCGTCATAGCGCCACTTCAACGCAGTCGTCTTTTTTTGAAAAGGCTGAGCACGGCTCACCCGGGGGAAGCCAACGACAACGTGTGCATAAAAATCACGCCAGATCAGTTCGTTCAGCCAGGTTTCGGCACCGGTGCCTTCTGCCGGCCATTTTTTATTTTCGCGTCTGACCGCAGCCAGACACTGGCGCGGGGAAAGCGCGCCGCATGCCAGCCAGGGTGAAAGGCAGCTGGTGCCATCGACTGCCGGCAGATCGCGCGATTCATGGTATTTCTCGAGGCCATGTCTGACGAAATCAGCGAGACGTTTCTGCGCTGCCAATTCACCGGCAGGCCACATATCTCTGCACCAGTCGGGCAACCCTAGCTTGTGGCTGATTTCGTCTAACGGCAGTTTGCGTGGAGACAACGAGGCAGCAACCGAATCGGGAACCGGCAAAGGATCAACATCCACACGTGGCAGCAGACCGAGCCAGGATTTCTTGAACGGCGTGAATACCGTGTAATAACCGCCAGAACCGGTCAACAGTCGCCCGGGCTCGATCAGCAGGCGGTCATCAAAAGCAAATATCCTGATTTTCTGCGCCTGCATGGTCTTTTGCACGGACTCGTCGCGCTGCTGCTCGTAATAACCGTATTCTCGATTAAAATACAGGGCACTGCATGCATGCTGATGGGAAACCCGGCTCAGAGCCCCAGGAATAGCAGCATTATCGGCAACTTCTTCGAGATGCAAGGCAATGCCAAGCCCGGCGAGCCTGCTGGCCAATTCCTCAAGACCGGCCAACCAGAAACTGATCTTTGCCGATGCTTCGTTCTGCTTCTGCCACTGCTGCGGCGTAACGAATGCCACGGCTACGACACCGCCACCGGCCTGCACGGCATTATACAGTGCGCGATTATCATTTACCCGCAGGTCACGCCGGAACCACAGCAGTGCCGTCATTTGCTGACAACAGAAGCCGGTGCAGTTGCATCAACACTTTTGATTTCTGACAAGGCGGCCCTGGCTGGTGTATCGATGCTGCGAATGTGCAGATCGTGCTGCGAGAAAGGAATTTCGATATTGTGTTCGCGAAACAGGCGATCGATTTCGCGATTGATCTCGTCTTTGATAGTCAGGCGTTTATCAATGTCAGCCACCCAGCAGCGCAGTTCAAAGTCGAGCGAACTCGCGCCGAAATTCAAGAACAGAACAATGGGAGCTGGAAACTTCATGACAACGGGGTTTTCCTCGGTAATTTGCAACAACAGGCGGGTAACCAGATCGACATCTGAACCATAAGCGACACCCACCGGTATGATCAGGCGCACCTGACGATCGGTCAGGGTCCAGTTGGTTACTGTCGCAGAGACAAGATCGCTGTTGGGCACAATGAGTTCAGAGCGGTCGAAGGTTTCTACCACAGTAGCGCGTAACCCGAGATTCTTTATCAGGCCCCATTCGCCATTGATCTGTACGACATCGCCGACTTTTATTGAGCGCTCGAAGAGCAGAATCAGACCGCTGGCAAAATTGTTAACGATGTTCTGCAAGCCGAAACCGATACCGACGCCGAGAGCACCGATGATTACCGTCAGGTTCTGCATGCCGATTCCCAGCGTCGAAAAGGCCATGGAGATACCAACAACGACAAAGGCATACGAAATGAGCCGGTTGATCGAGATACCAACGCCGCGGTCAACCTTTTTGCGCGGGTAAACCTCTTCGTTAAGAATCGTCTGTATCAGCCATGAAGCGAATAATGCCAGATACAGAGCCACAATAGCCGAGACCAGCAGGCCTATTGTGAGGTTCACACCCTGGAAGCTGACACCCAGAGCGAGAATAGCGGTTGCGGCATGCGAAGAGTTATCAAAAAGTCCCCACACATACAGCATGTTCGCCACCGCCATAAACACGACAGCTATATCTACAATCAAGTGGCCACGTTTGATAAAAAGCTTATGATGCTTGTCTATCAGTTTGCTTTTCCGGAGCAGTTCATTATCGAAAAGCAATTCAAGAGCACCGCGGATTACCAGATCGATCATCCAGGCGATAAGCCCAAGAAAAATGGTTTTAATCATAATATCGAGCAAATGGCTGGACATTGCCACATAACCGGCAACTTGAGTCAGTAATACCAGCAGCATCGTTACGCCACCAATCTTAACGCCTGTCACAAAAAGAACCGAACTGCTGTCATCTTTATTGGCCCTGGCTCGCCAGCGGCAGAAAAGAACGCCGGCAAGACCGACAAAAGCGGTAAAAGTGCGCATCAGAGTCATCGGCAGTGAAATAAAATTAAAAAACTGCACCAGCAGATATAGCGTAACTATCATGTATATTAAGCGCCGACGCCAGGGGCGCTCAATCACACCTGCCACCAATCTGGCCGCACTGATAGCGACAATGCCTGCCAGCACCAGGCTTACCAGTCGTGGCTTGTCTTCGAAAAACGGCATGGGCAGAAGTATACCCAGCAACATACTGGCCGAAATATAGCGCTGCAAAATAAAATCCAGCTTAAGCTGTTCCATTTTTCTACTTTTAAGAGTTTTAAAGAAATAAATGGCCACAGCAAAAATGATAAATTGCAGAACGAATATCCAGCCATAGGTTGCATAAAACTCTGCTGTCGGCAGCTCCAGTGTTGCCAGACCGAGCCAGAATTCATGCCAGGTCTCTGAAGTGAATTGCCTGAAAAACGTCGGCGTAAACATTGCCGGACGTGACTTGCGAAAAAGATCTCGGCGCATTTCAACCAGAAGTTTGTCAAGCTCACTGGCAAGGCTCTGACCCTCTCGCTGCAAGTCGAGTGTTTGCTGCTGGAAGACGATCAGGGGAGTTTCGATCCCTTCCATGTCTTTAAGGGCCTGTTTAATAATTTTTTCAGCCTCTTTGAATATTGTCTGAACCGACTCACCAACTTCACCTTTCAGAGCACTTTTACTTTCAGACCAACTGGCTTCTTTTGCTTTCCAGGTTTGCTTGAGCGAACCTGCCAGTTCAAGTTTTGCGCTGGCCAGCCCCGACTTTTTGCCGATAGCTTCGAGTAAAAGACGGGTATCACTGCGCAACTGTGAAATCTGCTCAAAACCGTAAGCTCCAGAAGTCCTGGTACTTTCATGCCTTGCTTTTAGCTCTGCCAACCTCGCCCGACTCTCGACCAGGTCTTCGCTCGACTTCTTTAAATCTTTGACTTCAGCTATTTTCGTCGCAAGAGCAGTAAAATCTTCTTTGAGAGCGTCGGCCTTAACAACAATACTGGCCAGGGACTTGTCAACAACCGGCTCCGGGCTTGAAGCCACAACCGCCTGCGGTCCTGCTTCTGCCGTTTCTGTCTGCGACATAAGCGGCAGCGAAAAAATACTAAGCAATATTGTCAGGAACAAAGTTGACAAGGATATAAAACGATAATTTATATGCATGATTACCCCCCGGCACAAAATTGTACCAGCTTCGAGTCAGAATTACAAAAAAAGGCTTGGAGGCCCGGGTGCTGAAAAAGCTAACTGATGCTGAGCAGGTAAAAAGCAAACATGCCTGATGTCCAGGTGTAAGCAGCGACAAGACCAAACATGACCAGCGTGAACCAGGCCAGAAAAACCGGCGAGCACAGTGACTTGAATTTGAAAGAGAACAGATAAAACAGGCCAACAAGAAAAGGCAATACTTTTGGAACGATGGCATTGCGCATCATCAGAACATTGAGTGGCAACAACCCGTGGCCGAACCGCATGGCATCCCAATCAATGCCGTCGGTCACTAGCGAATGCGCCACGTAGGGAACCATAGATGCGATAAAAAGCATTATATAAAAGGCGTTGTGGCTTATGCGCGGCGGCGGCATACAACGATCCTTTATATCCTGCAGTTTTTGCCCGAGTTCCGACGGTATCTCGCACTGCTCGTTATTAAGTTCGTCGTTCATGCCACCATGATACTACCAAACTGCTCAAAAGTAACTTTTGAGATTAAAGCGATAGCATCAAATTATTAGTAAAGATAAACAAAGGGCGTAGGCGGGTATCTCATAAGCGCAAGCTTGTGAGCCGAGCAGTTTTGACTCAAAGGCTCCAACAATCGAGAAGCAGACGAGGCGAATCGCTGGAGCGTTGAGTCCCTGAAGGGATCCGCATCTCTAAGGGCTGAAGCCATAAGAACTGCCTAATCCCGCCGAGAGCCCGGGTAAAGGTTACAATGTTCAATGCTTAGCTGAATATATTTCTAATCGATATTTTGACGCGATAGCGATCCCGATCCCGATAGCGATCCCGATAGCGATCCCGATACCGATACCGATAGCGATAGCGATCCCGATCCCGATAGCGATCCCGATAGCGATCCCGATACCGATACCGATACCGATAGCGATACCGATACCGATACCGATACCGATACCGATTACGATTACGAGAACGATTACGAGAACGACGAACATGGGGAGGGGCGCGATGTACCGCTTTTCGCAAAAAAAATGTAAAAAAAGCGTGGGTGGCCCCTTGGAAATATGGAAATTTTCGGTTAAACTTATTCATGCAGGAGTGATGTGGCTGGCTTTGTCTGTTCTGAACCGTATTCATTAGCTATTATCTGGCAAAGCAGCAGATCACCAGTAGATCGATAAGAATATAATTCCTGTCAAGGCAAGGTGTATAGAGTAGTGAAAATAATGCGCAGAACCCGTTTTCTGACATCTGGTTTTATAGAAGCCCTTTTTTGCTGCCTGTTGCTGGTTGCGTTCGTCGGTTATACGCCGGTTAGCGCCGAAGTCCAGGTAATCAGTGATCTGAGCGGTCGCGACGCCAACCCCTGGGAGCGCATTGAACTGCTCGAAGACGACGACCCACATTTCGTCACCGAAAATTTTCATCTCAAAAGTCGCCAGAATCATAGCATCACACAAAAGGCGTTTAACACCAACAAGCCGCATTCGCGCAACTTTCTGCTGCACTACGCCCCGAACTGGAACCGCTCACCGCAAAAAACTCCGGTTTTATTGGTACATGGCGCCGGAGATAACGCCTGCCGAGGCTTCTGCCATCCATGGACATTCGACCTGCCCGAAGATGGCCATATAGAGAAGCCTGGCATGATGCAGTTTCTCGTTAAAAAGGGCTTTGCCGTTTTCGCCATTACCTTTTCGCATCCGCACGGCTGCAATTTTCTGCAGGCACAGCAGCTTGCCAACGCCATCAGTCGTATAAAGGCTGTTACCGGCTCTTCCAAGGTCGATGTCGTCTGCCACAGCAAGGGCGCGATGTCGGTCAGAATATACGCTTCCGATCTCGGTGCCAGCACCCATGAATTCAAATGGATCACTCCTTTCCGCCACGATATTCGTAGCATCGTCTTTGTGGCGTCGCCACTGAAGGGTATAGATACTGCATTCAGGTATTACGCTTATAATTTTACCGTGAAGCAGCAGAATCTTGCCGCGCCGCTCGGGCCCGAATCAATGCTTTGGCAGGGTATGTTCATCGATAACTATAATCATAACAAGCTGTTTCCAGGTCAGTTTCAGATGCTGCACAACTGGGTGAAGGATGGCATCGGTTTCAACAGCCAGAGTGGCACTCCCGACGCCAACTACACCCGTTCAGTTCTCTATAATGGCGGTGTTTCGACCCTTCTGGTATCTGACGGTATCAACCGTGCTATACAGGAAGGCGGCGATGTGATAAGATTGCTCAACGAAAAGGGCGTTGATCCTTCGGTCACCTGTCATGTTCTCGCCGGAACCAAGCAAACGATCGACACGATCAAGTTTGGCTGGCTGGAACTGCCGGTAGGGGAATTTGCCGGCGACAGCGATGGCGTGCTTTTCCTGAAAAGTGCGACCTATACGAAGGGTCTGCGGGCAAGAGGCGCCCGGCTTGGCAGTGTCAAAGTTCTCGACACGCACCATGTCGGTCTTACCATTATTCCTGCAGCGCTCAATCACATAGCCGAGGTCTTGAGTGAAAGAAATACTGATAAAAAAATACGATAACCGTCGTCTTTACTGCGTCGAAGAAGCCCGCTACGTTTCACTGACTGAAATCCGCGATTTTTTGCAGCGCGGTGACCGTGTAAAGGTTATTGAAAAGAGCACAGGCAAAGATATCACCAAATATATCCTGATGCAGGTTCTACTCGAAGAACGCTACGACCTGCTTCCGCTTACTTTTTACCAGATGATACTGCAGTCCCCTCCTGATGCTATCGAAGGTTTTTTCCAGAAATTTTTCCCCTGGATGATGGATGTCTACAAGAACTTCCAGGAAGGCAAGTTCAGCATGCCAAACATGCCCGGTATGCCACAGATGCCGTCGATGCCCTTCCAGAATCCATGGATGCAGACTCCGTTCAATCCGTTTATGCAGCAGCAACCTGAAAAGAAAGCCAAAGAAGAGCCCGCCGAAAACGACAACAACGACGAGACCATGGCAGAAATCCTCAAACGCCTGCGCGAACTTGAGGCAAAGGTTAAATCCGGCAATTGATGTAGAAGAGCAGACTACCCAGTGATTGCGCCGATTGTCACAGACTGTTCGCAATGACAGATAACACCAGTCAGCAATTTTTTCGTCATCCTGCGCGAAGCAAAGCGGAGTCGCAGGATCCAGAAAAACGCTAATAACCTGGATTCTGCGACTCCGCCTGACGGCTTGCGAAGAATGACGGTTGTTTTTGACCGGGAATAGCTGAACACCATATTCGATCTTGTCAAATCACTGATCAAGTTTCAAAGGTTTTAAAAACTTTCCGGCCAGGTGGCAGGTATTGTTAATGTATATAACCCTTTGATTCTGGCGGATATTTCATTGTACTGTTAGAATTAACGTAGATTATGAAAGAGGTTTTATCATGAAAAAATCGGTAAATTCATTTCTGTGTTCGCTGATTTTACTTGTCAGCATTATCTGGCTTGGCTCTCTAGCACCAGGATTTGCCAATAATCCCTTTGACGTGGATAGTACTATTACTATTCCCAAGGTTGCTCAGCAGGAAGAAGATCCCGCCGTTGCTGACCCCGATGATTCTTCGAATGCTGTGGTAACTGATAACGAGATTGTCATCGAACCAGATGGCGAGCCCGCCAATGTTGTGCCGGCTGTTATTCCAACAGAAGAAAACGGCGACGCGAACTCGGATTTGCAGGCAGCCAGCGCTCCCGCAGAAGAAGGAACCAGCAAGATTCTGCCTGGCTACGAAGACCAGGACATATCGATCGATGGCGACAATTATTGCGGCCAGTTCGCAATGACCTCGGTTTTCAAGGGTCTCGGCATCGACAAAGAAGCGCAGGATATCTACAAGGCAACCAATCCACGCGGCATTTTCACGGCACCGCCAGTGCTCGTTGATTATCTGAATAAAAACGGTGTCAAGGCCCAGCAGCGTCAGAACTGCTCGATTGAAGACATCGCTAAAAAAATCGATGACGGCAAGCCTGTCATCGTGCTGGTTGATTCCGGCAGCGGCACGCCGCACTGGGTTAACATCTATGGTTACACGCGCGATGAATCAGGCAAAATCATCTCGGTGCGCATGCGCGACTCATACTGGGGCACCGACTCCGGCCATGAAATGGATATACATGAATTCAACACTGCCTGGAAACACCCTTTTGGCGATACCTTTATTGGTAAGGTCGCCGGATATTCAAATTTGATGATCGACATCAACGGAAGCTCAAGCGGAACTCCTTTCAGCACAGCAACTGAAGACAATATGGCCTCCGGGATCAACGAAGTAGTAACCGGCTGGAGCAACCGCGACTGGGGTCAGCTGGCCGGCGGAGTTTCCAAGCTCGTTCTTGGCATTCCCGGCGCAGTTGTCAGCATAGGCTCACGACTGCCCAGCGCTATTGGCAGCACCATGACAAGCTGGGGAAAAGACCGCATGAACCAGGGCGGCGTTGGCAACACTATTCTGGGCGGCGCGGCAGTAGCTGGTGGTTCGGTTTTAAGAGCCGGCGGCTGGGTAGCTAACCAGATCGGCAATGCATCTTCGTCTGTAGCCAAAGCCATTGGCAACGGTATCAAGAGCCTGTTCGGCAGGTAAAAGAAAAGGAGAACACCCATGGGATTCTTTCCAGCACTTCTGGCAGCCTATACAATATTCGCCTTTCTGTTTCAGACGATAGCTGTTGGCTTCATCGCCCAGGACAATCGCTGTTTGAGACATCGCCTGATCTGGGCTCTGTTTACTTTGCTGACCGGCCCGATCGGCATACTGATCTACATGTTCAAAGGGCGCAAACACGTGTGAGTTAGTGACAGCTTAGTTCAAAAGCGTTTGTGGCGGAAGCCGCAAACGCTTTTTTCAATTCTGAGCCAGGCAGAGCGTAGTATATAAGAGCTCATTGATTAATTCGCTGCTCACAAGCTTACGAAAAAGCAAGCCCGTCTTCAGCCTTGCAGCTTTGAATGAGCTTTTGTGTAGCAGGATCAGGAAATCGCTAAAAAGGATGGCTCTGAGACTTGTACAATTAGATAGATCAAACCCGGTATTTTTGTTAGAATTAGACAGGGTGAAAAAAAATTATACAAAGATCGCCTGTATCGGGCAAAATCCGGTACCATTGGGGTTTGTTGCGGCAAAAGCGAGCTATTCGCTGCAGCATGCCAATTTTTTGTTGCCAATTTCCCGGCAGACAGAACCCGGCTGTTACCGACCGTTAAAGGAAGCCCGAACCCTGTCCAGCCGGGCAACGTATTGTCTGTTGCTCGCACTTTTCGCGTTAATTACTGTCGCCCCCGCCTGCTTTGCCGACAACGAAGCGTCGATAGCCAGCCTGTTAACCAGATCATTGAGGTCCTATGAAGCTCATCGCCCCATGGAAGCAGAAGAATGGTGGCGCAAGGCAAGTGAACTCGAACCGAAACTCGCGCGACCGCCCTGGCTGACTCCCGGCCAGGAACTGCCGGCCGATCTCTATGTACATTCAACCGAAAATACCGGTTATTCGCTCTGGGGTCTGTTTATGCGCCTTTTGTCACTGCCCCTGCTGATGCTACTCCTGATATGGCAGGGCTGGCAGGCATTTCAAGATTTGCGTGAGAACATTTCAGCCAACAGAGGCAAAGCCGTTTCACAGCCAAAGGCATGCTCTGAATGTGCTCGTTTGAAGCAGGAATGCCAGAAGCTGCAACGCAAAATTGAGCTACTTCAGGGGTCAGCCTCGGGGAGAATCGACTGATGAAACAGGCACCAGCAATTTTCACCACAAATGTCTGCTCAAGCACCCGAAAACTCAAAACAGGCTATACCTCATCTTGTTCTAAAATCATTCTATTGTTGCTGCTGACGCTGACGACACTGCCGGTCACAGCCAGACCAGCAGCCCCGCCACCACCGGTTCCTTCACGTCAGGCACTGGAACTCATTGAGAAAGCCAGACAAGCCGGCAGAAAGGGCAATCATCTGATCGCCAACAAGCTCTGGAATAAAGCAGGAACTTATGACCCGGCGGTTCCAGCCTCGCCCCCGCACTGGGATGCCGAAAACAGTCCACAGCCATTTACCGCC
>PGYA01000031.1:52888-104870 GCA_002839435.1 Candidatus Riflebacteria bacterium HGW-Riflebacteria-2 | reverse complement strand
TACGCTTATGGTATGCCTGCCTGCGCCCTTAGTGTGGTTTTTAACAGTGCCTGTTTATCTTCAATTTATCTATAAATTCAACTTTGACAAAGCACTAGTGGTCTGTCAAAGTTGAAAACATGCATAAAATTTGTCATTGCGAGGAGCGTAGCGACGAAGCAATCCTTCTGTCAGTGAGATTGCTTCGTCGGGCTGGCGCCCTCCTCGTAATGACAGATCATACCCATATTCAATCTTGACAGAGGACTAGCCAACTAATCTCACGGAATCTTCTGTTTCTCGATTAAGTTACAGAGGATTTTGTGCTGGCAGCTGGCTGGATTTTGGTTATAATAAGTTAGACGATTTGAGAGGAGAGATCTATATGCCAGCAAGAAATCTTGAAATAATTCTGAAAAAGGCGTCAGTTGACGCAGATTTTCGTGAAAAGCTGCTGAAGGATCGCAGCAGATCCCTGGCCGGGCATGAGCTTGAACTCGATGCCGACGAAAAAGCGATGCTCGATACTATGCCAGAAGCACAGTTGCGCCAGATGATCAGCGTGACGCCGGTTTCTGCTGGCGAACGCAGTCTTCTCGCCAAAGCCGCGCTGACTGCAACGGTAGTAGCAGCAGCCACCGCGATAGCCATCGGCGTAGCGTTTCATCAGGATCAAATGGTTATTGTAACTGGTATTTTGCCCGATTTCGACGACAGTTCATATACGAGGCCAAAGCCGGTTAAGCCAGCTCTAGCTGGGCCTGAGGCAGATGCAAAGATGGCAAAACGCGTAGATAAATCGCCTCTCGCTGTTGCGCTGCTGGCTTTTCGCAAGGATGTCGGTAGTTTTCCCATTCCAGGAGGTCCGCCCTATTCACCAGAAGCTTTGGCGAAGGCCAACGAAAAATACTTTGGCAATACAGCTGAGACCAATATTCTGGTAAATCGCGAGATAGACGCTTCGGATCTGTTTCCTGCCGCAGGCAGCAGAGAAGAAGCGCTTGAAATGTTCAGGCGCCTTTGGAAAGGCCCCTATATGGCCGCCAGTCCACAGGACTTTATGAAAGCCGGCGAAGGCAGCAAAATAATGCTTGAGTTGCGCGAACAGACCCTTTGTCTGCGCCGATCAGCCGATGAAGATGTTGAAACTCTCGTGCGCTTTGACGGTGAAGCTTCGGTTGACGAGCAGGTCTCTGAGGTAATTCCGCACTGAAAAAAGGTCAGGCGCTGCGGGTTGCTATGTCCTGGGCCGCCTGTTTGGGGGAATGGGCGCCGCAGGAATCGGTGCCGGTCTGTTCAGTTTCGAGTGGGTAAAAGCCAAATTTGCGCATGATGGCCAGCTTTGGCAGAATATTGTTTTGCAGATCCATATGAAAGAACCCCGGGAAGATATCAGGGTTTTCCTTGATGAAACTGTATTTATCGTAATGCCCGTCGGCGATTTTGAACTTGCCGGAAGCGCTTATTTCGTGCCCGGTTATCATGTATTCAGGAAAAAGCTCAGGGCTGAAATCGAGTGGATACAGGTGCTGATATTCCATGAAAAGTTCGGTCTGTGGCAGCAGACAGAGCAGCGACGGCAGAATGCGTACCCCCATCATTCTGAACATGACCATCTGAAATACGCTTTGATAAAAGTCTTCGATGGTTTCAAAGGGAAATCCCCAGACATAGAAGGCGTCTACACGCGGAAAGATTTTTTGCGCGGCGCTGACTATCTCAACGGCGTTTCCCGCCGAGAACCCCTTTTTGACCATCTGAAGAACGCGGTCACTGCCGCTTTCGATGCCAAAGCGCAGCTCAACACAGCCGCATCCGGCCATGGCCTGCATCATTTCGCAGTCGGTCAGATCGACACGGCCGAAGGCTTTCCAGTAAATCTCGAGGCCTGAGGCCTTGAGCTGTTCACAGAAGTCCATGACACGATGCTTTGTACTGACGAAAAATTCGTCCTGAAACAGAAACATTTTAACGCCGGCACTCTCGTGCAGCATTTTCATTTCTTCAATGATAGAAGCGTTGGAGCGGAAGGTTGATTTGTGATCCCAGACCGGGGCAACCGAACAGAAGGTGCAGGGGTAGGGGCAACCGCGCGAAGAAAGAATACCATAGCCCTGATAACGGCTCAGATCGACCTTGTTAAAGGCTGGAAAAGGCTGAGAATCAAGGTCCTGTATGCGTTCGCGCTCTGGGGTTCTGACGATTTCGCCACTGGTCGTGCGGAGATAGAGGCCATTTACCCGAAAAAGGTTGCCGCCGTTTTTGACTGTTTTAACCAGTTCAGGGCCGGTTATTTCGCCTTCGCCGACAGCTATACAGTCGATCCAGTCGAAGCGATGCATAATTTTTTCTTCGACCGATTTCGGGCCGACCCCGCCAAGGATTAGAAATTTGTCGGGATTGCGCTTTTTGAATTCGCGCATTGCGAGCAGCGTAAATGGCAGCAGGTTGGCCATGCATGAAAAACCGACGATATCGGCCGTTTCCCCTAAGAATTCGATTATGCGGTCAACTTCGAAAGGTTCTGAAAACTCGTTGAGCTGGTAATCGCGAAAGTCTACCCTGAAGCCGGCATCTTCGATTGCCCGGGTCAGGTAAAGACAGCCGAGTGGCACATGCAGCTCGCGATCGACCGTGTCGAGGTATCGCACATATAGCAGATTAAGGTTTAACAGCGTGATATCGGCCTGGTTGGACAGTGTCTGGCCGGTCATTTATTTTTATCCTTGTCGTCAAGCTGTCTGATTTCAGGAAAATCGGAGCGTATACCACGAATAATCGCCGAATCGTCTTTGGTTGGGGCCGGTTTTACCGCGGGCAAAACTCCGTTGAGGTCGTTATCTGTCGTGGGTGTCTCCAGGATTTCCTGAAAGTTGATTACAGCAGATGGCGGATCATTCTGCCAGATAATATCAAATTCGCAGGCTTCGCTTGAAGTTTCGAGACAGATGGTTTCAATCGCCATCTTCACGGGCAGTCCATTGATGTCGCTTTCGACAACGTAGTCTGCCAGTCTCTCTTCTATTCCACTTACAATTATTGTCAGCCCGGTGTCTTCTTCTATTGCTTTAATTGCGTCGCGCAGCTTTTTGCCGGTTATCGAGACGTTCACGACTTTAGCAAACTCAGGCGCCGTCGGTTCGGTGCTCTCTATCCCGTCAGGATCTGTGTCCGTAAAAATAATGTCATCATCATCAGTCAGCACCGGGCCTGGAAAATCAGGGCGGGCGCCGCGGTCAGCCAGATGATCTTCGTTCTCCAGGTCGGGTCTGATGCCTTTAACGACTGCATATTCGTCGTTTTCTGAACGACTGGTTGCTGGTCTCAGATTTATCTTGGGCGGCGCCTCGGCGCGACCGGGTACCGGAGCAAAGGTCAGCTGGGCAAGCAGCGCCAGCATGGCTGCTGCAGTGCCTCTGGCCAGCAACTTGTGCTGTGCCGGCGGCACTTCGGTTGCCTTAATCATTTTTTCGAGCTGTTCTCCGGGGATGCAGGCAAGCATGGCTTTTTCGCTTGCATCGAGAGGGATCTGGAGTTCATCGGCTATTTTTTCGCGCTTTTCCAGCAGTGCAGATTTGAAAGTGGCGTCGATGGCTGCTCGTTTGACCAGTATTTCGAGGCCGCGCGGAATATCAGCGCGCATGCTGCGCGGAGCCTGTGGCCTGCCGCCAACTATGGTGTGCCCCTGCTCTGAGTCGTTATCTGAGGTCGCCATGCGAATTTTGCGGTCTGCCATATTGATCCCTCCCGGTAGAATAGAAACATTGTAACATTTTTGCACTTGTTGTGCAAAAGCGGGCAGCACCTGTTTTTATGATGACTGGCACGGCTACCCTGTTTTAGTTATAATGGTCAGAAGGAAGGCATCGCTTATGGATATTGAAATCAGGACATGTAAAGGGTGTGACCGCGATTTTGCGCTGGCCATGGAAATCAGAGAGAAAGTTTTTGTTCTTGAACAAAATGTGCCGCCAGATCTTGAACGCGATGAATTCGACGAACGGGCGACGCATGTTCTGTTGCTTGCCGATGGTCTACCGGTCGGCACCGGTCGTGTTTTTGCCGACCCCAAGCAGACTGATACGGCGCGACTGGGTAGAGTGGCTGTTTTGCGCGAATATAGAGGGCTCCATCTTGGGCAGGTGCTTATTGCAACCCTGCTCGAAGAGGTGAAAAAAAGTGGCTGTTTCAGCCGGGTATTGATCCATGCGCAGACAGCAGTGGTAGAACTTTACGCACGTTTCGGCTTTGAGAAAGTCGGCGAAGAATTTTACGAGGCAGGCATAGCCCACTTCGAGATGATTTATCAGCTAAAATAAGGCTTATGCTACTTTTTCAGACTATAAAAAGGACTTATCGGCAGGTTTGCGACAAATAAAAAAAGCTGCTGACGAGCAGCAGCTTTTATTATTGTTTATTAAAAGGTTGAATCAATATTTCGAATATCTGTCGCCTCTGTCACCTCTGTCGTTACCACGATATCCACCGCGGTCTCCGCCACGATCACTTCTTTCACGCTTTTCTTTGGGGCGTGCCTGATTGACCTTGATATTGCGGCCGTTCATGTCTGATTCGTTGAGAGCCTGAATCGCTTCTTCAGCAGAAGAATCGTCAGTCATTTCAACAAAACCGAAGCCCTTTGATCTGCCGGTATCACGATCTTTGATGATACTTGCAGTAGTTACTTCACCATATTGTCCGAACATGGTTTTGAGCTGTTCTTCGGTCGCGTTGTAGGGAAGGTTGCCAACATAGATATTCATTCGAAAAAATCCTTAAAAACATTGATCCAGGGTGGTTTTACCAGAGCCGCCGATGAAGCCGAACCACTCCACAAAATTCTTCATCAGCGCCAGACCTACAGATCTGTATATTGTTATTTTAATCCCAGTGTTATAAAATGTCAATGTTTATGCTTGCTGCAAAGTGTGGCGTTTTAATTTAGTTGCAGCTGGGCATTACAGTCAGATTTGCGGTTATTGCCTGCTTTTTCTCATAAGGTCATTTGTCTGAGTTTCTATGCTGCTGTTTTTATGCGGAAGGAATGTTTGAAATCAGCTAATGTCTTGTAATTGGTTGCAAATTATCGCAACAGCGCCGATAATACTATTGCAAAAAATTCTCTTTCGAGCTTTTGCCGTTCTTCCGGCACCCAATAACTGCAATGATTGACAAAACGCGAAAACAAAAAGTGCCTTTTATTCCTTATCGGGGAACTGACCAGCGCTCTTTTCTGCAACGACGAAAACTAGCTGTTAAAGCCGCAATCGTTGGTGCTTTTTCGGGCATGGTTGCGGTCGCTTTTCGCATGGGACTCAAACAGGCAGAGGCTCTGAGATGCTATTTGCTGAATAATTTTACAGGCCAGGCAGCATTTGTGCCGGCCCTTGTTTTTGTCCTGATAATCTGCTTTGTGGTTTGGATAGTTAAGAGGTATGCGCCGGAAGCCTCTGGCAGCGGTATTCCACACATTAAAGGTTTGCTGGAAGATGGTTCGGAATTTCGCGCTCTGCCTGTTCTGGCAGTCAAGTTCATTGGCGGAGTTCTGGGCATTGGATCAGGTCTCGCTCTTGGTCGAGAAGGTCCGACGGTTCAGATGGGCGGGGCAGTTGGCTCTCTATTTGCAAGATTTTTCTCGGTAAATCCTTCAGAAACCCGTCTTTTGATCTGCGCCGGGGCTGGGTCAGGTTTGTCAGCGGCTTTTAACGCGCCATTCGCCGGGTTGCTGTTCGTTCTTGAAGAGCTTCAGCACAGACTTGACCGTTTCAGCGTGGTCGTTGCCTTTTCTGCCACCATCACTGCTAATATCGTGTGTCGCATGGTTTTTGGAGCTGCGCCGATTTTTGTTCTTCAGGAGATTTCACGCCCCGAGCTTAGTCTGATACTGTGGTGCCTTCTGTTTGGTGTAGTTGTCGGTTTTGCCGGCCTGGCTTTCAATCTTATGCTGCTACGCTCTCTCAAGGTTTTTGACGCACATCGCTACTTGCTGGCAGTATTTCTGGGCTTGATTTTTGCTGCTATTGGGCTGTTTTTCCCTGAGCTTTTGGGGATGGGGCATGAACTCAACGAGGAAATAATTGCCGGCCAATTGTCGTTCAAGCTACTTGTCGTCTGTTTCTTCGCGCGATTTGCCATGACCATATTGAGCTACAATACAGGAGCACCCGGTGGCATTTTTGCTCCGCTGCTTCTGCTCGGTATGCTTCTGGGGGCTGTTTTTCATCACTTAGTAGCCTGGTTTCAGCCGGGACAATACCATCTCAGTATCTTTCTCGTCCTCGGTATGGGTGGCATGTTTTCAGCTATTGTGCGCAGTCCGC
Source organism: Candidatus Riflebacteria bacterium HGW-Riflebacteria-2 (assembly GCA_002839435.1). Classification (GTDB taxonomy): domain Bacteria; phylum Muiribacteriota; class Ozemobacteria; order Ozemobacterales; family Ozemobacteraceae; genus Rifleibacterium. The sequence goes on along the minus strand of PGYA01000031.1, from coordinate 98,571 downwards.
TGACCGGAATCATACTCATTCTTGAAATGACCAGCGAGTTCACTCTTCTGCTGCCTCTGATGACCGTTTCTATTCTGGCTTATGCCGTACCCGAATTTGCCTACAACCGGCCAGTCTATGATGCCCTGCTCGATGCCGATCGTCTGAAAAAAGTCGAAAAGATCGCCCGGCAGCAACTTTCTACAGAAATTCGCAGTTTAAGCTGATTTGTATGTGAAAAGATGTTGTTGATTACATAAATATTCGATTGTAGAATAATCCTGTGGGTGCGCCGGCAAGATATAATGCAAAGAGAGCAAATAATGAGAAAATATCTGTTCAGGATAAGTTCGTTTCTTCTGGTAGCCTTGGTTTTTACTGCTGCCCTGGCTTCGGCGAGTGAGATCCACGATGCCTGTCAGGTTGGTGACCTCGAGAAAGTTAAACAGATACTCACAAGAGATCCTGAGCAGCTTCAGGCGGTTACCCCGGAAGGCAAGTCGCCGCTGCACATGGCAACCGGCTGGGGGCGTAAGGAAATAGTAATTTTTCTGCTCAAGCAGGGCGCTAACATCAATGCGCATAACAATCAGGGTGGCACGCCGCTGCATGTGGCAGCTTCCCGCAATCATCCTGAATGTGCGGCGGTGCTTCTCGATAATGGCGCCGATATAGAAGCGTTACGGGTCGAAGGTTCGGTAACCCCTCTGGCGATAGCTGTTTTCAAAAACAATCTTGCTGCCGCCGAATTTTTTCTCAGTCGTGGAGCGAACCTGAACGCGCGGGTGATGAACGGGGTCACCATTCGCATGGTGGCTGAGCGCCGTTCTTCGCCGGCCATGAAAAAGATTATCGACCAATATAACAAGTAAAGCACATGCTGCAAGCTTATTATTTCTCATGAACGAAGAAGAAGGCCTGCTGTCGCGCAACCTTGCCTGCGTTAAGTGCCAGTGCCGGCTTTTGACGCTCAGAGGTTTTGACGATGTGGTTATCGACAGTTGTCCGACATGTCATGGAACCTGGTATGACAGCGGCGAACTCGAGCAGGTTCTTGGCGATGCCTTTGATTACAAGGCGTTGCTGAGCATCGTCAGTTCGCGTCTTTCCGAATACATCTGCCCATGCTGCAAGATGTCAATGCGGGCCCTGGTCTTCAAATTTCATAGCGGGGAACTGGTGATCGACAATTGCCCGGTTTGTCGCGGCTTCTGGCTTGACGGCGGTGAACTGGCATCGGTAAGAAATCTGGTTGAAGCGATAAGAGAAGGAGTGGCACCGGTAAAAGTCGGATTTTCTTCGGCGCGCCCGGTCAGTAGCCTGGCCGGCACCTTTTCGTTGGATGACCGCCTGCTGCTCAAAAATTCAGCGCTCGATCACTATCGCAGTGTTGATTATGAAACTGGTGCGGAAATCAGCCAGATTCCGACATCGTCTTATCTTTTTGCATTCTTGACCGCATTGCCGGTTGAAGTGTTCAACCCTGTCAGGGCGCCGGCTCTCGGGCTTTACGCTATGATCATAGTCAATATTGTCCTGTATATTCACACCGCCAGCCTGCTTCCTGGCGAGTATCTGCCATACATGCGAGAAATCGGCATGGTTCCGGCAGATGTTCTCGCTGGCAAGCTTTACTCTCTTTTAACGTCGATGTTTTTACACAGCCATTTCTGGCATCTTTTTGCCAATATGTACGTCCTTTATGTTTTTGGCGATAATGTTTATGATCTTTTCAATGACCATGGCAAAGTGAAAGGACCGCTGCTGTTTCTGTCGTTTTACCTTATTGTCGGTGTTTTTTCGAGCATTGTGCATATTGTTCTGACGTTTTTCAATCCAGTAATGTCAGCTCTGCCGGTTGTTGGCGCCAGCGGTGCCGTGAGCGGAGTAATGGCGGCCTACTGGCGGGCATTTCCCAAAACCAGAATTTATCAGATCATCTTTTGCTATCCATTCAAAATTCCGATCTGGGTTTACCTCGGCATCTGGATATTGATGAACGTTGCTATCGCTTTTGCCGCCGGTTCGAACGCCCGCATCTCATGGCAGGCCCATATCGGCGGCTTTATCGCTGGCTATTTCCTGATTCCGCATTTTCTGCCATTTCGTCTTGAAAATCTGCAACCAGAAGACAAGAAACTGTCAGGCAGTCACTGATTTATTTTGCCAACGCGGATCAAGGCACTCAATGAGCCCGGTTACTGGTATTTCGAGCCATTCCGGGCGATTATTCAATTCATAACTGAATTCATACAGCGCTTTTTCGAGACAGAACAGTGACAGTATCCTGTTGAATAGTTCGCGATCGGCTGGCACTGACGGGCAATCAATCACTGCTTCCAGATAACCCTGTAGAAAACGGGCGCGTGATGCTCTTTCCCATTCACGCGTGTAGACGCTCATCACGGCGACGGCTTCTGGTTTTTCCTGTTTGACTTTTCGGCGCGCGGTTTCGGCAGCATAACTGAGTGAGCGTACAACGCCGGCAACGTCACGAATCGGGCTGTGGCGCGCCAGTCGTTCTTCAAGTGGCCGGGCAGGTTCGCCTTCAAAGTCGATTATGACAAAGTCATTTGCCACCAGAAGTATCTGCCCAAGGTGCAGGTCTCCATGATGACGGGTTTTCATCATCCTGACCCCGAATGGCAGCATCGACCGCATTTTCTTAACCATCTGCTCCGGATGAGTGGTCATACTCTCCAGCAAAGGTTGCAGCTCGTCTGAAAAGTCGGCAAGTCTGCCGGCAAGTTGTTCAAGTGTTGATAGCAAAGTCTTTTCCATGTTGTCGGCCCAGCTCTGAATATCTTGTTCGACAATGGGCTCAGGCTTGAAAGCAGGGTCATCACAGTCTTCTGCCAGAATGCAGTGCATTCTGCCGATACGCTGGCCAAGGGTCTGCATTTTGCTGAGATAGAGCTCGTGCTTCCCTTCTGAATCAGGGATTCCGTCGGATTGCCCGGCCGGTGTTTCGATCAGGCACGAATCAATAAAGCGTTCAAGATAGTTCAGCGTAAAACTCCAGCAGTCATTCTGGTTATCGATATATTCCTGCAGTATGCCCAGAGTGGTGGAGTTGCCGTCGTTATGAACGAGTTCAATAGCGCCGGCTACCCTGGCAATGTTGCGAAAATCTGCGGCAGTAAGATGTTTGCCCATTTGCAGTTCCGGGCTTGGGCCACTCTGGATGTTGCGGTACACCTTGAAAATGTATTTTTCTGCAAAGAATACCGACGTGTGGCTTTGCTCAATAATAGGGCGCCTGACGGCAAAGTCTGCATCGGCAAAATCGTCAAGCAGACCGGTGCCGGTAAAATAGAGGACTGATTCTGACAGTTTGATTTTGCGGTTTTCTTTCATGCAGCGCATTACCGCATGGCAGAATTCATCGCTGCCCATCGCATCGACAAGGTAACCGACTTCGTTTTGCTGGCGGGTTTTGCTAAAGACCCATGCCGGTATAATCGCGCCGCTGCTGGCCTTGTTTTCCCATATCAGCTGACCCGGGAAAAAGTAATCTTGCTGCGTGCCGTCGGCAAAACCGGCAGTGAAGATATTGATGAGCAGATCGCGACAGCCAGGCAGATCGACCGGTTCCAGTATTTCGCATGACAGCTGCTTGAGCTCTCGCCCTTTGCCGGCAAACCAGCGCTTTCGTGTGCAATACTGTTGTGTAGCTTCCTGTAACATTTTTTCCCGGCGCTTGTCGGCCAGCAGGCGGCTCATATCTGGCAGCTGATTGCTGCCGGCAGTGGCGCGAAATACTATTACTGACAGCTCAGGCATTGTTGACGCGTCGGGTATTTGCCAGGCCGGCCCACTCGCCTTGCTTGACAGCTCGAACCAGTAAAAACCATACCCGGAAAGGCTGAGCTGATACGGTTCTTTGCCGATTGTCGGAAAAGCGTGCCTGCCGAGCATCTCGACTGGAGTGAACCCCTGAAATCTTGCCAGGTCTATCTGCACTGGCTGAGCCGAACGCGCCAGGTTAGCGACACAGAGAATGTTTGTGTCTTCATGCGAACGCAGGTAGACGAGTATGCTGCGGTTGGCCGGTTTGATGAATTCGACGCTGCCTTCCCCAAATGCCTGGTAATGTCGGCGAACGCCGATTATGCGTTTCATCCAGTTCAGCAGTGACGATGGATTCTTGCTCTGGGCCTCGACGTTTACTGCCTGATAGCCGGCAATGGCTCCCATAACTGGTGGCAGAAAAAGTCTTTCCGGGTCACTGGTTGAAAAGCCGCCGTTACGGTCAGGAGTCCATTGCATTGGCGTACGTACGCCATTGCGGTCGCCGAGAAAGAGATTATCGCCCATGCCTATCTCATCACCGTAATAAAGAACCGGCGACCCCGGCATTGAAAGCAGCAGAGCATTCAACAGCTCGATTTTGGCGCGATTGTATTCCAGCAGAGGGCTGAGACGCCGCCTGATGCCAACATTTATGCGCGCCCGCGGGTCGTTGGCATAGGCTTCATACATGTAGTCACGTTCTTTGCTGGTAACCATTTCGAGGGTAAGTTCGTCATGGTTCCGTAGAAAAATGGCCCATTGGCAGTTGTCGGGGATTTCTGGCGTCTGTTTCATGATTTCTACAACCGGAAAGCGGTCTTCCAGAGCCAGTGCCATGTAAATGCGCGGCATGAGGGGAAAATGGAACGCCATGTGGCATTCGTCGCCGTCACCAAAATATTCGGCGGCATCTTCCGGCCACTGATTGGCTTCGGCCAGAAATATGCGATTCTGGTAGCGCTTGTCGAGTTCCTTGCGAAAAAGCTTGATTACATCGTGGGTTTCTGGAAGGTTTTCGCAGTTTGTGCCTTCGCGCTCACAAAGATAGGGTATGGCGTCGAGCCTGAGGCCGTCTACTCCCATGTCTAGCCAGAAGCGCATGACTCCGATCAGTCTTTTTACCACCTGAGGATTGTGAAAGTTGAGGTCTGGCTGGTGCGAAAAGAAACGGTGCCAGTAATAGGCCTTGGCCAGCGGATCCCATGACCAGTTTGAGGTTTCGGTATCGGTGAAAATTATTCGGGCATCCTTGAAGCTGTTGTCGTCGTTGTTCCATACGTAATAATTGCGTTTACTCGATCCTTTTGGTGCGCGCCGCGCCTCCTGAAACCAGGGGTGGGTATCGGAAGTATGATTTATAACCAGCTCAGTTATTACGCGCAGGTCGCGTCGATGTGCTTCACGCAGAAATTGGCGAAAATCGGCAAGGGTTCCGTAGCTGGGGTCAACGTCGAGATAGTTCGAGATGTCGTAGCCATCATCGCGAAACGGCGATGGATAGAAGGGAAGCAACCATATCGTGTTGACGCCGAGACTCTGAATGTAGTCGAGTTTTTGTGCCAGCCCTGGAAAATCGCCAATTCCGTCGCCGTTGCTGTCGTAAAAAGCTTTGACGTGTACTTCATAGATGATGGCGTTTTTATACCAATGCAGGTTTTGTGTATTATCGGCGACTATTACAGATTTTTTCATCGGCGGCTCCTTGCGAATTTCTATGATGACAGACCTGGGTCGTTAGTCAGTTAATATTACGGCAGCACAACCTGGCAACAGCGTCAGAATGTCGTCATCGACACCTACCGGCCGGTTCTGTAGAAGAATCCTGGCGCTGGCCATGCTGGCATCGGCAAAGCTCGCGCTTTTGCTGCCAGTATTGACCAGCACTTTCATGCGGCCGGTATCGTAAACATAGAGATCCTTAAAATTTCTGACTGGTCTGAAAGAACGCTGGTTTTTTCGTATTTCATCAAGATACTGATGGCGCAGTGCAATCAGGTTTTTATACCATTCGATCATTTTGCGATGCTCACCATCAGTTGTTTCAGACCATTTGAGAATGCTGCGTTGAAATGTCTTTGCGGCCTGCGGATCGGGCACCCTTTTACCGGTGAATGCGTAGTCGCGGCGGCGTCCTTCTCTGACTGATTTAGCCAGTGCGGCATCGACGTGGTCGGTAAAATATAAAAACGGCGTACTGGCAGCCCACTCTTCGCCCTGAAAGAGCATCGGCACAAAGGGCGACAGAAACATGAGTGCTGCTGCAATCTGGCAGTTATAAAAGCTGGTCAGGTGACAGAGCCTTTCGCCATTGCCGCGATTGCCGACCTGGTCATGGGTCTGGGTCGATACTACGAAGCATTCGGGTGGCAGATGGGTGGCTGGTCTGCCGTGCCGCCGTTTGCGGTAGGTCGAATAGTGCCCGTCACAGACAAAGTATTCGTTGAGACACTTATCAAGGTCGGCGTGCCCGGTGAAGTCGATGTAGTAGCCCAGTTGTTCGCCGGTAAGCATTACATGTACGGCATGATGAAAATCATCGAGCCATTGTGCTGCCAGGCCATAGCCGCCTTTAGCCGGGCTTTCGAGGATTCTTGGGTCGTTGAGACTGCTTTCAGCAATAAGAAAATGTGCTCGGCCGCAAGCCGTGGCGAGCTTGTCTACCCTTGCCTGCAGCTCTTCAAGAATATGCAGGGCTGAAAAATCATATATCGCATGCACGGCATCGAGACGCAGACCATCGAAATGAAAATCGCGCAGCCACATTAGTGCGTTTTCGATCACAAATTCGCGCACCTGATCGCTGTGTGCGCTGTCAAAATTGACGGCGTCCCCCCATGGGGTGTGATAACGGCTCGAAAAGTAATGCCCGTAAAGTCCGAGGTAATTTCCGTCCGGGCCGAGATGGTTGTAGACGACGTCCAGAATTATCGCCAATCCGCGTTGGTGACAGGCATTGACCAGCTTTTTCAGATCAGCAGGGGTTCCGTATGAATTGTGCGGGGCATAGAGTGCAACCCCGTCGTAGCCCCAGCCGCGTTGGCCCGGGAATGCCGCAACCGGTAGAAGCTCGATATGTGTTACTCCAAGTTGCACCAGATAATCAAGTTTTTCGATGATTGCTGCGAAAGTGCCCTGGGGGGAGAAGGTTCCGGTGTGCAGTTCGTAAATTATGGCGTCTTTAAGTGGGGTGGCCTGCCAGTTCTCGTCGCTCCACTGAAAATCATCCTGCCATAACTGCGATTGTCCATGCACGCCATCTGGTTGAAAGCGCGAAGCAGGGTCAGGAAAGGGGCCGCGTCCATCAATTTTACAGGCGTAAAGAATCGGCTGTTTGAGGTTTTTCAGCTCAGTGTGCCAGAAACCGTCTTTTTCCGGACTCATTTGATACTCGCGGTTTTCTATGCAAAGAGACAGCTTTCTGGCTTTTGGCGCCCAGAACCTGAATTTTGTCATGCTTCTACTCCTCTATCTGATGCATGTCGGCCAGGACTGCAACCGGAAATTCCTTTAGAAGATCCTTGATTTTGCAGGCGCCGCTGTCCACTATCTGCCCGGTAAACACGTTCTGCCAGTGCCCTTCCGGAAGCGTAATTCTTGTGGCGTTCCAACGGTTTTTGCGAGTGAAATGACGGCTGGGTACAAGTGTGATTACCGAATTGCCGCGCATGAAGGCTACTATCTCAGCGCGATGAGTTCCCGAAATCTCCATGGGCCGGTAACTGTCTGGTTCGTTGAAGGCTGGTACCTTTTTTCGCAGTGCCAGAATGGTTTTGATGACGAAAAGTTTGGGCAGACCCCGGCTCAGCTTATTCATTATTTCGCGGCAACTCATGCTGTCCAGCTCTTCGAAAAGTTCCCGGTTACTCTCAAGATCTACTGCCCGCCTGTTGTCAGGATCGGTCAGACTGTTGTTCCATACTTCACAGCCCTGGTAGATATCGGGAAACCCTGGCGCGGTAAGCCTTAATGTCAGCTGTAAAAGCGAGTTGATCCAGCCGGGCTCGGATAATTTTCTCGCAAAGTCTGTCAGAGAACTTATGAATTCGTTGTTTTCATAGATTCTGTCGATGAACCCGCTGAGAGCTGCTTCGAATTTCTGATCTGGATTTGCCCAGTTCGAATGTCTTTTTGCTTCGCGCACTGCCTTCTGCATATATAAAGCGATACGCTCTTTTTCGATCGGCCAGGTGCCGGTTAGCGTCTGGTAAAGCAGATACTCGGTGTTGGCATCAGGCGCATCACCGCTGCGCAATTTAGCGTTCATCTTCTGCCATTTGTATACTGCAGTTCGCCAGCTGTCGGGCATTTCGCTGAGCAGGGCAAGTCGGGCACGCACATCTTCGCTGCGTTTGGTGTCATGTGTTGAGCCTGTAAGCATGGTCAAAGGCCAATTGCTGGAACTATTCTGGCACCATTCGTGAAATCTACTGACTGTGGTGGTTGGAGCGGCCGGGTTGCCACCAACTTCGTTAACCCCGGTCATCGGGTTGTATATGTAAAACACTGTATCTTCAAGACTCTTAGCCATAACCGGGCCGGTGAACTGCTGAAAACGTCTTATAAACAGACTTTCTTCGTCACCCCGCAGCTTGAGCAGCAGAATATCAGATATGAAAGCGAAAATGTAATCGCCGGTTTCTGGTTTTGCCGCCTGTGCCTGCTCGATGGCCGCTGTAATTATTGATTTTTCTGACTCAGTTATAATGCCCGTTTCTGGCGCAATATAGGTGCGGTAGATATTAAATCCGGCGGTAACTTCTACGAGGGCTTCATACAGCTGATGGTGCGAAAAGTCTCGATAACGCCGATGTTTTTCGCATATAAGCGCCAGGTCAGCGGCCAGGCGGTTGATTTCACTGCCCAGCAGTTTTTTGATAACCTGCTTTTTAGCTTTGTAAACCATACTTTTGAAATCATGCCGCTCGCCTGTGAATTCCTGCCAGATCTGTACCAGTCTCTCATGTCCCACCGGATCTATCAGCAGGCCATCGGCCAGATTGAGAAAATCGTAGCCGGTGGTGCCGGAAACTGGCCACTGCGGATTCAGCTGTTCATTCTGCTCAAGGATTTTTTCGACAACAATCAGTGCTTCCGGGCATTCTTTGCGAAGTCGCGCCAGATATTCTCCTGGTGCGAAGAGTCCATCGGGATGGTCAATGCGAAAACCATCTATTTTGTCGGATTTTACAAGCTCGATCACCAGTTTGTGTGAATCGAGAAAGGCTCTGTTGTCTTCCATTCGCAGACCTACCAGCGAGTTGATATTAAAAAACCTGCGATAGCCGACCTGGTAATGCGACAACTTCCAGAAGGCAAGCTTGTAATTCTGGTGGCCAATTACAGTGTCGAGCTGGTCGTAATCCTTGTTGATTTCGCTGACGGCATTATTTACAGCATCATCAAAGCCGATGACTTCTTTGCACATGGTTTCCATCATTTCGAAGAGCACTACCTTGTCGCGTTGCCGGCGTTGAATTCGTTCAACGTCACGCGATGAAGCGTGTGGCAGCGACTGCAGTGCGCCGCCAAGATAACCGATTTCATCGATACCACTCTCTTTGTAGGCGCGTTCAAGAATTATCGAAAGCGACCTTGGCGCCAGCGGAAAAACATTTTCGAAGTAGTGCAGGGTGAATTTCCCCTGGTTATGCTCAATTTTCAGTTCCCCGGCCTCGAGTGTTATGCCGTAATGGTTGCCAAGAACCGGCAGCAGTATGAGGTTTGACAAATGATCAGATTCGCGATGCCAGTCAACGTCAAAATAGCGGGCAAACTGGCTGGAAGGACCATTTTCGAGAACATCCCACCACCACGGATTTTCAGGGCAGCGCACAGCCATGTGATTTGGCACAATATCGAGAATAATGCTCATTTTGCGCTCTGTCAGCAGGGTTGATAGCCGATCCAGGCCATAATTGCCACCCAGCTCGCTGTTTATATGAGAGTGATCGACGACATCATAGCCGTGCATGCTGCCAGGAACCGCCTGCAGGCAGGGCGACAGGTAAAGATGGCTTATGCCGAGCTGTTGCAGGTAGTCGAGGTGCTCTGCCAGCATGGCAAAATTGAAACGCGAATGCATCTGCAGCCGGTAGCTCGCTCTCGGGTAATACTTCATGAGCAGCCTCCTGACAAAAAATCAGTCTCAAATCAACAGTTCTATTTTCTCATTTTATCTATCTTCAGTTCAAGAAAAAATGGTCCATCCGATAATCGTTTGCTTCGTTTATGAATCAGTCAAAGCTTGCAGCCAGCCAGCTCGCAGATGATTTTGAAATGCTCTTCTGATAACGGCTGCACTGAGAGGCGTGAGCCTTTTTGCGCTACCATTATGCCTTTGAGGCGAGGCTCATTCTTGATCTGCTGTAATGACAAAATCCTGGCGAATCTGGCCACAAATGAGACATCGACCATAAACCACAGGGGTTTCTCTGGTGTGCTGCGGGCGTCGTAATACTTGTGGTCAGGCTTGAAGGCAAAATGGTCAGGATAAGCTTTTCGCGAGATCTTCATAACCCCGACCGCGCCGGATGGTTCGGCGTTGGAGTGGTAAAACAGCGCCAGATCGCCAACATTCATGGTGTCACGCATGAAATTGCGGGCCTGGTAATTACGCACACCTTCCCAGCTTGTGGTCATGTCTTTTTGCAGGTCATCTATAGAATAAGCTGTGGGCTCGCATTTCATAAGCCAGTATGCCATGGTTTACCTCCATTTGCGATATTATAGCACAGCATGGCAAATGATCTGGTATAATTCGCAAAGCATGAAATACCGGCTCGAGCTCAATTCTGAAGTTCTTGAGAGATATGCCGGCGAATCGCTGATTGATTCGCTGGTACGTCGTTTTACCTACCACGATCGCAACTTCTGGCTGGAAAAGATTGCTGCCGGGCAGGTGCGCGTAAGTGGTCAGATCAGCGAGCCTGAGCGCGTGCTGGTGACCGGCGACATTGTCCAGTTCGCCATTGACGATTTTACCGAGCCCGACCTCGATATCAATTACCAGAAGATATGGGAGAACGATAACCTCATTCTGGTAAGCAAACCAGCCGATCTGCCTGTGCACAGCAATCGCCGTTTTTTTTATCAGACCATGACATCTCTTCTGCGGCGTGATGAAAAGCTACCCGAGATAAATCCAATGCACCGTCTCGACCGGGAAACCAGTGGTTTGATGATATATCTGAAAAAGCCCTTTGTATCACGAGCGCTGCGTCGTGAGCCAGGCCGTATCATTACCGCCAAGTTCTATCTTGCCCTGGTAAATGGAATATTCGAGCATGAATCGCTGACAGTTGACGCTCCGTTGCGCGAAGCTGCCTGCCCGCCGGTGTATTACCAGATGATAGTGGCTCCGGATGGCAACCCGGCCCGTACCCATTTTGACCGTATTGCGGTCGGCGAAGACTGCAGTCTTTTGTTGGCGCGGCTCGAAACCGGGCGAAAACACCAGATCAGAGCACATCTTGCTCATCTTGGGCACCCGGTTGTCGGCGACAAGCTCTATTCACATGATGGGCACTGCTTTTTAAAGCGCTGCAATGATGAAATGACAAAGGCGGATCTCGAAGAAATCGGTGCGCCGCATCATCTTTTGCACGCCTGGGCACTGGCTTTGCAGCTTCCCGAAGAAGGGCAGCGGGTATTCTTTTCAGACTGTTTTTCTGAAAGCTGGCAATCCCGCCTGAAAAAATTCACCACCTGGCGGGAGCAGGCCGTCCAGGTGGTGAATCGCTGTATTTGACAAGATTTTGTCTTAAAGGCGAGGCTTTCTTCGCCTTGAAATCAGTTCAGATGCTCAGTTCAAGCGTGTTGAAGCGGTGTTTTGGCAGGTAGTTGTGTTCGTTGCGTTTTTCGGGATTCTGGCGATTGATGAATGAGAAAACCAGCATACTCAGCGCCAGACCGTAATACAGACAGGCGACGTAAATTGCATTGCTGGCAAAGAAGCCGCTTGAATCAGTGCTGGAGACGTAATGCATTATCACTCCGAGAACGACACCGGTCATGGCAAGATACCAGGCCGTTCGGCGTGAGCGGGTAGTAATGGGTTCGCTGATCCCATGACGAGGCCTTCTGGCTATGAGTAGAAGCCCGTAAGAGCCTATGGCGACAATAACCGAAAGCGGCACGTCGCGTGCACTGTTGAGTTCCTGGACAGGCAGCAGAAACAATACTAAGGCGGCGAAAAGCAGCAGACCCTCAATGTAGTTGGTTGTTCTCATTTTTAGCTCCCGTCCTGTCTCGTATAGATTTCAACAATGCACGGTATTACTTAAAGCAAGATTGGTGCCATCGCCAAAAGCCCTGCCAATGGCGATTTTACACAAGCCTCATGTTATGAGCGGGAAATATTCCCTCTTGAGGCCGGAAAATTTCCTGCCAGAAATTCCTGTGCTTTTTATTGCAAGCGGTGGATGTTTGGGATAACATTTCAAAATGGTTCGGATCTGTCGTTCTCTCGTCCTATAAATCACATTCAGAGGGGGGAGTCCGCATGAGTATTTCAGAAAAAATGCGTGAGAATCCATTATTTAATGAGTTCACTGGTGATGAGATTGATCTTCTCGCCACATTCATGGAAGAATCGAGTTTTGCCGAAGGGCAACCAATATTCAGCGAGCAGTCGCCAACTACGGCCGTATATTTTATTCTCAGCGGCCGGGTGACAATCTATCGGGCGATTGTCGGTACGTCAAACTTTATCACCATTCTTGAAAAGAACGACGTTTTTGGTGAAATAGCCTTTGTTGATCAGCAGTATCGCTCGGCCAGCGCCAACGCTCTCGATGCAACAACCGTCGCAATGTTTGAATACAGCCATTTTGACGTGATTCAAAACCAGAGCCCGTTGCTTGGCATAAAACTGCTCAAGGCAATTATACGCGAGATTACCCGCAAGTTCAGGGCGGTCAATTCCAATATCGATCTCAAATCATCCGAACAGACCATCAACGACCTGATCATCGGACGCCATAAGGTCAAGATCACCACTGATTCGGCAGAATACATCTGTGTGATCATGTATGCCGACAAATCGGGCCCAAATCCGCTGGTTAAGATTGATCTGACCGGTCAGACCATACTTATTCCATTCAGTCAGATTCGCACAATCTCACTACCGAATAAATACGGAAAATTCTAGGCTTTTGGCTTCTTTAATCAGTTTACGTCAAGAATTAATACAAAATCGTCCATATAAAAGCCATTGCCAATATCGGTTACAATGGCTTTTTCATTTTTGAAACCAAGCCGCTCGTAGGCAGCAAGCGCTTCGTTGTTGTTCTTATTGATGGTCAATGAAATTCTCTTGAGGCAGTTATTTTCTGCTATTATTTTTATGAAGTCGATGGCATTCTTTGCCAGGCCGAGTTTGCGTTTGTGGCTGGCAACATAAAGTTTGCTGAGAAAGACTTCGTCTGACTTTATCTGAACAGCGAAATAGCCTGCCGGCTGCTGATCTGTGTAGAGGAGATAATATATCAGCTCGTTTCTGTCGATCTGATTTTTTACAGCCTCGACACTCTGAAACTTTTCGAGCATGTAATCAACTTGCGCGGCACCAATTATCGGGGTGTAGTGCTCACGCCATATTTCAGCAGCGAGAGCAGAGACTGATTCTATCTGGGATACAGTGACAACTCTAACGATTTCTATCATGACACAACCTCTCATATAAATTTTATTTTGACATGTTTTAACTCTTTAAAGCTCACATGTCAAATTTTGTCTGCCGAATTTTTGTGTAATGTACTGCCAGCTTTTCAACAAACCGTGCTGATTGAGACAAGCAAATGCTTTTCTGGAAATGTTTCTAGCGTTGGCATGAGATTTGCGAGAGGCTGGTGCACGTTATCAAAAATTATCAGGAGAAGACAAATGAATAAGTTTGCCAGGTTTCTGCTCGTTGCTTTGCTCGTTGCCATGCTGGTTCCGGCTTTTGCTTTCGATTCTACCAATTTATCAAGAGCCATGGATAGAGCTGCCCATTCTGGCGAGATGCTCAATTTGCTGATGCACCCCGGAATGCCCAAACCCTGGACCAACCCGAGCTACAAAACCTATACTGATATGCTGCATGAAGCCTGGAAAACCATCAGCAGCGAAATTGGCTCTCTCGAAACCAAAGAAGAAATCGCCAAAGCCCGCAACGTTGTAGAACTCTATAAGACCCTGAAGGGCACCTACAGAGATCTTGGTTACCAGGTTGAAATCGCTCTTGAAGATCGCATCAAATTTCTCGAAGTTCACAACAGCTGATTTGTATAAAAGCAACCCGGCTGAAGGCTGCAGCCTTTGGATCGAACCGGAACAATGAGCTTTTGTATAGATTGAAAAAACCGCCCTGCAGCTTGCTAGATGCCGCTGCAGGGTGGTTTTTTGTTTAGCCGATGCTTGCGAGCAGTTTTGTCATGACTGAGGTGGCCGGTCCCTGTAAAAAAATGTCGGTAATGTTTTCAGTAAAACGGGAAGGGCTGGTGTTTACTTCGATGATCCTCGCCCCGTTCTGGCTAGCTGCCGCCGGTATCATGCAGGCAGGCATCACTTCACCAGTTGTACCGACCACGATGAACACATCTGAAATTTCGGCCTCTTTGAATGAAAGCGAGCAGGCCGGCTCTGGAATGCCTTCGCCAAAAAAGATAAAATCTGGTTTTAATTTGCCCACAACGCAATTCGGACATTCTGGCGGTAAATGGGTAAGGTCGATACTGTTGGCAGTAAAAGTCTGGCGGCAGTCGAGGCAGACCATGCGACTGGCCGTTCCATGAAACTCCAGCACATTTTTGCTGCCTGCTTCCTGGTGCAGGTTGTCGATATTCTGAGTTATCACTGTCTTAATCATGCTTTTCGCCTCAAGCGCGGCGATGGCCTGATGAGCAGCGTTTGGTCTTGCCTTCCCGAAGAAGTCATAGAAGATTTCTTTGATGAGCGCCCATGATTCCTTGTTGTGCTCATGAAAATAGCCAATCTCGATGAATTTGGGGTCATACTGGTTCCAGAGGCCGCCCTGTCCGCGAAATGGCGGAATACCGCTCTCTACCGAGATGCCGGCGCCGGTAAAAGCGCACACGCGTCTGGCCGATCTGATCAGTTCTGCTGCTTTGCTGTACATAAAAATCTCCTGTTATGATATTATACAATATTGCAACTATTCGGTCGAATACATGTGGCATCAGCGAACCTAAGCGCAAAGCCGCTGTAGCACGAACATGATCAAGCAGTCATTAAATATGGCTCCCTTGCCGAGAGCCTTATTTTAAACGCATTTCTTGTAATCAAGTATGCAAAAATCAGATGATCCTCATATATTATTGGAATAATACGAGATTATTGTAGTGTCATATTGGAGGAGCAATAAAAGATGAAAATCCGCCTGATAGTTTTGTGTTCTCTGGCTTTGTTGTTCGCTATTTCGGCGCATGCCGATGTTGAGATGTCGGGGGATGGCGCTGACCTGGCCGTGGTTGAAGAGAATTTGCCTGCGAAGGGAGAAACTACAGTGAATCAGCAAGAAACAACCCTGTTTAAAGACGCCGACTGGCATAAAAACAAATGGCAGAATATGCCGGCGATCATTGAGATTACTGATACCTACATTAACCTTCTTTTCAACCGTCCGGAAATTTTGTTTGGCCTGCGCCGCGGAATACGCTTTGACTGGCAGGACACTCATGAATACTCAGACGGCAGGGTTGTCACCACCTATCGTTTCAGTCGCACACCAGAAGGCCGCGCGCAGATAGACTACAGCAGCGTGCTGGTAGCAGATCCTGCTCAGACCGCCAGCGGCAGTTTCGAGATCGAAGCCAGACCCTGAAACTGTCGTTTTTTGGTTGCAGGTGCTGTGATTGAAATTTGTCAGAAAGCTAAAGGAAACGGGCTGTCCCGTAAGTTTCGGGGCAGCCCGTTGCTGGTTTGAGCTTGCTGTCAGCGCAAAAATTCGCCGTCTTCGCCAATTTTGCCGGGGCCGTTGAGCACGTAAATGCCGGCTGAGCAGCCTTTGACAGTGAAGCTGAGGTTGCCGGTCGTAACATTTATGGTGTTACCGGTTACCGCATCGCGATAAAGCCCGTTGCGAACGCCGGTGACGCTTATCTGCTGGTCGCCACCGGTCGCCAGGCCGACTACGGCATAGCTCTGGCCATTGTTGTAGTCTCTGACAAAGCTCATGCCCGAACCCCATTCGCCAACCTTGCTCATCGGCGCCTTTTGCAGGGCCGGAACGGCGCGGCGAATCTGATTGAGCCGTTTGATGTGCCGATACAGCGCGTGCTGCTTCGTCTTTTTTATGCCGGCAGTGTCGAGATGGTCACCGAAATAGGCTCTGCCGGTCGAGTCAATGGTATCGCTGTTCCCGCAGATATCCTGCGGCGCCCCGCGCATGAAGGCGATTTCTTCGCCGTAATACAGGCAGGGTATACCTCTGATCGTCCACAGCATGTTATATGCGACGGCTGCCATCCAGTCATCGCCTTGAAAGCGATATTTAAAATCGTTGTCAGGGCCGACATCGTGGTTCTGCAGAAAGGTCACCAGGCTGGTGGCGTCGCCGTAGATCCAGTCATTGGCCAGCACGCCGCCGATGCCGTTGAATACGCCACGGCTGAGATTATCGCGGAAAGTTGAGAACAATGAAAAGTCGAGTACGGAAAAGCCTGAATTACCGCCCGAATTGGGATTGCGCGGGTCATCGCCGAGTCTGGTATACCACCAGGGCCTGATCTCTGACGGGCCGTTGTCGCCACCGAGATCGCCCCAGCCATGCCCTTTTACCAGATTTTCACCGAATACGAATGTGCCGGGTTTGTGCTTTTTCCAGGTGTTTACGTAGCTGAGCAGGTCGCTGCGCTCGATATGCTTGACCGTGTCGAGGCGAATCGCATCGACGCCCATGTCGAGATACTTGCAGATGGCCGAATTAAGGTAATCTCTGACGTTTTCGCGGCCGGTAGCGAGATCGAGGCAGTCGCCGGCCATGTGTTTGGTCTGCAGCGACAGTGGGCTTTCCCAGTCGCCACCTGACATGAAACCGTTCTGGTGATACCATTCAGGATCGAGCTTGTTGACATCGGTGCCGAAAAAGCGCTCGGGGCTGATGTCGGTAGTCGGCACCGTCTTGCCGGTGACCGGGTCGAGCAGAGGTTCGGCCCCTTTGGGATCGCTTTTAAGGCGAGCTCTGAACCATGCTGGCGCTACCGGGTTGTCGTTATCCATGCGGAATGGTTCCTGGTAGTTGCCGAGATTGTCGGTATAAGGCCATTCCGGGGTCACGCCAGCTTTGCGAAAATACTTGACCGGCAGGCGGTTGATCCAGACCTTGCCGCGAATGCCGTAATTGGAGGAGTGGTTGATAACTACATCCTGAATCACTTTGATGTCGCGCTTGTGGCACTCTCTGATCAGATCTTTGTAAGTGGCGCCGGGAGATTCGAGACGCGGGTCGATGCGGGTCCAGTCGTAGGCATGGTAGCCATGGTAATCCAGACCACTGCGGTTTTCGACCGGCGGTGTTATCCAGAGTGCGGTAAAACCAAGGTCTTTAAGGTAGTCGAGTCTGGCGATCAGCCCCTTGAAATCGCCGCGCCAGTGCGGGTCGCCTTTTTTGATGCGGTCGCGGCAATAAAAATTGTTGTCGGGGTCACCGTCGTAGAATCTGGTGGTGATAAGGAAATAAATGGTTTCTTCTCTGAAATCCATGCCGGTGGGAGTAGCCGGCGGCGTTGGCGGAGTCGGTGGTTCCGGCGGTGTCGGCGGCTGTTCGTGCAATTTGCACAGGCTGAATTCACCTTTTTCAGGTGAAAATATGAATTCATACCAGCCCGAACTCTCAACCGAAGCCTTTATATTGCCAGCCTCGCTGATTGCTTTGCCCATCTGGGGGAGGGTGGCCGAAATCTCGTCGTTGCCCCAGTTTTCTTTCCAATCGCCGTTTGCGGTGAACTTGTATTCGACCAGACCGGCGTGCAGAAAAATGCGGGCTTTCCACAGACCTTCCTGCAGCTTCATTTCACCAGCCTTGCCGGTCGGTGACCAGTTGTTAAAGTTACCGGCGATGTTTATCTGTCGCCAGGCGCCGGCGGCATGGGCCGCAATCGCAGTCAGCAGCATCAGTAAAACCACAAAAAATCTGATTCTTTTCATCATATTACTCCCAAACCATGCACTCTTATGCTGTGACCGGCAAGTTCTGTCTTAGACGCGCCTGCCTGATTGTGATACAGATTTATAGCACGTTCTGGTAGACTGTTACAAACTTTGGTTGCGTAAAATTTGTAACGCAGCAAAGCGAATTCCTCAGCTGTTCGAACGAAGGTTCGCAAGTCAAAATAGAAAGAGTCGTGTGCACGGCATTTGTCGTTCTTGCCTGGCTTGTGTCTTTTGTTTGAGGCGGTTGCTGTGCTTTTGTCTGAGTATTTTAGCGTGTATCGGGCAAGATTATGTAAAAAACCTTGCATCTGGTAACAAATTGCAGCACAAAGCTCTGAAATCCCGCTTGAGCAATCTTTGTACAGCTTTGTTGCGCTCTTATCAGAAAAAAGCAACGGGCGTAAATGGCATCGTTTGCCATTTACGCCCGTGAGTTTCGAGTTTAAGAAAGTGGGCTTACTTGAAAAGCTCGGCGGCTTCGCCGTAAGTTGTGTACAGCTTCTGCACCCAGTTGCGATAGGCTTTTATGTCGTCGTCAGTCATGCCAAAAATACTTTTGAGGCGGTTGATAACCTGGTCTTCTTCGATCGAAAAGTCACCATCGCAGGCAGAGAGGCCGATGAGTTCAAGCATTACCGCTACCCGCGAAATTTTGTCCGGGAAAAACGACTGCAGCACTTCGTCAGAAGCGTTGCAAATCATTTCAGGTTGACCCATTTCGCCGCTCAGGGCAGAAATCATGGCGATTTCGTGGTCGGTGATGCGTTTGTCGGCTTCAATCAGGTCTTTGGCCAGGCCTAGAAAAAGCTTCTGCTGGTTAGTATTGAGATCTTTCAAAAACATCCGTGGGCCTCCCGAAAAATGGTTTCTGTGTAAACAGCCTAACAATTTTTTTCCAAAATTACAATTATTTGATTTTAAGGCGGCAAAAGAGTTGCGGAAAGGGCAATTATGAATAATATAATCATACATAAGCGGCTGGTAGCATATTCTGCTGTATTTATACGGTTGGTGTGAGGGGTAATATGGGCGAACTTTTTATAATATCGATCATTGGTGCCATTGTAGTGGCTCCGCTGGTTTTTCTGGTCTGGACAATCAGCAGTATCGTCAGATTGAATAACAGGCTCAGCGCGCAGGAAGCAGAGATCGGTTCCCTGCAGGAAAGGTCTACCCGTCTTCAGTCCGCACTCCGGCGTCTGGAAAGGTCGGGCGAGTCGCCTGCTGCTGTGACACATGAGCACGAGCATGTAGCGGTCAGACGAGACGAAGTTCGCGAAAGGCCTTCTCCGGCTACAGTAATTGATGCGCAGCTTCCACCAGTTCCTGTAACTGCCAGAGTGGCCCGTTATGATAACGCTGTCAGTGAAAATGCTCCCGCTGATAATGAAATCGTTGATTCACATCCGGTAAACACTCGTTTCAATGAAATCGAGCAGCGAAGTTATGGCAACGCTGACCCAGG
Organism: Candidatus Riflebacteria bacterium HGW-Riflebacteria-2; assembly: GCA_002839435.1. Taxonomy (GTDB): domain Bacteria; phylum Muiribacteriota; class Ozemobacteria; order Ozemobacterales; family Ozemobacteraceae; genus Rifleibacterium. The sequence goes on along the minus strand of PGYA01000031.1, from coordinate 79,181 downwards.
GCAGACTGTTCATCAACGTCCGCTCAGAGAATCTTCTGCGTCGAGACCCGACAGGTCTTCTTCACAAGGCTCTACCGATTGGAACAGCATGGACTTTGAGTCGCTGATTGGCGGCAACCTGATGAACAAGGCCGGCGCTTTTCTGCTGGTCATCGGGCTCGCCCTTTTTCTGAACTATAGTTTTGCCTCGCTCGGGCCCTGGGCCAAGTTGGCTTCTGGTGCGGTTTTTTCTATTCTGCTGCTGGCCTGGGGCGTTTTTCTTGAGCGTCGTAATGGTGGGAACCTCATGTCGGTTGGTTTGATCGGCAGTGGCTGGTCGTGCCTATATTTGACTGCATTTTCGGCGCATGGGGTTACTGCAACCAGAGTCATCGAATCGCCGATGGCCGGCATGTCTTTGATGATCGTTGTTGCTGCCGGAATGATAGCGCATTCGCTGCGTTATCGCTCAGAAATGGCGACCGGTCTGGCTTTCATTTTTGCCTTTGCTGCGTTGTTCGTGGCTGAAGTCTCGTTGTTCAGCGAAGTCGCTGCCGTCATCATGGCGATAAGCATGCTTGGCATTTCATGGTATTTCGACTGGCATCAACTGGCTGCTGCCGGTCTGATACTGACTTATGGCTCGATGCTGGCACGTCTGCACTGGAACGCACCGCCGGCGAGGCTGGGGCCGATCGATCGCATCATGTTCATACAGTCACTGCTGGCAGTTCTCTGGACAACGTATGAGCTGGTCGGCATGAGCTTTATGCGGCGCAATCCTGCCAGCGAAGAGATCACCCGCTTTTTATTCCCAATGAACTTTTTCGCTTATCTGGTCGCGTCACTGTTGACCTGGCCGATGGTCAAGGAAACTCCGGTATACTATCTGGCTGGACTGATCATGGCGCAGTATATTCTGACCGGTCTGGCGCGGGGCATCTGGTGCAGCAACCCTGGCGAAGCCGCTGTCGAAAAAGCGCGGCTTTTCATGGGTTCCTGCGAAGACAGTCTGGTAATCGCATCCGGCGCGCTCTGTTACGGAATCTGGTATCTGCTGCCGGCACCGGTTGTCGTTATCGGCTGGGCCGTTACTGGCCTCATACTCATCGAGATTGCATATCGTCTGCCATGGCAGCTGATGCGCTTTATCGGTCATCTTATCGTTACCATCGCATTTTTCCGGGTGTTTATTGCCAATCTCGACATTGCCGGAGCTTCTGGCGGCATTTCGCACCGTTTGCTGACGGTAGTGCCGGTGATTTTCATGATGCTGCATCTGTATTTCCGTACTAATTCAGAATTGAGCTGGGAAGCTTCGCCAACCGGCGGCACCCGCCAGTTTGCTCCGGCCTATTCATATTTTGCTGTAGTTCTGGCCGGTGCGCTGGTCAGGTTTGAATTCGGGCCCGGTCTGACGCCGCCGGTTCTTGCGGTTGCGGCTGTTATAATGACCGGTCTGGGACAGAAATTCAAGAACTGGCATTTCAGAAGGCAGGGCCTTTATCTCGCGCTTGTTGCCGCAGGTTATGGTATTGCCAATGACTGGCATTGTGACAGTATAAACCCGGTGCTGGCGAGTCCGTGGACTATCGGCATTATTACCGTTGCCTGTCTGTATGTCTGTCGCTGGCTGGCCGGCAAAGATGAAATGCCATCGGCCGATTCGCTGCTTTCCGGTATGGATGCGTTTCGTCCGCATGCTCTTTCGCTGGCAGGTTCTATCGGGCTGGCCTTTCTGCTGTATATTCAGATTTCCGGCGGTTTTTTGACCCTGGCCTGGTCACTGCTGGGAATGGGGCTGCTGGCGGCCGGGTTCGCCTGCAAAGATCGCCTGCTGAGATTTTCCGGGCTTGGGCTGGTTCTGCTCTGCATCGTCAAGGTTTTTCTATATGACGCGCGTGAGCTTGAGGCGCCCCTGCGCATACTTGCCTTCATGGCCCTTGGTGCGACGATGATTGCTATTTCGTGGGCTTATACCAGATACAAGGACAAAATCGAGGAGTTGCTTAAATGAAGCCGGTTTACTCGCTTATCATCGTGCTGCTAATGCTTGTTGTCGGCGGTGTCATCGTCATGCAGGGCGACCCTGAAGAAAAGGTCGGACTTTCCGGAGTCATGGAACTGGTCGGCGATGCTCAGCGAACAGCGTTGAAGCCGGCAATGATGGCAACCAGAGTCTCTGCCGCCGAAGAAATGGAGCTTGGCAGGCGCCTGGCCGGGTACATGTCATTTGGTGGTGGCAGAAACTCTGATTCTGAGGAAATTAAAAAGACTGAGGCATATATCAAACGGCTGGGAAGTTCTCTCCTCGGCTCGCTAAGCCGCAAAGAAATAAAATATGAGTTTCATCTCATCAATGCTGAAATGGTCAACGCTTTTGCCATGCCGGGCGGGCAAATTTTTGTTTTCAAAGGGCTTGTCGATTTTGTCGAGTCAGAAGCCGAATTTGCTTCAATAATCGGACACGAGATCACTCATGTCGATGCCCGACACTGTATCGAATCGTTTCAGGCAGAGATGGCCGCCGAAAAGGTTGCGGGGACGATTCTTGGAAATGACAGATGGCTGGCCGGCATGGCCATGCGCTATGCCAGCCGCATTATTCAGGGAGGTTATCGTCAGTATCAGGAATTTGAAGCTGATGCGCGTGGCCTTAAGTTCTCAACTGATGCCGGGTATGACCCGTCTGCGGCCGAAAAAGTCATGCAGCGGCTGGGCGAAAAGTATAAGGACGAAAAGAAGACAAAAAAAGCTTCTGATCCTGTTGCTGAATTGCACAACGCAGTTAAAACAGCAGCCGGCAGCTATTTTCGCTCGCACCCGCCGACTTCCGACCGGGTCGAACGACTGCGCCGGCAGGCTTCCCAGTATACCGGCAACCAAAAATTCTACATCGGCAGAGAAAACCTCAAACAACGCCTGACGCGAAAGCAAAGGGAAATCTCCGAAGAATTTACCTTGCCCCGCTAAGCCTTATTTATTGATGTTTTTCAGCACTCTCGCTGCGCAGCCAGTGCTGGGTCAACCCGGTGTAGATCACACGGGCAATTCTCATCTTGTGTAAGGGGCATTACTGGCTGGTTTTGCGACTGCCGGTTGCGTTGTATGTTTTTGTGTTATACTTTAGGTGTAGATACTTTTCCGGTTCTGGTATTGTGCTCTCGACAACCGGCATCAGAAAATTACCACATAAGTCATAGAATTTCAGGAGCTCATCATGGAAGGCAAAACCGGAACCAGAGTCGTTATCCCCGGCATCTACAAATGCAAGGAACACCCTGAATCGACCAAAACCTTTACCAAGGGTACGGTGTTTCTGCCCTGCGGTCGCGCTGGCAGCCACGGCACCACCTGGATACTGGTCCGCAAAACCGGCTGACCTCACCGGCTAAAATCAGCTGATGAATTTTTGGCGCGGTTTTGTTCTGTACCTTAAATTTGATTTTTTATTCTGTGGTTGACAGAATCTGACTGTGAAAATATAATCGCCAGTTACAGCAGGACTTCTTTTTGTGAGTTCAAGCAAGCTGTCGATGGAGACTCTCATGTTAAGTGTCCGCAAATCCTTGCCATTGTGGCTTATCACTATATCGGTGTTTCTTCTGCTTTTTTTCCCGTATCTGTTTGCGAATGGCATGTTCATGGACGGGATTTTATATGCCGCAGTTGCTCGTAATCTTGCCGAGATGCCGGATGCTTTTGCTAATCTTTTCAACCTTTCTTATACGGATACGCTGCTAAAGGAGTTTTACGACCAGCCGCCTCTGGCCATGTGGTTACAGGCTGTTTTGTTCAGGGTTTTGGGTGATTCTATTTATGTCGAGCGTGTCTATTCATTTATCACCGCTCTGTTATGCTTTATTTTGATTGTGTTGATCTGGCGCATCGTGTACGAAAAAGATGAAACAGGGCGGGAAGTAGCCTGGCTGCCTGCTTTTTTCTGGTCGATAGTGCCACTGGTATTCTGGTCTTTCAGCAACAACATGCTCGAAAATACTTTGGCCGTGTTTGCTCTTCTGGCTGTATATTTTGCTCTGAAGGGTTTGTCCAGCGGCAGATATCTCTATATTTATGCCGGTTCATCGCTGAGTGTCTTTCTGGCGTTTCTGGCGAAGAGCTTTGTTGGCCTTTTCCCCCTCGCAACAATTCCAATATACTGGTTGGTCAGGCGCGATATGTCTTTTCCTGACGCGCTGAAGGTTTTTGTTAAATTTATACTCTGCACAGTTGCGATATTTGCTCTGTTTTTTTCGTTTGAGTCGTCCCGCGAATTTTTTGTGCAAAATCTCAAGGCCCAGATAATTCCGTCAATGCAGGGTCATTTCGATACTGTTACGGGTAAAAGATTTCATCTGCTGCGACGTCTGATCAAAGAACTTCTGCCGATACTGGTATTTTCTCTGATTTTCTGGGGATGCAAGTCGAAGATGAGATTGGAAGTGGCCGGCAAATGTAAAAGAGACTGGTTCTGGATTTTTCTGCTGCTGGCTGTTTCTGGTTCATTCCCGATAATGTTGAGTTTCAAGCAGAAAGGCTATTATCTCGTTCCATCTCTGTCTTTTTACGCTCTCGCTCTAGCGGTGCTTGTTCAACCGATTGTTTATTCGGTTATACACCGGTTATATGAGAGCAAATCGTCATATCGCTATTTTAAGTGGTTTTCTATCGGTTTTCTGGTTTTTTCCATTATTTTTTCACTTTCACATTTAGGAACAATACGACGAGATGCTGACAAATTGGCCGACTCACAACTTGTGGCGAAGGCAATTCATCCGGGGCAACTGGTATCAAGTAATCAATCCCTGGCAGTAGACTGGAACCTGATCGGTTATCTGGCGCGTAATCACAAGATTTCTGTCGACTGGAACAACCTGACTGATTTTTATCTTGTTGAGAAGGGCTGTCCTGATATACCCGCTGGCTATTCTGTTTTAGACTTGCCTACGGTTAAGTATCAGCTTTTTAAAAAGCATGCCGGTGCCTCGGGAATGGGCGAATGAAAGTTCGGTGGCTGCTAATGGCTTGCTTCTATTTCAAGCGACTGGGGTTTGCGGCTTAAATATTTTCTGGCGGCGAGAAGAATTACGAATGACAGCGAACACAGCAGAATGTCGATGACCGTCAGGTCTGGTTTCATGGTTTTTCTGGCAACAACGAAAGCGAGAAGCTCGAGCACGGCCTCGAGTTCGTGGGTCAGCAGTGTTCGAATAAGCTCAAGACAGATAACCAGCAGAAGTATGCGGTTAATCAGGTCATAGAGCGTATCGACATGAGACCAGTTTTCTGTGCCCATTGCGCTCAGTGAGCCATAAAAGAACACAGCCATTCCCATCAGGATTGAAATCGCAAGAATTCGCTCTGACCACAGGGTAACACGACGTAAAAGCTCTGATACTCCGGCAACTCTTGGCATTTTAGCCCCTTTCATAAAAATAGAGTGTGCCTGATTCCTTTTTTATATAAAAAATGTAACGGCTGACTGATAATTTGTCAAACAGTAGTTTGATTCGTCAGGATTCCATAGCTAAAACATCAGAGATGAGGTTCAGTTGTCATTCGTTCAGCCTCTAAACAGGGCTCTCATACTCTGGATGTGAGTAATTTCTGGTTGACAATTATATTTATTGCTGACACATATTCTTGACTGGCGCTTTATTCAATCATATACTCGCTAAGAGTTGCTGTCTAAGTGAAGAGGTGTGGCGATGGATTCATTAGTAGAAGCCTTTCTAAAATCTCCCCACGAGGAAGATCGCAAGAAGGCTGTCGGAGCTCTGGCGCGCGCTGCTGACCGTGAGGCAGTGATCGCCCTGCAGCAGCTGGCCGAGATTGATGAAAGTCTCGAAATCCGGTTTTATGCCCGCAAAGCTCTTGCCATGGTCAAGAGCATGCGCCGTACACGATCGGATGATCCCTTATTAAAGCTGATCCCGGAGAGACTCGACGAAGAGACTTTTCAGAGTTTCAGTGATGACGAAAAGTGCCAGCTGTTAAAGGCGTTGATTGGCCAGAACCGCTCTGATACTCTAAGTTGCCTGCTGTCATTGCTGAAGATAGAGCAGAATCCGCATGTTGTTGCGACTCTGGTTATAGCAATAGGTACCTTCGGTACAGTGGCTGAATGCCGTTTTCTGATACCATGCCTGACGCACCGTGATGCGCGGGTGCGTGCCAATACAATCGAAGCGCTTGAATTGATCGGCAATCTCAAGCTGTTCGCCTATATTTTTCCGCTGCTCGAAGACCCTGATAACCGGGTGCGCGCCAACGCTGCCCGCAGCCTTAAAAGCATCGAGCCGTTCACCAGCTTTCGTCTGTTACAGGCGATGATTTCTTCGGGCAAAGTAGCCTTTCAGGCTTCTGCTATCTTTGTGCTGCGCTGCTTTGAATCTGATGCCAGCGCCGCTCTGGTGGCGCCCTTTCTTGCCAGTCCGCATGAAGATCTGCGCGTACGATCTGAACAGACGTTGCGTCTGCTGGCCGACAAAGGAGTTGCCCGCGCTGTCGAGCTCATTGAAAATATGGCAGCACCGGTCGAGCAGGTTGAGCGGGTTGAGCTGTCGCCCGAAGAGATCCTGGCAGAACTCACCGGACATCCTGACCCGGTTCAGGAGATGTTTTATCGTCTCAAACAGGCTTTTATAATTTCTGACCCACGGCAGAGGCTTGAGGAAATCGAGAAAGAGAGCTTACAGCTTGGCGAAAAATCTGTCGAGCCGCTCATGGAGTTTCTCGAGCAGGAATCAGACCCGATGGTTGTCGGTAAGATTTATATTCTTCTTGGCCGACTCTATGATGCCAGGGCAGTGCCCTGTCTGCTGGCAGGCCTGTCCAGCAGTGATAATCGCTGCCGGGCCAACGCGGTTGAGGCTATTGGCATGCTTGGCGATCCGGAAAGTCTTGCTTACCTCATTCCTTTTCTTGATGATCCGCACAACCGGGTGCGCGGTAATGCCATACTCGCTTTACGCGCTGCCGACGGGGTAGATATCAAGGCCGCAATAATGAGCCTGGTTGAGCATTCCGAAGAATTTTACCAGCGCACGGCGGTTTATGTTCTGGCTGAACTGCAACGGCCCGAGTATTTCCCGATACTGCAGAGAATGACACGTGCAGCCTTTCCGGTCGTTCGCAAGAATGCACATACTGCGATCAATGCACTGATCAAGGCGGGGTTCAATGTTAGCAGCGGTAACGCTGACGAGCATACTTCACCTGCCGCGGAGCCTGAATTTGCCGACCAGATCATCGGCATGATCGGAGGCCCCTCTGGCAGCCGGATTCGGCCATCAGCCATTTCCAAACATCATAAGAGCCCCGAGCCATTTCGCAAGGAGGCGTCTGACTGGAGCGTTGCCAAAACTGCGGGCGTAGTTACAGCTTTGTTGATTTGTCTTGCCGGTGTAATCTTTGTTGGTAATCTGTATCTGCGGTTCAGCGCCGAAAAAGCGGCAAAGGCGGCAGCGGTAGATGCGGCCCTGTCGAGGGCTCGACCTGCTGCAGAGCAGGGCAGGGTAGTCGCCGCAAAAATTCCCGCGGCAGTTGATGACGCAGAAAAAGTTCTGGCAGCTGCCGCCAGAGATTCGGCGCAGGCGGTTGCGGCTCAGAAAAAGCTGGCAAGAATGCAGGAAGCGGTTAACGCAGCGAAAACTCTTATACAAAGTTTTTCAGAGGTTGTTGTCGGATTTGAAAAAACGCACAAAATAGTTGGCGATCATTGCCAAAAGCTCATTGGCAGGTTAAATGAAGTTAAACAGGCTCCATCAGGGCAGATTCATCCTTACACCGGTCACTTCGATCCTGAAGACATCAAGACAGAATTATCTGCTCTGGCAACTCTTCGAGATGAACTGAATCGGGCATCTTCTTTCGTCGCCAAGTTGCCGGCGAGTATTACCCGTACCCGCAGCGATATGCCGGCACAGGGCAATATTGAATCTGAACAGTCCCGCTTCACTAAACTTGCTGAGGTGCTCGCGGTTTTTGACCGGCCGGTTGCGGCCCTGGTAAGCCTTGAGAAAGATATTCTGCGGGAAGTAGAAGCAATCGAGTCGGCAGAAAACGAACTGGTGCGCGCCAATCCAAGGCATGCGATGCTCGCAGAACTTTCTGCGCTCAAGGGCTCTCTATATGACGGCCGAGACCGACTGTTGAAGACACACGAAACCATGCTGGCAAAAAAGCAGGATACCGAAAAACTTATTGCAGACGGAGACGTTTCTCAATTGCTGGCTGATACTGAACAGTTGAGTCCTGAACTCGATGTAGCTGCAAAGTCTGCAGAAATGCTGCTGGAGATTCCCGGCATGCTTCAGCAGTCTCTTGGTGGTCTGGTTAAAACGATGGTCATGCTTCACCAGAAAGCTTTTGCAGAAAGAGTCAAAGTTGGCATTGAAGCTGATTTTTCCACTAACTGGGACGCCGTAGTTAAAAAAGAAAACTCGAAACTGGCAGAGTTATACACGGCAGCTCATCCAACTGGAAGAATAACCGCGGAAGGCGTGTCGGCTTTTGCCAATGTTGATCTTGCTGAGATCAGCGATGAACTGCAGGCTGTTTCTGCGCTTATTGGCAAAGCGAATACTTTTCTCGGCAATGCCGGGAGGTAACTGTGCCAATAGATGAATCAATCAGTTCTCTGCTGAAATCGCCGCATGAGCAGGATCGCAAAAAAGCGGTTGCCATGCTGTGCCGAAAGCCTGATCGCGCCGCCATAATAGCTCTGCAGCAGACCGCCGAAATAGACGAGAGTCTCGAAATACGCTTTTATGCGCGCAAGGCACTGGCTGCCGCCAAGAGCAGCCGGCGCTCGAAGACAGAGAATCCTTTGTTGATGCTTCTTCCCGAAGTGCTCGACACGACTACTTTTTTGCGCTTCGATGACGATGAAAAATGCACGCTGATCAAGGCATTGATCGAACAGAACCGCTCGAGTGCCCTGCCATGTTTTCTCGAATTGTTGCCAATCGAGCAGAATCCGCGGGTTCTGGCGGCCATGATAATGGCTGTCGGTTCTTTCGGCAGTTCCGCCGAGAGCCGCGTGCTCATTCCATTTTTGCACCATAAGGATGCCCGGGTGCGTGCGAACAGTATCGAGGCGCTTGAGCTGCTGGGCAATCTCAAACTGTTTGCTTATATCTTCCCGCTGCTTGAAGACACTGATAATCGTGTGCGAGCCAACGCGGCCAGAAGCTTGCGCAGTATCGAGCCATTCACCAGTTTTCGTCTGCTGCAGGCCATGATCTCATCGGGCCGTACACCTTTTCAAGCCTCGGCAATACATGTATTGCGTCATTTTATCTCTGATTCAAGTGCTGCGCTGGTTGCTCCCTTTCTCGACAGTTCGCAGGAAGACCTGCGACGCCGTGCTGGCCAGACAATTCACAAACTGGCAGAGAAGGGAGTTGCGCGTGCTATAGAGCTGGCAGCGACTCTGCCGCCGCTCAGCGAAGAGCCATCGCCTGAGACGGAGTTCAGGGAACTCGACACGCAGGCCTGTTCGGTTGAAGATTGTATAGCCAGACTTGAGCAGGCATTTACAGTTCCCGATTCGCGGATGCGCCTGGAAGCGGTTGAAAAAGAGAGTCTGCAGCTGGGCGATAAGTCTGTTATGCCTTTGCTGAAGTATCTCGAACGCGAAAGCGACCCTCTGGTTGTCGGAAAAATCTATATTCTACTTGGCCGTCTTTATGATGTCAGAGCGCTGCCTTGTCTGCTGAAAGGTTTGCGCAGCCAGGATGACCGCTGCCGTGCCAATGCCGTCGAAGCGATTGGCATGCTGGGCGAGGCGAAGAGTCTGCTGCAGCTCGTGCCCTTTCTCAAAGACCCGCATAACCGGGTTCGTGGTAACGCGATTCTGGCTTTGCGCATAATGAAGGAGGCAGACATTGTGCAGCCGCTTGAGGCTCTGGTTGGCAGCAGTGAAGAGCTGTATCAGCGCACAGCTGTCTATGTTCTGGCCGAGCTGCAGAGGGTCGAGCTTTTCCCTCTGTTGCAGAAGCTTTTGCATTCATCATTTGCTACTGTTCGCAAGAACGCCATGACAGCTGTTACCGCTCTTGAAAAAGCGGGCTTTCAATTCAGAAAAGAAGAACCGGATGTGCCTGCTGCTGATGTGTTAGATAAGCCTGTTGATGCGTCTGGTTTGCCTGAACGTTCAGCTGATTCTCAGCTGTCGATTGCCGGAGATTCTTATTACATGGGCGAGTCTGCCACGAAGATCGTGACTGTAGATTCTTCTGATAAGCATCAGTCGGCTCAAGATTCAGCATCTGCCAGAAAAAGGGTTGCCACCTTCTCCGGTTATTTTGTCGTGGTTGCCATACTTGCACTGGTGTTGGCCATTATCATTCTGGCGCGGGTTTCGATAGATGTCAGCGGCGACCGGGCAGCAAAAGAGGTGCTGTTGTCATCTGCCATGGCACATGCACAAGATATGCACGTTAAAGGTCTTGAAGTGGTAGCGGGCATTTCGTTAATTGAAAAGCAGGCCTCAGAGGTCGAGGCTCAAATTGGCCCTCTGGCTACCGCTGCTATTTCTGCCCAGAAAATTATCGAGCGCTTAAGTGATGCGATTGAGCATGCCAATGAGGTTTCTACAGAGGTGCATAATGTATACCTTGTTTTGCATAAGGTTAGCAAGGTAATCGGGGAACACTTCCAGCATCTTGCGCGGGTTGTCGAGGAAGTGCGCAAGCGATTGCCTGATAAGCAGCACCCTTTTACCGGGCTTGTCGATTCCGCTAAGACTGGCGCTGAGCTTGTTGCTCTTGCCCGGATCAAGGAAGACCTGCGTTTAAGCAATGCCTCGATCAAGAAGTTGCCACCTGAGGTGTCGCATGCCCGGAGCGGCCTGCCAGATGAAGCTCTGCTGGCCAGGGAATACGAAAAATTTGCCAGGCTCGGCAAATATCTGCCAGAAGCAGGCCAGATGCAGAAAACGCTTGATGAACGCATGGCTGTTGTTGCCAGAGAATCTGCGAAAACTGCTGAAATAAAAGACACTCTTGTTAGAGTAAGTCCTGAAGATAACATGGTGACAATGCTGGGTGACCTGCAGCGCTCGCTGGATCTTGGTCAGGAAAGACTGCGCCGCTGTCAGGCGGCGCTTGCGTCGGCAACCCGGCTGGCCGAGAATATAGCACCCGGGCAGGCCGAAGCTGAACTTCTCGATAAGTTGGGTCGTGCTTCGGCAGAAATTGCACGTTCTGAGAAGATCCTTAAGGAACTTCCTGAGATTCCCGGTTCGCTGTCGAAAGCTCAGGCCAGAATCGTCAGAGTTTTTGCCATATTGCACCAGAAAGTTTTTGCCGAAACAGTTCGTCTTGGTCTCGAAGCCGATGCCTCAACCGACTGGGATGCCGCGGTAAGCCGTGAAGCCCGCAAAATAGCAGGCCTTTATGCCAGAGCGCATGCTTTGAATGATGTCATAACCTCTGAAAATGCGCTTTATTTCCCTGATATAGATGTTTCGACACTCGATGAAGAGCTCAAGGCCGCCGCCGCCAGTTCTGCCGTTGCCTCGCTTTATCTGGCCAACATCACCGCCCTGTTTGAAGATTCTCCAGACCAGAGCCCGCCGCAATCTGCTTCACCTGCTAAAAAAGATTGATTGGTTGTGTTAGGTGGTGTATAGTAGTATCAGGCTATTGGTGAGGATCACGGATGAATAAAGTAAAATTGTTGGTTTTATTCTTGCTGGCGTTTGTAGTCGTTTCTGAAAGCGGCTTTGCAGGATTCCCCTGCGAGGTTGTCGATTGCCACAATCGAAAAATTATGCTCGAGAATGAGCCGAAGCGTATCGTTATTGCTGGTCGCGCCGGTTTTATGATCACCAACGCGGCGTTTTTCTTTAAAACTGCGCCCGAAAAGCTGGTTTCCTACAGTAAATCTCTGAAGCTGATCAACAACGATCGTTTTTATCAGATGGTCGATCCTGGATTTGCCAGTCGCATTTTTAACGACTTTGAGACGGGCATTGAAGAGCTTGCGGCCATGAAGCCTGATATTATTCTTTTGCGCGACTTTGAGCGCCAGAAATATGAGCGAAGTTTCGGTTCGCTGGGTATCAAGGTGGCATTTTTCAGCCTGGAAAATCCTGCCAGTTATACAGCTGAAATCGAAACCCTGGGTAAAATTTTCGGCGAAGCCGGGCGCGGTCTCGAAATTGCTGAATTTTACCGTTCCTGGCAGCAGAAGATTGCCGGCAGACTGCGCGAGTACAAAAGCTCTTTCCCAGATGTTCTTCACGTCTATCCTGCCGATGAAAGTGGCGCTGTCGCGCACCATGTGACCACTCCGTCCGAGGCAGCAGCTCCCAGGGTGCTGCATCTCTATTATTCCGAAAAGGGCGGCGCCGTATCGTTCAATGTTGCGCCCTCTCACTGGATCCAAACCTGGCTGGTAGAACAGGCCGGTGCCCGGGCTGTCTGGAAAGAAGCTGGTATTGGCAGCGGCTGGCAGCAGGTCGGTTTCGACCAGATCGCTGCCTGGCAGCCAGAGTATGTGTGTGTGACTTCTTATGGCGGCGACGTCGTCGCGGCTAAGGAGCGCCTGCTCAAAGATTCGCTCTGGGCAGAAATGGCGGCAGTAAAACAGCAGAAGCTTTACGCTTTTCCCGAAGACTTTGTCTGCTGGGATCAACCAGATTCGCGCTGGATTCTTGGTCTGTGCTGGCTTGCCGCAATGTTGCGCCCCGAAATTCCCGAGCTCAGAACTGATATGCATGAGTTGTATCAGAGTTTCTTTGCGCTTTACGGGTTGACACCCGAGCAGATCAGTCAGATTGAAATACGCGGAGACTACTTTTGATGACAAAGCCGGCAGAGTTAAACCCGGTCAGGCGCGCCCGCATTCTTTTTATCGGGCTCGGCGTGCTGCTCGCGCTTGTTTTTGTTCTGTCACTGCTTGCCGGACGTTACCCGAGCCCTGGTTTTCTCGGTATCGACCAGATTCAGAATGATCAGATGGCCAGTAACATTCTATTTCAGATGCGTCTGCCCAGGGTGCTGCTTGCGCTGGTTGTCGGTATGAGTCTGGCTGCGGCCGGCACTGTCATGCAGATGATTTTTGGCAATCCTCTGGTCGATCCTGGTTTTCTGGGGGTTTCGCAGGGCGCCGCTTTTGGTGCCGGTCTCAGCATCGTGTTCCTTGGCAATTCGCCGTGGCTGGTGCAGGGTTCGGCCGCTTTTTTTGCCTGTCTTGGCCTGGCTGTCTCATATCTTGTCGCCTGGAAAATACGCTACGGGTCGTGGGTGCTGCGCCTGATACTGGCGGGCATCTGTGTCTCGGCGATTTTCACTTCATTGCTGGGGATTATAAAGTATTCTGCTGATCCAACTTCGCAACTGGCGGAACTTACCTTCTGGCTTCTCGGCGGTCTGTCGGCAATAACCTGGCAGGAGGTTTACGTCGTGGGGCCTCTGGTAGCGGTATGTTTGACAGGGCTGATGCTGTTTCGCTGGCGCCTCAATGTTCTTGCGCTTAAAGATTCTACCGCCTTTTCGCTGGGTGCCTCGACATCGCTAGAAAGGCTGTTCATTCTGGCTCTGGCTGTAATAGCTACCGCGGCTGTTACCGCAGTCAGTGGCCTGGTGGCCTGGGTCGGACTGATAATGCCGCATCTTGCCCGCCGCCTTTTTGGCGCCGACGCGCGCTTTGCCCTTCCCGGCAGTATGCTGCTGGGAGGTCTCACCGTGCTGATCTGCGACAGTCTGAGTCGGGTGCCTTTTGCCGCTGAGATTCCGTTGGGCATAGTCACTTCTTTGTTTGGCGCGCTGTTCTTTATGGTGCTGATGATGAGCGGTTCGGTCGGGGTGAAAAAATGAGCGAAACCATTCTTGAATTCAGCGATCTTGCTTTTGCATATCAGAAGGGCCCGGCGCAGGTGCTCGACCGTTTTACGATGCAGATAGAGCGCGGCGGTGTTGTCGCAGTTCTGGGGCCGAACGGCACCGGCAAGACCACTATGCTGATGCTCGCTCTCGGCTGGCTGGCGCCTGACGCCGGCGTGATCAAACTGCTGGGCACGCCGCTCGAACAGTATGCCCGCCGTGAAATTGGTCAGAAGATAAGCCTGGTTCCTCAGTTCGAGCCTACTTTTTTCGATTTCAGTCTGCTTGACTTTGCTCTGCTCGGGCGCGCGCCCTATCTTGGCAATTTTTCGATGCCTGGCCCGGAAGACTACGAAATTGCCAGACAGGCTCTGAACAAGGTTGGAATGGCGGAAAAGGCACAACGTTCGGTTATGAACATCAGTGGCGGCGAGCATCAGCTTGTGCTGCTGGCACGTTCGCTCGCTCAACAGACTGAATTGCTGCTGCTCGATGAGCCTACTTCCCATCTCGACATTAAAAACAAATCGCGCCTGCTTGCGATCTTGCGTGAACTTGTGGCCGAGGGCAAAACCATCATTTTTACCACGCACGAGCCTGATGTTGCTGCAATGATCGCTACTTCGGTGGTCATGGTCAAGGGCGGCAGGGTTCTGCACGCCGGGCCGGTAAATGAAGTGATGACCGGCGCCAATCTTACCGAGGTCTACGATACCCGTATCGAGGCCGGTGAATACGCGTCGCGTCAGGTTTTTTTCTGGGACTGATTTTGCCTCTTGAGGCAGAAGGCGGTTTGGTGTATAGTCTGCAGGTCACACCATATTTATGAAACCCAGATCATCTGAATATACCACCCATTACGCTGAGTGTAAAAAGCGCTTCTCAGAGCTGTCAGAATCAGATCAGCTCATGGTCGAGCTTTTGGCGTTTTATTATACCAAAACTAATGCTGCTGATCTCGCCCGCATGCTCAGGCAACTCTTCGCCAACACCGGAAACAACTACACTTTTACGACCCAGGTAGTAATGAATATCTTCGGCGGGCTGGCGCAGAAGGGCTTTGTCATCATCGACGGCGAAGCCATTTCCTGCCATGATGAGTATCTCGATGTTGCCTGCCGCAACTCAGTTTTGCGCAAGCATGTCATGCCGATTCTCAACGCCATCAAAGGTGTGCTCAAGGCCAGTTATTTTTCGCCAGGCCAGCCGGTTTCAATGCAGTATTACTCGGAACTGCGGCGTCAGCGCCTCGATCTCTTCAGTGGCAGTATTTTCATGTTGCCCGACAACGTTTCCGGCCGGGCTGCTGACCCTGATGATGCGCTTCTTGGCATGCCGCTTTTCTGTGCAGCGCTGTTTCCTTTTGAGGCGGAGTGGTTTGATTGTCTGCCGGTAATCTGCCAGACCAGTATTTTAAGAACCGCCATGCAGTTCACCAAAGTATATTTCTGTAATTTCCCCGGGCTGGTCGAATATTTTTCTGATCGACGCTGGCTCAAGTCAGACGCGTTCTGGCGCTTCGGGGCTCTGCCGATGGCCGAATATCAGCTGCTTCGGGGCGATTTCGAACTGGCTCTGATATATGCTGAACTTTCGCAGGAACCGGAAGCTGAAGCAATCAGTGCCACGGTCGAGTTGTTACGCGGCAATACCGCTGGCGCTCTCGAACTTTTTGCCCGGACAATTCGTGCCAATCGCAAGTCGCACGGGCGCAACGGTGGTTGTTTTGATAACCTGGGCGACTTTTTTTATCTGGTGGCCCTGCTGGCCGAAAACACCCCGGCCAGTATTAAAAAGGCCGAAGATCTGATTGTTATTGCCAGCCATCAGAATGGATTTTTACCAGGCCTCAACCTGCTGATGACGCACCTGCAGAAATTCAGAATCGGTTCCTGCGAGGCGTTTGCCACTTTCGACCAGGCTCTGGGTGTGCATCAGACTCCCCTCAAAATCTGGCTGTCGCTTTTTGTGTTCGGCTGGGTTAACGGTTTCAATGAGTCGCTGTTGCCTGCAATAAGGGCTGTCGGCGAAATTGCCGGGCCAGAAGGGCTGAGCCTGCCTTATTGTGAATGTCTCAGGCTGCGCCATGACCTTGGCGACAAACTTTCGCCAGGTGAACGCAGGCTTGTCGGCGAATGGCTTAAATATGGCTGTGTACAGGTTTCGCATCTGCTTGAAGTGCGTGCGCAATGGCAGATTGTGCTTGATTCGCTTAAAAACGTACTGGTGCCAGACGCTGACACTGATGAACCAGATCGTATGCTGACCTGGGGTGTGTCTTATAACCTTTCAGGAACTGAAATCGATTCTTTTCTCATCGAACCGCGCGAAAAGATCCGCCTCAAATCCGGGCGCTGGTCGGCCGGCAAGGTTCTCGACATCAATATTTTCAATCGCGAGAATCCTGATTTTCCAGAGTATTTCACCGCGCATGACCGCCGTCTGGTCAGGCATTTCATGCATCATCGAACCCGCTCGCTGTCCTATCACGACCGCGGTTTCAACGAGGCTCTGCTGATGCTGGCCGGGCACCCGGAGATCTCTGACACTAAGAGCAGGGAACATGTGCAAATCGAAACCGGCGAGCCAATGCTGGTTGTTGCCGAGAACGACGCACATTACGAAATGCGTTTTCAGCCAGAATATAACGGGCGGGAAATAGTTATTGTCGAAGAATCCGAAAATTTTCTGCGTGTTTACAGTTTCAGCGATCTACAGATCAGGGCGGCAAAACTGTTACAGTCGTCAAGCCAGTTCCCTGTCACTGCAAAAGAGCAACTGGCAGCTGCCGTCTCGGCTCTTTCGCGGCGAATGCCGGTGCACTCCAATATTGAAGGTGCCGAAAACCTGACATCAGTCGAGACAGTGCCCTGCTGTGAAGAACTTTTTCTTCAATTGCAGCCGGTTGGTGAGGGGCTTTCGCTTAAGGTTCGAGTGCGCCCGTTTGGCAGTCGCGGCCCGGCGATGCTGCCGGCTCAGGGCATGCACGATGTCTACACCCGACAGGATGATCACAAACTGCATGCAACCAGAGATTTTTTATCTGAGTCGCAACGTCTTGAAGAGCTTGCCGCCAGGGTGCCGATGCTTGCTGGCATAAATACCGAGAATCCCGACGCTGTTTTCGCCGACCCCGAACCGGCGCTTGAATTGTTGCTGCAACTCAACGACGTTCCCGGAATCAATATTGAGTGGCCTGAAAAAGCTGGTATCAAGAGAGTGCGCACCGTGTCGTTCGATCGCTTGCGCATGCGCATAGAGGGTTCGCAGAACTGGTTTTCTCTTGATGGCCAGCTGAACATTGACGAGAATGAGGTTGTTGGCCTGCAGAAGCTGCTGCAGCTTTATTCTGCCGGAGGCAGCCGGTTTGTGCAGATTGGCGAAGGCGAATTCATCGCCCTGACCGAAGATTTCAGGCGGCGTCTCAATGATATTTACAGTTTTAGCGAGAGCCAGCACGGTCAGCTGCGCGTTCATCAGCTGGCTATTCCTGCTCTCAATGATGCTTTTGCCGACCAGCCGAATATAGTTTTTGACGAGCGCTGGCGCAAAGTTCTGCAGCGCCTGAAAAGTGCCGATAATCTGCAGTTTACCGTGCCTTCTACCCTGACTGCCGATTTGCGCGAGTATCAGGGAGAAGCTTTTCGCTGGCTGTGCCGCATGGACTACGTTGGTATGGGCGCCTGTCTGGCTGACGATATGGGGCTTGGCAAGACGATCGAGGCTCTGGCTTTGCTTGTGCATAAGGCCGCAAAAGGCCCGGCTCTCGTCGTCGCACCGACCTCGGTCTGCATGAACTGGTTTGAAGAAGCGCACCGTTTTGCACCGACTCTCAACCCGGTTATTTTTGCGCAGTCACAGCGGCGTGAGACTCTGGCATCGCTTGGCGCTTTCGACCTGGTTATCTGTAGCTACGGCATCATGCAGCGCGAAATAGAAATGTTGTCAGAAATAAAATGGGAAACAGTTATTCTCGATGAGGCACAGGCCATAAAAAATATGGCGACTGTGCGGTCTAAGGCGGCTATGGCATTGCAGGGCAACTTCCGCCTGATAATGACCGGAACTCCCATTGAAAACCATCTTGGTGAACTCTGGAACCTCTTCCGGTTTATCAATCCTGGCCTGCTTGGCTCGGTCGAAAGCTTTAATGCGCGCTTCGCCAACCCGATTCAGAGTGGCGGCGATAAATTTGTGCAACGCCAGCTCAAGCGACTGCTGCAGCCTTTTGTTCTGCGCCGCACCAAGAATCAGGTGCTGCAGGATCTGCCGCCACGAACCGAAATCATGCTGCGCGTCGAGCTCAGTAAAGATGAAACAGCGCTTTACGAAAGTATGCGCCGCCAGGCTGTCGATAAACTCACTGATATCGAAGCTGGTGCTGGCCAGAAGCATATAATGATTCTGGCTGAACTTATGAGACTGCGCCGACTGTGCTGCAACCCTTCGCTTGTGGCGCCAGAGCTTGATATCGCCAGTTCCAAGCTTTCGCTTTTCGAATCGATAGTTGATGAGCTTCTGGAAAACCGCCACAAGGCACTGGTTTTCAGCCAGTTTGTCGATCACCTGAGCATTGTCAGAAATCTGCTCGATAAAAAAGCGATAAAATACCAGTATCTCGATGGCTCAACCCCGGCCCGCACCAGAACCCGTTCTATAAAAGATTTTCAGGCGGGCGAGGGTGATCTTTTTCTGATCAGTTTGAAGGCCGGTGGGCTTGGGCTCAATCTGACCGCCGCTGATTACGTGATTCATCTCGACCCATGGTGGAACCCGGCGGTTGAAGACCAGGCATCCGATCGCGCGCACCGTATCGGCCAGCAGCGCCCGGTTACCATTTACCGCTTGATAACCAGCAGAACCATTGAAGAGAAGATTGTCGCCCTGCATCACAAAAAACGCGAACTCGCCGACAGTCTGCTCGAAGGCACCGAAATGGCCGGTCGTGTCACTACCGCCGAGCTGCTCGCCCTGCTCAAGGAAACATCCCTGGGCTGACGAAAAGTTTTATCTGCCGCCCAGATCGTTAAGCCAGACTTCGTATTTGCCGCTGATGCCGCTGGCGTCATCGCTCAGGTTGAGGCTGCCGGTATATGCCCTGCTCACTTTGAAATCTGCCGCCTTTTCAAGCCGCAGGTTGCCGACTGGAATCGTCAGTCTGCTGGTTATGCGGTCGTTGCCAGAATTATCGGGGCCGTCTGCACTGAAAACATCGGCAGAAAAGCTTGAGAAGTCGTTCTGGTAAAACACAAACTTCAGGGTAAATTCAACGTTATTGATAATGATGCTGCCGTCTGAATCGTGGTTAATCTCGATTGGTGGCTGATCGGCTCCGCCAGAAATTATCCTGCTGCCTGTTCGCAGCCTCTGATCGTATTTCAGCTGCATCTCTGATTTGCGGGGAGAACCGTTATCGGCTGCATTCTGCCCGTTATTTCTCAGCCTCTGGTCTAAGCGCCTCTGTAGATCGGATTTTCGCGGAGTATTGATCCCATCTTCTGAACCCTGGTTCGATTGCCGCATGCCCTGCAGTCTCTGGTCGTAACGCGCCTGCAGTTCGGATTTTCTAATTTGCGGAAGTGGCGCGGTTGCACTGGCGTTGGCAGTCTCTGAGGCAATTGTAGTTGCCACTGGCGTTTCAACTTCGTCAGGCTGCTCTATCTCGCGTATGGCCGAAGGTTTCCACAATTTAAGATTAAGCGATTTATAGGCAGAGCCCTGAAAGCCGAAGCCAATGGCTCTTAACTGACCAGTCTGATAAGCGCCTGATATCACCGGTGCCTGCTGGGAAAAGCCGGGATTGAATGCGACAAAAATTGAAGCCAGAAGAACCAACGTCAGTTTTTTCATGTTTTTTTCTCCGCAAAAGAGTCGAGCCTGTACTTATTCTAATGAGATAGCCCGCAAAAAGCAAACAGTCACCATTTCGATTAAGTCTGCTTAACAGAAATTAAGATTACTTAACATGCCGGTGCTTTTTTTTTGCCGGTAACTCTGCGATAATTGAGCTGTGTAAAATTGAATATTCACCTGCATAAAGAGGTTTGCATATGAAAAAAATGCTTTTGTTTCTTGGTCTGTTGTTATTCTGCGTCGCCGCACCGGTCTTTTCTGCTTTCTGCCACCATTGCGGCAAGCAGTTGCCTGACGCTGCCAATTTCTGCCCAGCCTGCGGAACGGCGGCAGCTGGATCTTTTGAGAGTGCGCCCCCGCCACCATCTTCAGGCGCGCCGTCTGCCCAGGCGCCAGTTGCCCCAGCGAATGCACCTGTTATGATCAGCGCGCCGATTGTGATTCAGCCGACGACGCCTGTAACCATCAGTCAGCCAATATCATCGCCGATCGAAATATCTCTGGCCGATTACGATGCGGTTAACCAGATGGAGCTCCTGCTTGCTCAGAGTAATTATGACGTTGCCAGCCGCGAAGCACTCAAACTCCGCCGCCAGCACAACGAGCGCATGTACGTCGTTGCATCGCGTTACGCTGCTTATGGCACTTACCAGCGCCGTCTGCATGACCTGCATGTGCAGAAGTTCGAAGCTCTTGAAGCCTACCTGGAAGCATGGAAAGGCGCCGAAAAAGGCCCGGATCGCGCGCGCGCCCAGGCCGAAAAAGATCGCGCCCTGTTCATGCTGGCGCAGACCAATGAAGCCATCGATGTGCTTCTCAGCGGCGGCGGCTCTCTCGCTTCTATCGCTGAATCAGAAAATATCGAACGGCGCATGAAACGTACAACTGTGAACTATGTGGTAACCGCGCCATATCTTCTGCTCGATAACCAGCGCCTGAATCGCGGAGAACCCATCTGGGTGATCGATGTGGTGTCTGGCTCGGCAAAGGTTCTGCACATGGGACACGGCCGCTCGTCGCAGCCAATCTGCGGCTGGATATCTGTTTACGATCTCGAAAGGCGCAGCAACTGGCGATCTGATCCGGTTTTCTTCTACTCTTCCGCACCGGCGCAGCCCGAGACAACCACTGTTATCTACCGTGAGAGTGAGCCGAAAGTCATTATCATCGCCGGCAAAAAGCGCTATCCCTATCGCCACCGCCCCTGGCCGATTCCCCCGCGCTACCCGCACGACCGTCGCGACAAACATGACAAACATGACAAACATGACAAGCACGACAAGCACGACCGCCGTGGCAAGCACTACAGCTACGTCGTCATCGACCCCAAATTCTGGTAAAACCACGATAACCCTGCAGGTAAAAGAGCCGCTTCACGTTTTGTGGAGCGGCTCTATCATTTGTTTCAGGACATTTTGCGCGTAGCTGAACGAGTCCTCCGTCAAGCTTGAATATTGGTGTGATCTGTCATTGCGAGCGCAGCGCAGCAATCTCACAGACAGAAGGATTGCTTCGTCGCTCCGCTCCTCGCAATGACGAATTTTAAACATACATTCAACTTTGACAGACCAGTAGAGTGCGTCAGTCCGTCTAGTGGCTGGAGGCCTGCACTTCGAGATAGAGCAATGCTTCACCTTCGTAGAATGGCAGCATGGCCCAGGTATTTCGGGTTATCTGCAGGCTGGTATTGTATTTTCGCGTGGTTTTTATCTGCTTGCTGTTGATGATCGAGGTGCCAAAGACGCTTATATCAAGGGTAAGGCGAAGCAGTTCGGGTTTTTCGGTGTCGATGAATTTGCTGGCGATCGAAAAATCTATCGATTCTTTGGGCTGTTCTTTTTTTTCTCCGGTAAAATTATCGACTTCGATTGTGGCCAGCTTTCCCGGAAGAGTTATCAGTGCCGGGGCTGAGATTATCCGGGCGACTTTGGCGCGCTCCTGCTCGTCGAGGGCTGTGAAAGTCTTGAGATTGTGCCGGCAGTCATCGTTCAGCCGCCATACCCGAAATGAAAGCTTGTGCGCGCGGTCTTTCAGATCGAGGTTCTCGATGAAGCTGATATACTGGCGTACCGCTTCCGGCGGGCCTTCAAACAGCAGTTCGTTGCCTTTGACACTCACGCTTACTCCACTGGGGAGCTCTGGCATAGCGGCCGGAGCTTTTTTGGCATCGGCAAAACCGGCCGGCGCATTGCTGCCGTCAGGTATAGCTGCTCCAGCTTCCAGCATTTTGAGAGCCCTTGTCGGCGAAATCGCTGTAAGCTTGTAAAAGCGCTTCACGTAATTCTCATCAGTGGCGTTGCCGGGCAGCAGCACGTAGACGCCGTTTTTGTTTTCCTGACGCAGGTCGGCGATTGTGCAGATCGTTTCGATAGACTGGGCAACGGTCGCGTCCATAAGGCGCAGCGAGATCTTGATTCCATTGAGAGAATTGTGCACGACTATATTTTCGCCCGACTGTTTGGCAATCAGCTTTACAACTTGCCCAAGCTCGATATCAGTAAAGTCCAGCGATATCTTCTTCTGCATGCCATCTTTTTTTTTGGCCGCCCGCTCCTGCAGAACCCTGCTGAGTTTTTCGACTGTTTCCTTTTCCTCAGCGCTCTGCGCATCCCTTACCAGCTGTGTCAGAAGCTGCGCTGCGTTTTCCCGATCGTTGATCGCCTGCAGACAGGTCAGATGAAAGCGCGCTCTGGCTGAAACCGCCGGATCACTGCTTTCGCTGTGGGTCTTGAGGGTCTGCTCGATTTTTTCATCTGGCCCGGCCAGCCAAAGTCGGGAAATGGCCGCTTCCAGCTCGTTTTCCTGGGCGAAGACGAACGGCAACGACAGTGTCAGTGACAGCAGAAACATGGTTACGATCAATTTTTTCATATCGAATCTCCTTTTTTTATTTCGCTGTCATCAATATCTGATATTGCTGTTGCAAACCAATGTCACTTTTGTAACAGGTTGGTAACAGTTCATATTTTCAGCTTGTAACCGAAACCGCGCACAGTAAGCAGCGTTTCAGGTTCATTGCCGGCTTCGATCTTTTTGCGCAGTCGCCCGATATGGACATCGACGGCCCGGCTGTCTTCGAGATCGTTGATTCCCCAGATGTGGTCGATGATCTGTTCACGGCTGAGCACCTGGTTTTTGTTTTTCCACAACAGTTCGAGCATTTGCCATTCTGTCGTGGTCAGGCTGGTCTGTCTGTCATTGCAGCTGGCCGTGCGGGCCGCGAAGTCGATGCTGAGTCTGCCGATCTGGGGCAGGGCAGGAGCTTCACTGTCATTGCCGGCCCGGCGCAATACCGCCCTGATTCTTGCAATCAGCTCTCTGATACGGAAAGGCTTGGTCACGTAATCGTCGGCCCCGGCGTCGAGTGCCTTTATGATGTCGATTTCACGGTCGCGGATGGTGCAGATGATGACCGGCAGGCTCATGCCAGCATCACGCTTCTTTTTGAGCCATTCGGCGCCGTTGCCGTCAGGCAGGTTCAAATCGAGAAGCAGCATGTCAGGCTGTTCGCGCACCAGGCCCTCTTCAGCAGCAAACAGACTTGCTGCCGCAACCGACGTGAATCCGTCGAATTCGAGGTTATCACAGAGCAGTTCGCGTATAACCTGCTCGTCTTCAATTACCAGAATCTTGCTCATCCGCTATCCTCCAGGTGGTCACCATCCAGATGCCACCGCCTTCACGTCGACTGGCATAGAATTGCCCGCCATGCGTCTGCATGATCTGCCTGACCAGAAACAGGCCGGTGCCGCTGCCGCCGCGCTCGGGCCTGTATGGCAAACTGTTGTTGAGCAGGTCGAGTCTGTCACTGTCTATGGGCACAGGGAAGCTGCTGCCGCGATCGCCAACCATAAGCGCAATTTCTGCGCTGCTGTTGTCTGTCGTTGGGCAGGTGCGCAAAACCAGCTGTTTTCCGGCGGCAGCATGCCTGATTACATTTTCTATCAGATTGATCATTATGCGCTCGAACATGTCGGGGTCGGCGAGTATCTTTTCTTTGGCCTGATACTCTTCGATGATTTCCCAGCCCGGCATGCGCGTTCTGAAACGCTGCAGCAGGCTGTCCAGCGTTTCTGGCAGGGAAATGCGAGTGATAGCGGCGCCGGCCATCTTTTTGCGCAGGCGCACCGAAAGCAACAGTCGGTCGAAAAGTTCGGCCGCTTTTTGCGTTTCGGTCTGCAGCTGGTTCAGGTAACGGTTGCACTGCTCTTCATCGCGATAGCGTTTGAGCGCCAGCGTTTCGGCAAGAAAACTCACTGTCGTAATCGGGGTTTTGAGGTCGTGCGCGGTCTGCCGGAAAAATTGTTCTTCTTCGTCGAGCAGCCGGGCCTTTTGCAGCATCTGCCATTCGTGCAGTGCGAAGATGAAAAGTCCGGTTATACCAAGCGAAGTCAGCAGAAGCAGCAGCAGGAATCCGCCGGGAATTCTGGCGGCTGTTTCTGGCAGCAGTATTCTCAGACCCTGGGCGCCTGACAGCGCATGCGCGCTCGCTGCCGAACTGCCAGTCTTGGGCCTGGGAACATCGGCAAAGCCGTTTTCGGCGAGTCGCTGCTGCAGGGCGCTGATGACCAGTCCGGCCGGGAACGCGTATAACCCGTCTTTGTGGTCGATTATCAGTGTATCATGGTCATTTTCGCCGGCCCAGCCAGTTTCGACCTTTTCTGAATATGACAGCTTGTAGCAGTTGAACAGAAAAAGCAGCCAGGACTGCAGGTCGGCCGGCAGCGGCCGGGAAATCCATTCTTGTGGCTGCGTCGGCACGGCAACGGGTGCCGGCAGATGGCGCAGGCGTATGAGCCATTGTCTGGCTGCTTCCGGGTTGTTTTCATGTAAAAACGATTCGGCTACTTTCAGTGCTGCTGCACATTTAAGCGTCATGCCGCCTTCAAGCAGGTAATCGAAGTTCGATTCGAGTATCTGCGTCGCTGCCTGCCGCATTTCAAAGTAGCTGCCGCTTTTGAAATATTCATTGATCAGCAGGTTTTGCCAGAACTGCTTTTCTTCACCGCTGCTGTTGAGTTCGGCATCGATGAGCAGAGCTTGCCGCTGATCCGGCAAAAACGCGATCTGCATGAAAATTTCGCGCGCCTTGCTGCTGCCAGGCACTCGCAGCAGCGGAAAAGCTGGCCTGGCAACCGGCATCGGAACGGCATTTCCCGGCACCTGCGAATTGGCCAGGCGGTTAAAAAAGTCGCTGCTGATGCGGTCGATGCGGCCAAGTTTTTCACTGCGATTCTGGCCCGACATTACCTGATCCTGAAATACCAGGCTCTGGTATGAAATGAAAAACAGCAGCACGAACGACACCAGTATCAGCGCGAGGCTGAGCGTAAATCTTTTACTGTTATTGGTCGCTGGCGGCATGAAAACAGAGTATCACCATCGTCGGTCGCCGGCAAGGCGAAACAGAACGATCCGGGCAGTTGCGACTTTCTGACTGTGCTCTGATTGATGCTGTACACAACAACGGTTATGTTATTTCATCTGGAATTTATTGCGGAGAAAGTTGTATCATTAGCAGTCATAGTAAAATATGTGGGAGGGAATTATGAAGAGCGTTATCATGTTTTTGTCTTTTGTTTACCTTTTTGGCTGTATTTCTCCGCTTGCCGGCGAGGGCGGTCAGAAAGGGACGAATATTGCCTTGATTCCTATGTATGGCGGCTTAGAGAAGACAGAAGCTCAGCTTGAGCTCGATAAAAAATTTATCAGCCAGATCACTGAGGCCACTGGTAGTAGAGAAAAAGGTGCGCAGGAATTCGTTAAAATGGGCTGGAAGACGTTTCTGGCCGAGCGTAATCCGACGACTGCCATGATGCGATTTAACCAGGCCTGGTTATTAGATCCTGATAATCCCGATGTTTTGTGGGGATTCGGTGCTGTGTCCGGGGCAATGGGTAAGATTGCCGACTCGGTGAAGTTCATGCGGCAGGCCTCCGAAAAACTCGGTGATAACGCGATGGTGCTCACTGATCTTGGATTTTCGCTGACAATATATGCCAATGACCCTGAAAACGCTGAAACTGCTCCGGCAGTCATTGCAGAAGCTATTTCCTGCTTCGAAAAGGCCGAGAAGATAAAGCCTGAATATGAGCCGCTTTATTCTAATTGGGCGGTGACGCTTTTCTCACAAAAGGATTACACTGGCGCCTGGGACAAAATCGGCAAAGCCGAAGCGCTTGGTGGCAAGACAGTTAACCCGATGTTTATAAAAGATCTCGAGTCCAAAATGCCTAGACCCGCCAGATAAAATGCTTTCGGGAGAATCGAGATGCTGACCTGCCTTCTTGTCTGTCTGTTTGTTTCGATTGGCAGCTCGTTGCCGGCCGCTGCCAGTCAGTCAGTGATGCTTACCTACAGCCTTGAGCAGCTCGAAGCAGTGACGGCTTCGGCAGCGCTGCCGGCCCCTGCCGGGCCGGGAACGCCTGATCAGCCGCCGCCGGAGCCGCGCCGGGGTGATGGCGAAGAGGCTCTCAAACAGCTGTTGCAGCTGGCCGGCAAAAAAGAGCGTAAAATTATCGAAAAGATTCTTGAAGTCGGCGAGCAGACTGGCAAAATCAAAGTTGCGAAGATAAAAGAGAAGCTGACCAGAATAAATGTGCCGGCGGTCGTCGGTCTTTATCAGG
>PGYA01000031.1:0-52831 GCA_002839435.1 Candidatus Riflebacteria bacterium HGW-Riflebacteria-2 | reverse complement strand
TCAAAACTTGATGCCGCGCGTATCGCAAAGATTCAGGGCACTCTCGCCGAAATTGATGCGGCATTGGTGGGAAAGGGCCTGAGCAGTCGAGAAGCTGGTGACCTTGCCTTCTTTGCCGGCCTGGCACGCGACCGTCTGGCAGTCCAGGCAGCAGACCGCCGCGAAAAAGAGCGCCTGCGCCGCGAAGCCTCTGCCAATTATCAGCAGAGCGTCGATCAACTTTCCGGAGAGAATGACCTGCCCAGCCGCGAAAAGGTCGCTGACGCCAGGGAACGCATCGCTGGTCTTAATTACGAATTTGGCAATCTCTTGCCGCTGGTTCCTGCAAAAGGCAACGGCAAGGTTTTTATGACTTCTGATTATGGTATGCGCGTGCACCCGGTTTCGAAAGTGCGGCGTTTTCATGCCGGAATTGACCTCGCCGGCTGGAAGTGCGATGGCTGGCCGGTTGTGGCTATCGGCCCTGGTCGCATCATCAGCAGCGGCTGGAATGGCGGTTACGGCTATGCCGTCGTTGTCGCGCACAATCTCGATGACCGAACTCTTTTTACCCGCTATGCCCATCTGCACAAAGCCGGCCGACCACGTATCGGTGCTGTTGTAAAGCCCGGCGATCGGGTGGGACTCTGCAACAATACCGGGGTATCGACCGGTTCGCATCTGCATTTCGAAATCCGTCGGAACTCTGAGAGCGGCCCGACAACCGATCCAAAGTCTTATCTGCCTGCAATTGAGAAACAGAAATGAGGTTTCTGTCTATTATGAAAACGCCTGGCTCGAATGTTGATTTTGCTCGTCGCTCTGGCTGGCTGCCGCTGTTTTTCAGTCTTTGTTGCTTTGTTTTTGCCGCAGTCGCCGGAGCCCAGACTCTCGACCCGGCAGCGCCGCCGACCGGCGATCTCGATTACGTTGAAATGCAGCGCCGCATTGCCGAAATGCTGCCTGCCCACCCCGATCTGCTCAAGTTTTCGCGGGTTTGCCTGTTCCCTTATGCCGAATGGCCGGCCGGAATCAGCACCGCCGCACGCGAAGGGCAGCAGGCTTTCGAAGGCTATTCGCTCAAAACCGACAGCAATCTGATCTATCTGCTCGATAAGGCCGGTCGCAGCCTTTTCTCTTATGATCTGCGTCAGAACCGCATGCAGGTGCTGGCCGCCGATCGCGAACAAAAGCATCTGCAGCTTGACGACTTCGCGCTGCTGCGTGATAATACACTCGCAATCGCTGATAACTCGCGCACCGCCCTGGTTTTTTTTGTGGACAACCAGTTTCGTAACAAGGTCGATTTCGACGGTGAGCGTATGTTTTTCAGGTATATCAGTTTCATCGAGCCTGACCGCCTCGGTATGAATCTCGCAGTCTGCGACAGCGGTCGTAACCGTTCGTTTGTGTTCGACCGCGCCGGTAACCTGCAATGGGAAGCCGACGGCCTGTGCGAGCCTGTCTTTTACGGCAATTCGCTGATACGCATAGAGACCCGCGAAAATGGCCTGTTGATCAACAGCTTTAGCTCTATTGGAAGCGAGTCTGCGCGGTTATATGAATATAACTGCGAACCCGGCAATATAGTTCTCGACGCCTGGGCCGCTGGAACCTTTTCCGGGCAGCTGGCTGTCGTGGTTTACGAGGGCCGTGGCGATGAAGACCACCCCGACTACGCACGCCTGCTGCTGATCAAGGATGCTGCCGTCACTGTTCACCGTTTTGTGCCCGATCTCGACATCAGGCTGAACCTGCAGACTCCTTACCGTCTGCTGCTCACCCGCGTCGGCATCCAGCTCGTCACCGCCCGCATCGTCGCCGAAGGCCTGGAAATCATCGGCGCCCTGCTTCCCCGCTGATGCTTCCGCCGAGAGCTCTGTTGTTAGCGTATTACCCGGGCTTTTTTAGATGTAATTGTCTGAGGGCAAAATTGAATCAATGTTGAAATCAGTCATTGCGAGGAGCGTAGCGACGAAGCAATCCTTTTGTCCATGAGATTGCCACGTCGGGCTGACGCCCTCCTCGCAATGACTTCGAATTCATGCTTTCGCGTGTGACTGAGAAATAATTAGTGTACCAGCTCTGTTTGAGAAGGAGGCCTGAATGTATCGTCTAATAGCTGTTTTGACTGTCCTGTTTGCTGTTGTCTGTTGTTCTTCGCCTTTGTCGGCGCAGGTTGCGCAGCCCGGTGTGCGTATGCTGCATTATCCGATCGGTAATGATTCACATTTTCTCATCAGAGTTGTGCAGGCCGGCAACGATGATGACTACTGGTATTACCGTTCGCGGCCGGTCCGGATCAAGGATCAGCGCAAGGGCGAATGGGTCTCTTCTTACGTGTATTATAACTGGCAGTCGGCGAAGATTCATTATGAGATTTACGCCTGGGGTAAGCTCACCGGCAAAGCAGAGGCTTTGCAGAAAAGGTTTCAGATCGGGTCTGCTGACAAACTGCGCGATCTGACCTTCGATGAAGTCAGCGAAAATCCTATGGCGCGGCTGATCTGTGCCAGTGCCGAGACCGGGCGTGTGATCAGTGGTATTTCTGCCTACAGGAACTGGGCGCAGGCGTCGGCGTCAGAAATGCAGAAATGGCAGCCACTGCTGACTCACCTCAGCCCTGAAAATGCTCAACGCATGGGTGGCGGTGGCCGGGATCTCGATATGTACAGCATTTTTACCGGAGTCAGTGCTATCCGTGAGACCCTGCAGACGGATGTCAACCTTGGCGATCGTGCGCCGCAGATCGATCGTTTCTGCGCCGCCAATCAACGCACAATCACGGGTGCGGTTGAAATGTATAACATGGATCACGCTACCATGATGGATGAACTTGACCTCGACAAGCTGGTTAAAGACGGGTATCTGCGCTCGAAACCGGTATGTAATTCCGGCAGTGAATATTACGGGCGTGATCTTGCCGGGAAAGGCGTGGTGCGCTGTCCGGTGCATGGCGACCCCGAAAATCCAACTCCTGACGTCGATCAACAAGCGGCATTTGGCAATATGGTCAAGGTTTCTACGCTCGAAGGCCCCAAGGCACCGTCGCATCCATGGCGTAAAATGATCGAAAATCCGAAACTCGCGCTGCCGCAGGCATACTCGCTTATTCCCGCCGACTGCGCGTTTGTGCATTTCCCTTCTTATACGGCATTTCGCAAGGCTTTCGACTTTTTTGACGAATGGGCGACAGCCCTCGGAACGCTTTCCGGAGGCGAATCCGGCAATTCCAATTTCAGTATCGAGAAGCGCATCAAAGATCAGCTGCTGCTCAAGACCGACATGCTGACCAGGCTTTTTGCCGATCTGGCGCTGAGCGATATCGTCTTTGTTGCCGAAGATCCCTTTATTTTCGAGGGAAGCGCGATTGCGGTAATTCTCAAGATCAGCAACGAGACACTGCTGCGCGAGAAGCTTGCGATGACTGCCGCCGAGTTTCGCAAGGAAAACGCTTCTATCAGTGAAAGTTCGCTGACCATTGGTGGCCGGCCGGTACAGGCATTTACATCACCTGATTATCGCTTTCGTTCGTATCGCATCACTGCCAAAGGGCACCAGATCATCTGCAATTCGCCGATTCTCATGGAAAAGATAATATCGGTCATTGATGGCAAAGCGCAGCCTCTTACTGAATACCTTGATCTGCACTATTTCTACGAGCATATCGAAAAGAACTTTGCCGGGCCCGGGCGCATTTTTTCCTTTTTGTCTGATGCTTTCATAAGAAAACTCATCGGCCCGGCCTACAAAATTGCGACAAAGCGCCGGCTCGACTGTATTCGCAGCACTCTGTTGCAGAGTCACGAAATTATGGTCAATGGTAAGCTCGGCGCTGACGCGCAGTGCCCGGAAGGCGGCGCTTATGAGCATGTCACTGGCGAGATCCGCTGTCCGCGACATCGCACGTTCGGACGTCTGACACCGGTCAGCGAATTGTTGCCAACTGAGGTCACCACCGAGGAAGCCGGCAGCTACAAGCAGTTTGTTGCCCAGTATAATCAGTATTTTTCGCAGTTTTTTGACCCGATCGGTTTTGTGTTTACCACCGAACCCGAGTTTCGCGGTCGTCTGCTGATCATGCCGCTGGTTGAGAACGGCGTATACAGCGAACTGCAAAAAAATGTGCGCCATCAGGCGATGAAGCCGGCGCCTCAACTCAAAAGCTGTGTGGTAAAATTCGGAGCGAATCTCAAGGCTGAAACCCTGCCGGTGCCGGGGCACTGGCACAGTCCGCAGCTCAGTCGGCGCGCTGAGCTGATCAGGAAATGGTTTACCGGCTGTTTGTGGGCGCAGGTCGCTGACCACCCGCTGCTGTTCCAGTGGGATTCAAACATGATGGCGCGCGGTATTCTCAGTGGTCTTGGCGGTGGCCGGCCTGGTGATTTTGCCGCGCTCAGTCCTTTCCTGATGAGCTTTTTCTCACCGGTCATGGTTGCTCTTGAGCTGACTGATGCCGCTCACTACCAGGCAATTATCGACTGGTTGCAGATGGAAATAGAATCTAGCCGCAACATGCGCGGCTTTCTCAATCCAGAATTCAGCCTCGTAAGGCTCGAAGAAAAGGGAGTCGAAATGTACGTGCTCTCATTCGACCTTTTCGCCATTCGCAAAACCTATTATCTAACCAGTCGTGATGGCTTTCTGCTGGTTGCCAGCAAGAAAGAGCTCTTCTTCGAACTCGACAAGCCTGAAGAACGCGAAAAAAACGCATTTATCGGTAATTTCAACATGGTTCTCTATCCGAAAAATATCAAACTGATGCGCCCGGATCTGCTCGAAATCCGCGCCCGCTCACAGCGCGAAGCCTGCCTCGAAAATCTCAAAAACATTCATTTTGTTGCGAGCTTCCGACCTGATCAGTTCAAAAGCAGTTATCAGATACTCTACGGCGCAGCGCCCAGTTGCCCGGCTGGCGGCAGGTATTTGAACGAACTGCCGGTTTCCTGCTCAGTGCACGGCACCATCTCGGGTGGTGCGCTTAAACCGGTTCCCGACTTCTTCAAGGGTGTCGGCGCCATCTCGATTCAGAGCTTCGTAAACCCCGAAGGCTTTCAAAGCGAGGTTCGCTTTTTCCCTGAATAAGCTGCTCGCAGACTAAAAGAAGGGGCTGTTTCATAGCAATGTGAAGCAGTCCCTTTTGCTGAAATATATGCGGCTAATAGTTGTTTCTTTCTATTTCCATAAGAGTTTATAGCTATTTCAAGGTTGTTTAAAATGCCTGACAATAATTTAAGCCTTACGGTCCATTTCATGAATAGAAAATACAGAGAGCAAAATCAGATAAGGAGGTTTAAGAGCCATTGAACAATGCATTGGGCTGTTAGCTTGTTTATGGAATGTATTAAGCGTCTGAAGAGGGTCTAAGGCGAGAAAAAAGGAGCAGGTATGAAACGAAATATTATCGGTATTGTTGTTTGTATTGTGCTGGTTATCATCGGGGTTTATCCGGCTTTTGCTCAGCATGGGGCAAGACATGAGAGAACAGTTTCCCCAGCTCAGAAGGATCTTACACCCCGAATTGAAGAGCGCATCAGGCCGACTGCCCTGATCGGAATCCCTCCAACTCTGGTTGCTGTTCATTATCGAAGGTGCCCAATCGATGGGCAAAGGTTAAAACAAGGAAAGTCTGTTGTATTCGAAGGCAAGGTCTATCGCTTCTGTTGCGACGCCTGCGTCGAAAGATTCTGGGAGAAACCACAGGAGGTGGCTCTCAAATTGAAAGACTGCGAGGAAGCTCCTCTGACAATTACCAATAAGGATGGCTTTTGCGCTTGCTGTGAGAACCCTGCATCACGTGAGTTTAGTCGCCTCTACCGCAATACCATTACTTTTTTCTGCTCTTCAGCCTGCCGGGATAAAAACACGAGAGGGCATCGAACCCCTGTTTCCCGCCAGCAGGAGCAGGTTGGAACCAAAAAATAATACTTGTTCAACAAGCTGGCCGGCTCTGCCGACCAGCTTGTTTTGTGCAGCAGTGTCGCCGAGTTATCTCACTTTCTGTGCTCTATTACCAGAACAAATTATTCGGCGAGCATTAGCCAGAGGCGGCCGTAGTGGTGCAGGTCGCCGGCGTTGTCGCCGGCTTCGCAGCCCTGACCGTGATAGAGGTCGATATGGCCGGGGCCTTTGATAGCACCGCCGGTATCGTGCGCGAAGAGAATGTCGTAGCGGTGACCGGTCAACCCGCCGTGCTCATCGAGCACCGGAATTTCAGCCAGCAGGCAGGCACCATACGGAATGCACGAGCGATCGACGGCGATCGAATGCATAGCGGTCAGCGGCACACCGGCGGCGCCGGTGGTAGCGGCCGGTCGCCATTCGAAAAATGTGTAGGACGGATTGTTGTTGAGCGTTGGAATCAGCTGTTCAGGGTGTGCATTAAACCATTCTCGGATTGTGCGCAGCGAAATTTTTTCGGCAGGTATCGAACCTTTGGTGACCAGCATTTTGCCGACGCTGCGGTAGGGGTGCCCGTTGGCGCCGGCAAAGCCGATATGTCTGATGTTTCCGTCACCGAAGTCGAGCACACCTGAGCCCTGCACCGACAAAAAGAAATTGTCGAGCAGGCTGTCGGTATATGCCAGTTCCAGCCCTCTTCCGGCCAGTGCTTTGTCGTGGTCGATTTCTTTTCGCGTTGGCATTCTGCCGAGTTTTGGAAGGCCGTAAACAGGGTGTTTGAACACATCATCGCGCTTGCTGCGCGCGGCCAGTCGTGGCGTGAAATAGCCGGTAAAATGTACGTTGCCACGGTCGTCTTCGCCCTTGATCTGGTAAAAGGCGAGCTGTTGCAGCGCCTCGGTCTGGTCATACATCGCGAACCGGCCGATGATTTCTGTGGCTTTGATGAGCTGGTCACCGGTGATTTGCAGGTTTCCGACGCTGAAAGCCGCATCGGCAGACATTCGCGAAACGTAGCGGGCATTTCGCTGCGCCGCTTCCCGCAGGCCCGGCGTGATTGCCAGTTCGCCAAACTTCGGCGAGGTTTTAATATACATCTGCGAAAATTCGGAGCCTGTTATTTTACCGTTATTCTCGAATTCATAACCATGCCCGAGCGGCGCCGCATCGCTTTGCGCGCTGGCGTAATGCGCGAGCAGCAGTATCTGAATGGCAACCAGCAGAATTTTCGTCATGTTTCCCCCCCGCCTTGATCTGACATCAACAAGTCATACTAACACACCAGCGATATGCACGAAATACAAACTGAAAAACAGAATCTCAGCCCGCCGCTTTGGGCCGGACTGAGATCTGGTCGTGTCTGCGCTGCTGTTTTATGGGGCTGGGGCAGGTTCCTGTTTGTTTGACTGTAACCAGGGGTAAGAACTCGACTCGTTTATACCCCATTGGCTTTCGAAATCCCATCCGCTAAAAGTGAATTCATTTGTCATCTGAGCCGAAGTTTTGCCTATTGCTACAGGTCCTCCGGCAGATGTTGCTTTTGTCGAAGCATCAGTAGCCCAGTAACAGTATGCTACCGGGCCGCTATTGAAGCCTATCAGACCGCCGGTGTTGGTCTGAGTGCTGGCAACTGCACCGACTGAATAGCATTTCTGTATCGTTCCACTGTTGGCTCCAACCAGTCCGCCTGTGTAGTCGCTGGTTCCGGGCAGATTGCCGGTGGCATAGCAGTTTTGAATCTTTGCATACTGATTAAGACCGACAAGGCCGCCAGCCTGTCCAGTAGAACCGGCGGTGACTTCGCCGATTGCATAACTGTTGCTTATAACAGTCTTGTCAATATTGCTGAAGCCAACAAGGCCGCCAACATAGCCTCTCGCGCTTACGTTTCCGGTGGCATAGCAGCTGTTTATAAGGGTGTTGCTGGTTGAGTGCCCTGCGAAGCCGATCAGGCCACCGACTTCCTGCCCGGTGCCGCTGACGGCGCCGGTGGCATAAGAAGAACTGATTGTGCTTGCTTCTGCCATGCCGATGAGTCCGCCTGTTCTGGCATTATATACTGTAGAAGAAACTGCTCCGGTGGCATAACAGTTGTTGATGTTGCTGTTGTTGGTAATAAAGCCGATCAGGCCGCCAGCAGCAGTATATGCGCTTGTAACCGCTCCGGTTGCGTGCGAATTGCTGACTGTCGCTCCGGCGCAGGATCCGACAAGACCGCCCACCTGTGCTCCCGTTGCGCTTATCGTGGCGGCAGACGAGCAACTGTCGATCGTATTGTAAAGGGCATAACCGACCAGACCTCCGGCATAGTTTCCGGTGACCGTGCCAGAGGTGATGTGGCAACCGCTGATGTTACCGTAGCTGATGCCCGCAATGCCGCCCACAGAGTTATCAGCGGTAACATCGATGTCGCTCAGGGTCAGATTGGAAATCTCGCCGTCATTGCGGCCAAACAGGCCGATGTTACTTTCTGCCGGCCGGTTGATATACAGGTTTGCGATAACTTTGTCGTTGCCGTTGAATGTGCCGGTGAATTTATTCTCTGCATCGGAATCATCGCCCAGAGGTGCCCAGCCAAGGTTGCTGTTGGCAGCACTGCCGGCATGTTCAGCGTATCCGGCGGTTGTATTGTCAAGGTCGCTGATCAGTATAAAGTGCTGGTCAAGCTCATCGCGAATGTTGTTGAGATGATACCAGTTGCTTATCTGATACGGGTCAGCTTCGCTGCCATCGCCGCCGGCAAAGGCTGTCAGCGAGAATCTGGCGTTTGCGTTAACGCCAGAAACAACACTTATGCCGCTTGCCTGCAGGTCTGCAGCTGGGATATCGAGAGAAATTACTTCATCAGAAACCGTTGCAGGAATACCGGTGATTTCGATCTGCAGCGTGGTGGCTCCCGCTGTTACGGTTTCTTTGGCTTTGGCACTGAGCCCGGCCGGCAGAACACTGAACCAGCCGGAAAGGTCTGTTCCCTGGTTTATTGCGGCAAAGCTGTCGTTTGTGAGCGTAACCGATATTTGCTGAGCATTTATCGCGACTGTTTTAAGCCCTTCAATTGTGATGTCAGCAACCGAGGCTGTTACTTCAACTATCACGAATTTTGCTGCGGGGTTGGCTGTTGCCGCCATGCTTGTGCTGCTAAGTTCCAGCACCGCAGCAGGAATCTCTATATCAAAAGCAGCTTCAGCGGTTGCCGTTGGTGTGCCGCTTATTGAGCAAACTATTGAGTTGTCTCCAGCTGTTACAGGATTTTTCACTGCCACTGTCAGGCCGGCGGGCAGATTGTTTACCCAGGCCGAAACGTCTGCACCTGCGGCAATTGCAGTAAAAGTGTCGTGTTGCAGGCTTACTGCCAGGTCGGTGGTGGTCAGCGTATTGTTTTTCAGACCGCTTACCGTTGCATTTGCAATTGAAGCGCCTGCTTTAATGTCGGTTGCAGCGATTGTCACTGTGCCAAAAGCTACGATCTGGTTGCTGGCGTTTACTTCGACAATGTCAGACACACCGGCACCGGCAAAGGTATGGTCGGCAGATGTACTGATGTTGAGGCTGTAGACACCCGCATCACGGCTTGAGTTCATGGCCGGCGCGCTCGCACCGGCGTCTTTTTCTGGGTTGAGCCAGAGCACGTTTCCAGCAGTAAGGCCTGCGATGTTTAAATTAGTATCACCGATCGCGGCTCCAGCTGCGGGTGTAATCGTTGCGCTCAAATCATCGGCAGCGGCGAGATTGATTGTCAGGGCATAGTTTTTGATTGTGGTTTGATCTGCAGCGACAATTTTGATCCAGGCTTTGTTAACTCCAACTTTAAGTGATACTGGCATGTCTTTGTTCTTTGAAAAGCCGGCATCAGAATAAAGGCTCGCTTTGGCGTCTGCAGAATAAATCAAATCTGCAGGTGCAATAGCCGTGGTTCCGTGTGGTGCGTTTATGGTTGCAGTTACAGGTTCTTCCGTCGTTCCTGCTTCGTTGCCAAGATTCAGGCTGCTGTCGAATACGCTGAGAAGTATGGCTTCAGTGCTTGCTGCAACTTCGACAGTTACCAGATATGTTTTTGTGGTTTCGTCTTCGGCTGTGACTGTATATTCTACGGTCTTGCTGAAATCTTGTGGCGCCAGCGCGGCGGGGCTGATACTTTTCCCGCTGTGAACGATTGTTGGCGCCAGGGCTGTTACATCGGTTTTAAAGGGCACGAGTAGTTTTATGCTGGCATTTTCTTCATCGATAACGCCCTCTACTGACTGGGCCAGGCCGGCAAAACTGAATGCGTTGATGCTTTTTTCGCTGCTTCTGCTCTCGACCATTGCTGGGATATCGATTTTGTAAAATCCCCGACCAGTTGCCGATACCTTGACCGAAATTGTGGCGAGACCGGCAGTTTCAGGGGCAATCCAGGCAACAGTTGTAAGTGTTGTTGCGGGAGTCTCTGGGTCGAATTTGCCCCGGGAGGTGAGCCATTCAACCTGGAAACCTGCATCACTGGTATTGAGATTTACCGGTTCTATAGCAATGTCAATGCGGTCTTTCGTCTGCAAATCTTTCAGCAGACTGGCGATTGCAGTTGTATTTTTTTTAAGCGAGACTCTGGCACTGACTGGTTCAAGCGTTTCAGAATCTGCTAGGCCGAGTTCAACAGCGGTGTTATGTATTTCGTCATTATCGGGTGAAGTTTCAGGCAGCTCAAAACTCACTCTGGGACGGTTTGGCAGACCTGTAACCATAAGATCTGCAGCTGTTGCGTCATGAGGAAGAAAGGGAGTTGTAAACTGGCCGGGTTCGGGGCCTACAAAAAATTCTTCGCCCCACATCGAGAGAACGGTTCCGACTGGCAGAGGTTCTCCGCTGGAGTCATACAGCAGACCTGTTACCACTTTATTTGCCGGCACAATTATGATTTCTTCAACTGAACCCTCTTGATTATAAGGGATTGCGGATTGTAGCATAGACCGCGCTCTTAGAGGTGGGCGACCTGGTCTTACAAGCTCAGCGACAATATTGTATTCACCCGGAGCGAGGTTTTCAAAAATATACTCACCTTCGGGGCAGTCCTGGCCAGACTTGCGGCCAAGCTGTTCGATCCAGACGAACACGCCTTTGGCAGGATTGGCTGAATCAGCGGCTGCCCGCATGTTTTCTGACAGGTCGGAGTAGACTATTTGCCCTTGCAGCTTGTGAGTGGCTTGCGCTTCTGTTGATCCGTTGCCAGTATTAATTATCCTGCAACCAGCCATGAATGTCAGCAAACATGCACAAAGCGCCGCAAAAAGTTTGAATTTTGTATTTTTGACCACAACGGCCTCCTTTGTCTATGCACTTTTATATTTGTAAAGAATGTGCAGATCATTTAAATTAGAGAATTAGTATAGCCAAGTCAATAGCAAAACCGGTAAAAATGACATTAATTCAGTAATTTATTCATATGATCTGTTTATGAATGACTTTTTGCATCAAGATTAAATGGCTTTGGCCCTGATATAAGCCGTCTTTAGTCATGTATGGGTGCATAGATCCTCAGCCATAGCAAGTCACATAAAATTTTCGCCTGCCGAAAGCCCGCATAAGAGGAGTCTCAGATTTAATTATTGAACTCATGTGAGACAGAGGGCTGGAGCAGTCCGCCCGTGATTCATTTTCCTGAAGTAAGACTTGAGGCCATTGTCTGTGAGTTGCGTCATGCGACGGCTTTTGAATCTCAAAGAGGTGCGTGGCCCTTATGTTATATAAAATGGTATTGAAAAGTTCGCTTAAACCTGTCATTGCGAGGAGTTTAGCGACGAAGCAATCTCATCGTTTTAAGTAAGTTTCACTGAGCTTTTGTATAGCAGCGTTTGATCTTATATCTGGCTTCGTGGACGTTTTTAAAATGATGGTCCTGTGTCCAGATAATTGCTTTGTGGGCTCGGGCAACAGCTAAAATGAGGCTGTCTGCCATCGGGACCTTCAGTTTCAAGCCAGCCGCAGGAGTCCACGAGATTCATATTCTGCCGTTATCTCTGACAATGGTCGTGTCGATGCCTTTGAGTATGCCCCGCATCTGTTTGATCGAGCGAACTGGTATCAGCTCTATGCGATCTTCATACTGTATCACCTGTATTTTTTCGCCGGCGCAGAAGGCCGAACCAGGCTTCGCTACCCTGACCCTGGTGCAGTTCGATACTCAGGATGCCTACGAAGTCATACAGGATTTTAAAAACATTCAGGAGGTTCCCGAACTGACACGGGAAACCTTCGTGCCTCGCGCCGGAACCCCTCTCTATGACGCCATGGGCAAGGCTATCAATGACCTCGAACACAAGCTTGCCGGAATGCCCGAAGCCGCGCGTCCGCAGCGCGTGATCGTAGCCTTCGTCACCGATGGCCAGGAAAATTCCAGCCGCGAATTCAGCAGAAGCATGGTTCAGAAGATGATCAAGGAAAAGCAGGAAAAGTCGGACTGGCAGTTCGTGTTTCTCAGCGCCGATCTTGACGCAATGGAAGAAGCCCTCTCTACCGGAGTTGCCGCGGCGTCTTCTCTGCTCTTCGACAAGACCGCTCACGGGATCGCCAGTGCCTGGCAGGCGCTTTCCTGCAGCACTCGCCTCTTTCGCGCCGATCAGGTTTCCGACGTCAGTTTCACTGACGAAGACCGCGCCAGTCAGCAAATCGAAAAGAAAAAGAAAAACCGCCACTGATCTCAAACCGCCCCGGCGCAGCGCATGAAGTCAAATCTTCAGAAAGCGAATTAATCAGTAAGTTATATGAATCGGAATGATGAAATGGCTGGTCGGGGTGGGGTATAATTTCAGAAAAAAACATTGGGGGACTTATGAAAGTTAAAACGAAGCATGGTGAGGTGACTCTTTATCCGGCGGATGAACAGGTTTTGCAGACGTTCAAGCGCTGCTGGCCAATGAGTTTCAGATACGATGCTGACGCCACGGCCTATGAAATTGCCGTGCAGACCGATGCCCGTGAAATCTGGGGAATCCGTCTCGCCGGCATCTCTACCGGCGAAGAGGTCGCGCGCGGGTGGCATAAGCTGAGGAAGGACCTGGTTCCGCTCGCTCTTGCGGCCGTTGCCAAAAAAGTTGGCGGTGTGCTCATCGTAAGCCCGTTCATCCAAAACCTTGGAAATGACTTTTTTGAGCATGGTCTCGCGCTGTTTCCGGTTCTGGGCGATTCTGCCGCCGAAAACGCCTCGCGTCTGATCCTGACTCCGGCGACCCGCGACGAGCTGCTGAAAGACTGGTTCATCGAGAAAAAACCATCGGTGATCATTGATTTCATGAATGTTTACCGGGATATTCTCAGAAGCTTCGGCGAGCGCGAGTATTTAGGTGTTCCGGCGGTTTACCCTTTCGCGACTGTCGGCGATATTTCGTTCGATTTCATGGCCTGTGACGGTCAGCTGGTGAGCCTTCAGCTGCAGCCTCAGTCTGATGCCGGCGGTCTGGCGTTGTTGAAAAAATTAGGTGTTAAAGGGGTTTTCCATCTGCCGGCCCGGGTGACGGCAGATATCGATGATCAGGTTTATAAGATCGCGGCCGACGACCTTCTGGTTTCGACTGCTACCCGCATCGATATGCGTTCTGCCGATGTTGAGATACTGCTGCCCGATCTGGTCGGGTCGGTGGTGCCTTCGAAGCTGAGCATCGGCTGGGATGGCTGCGTCGAGTTTCAGCCGGCCGGAATCAGGCAAACCTGCCGGGTCGATCCGCATAATCTCAGAAAACTCGGGAGACATGCGATTTCTGAAGATGTTAAGCGCAACCGCCAGCTCTGGGCCAACCGCGTCGTCATCGCCCAGGAAACCCTCGGCTGGCACGACCTTTTGCTGGTGGGTGAAAAGATCGTTTCATATGCAGAGGTGCTGCGTCAGCTTGAGGTCGCTCTTCGCCAGGCGATCCGCGAAGCTTCGGCAAATGCCAGGCCGGCCATGATCGCCGGGGTCAAGAAGCCATTGCTGCGCTGCCTGAAAAGCCTGCGTAACAGCCCACACGCCGAACTGGCCGAAAAGTCGATTGCTGCAATTATTGCCGATACTTCCGCTGCCCATCTGCTGGCTACGGCAAATGAAATAGCTGCGCTCTTCAAAATCGAGCCGGCCGGCGCGAAGAAGCCGGAATGGGCACCCCCGACCGGCGGCCCGGTTCCCTTCATCGATGACCGGACCCTGCGCCGGAAAAAGCTGATAATGCTTTACCATATCGTCTGCCGGCTCAGTCGCAATCGCGTTTACACCCGCGCAGAAATCGACGAAATAATCATGACAGCCAACGGCGGCAATGGCGGAAAAGCCGGCGTTCACGGCGACAGCTGCTATCACGTCGACATCCTGCGTCGCAATCTCATCGACGTCGGCTACCTCAATCGCGACCCGCACAATGATATCTACTGGCTGCAGTCCCCTACCGGGCAGAATCCCTGACCGCTTGCCGTCTGGTTAATAAACAACCAGCGGGTTGTTTTTGACTCGGACTGACGGCATTGTTTCACCTCTGCAAAAATTATGCATAAAAATGTATGTGCTGGTCAATTCGATGGTTCGACAAAAATCATGAACTGTGCGAGAGTTGCGGGAGGAGGGTGATTCTGTCGATCTTTTTTGCAGCGGGGGAGTGTGCTGCCTGATATAGATCCCAGGCTTGTTGCAGGTTGAGCCAGAACTGCGCTTCCATGCCGAGGAGTTT
The DNA here is from genome assembly GCA_002839435.1 of Candidatus Riflebacteria bacterium HGW-Riflebacteria-2. Taxonomy (GTDB): domain Bacteria; phylum Muiribacteriota; class Ozemobacteria; order Ozemobacterales; family Ozemobacteraceae; genus Rifleibacterium. Next base: position 38,282 of record PGYA01000031.1, on the reverse strand, counting down.
TTCGAGCCTGAGCGCGGTGTCGGGTGTGATGCCGCGTTTGCCGTTGATTATTTCGTTGATGCGGGGGTAGGAGACGCCAAGTTTTCTGGCGAATTCACTTTGCGTAAGCTTCAGTGGAACAAGAAATTCCTCGAGCAGCATTTCGCCGGGGTGTGTGGGCGGGCCATTTCTGGGGATTCTGATCATACAATAAACCTCAGTTCTTAATGATAATCAACGATTTCGACGTTTTCTGCTCCATCGTCGATCCAGTTAAAGCAAATACGATACTGATCGTTGATTCTAATACTGTGCTGACCTTCTCGATCGGCTTTGAGCTTTTCCAGGCAATTGCCTGGCGGGATTTTTAACGACTCCAGTGATACTACGGCATTCAGCTGGTCGAGTTTTCGTTGCGCTGTCCGCCAGATCCGGGCAGGACAGCAGGAGCGTGCCGCTTTCGAATCGATTCTGTCAAAAACGTCTTCGGTGCCCCGGTCAAAGAACGATTTAATCATGGCAGTTTCTCAGCAAATTGTATTTGTCTACACTATTATTATAATGGATAACGTTATACGTGTCAAATTTGCTTCTTTGAATTCTTCATGTCGATCAGCAGAGTATTATTGGCCGAATTGGATTAGAACTCGGTAGATTTGCGTATCATTGAGCCAGAAGCTTTTCGATTGTGTGTTGATCGATCAGGGCTATGTCGCTTTCGCGTTCAAGAAATGGAAAAACGTCATTGCGGGCTTTGGCCCAGTCTATCTGATCGAGGCGCTGTGCGATCGTCTGACGCCAGTTTTCTTCGGTTATTGGCGGAAATCGCCCGCCGGTCTGCTGGAGAGCGGAATTCAGAAATTTCAGGTTTGGTGGCGACCAGCGCCTGTCTGCCAGATACCATGCCAGATCGTAAAGGTCGCGACCTTTTGTCCAGCGCCGGCAGAGCAGGGCGTGCAACTTGCCGGACAGCAGCGAGGGTCGGTCGTAATGGCAGAGATTGAGGGTGGCGTGACGCCTGACCAGCGAGGTCTCAATCTGGGCGTCAGAAGGCGGGTTCGTATCAACTTCAATTTTTATCGAAATTTTCTGCTCTTTCCGATTTGTCAGGCCAAGTTCGAAGGGTAGGCCGGGAAACCTGAAAAAAGCTGAACATACCGGTTCGCGTTCATTGGTCATTATTTCAACCTGATATGCTTCTCTTGCCAGATTTTTGCTGACACCGGACAGTACAGAACGAAAAGAAGCCTTATCAAATACTGTTTCCGGGATGAGTGAAAAGTCGAGATCTTCTGAAAATCTTGGCAGGTCATACAGGAAACGCAGTGCAGTTCCGCCAAGAAAAGCCCATTGGGTAAAAATGCCCAGCTCCTGTAGCGACTGTAAAATGCGCGCCTGCAGATATTCGCGGGCCAGGCACCAGGCCTGTTGTTGTGAAACAGCTTTTCTGGCAAGACCAGCGAGGTGTTCTTTCACAATACATCCCCCTGTTCTTCCATGGCCAGTTCGTTTGCCATTGCCGCCGTGCGCTTAAGCTTCGGCTTTCCGCTGCGCGCAGCGAGGCGCAGCAATGCTTCGCTGCTGAGGCTCGCAATATCCTGCAATCGCAATTCCCTCAAATATTCGATCGAATCAGCACCTGGCGTCATGTAAACAAGGTCAAGAAGCGCTTTTTCCGGGGTGGCGATGAATGCAGTCTGGTTGCCAGCAATTTCCTGCTCGGAGTAGCCATATAAAAGGCTGTCGGCAATGTGATTGAACTTGAAGCGCCCCAGCGGCGTGCTGATTTCTTCGCCTCGGCCCGGGCCTACGCTGGTTACAACGGGAACATGCTCCGGGATCAGGCCATGGAAGGCGAGGGCAGATTGCAGGCTTACATATGAGCCGGGCTGCATTCGATTTGCCACAAGAAATGGGTGCGGTTCAACCTTGCGCCAGGCAGGTGCCGGCAGGTATAGGCCACGTCGGATCTGCTGCAATCTGCCTGCTTTTACCCAGCGCGAAAGCTGCAGGCGGATCTGTGGCTGCGAAATCTTCCCCGAAAGAAGCAGGCCTGACGAGAAAACGGGCTCTTTTCCGATAAGCTGAAGCAAATTTTCAAAATTCATGCTATTAATATATCATTTATGATAAGTTATTGCAATGAATTTTGCTGCTTGGGCGGATTATAATTTTTTATAGCACGGTTAATGCTGATTGTGTGTCGTTAGCCATCAATGCTGCTGTGACTGATTGAAGTCGTCGATCAGACTCAGAAACGCGGGGTCGGCGCTGCCGTAGCTGACGATGTAGACTTCGAGGTCGTGGGCGCGGTAGAGGGTGGCCGCACGTTTGATTGCGTCGAGGATCCATTGTTTGTCGTTGCCGAAGGCGCCGCCGCCGAGAGCGGTGAGGAAAAGGCGTCGGCAGCCGGTCTGTTGCGCGTTGCTGACTGCCGCGCAGAAGGTTGCTTCGTAGGCGGCTTCGAGCACGAGGCGCGCGAAGCTTTCCCAGCGCTGCGAAGAGATACCAGAATAAGCGACCGGCAGCGCCGAGCAGTAAGCCTGCGAAACGCGATGGCCGGCGTTGTCGAGTGTTACTTCAATCTGTGCGTGTACCCCGATGCGCAGCAGGCCGCGCAGGCGGTCGCGCTCGGCTTCGTTGGCCGTTTGCAGGCGATCGTTGATTTCTGCGAGAGCTGTCTGAGTGGGTAGGGCGTAGCCGTTCTGCATCTTCCAGAGGCGGTTGTTTTTGTTGCCCAGCGCGGCACCGAGATCGGCGAGGCAGTCGAGCTGGTTGTCGGCAGTCTGGCCGATTTTGCCGTTTACCGGAACGAAATAATTACGATAAATTGTGCCGGCGCCGGCTGAAATAGCGCAGGCCGGGCCCTGGGTGCGGTCGTTTTCGTAAATGCCGACACCGCGCTCCGGCGTGACCTGCGGGCCGACCATTTCGAGCAGATTGAACTGCGAGGCAACCTGAAACATCGCATTGGCGTTGGCCGGGTCTTTGTGCATGTGCTGTACATTGCCGACGATCGAGAGCATTGTCAGACGGCCGGCCGAACTGGCGACCGCGGCGACCTGCTGCCGCAGCTCAGCCAGCGAAGGTGTCGTCAGAGTGCCGCAGATGTAGCTTTTGCCGTTAACCATTGATTTGAGCCGGTTGCCTTCGACAATCAGGTTTTTGCGCACCTGCTCAGGCGATTCTTCTTTAAATCCGGTCAGTATTTCAAACCAGGTCATGCTCTCAGTCTCTCCTGTAGTTATGTTTATTGAGCTTGCCGAGTAAGTAGTTTGCTCTGCTGCAGCCGTCGAAGTCGGCACTGAAGCCGTGAGTATAGCGATCAACAGTGCCAACAGGATTCCGGGATATTTCACTCTCTTAGCCTGCCTGCGGGCGGGCGCGGGGCGTCAGACTGCTCTTCGTCGGGGTCTTCGTTCAGCTCGGGCATTGGCGCGCGCAGAACGCTTTCATCCATGACCGGCTTCGCTGCGGCGTTTTTCCTGAGCTGCGTGAGTTCGGTCTTGAGCTGCTTCTGTCTTTCGATCTCGTCGAGCGTCTGGCAGTTCTGGAAATAATTGACCAGCGAGGCTTCGAGCCGCCCGGTGTTGTGCTTCATGCCCGCCAGCATGACCAGCGAGGTGAACAGGAAGATCAGCGCTATCGGCAGCAGGGTCAGCAGGGCGGCCCCTTCGAGAAATGCCGAAATCGCCAGCGGAATGAGGATGAGAAGCGGCCAGCCGCCGACAAGAACTTTGGTGCTGGTCGGCATTCTCGAGTTGCCGGTCCAGGTTACGTTGGTGCCGCCGCCTGGCGCCGGCGTGAACTCTATGTGGGCATTTATCGATTTTGCCTGCGGGTGGAAGACCGTCACCGGGCTGTTGCTGCCGGCGCTGATCGAGGGGTGGTCCAGCTTGACCATGGCCATGCCCGGCCCGGTGTGGGTTTCGGTCATCAGGAAATGCTTGATGAAGGCCTCGCGCACTTCTTCGGGGCTGTCAGCGAGATGAAACTTTTTGAACTGTTTTCTGGTGTCGCGAAGGGCCTGTTCAAGGATCTCGGGCTCGATGCCGAGCCGCGTTGCCGCGGACTGCAGGTCTTCGAGTGCAAAACTGTCATCGGGCTGTTTTTTCTGAAGGCTTTTCAGTTCGAGGGCTCGTTTCAAAACCTGTTCGAATTCATTGCGTTCCATGGCCGAATGCTCTCTTTGCCGTAAATTTTTCAGTTCATGTAAAAGATATCACAATATACTCATAAGTTGAAATGCAGTTATCCACAGATTATAAAGAATTTCGCAGATGAACAGCAGTCGTGAAAACAACCAGAACAAGGCAGACTGTTGATAAAATTGCTGAAATTTTGTGCGGGCAGGAGTAAGATGGTTGAAAACTTTGCCGGGGTGGGGAAATGAGTGGTTCGTTATTGCTGCTTGCTTCGCTTGTTCTGTTGATCGCTGCCTATGCGCTTTATGGGCGTTGGGTGGCAAAGAAATTCGGTGTAGACGATACACTGCTGACGCCGGCGCATCGCCTGCGTGACGACGTCGATTATGTGCCGGCGCGGGCACCGGTTCTGCTCGGCCATCATTTTGCTTCGATTGCCGGCGCGGCGCCGATTATCGGGCCGGTCAGCGCCGCCGTATTCGGCTGGGTGCCGGTTCTTCTGTGGCTGATACTGGGCGGCATTTTTTTCGGTGCCATGCATGATTTTGCCGCGCTTTTCGTTTCGGTGCGCAATGACGGGCGCTCGATCGGCGAGGTCATCAAAAAGCATGTCGGCAGCCGTGGCAGCATTCTGTTTCTGCTGTTCACCTGGTTTACGCTGGCGCTGGTAATTGCTGCCTTTGCGATTATCGTCGCCAAAACCTTTGCAACGGTTCCGGCGGCGGCGAGTTCTTCGCTGATGTTTATCGCGCTGGCAATCGTTTTTGGCGTTGCGTTGAACCGCTTCAAAATGTCTCTGGCACCGGCTTCGGTTGTCGGCGTAACCTTGCTGCTAATCATGGTTTGGCTCGGCCAGGTTTTTCCGGTAAGTATTGCCGAATCGACCTGGATCTACATTCTGCTGGTGTATATTTATGTCGCTTCGGTGGCGCCGGTCTGGCTGTTGTTGCAGCCACGCGACTATCTCAATTCATTTCTGCTCTACATTCTTCTGGCTGCAGGCTTCATCGGTATGCTGTTCTACAACCCGACAATAGTCGCTCCGGCCTTTACCTCCTTCAAGGCCGAGTCGCTTGGTTATCTGTTTCCGATGCTGTTCGTAACCGTCGCCTGCGGTGCAATCAGCGGCTTTCATTCGCTCGTCGCCTCAGGAACCACCGCCAAGCAGCTCGACCGCGAAAGTGACGCGCAGCCGGTCGCTTTTGGCGGTATGCTGATCGAAACCTTTCTTGCTATTCTGGCCCTGTTGACTGCGGCCATGCTCAGCAGCGAAAGTTATGTGGCCGATCTTGCGGCAAAAGGTCCGGTTGGCGTCTTTTCGAACGGTATGGCGCAGGCGATCAATGCGATTCCCGGGCTCAAATTCGATCCGGCAGTTCTGGTCAGCTTCGTTTCGCTTGTCGTTTCGGCTTTTGCCTTGACCAGCCTCGATACCGCGACCCGCCTCGGTCGCTTCGCTTTTCAGGAACTCGCTGAATTCATGCCGGAAAAGCCGCGCGCAATCTGCCGCAACAAGCATGTCGCCACCATGCTTGCCATTCTGCCGGGCGCAATTCTGATGTTCACCGGCCAATGGAAGGCAATCTGGCCTCTGTTCGGCTCGGCCAACCAGCTGCTGGCCTCGATTGCGCTGCTCAGCATAACCGTCTGGTATTTTCATTCTTTTCATAAAAAACCGCTGTTTATCATTGTACCGATGGTTACAATGTTTCTTGTGACCTGCTGCGCGCTGATCAACGTCATTATCGATAATCTTGGTAAGCAGGGCTATCTGATGGCCGGCCTCAGCGCTATTCTGCTGCTGCTCGCCACCGTTCTGGCCTGGGAAGCCGCCGGCATACTGCGTCAGGGCCATCCCGAAGCTTCCGCCAGATGATTCTGACAATCTTGTATGTTCGGGAAAATTATCGAAAAGTTCGGTGAAAAATTCGGTATATAATGTTGATTACGAGATTCTCAGTTAAAAAGTTCGGTAATTGAATGGCTGGAGGAAAATTATGCAGAAGATCAGACCGATAAGTTATTCTCTGGTGTTTTTTCTGCTGGTAACAGCAACAGTTGCAGCACTGACCACCGGGCCGCGCCAGATCGCGCAGTTCGAACGTGAGGCGCTGCGTTGTGCCCGCGAGGTTTTGAAGCAGTCCGGGCAGTATATCGGCAACGATTATGTCGTTGAGCTCAACCATCAGCCGATCCGCGAAACCATTATCAAACGAGCGAAAATCTCATTTGCCGGCCTGAAACAGGGCGATCTCGAAACATTTAAAAACGGCGATTTCGACTTCGCCGGTCTGCAAAATGCTGCCCATATTGAAGTTGCTGCCTTTATCGAAGCCGCTGCCGTTAACGAGCTTGTGCACCGCGAAATCAGTCGCCTCTCAGCAAAGCGGCGCATTTTCGCTGACGTCACAATCGTATTTGCGGCCGGGCAGGTGAGAGTAACCGGTAAGATCGACATGAAAAAGGTGCCCGGCAACCCGTTCAGCTTTCTGCCCCAGGAAATGTCACCCTTCGACGTCACTCTCAGCGTCAGAACCGAAGGCAGTCAGATCATGCTCGATATCATCAACGGCCAGATGAACAATCAGCCTTTCACGCCCGAACTGAACAAGATATTTCTCGACTGGCTCAACCCGCTGTGGGATTTCGCGGCCCTGCCGTATCAGGCCGCGCTCGACCAGCTGCACATCACCCCTTCCGGCGTCGAATTCAGCGGCCGCCTGTTCTGGTGACACAAAAACATTCGACTATAGTCGAAGGAATTGAATGAATTGCAAAAAGTTTCGTTTATAATCGAAGCTTTTCCGGGGTCGGGTCATTTTGGCACCGGGTTTTTGCGTGCAGCCTGTAGAAGGCTTTCCAGTTCGCTGATCCGCTTTTCATACATGATGACATTGATCTGATCGTAATAATCGCCTTCCCAGTCGGGGCGCTCGAGATAATCTTTCAGGCTGTCGCGTGCCTCATCGATTCGCGGCACCAGGAATCTTTCAAAGCTTTTATCGACAACATTCAGAAGCGCCTGAAAGACAAAGTCGCCGTCCTGCGCCGAATTTCTCACCATATCAGCCAGTAGTTCTTTCTGTATTATGGTCAGCGGTTGCCTGATATGTTCGCCAAAGATCCGGCGCGCCATTTCCACATGATCAGGCGTTGAAGGATATTTAAGCCCCCAGGGAAACCCCATAAGATAAAGTTCGTAGGTTGCCCGAGGATCAGTAAATGCTTTTAATCGTTCAGCAAAAGCTGGCAGCCGGGGTTGGTTTTCTTCATTGCGGACAACGCGCAGCCATTCGCTCAATTCGTCGTTGATGTTTTCAGGCTCATCACAGCATTTTTTGACCATGTCAAAAAACCTGCCTTCGCTGTAAAAACTCAACGAGCCAGTTATCTGCTGCAGCCATATCTGCGCCGCCGATGATACGTTAACCATAAAGCCTCCGGTAAATGATTTTAGCACAGAAGGGTTGCTATTTGCAGTACCAACCGGAATAAGTCCAGCGTCTGCGGCTGTTTATAAAATCATTCGGCAGCTGGCTTTTTCTTATACTTTGTCATTCGACCTGAGCCTGCCGACTCAATTTTCCCGTCATCGATCATTTGCCTGATATCTCTGCTGGCCGTAGCAGTGGAGATACCTTTACATATTTTCATGTATTCTTTTCGATCAAACCAATCGTTCAGAACTGATAATGCATATTCTGTCCGGCTGGTGTAGTCAGGGCCGGGTGCCCTGGTTGCGTCGATCGTTTCACGTAATGACTTATTGATTACTTCCAGCATAAATTCAATGAAACGGGTTGAATTTCCTGCTTTGTCAGAGAGCTCTAGAGCCTGATAATACTCTTTTTGATTATCCTTGATTACTTTTTCTACAGGCACAAACTCGAATATAGGGTTTACCTTCATCAACAGGCGGGTTTGCCAGTATCTTCCCATTCGTCCATTGCCATCCTCGAACGGGTGAATAAATTCCATTTCATAATGGAAAACACAGCTTTTTATTAATTCCAGGTCGTTATCTTCTTTTAAATATTTGAATAGATCATTCATCAATCCTGGAACCATGCTGTGTCGAGGGGCAATATGAGAAACCTGCTTTCCTTTCATTATGCCGACATGTGATTTTCTGAATTTTCCCGGATCATCAACCAGACCATGCATCAATACGCTATGGGCTTTGAGAAAGTCATTTACTTTAAGCGGATTGAAGTCTTTAAGCCGATCGTATGCCTTTATTGCATTCTGAACTTCCAGTATATCCTTTTGTGGGCCAACCACATGAATATTGTCGATAATTGCGGCGACATGCTCTATATTGAGCGTATTGCCTTCTATTGCCAATGATGAATGAATCGTTCTTATCCGGTTTTGTTTTCGGAGCCGCGCTTCTGGCTTAACCAGCAGCAGACTTCGGCAAATACCAAGTGCCTCGGTTATTTGTCCATACAATTCAAGTATTTTGCGCGTTATTTCATAGGGCGGCTTCATATCTTTATGATAGTATCAAATGATACTATCGTCAAGTTGCAAAGTTCAGTCGACGGTGATGGATTTGCTGACGTTTTTGGGGACATCGGGATGAACGCCGTGGCCGGCGATTTCGAGGCGGTTCATGAATTCCATTTTTTTCAGGCTCATTTTGAAGGCCAGCATCTGCAGCACAACGGTGATCGAAAAAATCGGCAGGATTTTTGAGTCGGTGCGCGGAATCGTGATGTAGCCGTGCTTGTAGGGGTAGGTCATCGAGGGCGCTACTGACACTGCTTCGCGCAGGTCGTTGTTGTCTTCGGCGATCAGGTAGACGTTGGCACCGCGGATCTTGTGCGTGTTGATCTGGGAAATGGTCAGATTTATGTCGCGTTTGCGTGGGGTCGTGATGAAAATCAGCGGGTAGTTGTCGTAAAGGCTGGCAAAAACATCGAAATGACTGAACACTTCGTCGAAAATCTCACGTTCCTCGATGCTCAGGTAGGTCGGCTGCAGATCCTTGAAGGCATACTCGCTGATCGCCTTGAACATGCGCAGCACGCCGCGCGGCTTGAGTGGCTCACCCTTCTGGTTCTCGATCACGTAATTGAGCACCTCTTCGAGATGCGCCATCAGCCCGGCCACCGAATCAAGCCCGAAAACCGAATTGAGCCCGAGAATGGTGTTGGGGCCATGCTTGAACTCAGAGCCTTCAAAACCCTCGGTATGGTTGAGCACTATCTCGCGAATCTTCAGCGCGCCTTCTTTGGCGATGCCGAGAATGCGGGTCGCGAGAATGTGCATGCTCGGCTTGAGATAGAGCTGCTGCGCCACCACTTCGGTTTCCTGCTGCGTGGTTTTAAGGGTAAGGTCGATGAGACCAGGAATCTTCTTCATCTCTTCAAAATGAAAGCTGGCGGGAAGCCCGTCGCCGATCTTTGCGTCGCCCGCTTTTTCGAGGCGCGATTTTACTTCGAGTGCCAGGCCGTAGAGCACCAGAAGCTGGTTCAAAAAGCTCTTGGTCGCGGGCACTGCGATTTCGGGGCCGCAGAACAACGGCACGTAGAGATGTGACTTTTCCAGTGCCAGCGTTGAATTAGTGTTGTTCAGAATACAAATGCGCCTGACGCCTGGGTAAATCTCTTCTAAAAAGCTGAATACATCGATCAGGTCTTTCGTCTCGCCGCTCTGACTGATGCCGATCACGACGTCATTGGCACCGAGCGAACGGGTGCACTGTGCCCTGAATTCACCGGGCAGCAGCGGCGTGACCGAAATGCCGGCGATTTCGTTGAAGAACAACGGCGCCGTTTTGGCGGCATGAAAAGAAGTGCCGCAGGCAAGAATATAGATCGAATCACCGTTGTTGCGAGCTTTGACGATAGTATCGACGAACTCGCGCATGCGTTCTTCGAGAAGTTTGATGTTTTCGAATTCAAAAATGCCGTCGATCAGCCTCATCAGCACGGGGTTGCCACGGTCACCGCCGATTTCTTCAAGTGCCTTGCGCACATCTTCGAGCAGCGAGGCAAAGCCTGACTCAAGCTCGAGCGATATCCGCGTAGTGTCGACTTTGCCGGCAAGCTGCGCCAATTGTGTTATCTGCGGTGACTCGAACAGTTCGCCGACGCGGCTGACAAATGCATTGTGATCGGTAACCAGGGCCAGTTGCTGCAGACAATCGCTGATTCCGGCGTAGCAATCGGCATGGCTTTCGACATTGTCACGCAGCAGTCTGATAACATCATTCCCACCCGAAAGCAGGCCGATCAGCTTGGCGGTGTTCTTGCTCTGACTGTAGATTTCCTGCTCCATGAAATATTGGTAGGGATGTTGTAGTTTTGTTTCTTCGACCTTGAGCAGGCTGCGCTGGCAATTGTGCTCGAGTTGCCTGCCATCTCGGATATCAAAAAGGGTGAAGTCATTGCTGTCAAAAATGGCGAACTGCTTCTCTTTGATCGGAATCAGCACCTTGGTCAGCTGTAGAACCGAAGCGAGATCAGAAGAAGCCAGATAAAAATCGTCGAGTTCGGTGCTGTGACCCTTGCCGATATAAAGACTGCTGCCGGCTTTGATCGCCACAGTGCGGCGTGCGACCGGATCGACAATGATGGCGGCGAAGGAGCCGGTAGTTTTCTGGCAGGCTCTGACCACAGCTTTTTTGAGCGCATCATAGCGATCCTGCCGGTTGTTTTCATCTTTGAACTTGAGCTCTTCGGCGAAAAAATGCTCGACTGTATGTACGACCATTTCGCCGTCGTTATCGCTGACAACCTTGTGTCCCTGCGAGGTGAGCCATTCCTTGAGCTGGCTGCAGTTGGTAATATTGCCGTTATGAGCGCCGTAAATGTGGGTGTGGCAGTTTACTTCGTGCGGTTGCGCGTTGTCGCGGGTGACGGCACCGAAAGTGGCCCAGCGCACCTGGCCGCAGAATATCTGGCCGACAAGTTTGTCGATACCGAGTTCGTAGACCACCTTACTGGGAGCGCCGACATCTTTTTTGAGTGTGATTTCGCCGGCTTCAGTCTGAATCACCGCGCCGGTCGAGTCGTAGCCGCGATATTCGAGCGCCCGCAGCAGGTTGCAGGCGGTCTGCCCCATTTTTTCAGAGTCTTTAGCGAGAATGAGCCCGATTACACCACACATAGATTATTCCTTTCGACCAGTGCGCCAAAGAGGTAAACGGCGCGGTTTTTTATGGGGTATATATAGCACATTTTTGAAGAGTTTATCCGCAGATTTCGCAGATTGCGCAGATAAAGACGCAGAGAGTCGAGCAGGCCGAAGATTGGTTCTGCGACTTCGCGCAGAATTACGGAGGGGAGTTGCTCGTGCGCGTAATCGTAATCGAATTCGATTATCGCACAGAGACACAGAGCAGCAAAGACGAAGACAAAGGCGTCGATACCGAACCCGATACCGATATCGTTACCGATACCGATACCGATTGGGGAGAAGATAATAAAATGAATTTGATAAAGGGGCTGGTTTTAGGTAGAATGAGAATATCATAGAATGAGTGAGTGGCTGGTCGTTTCTGGGATTAGATAAAGCCAGAAGAAGCAGCGGTCTGGAGAGGCCTGTTGAACAGAGTTGGCAGAGGTAGACAGCTATTTGTAATAATCGTGCTTTTCTGTAGCCTGCTGTACCCCGCCATTGCCGGGCAGAAAATCAAAATAGGGGTTTATCACAATCCCCCCAAAGTCGTAATGGACGAAAACGGCAAACCGGCCGGTATTTTTGTCGATGTTATCAGCTATGTTGCCAGGGCCGAAAACTGGGAACTCGAATTCGTCAACGGCACCTGGAAAGAAGGCCTTGACCGGCTCACAGCCGGCGAAATAGACCTGATGCCTGATGTTGCCTATACTGCTGACCGCGCCCGGCACTTCTCGTTTCATGAGATTCCGGTGCTGTCTTCGTGGTTTCAGGTTTACACACTCCCCGGCAGCGGTATCAAGACGCTGCTCGACCTCGACGGCAAAAAAGTGGTCGTTCTTGAAAGCTCGGTTCAACAAAAAAGTATCGTGGCTCTCGCTCATAGCTTTCAAATTAAAATCGACCTGATTGGAGTGCCAGATTATCAGACGGTTTTTCAGAGGGTCAAAGACCAGGAAGCCGATGCTGCTGTAACCAATCAGTTTTTTGGCAACAAACACGCAAGGCAATACGGTCTTGAAGATACCGCCATCATTTTCAGTCCTTCTGCTCTGCATTTTGCAACGGCCAGAGGCCGCAACCAGCATCTGCTCGATTGCATAGATATGCATCTTAAGACCCTTAAACAGGATCATCGGTCAGAATATTACCAGTCACTCAAGCGCTGGACCTCCGATAAGGTGGATTTTCAGATTCCGCAGGAAGTAAAAATCATTGCCTGGGTGCTGCTGGGCTTCCTGTTTATAAGCATTCTTGGCAGTCTGATGCTGAAACATCAGGTGAACATACGCACCGCCGAACTACAGAAAAGTCATGAGGAACTGGAATGGCGAGTGCTCGAGCGCACTGCCGAGCTGGCGATTGCCATGGACCGGGCGGAATCGGCGGATCGCATAAAGTCAGCTTTCCTCGCCAGTATGTCACACGAGCTGCGTACTCCGCTGAATTCTATCATCGGTTTTACCGGTATTCTTCTGCAGGGACTGGCCGGGCCGCTCAATGATGAGCAGTGCAAGCAGCTGGGCATGGTTCAGAAAAGCTCACGCCATCTGCTTTCGCTGATCAACGACGTGCTCGATATTTCTAAAATCGAAGCCGGACAGCTGGAACTTTCGACTGAAACTTTTTCATTGCGTCCGTCACTTGAAAAGATGCTGATGCTGCTGACGCCATTGGCTAAGGAGAAGGGTCTTGAGCTGCGTTCGCAAATTGCAGATGATATTGGCGAGGTGACCACTGACCAGAGAAGATTTGAGCAGATAATCATCAATCTGCTCAACAATGCAGTCAAGTTTACGGAGAAGGGATATGTCAATCTTTCCTGTCGAATTGAAAACGGGAACTGCCTGGTCGAAGTATCTGATTCTGGCATTGGCATGGAAGAATCAGCCCTGAAAAAGATTTTCGAACCCTTTCATCAGATTGACTCAGGGCTGGCCAGAAAACACGAGGGTACTGGCCTGGGCCTGTCGATATGTAGCAGATTACTTGCCATGATGGGCGGCAGCATTGACGTAACGAGCCAGCCGGGTCATGGCAGCACCTTTTATGTTTCCATCCCGGTCAAAAAGGAGGCAGACAATGGCAAAGACACTGCTGATAATTGAAGACAACGAACAGAACTACTATATGATGCGCTTTCTGCTCGAAAAGAAAGGTTATAAAGTCCTTGTCGCCGACAATGGTCGAGTGGGTGTGGAAATGGCGCTGGAGCATATTCCAGACGGTGTTCTGCTCGATATTCAGTTGCCGGAAATGGATGGTTACGCGGTTGCAGCTGAGCTGAAAAGACATCCTGAGCTTGACCACGTGCCAATAATTGCGGTAACTTCTTATGCGATGGTTGGCGACCGCGAGCAGATACTTGCGGCTGGTGCCAACGGATATATCGAAAAGCCGATAAACCCTGACACCTTTGTCGATGAAATTGTGCAGTTTGTTGGTCAGTAAGACAGCAAGAGAGGAATTGGATGAACATACTTATAGTAGATGACCGCGAAGACAATCTGTATTTTTTGCAAGCGCTGCTTGAAGGCAGTGGCTATTCTGTACATGCCTGCGCCAACGGGGAAGAAGCGCTGGCGTATCTGCAGCAGGAAAAGGTCGATCTGGTTATCAGCGATATTCTTATGCCGATAATGGACGGTTTTCGGCTTTGCCGTAAAATCAAGGCCGAGCCAAAGTCCGCTGTAATCCCGGTGATATTCTATACCGCGACCTACACCGGTAAGCAGGACGAGGAGCTCGCGATGAAAGTCGGTGCCAGCCGCTTTGTTGTCAAGCCATGCGAGCCTGAAGTCATGCTTAAAACAATAAAGGAAGTTATCGAGGGGGCGCCCTGCGGGCCGGCCGGCCAAACTCAGCAGCCAGTAAGTGAGGAAGAGGTTTTCAAACTCTACAGCGAACGCCTGGTGCGCAAGCTTGAACAGAAGATGTTTGAGCTGGAAAAGGAGGTAGCAGCACGTCAGGAGACCGAAAAGGTTCTGGCAGACAGTGAGCGCCGCTACCGCCAGCTTTACAACAGCATTCGTGATGCAATTCTGGTAACCGATACCGGTCGCTGTATAACCGACTGTAATCCTGCCTTCGAAAAGATGTTCGGTTGTATCGGCAACGGAATACTGGGTCAGAGCACTCGCATAATTTACGCTGAAGATGAAGATTTCAACAAGATCGGCAGTATTCTTGCCGGGCTGAACAACTCAGAAGGTTCGTTACAGCAGGTTAATTTCAAACGGGGCGATGACAGCCTTTTTACCGGTGAAACAAGCGTATTCTGCCTGCGCAGCGACGAAGATGCCCTGCTCGGTTATATATGTGTAATCAGAGATATTACTGAACGTCTCAACTCTGAAAAGCATAACAGGTTGCTGGAAGAGCAGCTTCAGCACAGTCAGAAAATGGAATCACTCGGCCGTCTGGCCGGAGGTATTGCGCACGACTTCAATAATCTGCTGTCGGTAATTCTTGGGTATTCCGAAATCATGATTTCGCATAATAACAGTGAAAGCAAGCAGCATGATTTTGCTAACGAAATCTACCAGGCCGGCCTGCGCGCGCGCGCGATGACGCGGCAGTTGCTGGCTTTCAGCCGCAAACAGGTTCTCGAAATGAACCATGTCGATGTGAATGCGGTGGTGGAAGGCTTCAAAAATCTCATTTCGCGCATGATAGGTGAAGACATCAAGCTGATAGTAAAGCTTTCGCCAAAGCCGCTGCCAATAATTGCCGACGTTGGCCAGATCGAGCAGGTAATGATGAATCTGGCCATAAATGCGCGTGACGCTATGGCTGGCGGCGGTCAGCTCGACATAAGCGTTTCGCAGGTTGATTTCGACGCTACCTGCGTTACGCAGGTAGCTGATCTTGTTCCCGGTTCATACGTGCTGCTCGCATTCCGTGACAGCGGGAAGGGGATGGCAAAGGATGTCCTGTCGCATATTTTTGAGCCGTTCTTTACTACCAAAGGTCAGGAACATGGAATTGGCCTGGGCCTGGCGACCTCATACGGAATCGTTAAACAGCACAGCGGCTCGATCTGGGCCTACAGTGAGCCTGGCAGCGGCACAATTTTTCATGTCTATCTGCCTCTCAGCACAGAGCAGGCATCTCCTCCGGTCGAGGTGCCGGCCGAACCACCGCCGGCTTTCGCAGCGACGGTCATGGTCGTCGAAGACGACAAGGCCGTTCTCGGGCTGGTCTGCGAGGTACTTAGCCGTTCCGGCTACTTCGTTATTGAAAGCTCTGATCCGGTAGAAGCGGTTGAGCGCGCTGCCGCCTTCAAAGATCCGATACATCTGATCATTTCAGACCTTGTAATGCCCGAGATGCGCGGGCCTGAAGTGTGCGCCAAGGTGCGCGATCTGCACCCCGAAACTGCCGTAATCTAC
Organism: Candidatus Riflebacteria bacterium HGW-Riflebacteria-2; assembly: GCA_002839435.1. Lineage (GTDB taxonomy): Bacteria > Muiribacteriota > Ozemobacteria > Ozemobacterales > Ozemobacteraceae > Rifleibacterium. The sequence goes on along the minus strand of PGYA01000031.1, from coordinate 22,639 downwards.
ATGTCTGGCTATCCCGAAACCACTATGTCAGACGCAAGCAAGAACCCAGGTGGTTTTATTTTTCTGCAGAAGCCGGTGACGGTGAAGACGTTGCTCGAAAAATGCCGGCAGGCGCTGCAAGGGTCCGGTCACGCTCGTTCTCTTGCCAGATGATCTGTTGTTCTTGCGTGGCAAATGCATAGCGATTAGAATCAGCATAACAAAAACACCTGCTTTGGCCGCCTGAAGCTGCAAGGAGAAAAAATGAAAGTACTGGCTATCAACGGAAGTCCCAGAAAGAACGGCAACACGGCGTTGCTTATCGATACCATGTTCGCCGAACTGCGCGAGGAAGGCATCGAGACCGAAGTGGTCAATCTTGGAGGGAACTCGATGCGCGGATGTCTTGCGTGTCGGCAGTGTTTCGAGAACAAAGATGGCCGCTGCTCGATTGAAACCGATATGATCAACAAGGTCATCGCGAAGATGACAGAAGCTGATGGCATTGTCATTGGTTCGCCGACATATTTCGCTAACGTTACCGCCGAGGTTAAGGCACTGATTGACCGCGCCGGTTATGTTGGCATTGCCAACGGACATCTGTTCAAGCGCAAGGTCGGCGCGGCCGTGGTTGCCGTGCGCCGTGCCGGTTCGTGCAACGTATTCGATGCAATCAACAAGTTCTTTTTTATTCAGCAGATGATTGTACCGGGTTCGGTTTATTGGAACCTCGGGGTTGGCCGGGCAGAAGGCGAGGTCAGCGAAGACGAAGAAGGCCTCAACACCATGCGCATTCTCGGCAAGAACATGGCCTGGTTGCTGAAAAAGATCAAAGAGTAAAGCACTAAAACTTTTCCGCAGATTTCGCCGATTGCCGCAGCTGAGCTGCCGAAGAAAACCTCGCACAGAGACGCAAAGGCACAAAGCCTGATGATTAAAAGTCATCGCAAGTATGTAATGTGGTACACTATCTGAGGCATCTGGGTAATCTGCGGATGAACTAGAGGGGCGTCTACTTGGTTTTCAGGCTATAGCTGCCGTCCCAGTCGTCGGGGGGCGGAGTCAGCTTGAACTGGCGGCAGCGCTCGATGTAGATTCCGGCGGGGCCGTCGCCCGGGCTGAGCTTGAGCACATTTTCGAAAAGCTCGATAGCTTCGTCCCAGCTGCGAGCCAGATATTTTTCGAGGGCGCTTTTATAGACAGGTTCGGCTTCGAGCCAGGTCGCGCTTTCGTCGCGGCGGTAGCACCTGACTTCATGCACTTCGATGGGTTTGTTTTTGCCTTTGACGGCAAGATAGTCAAGAAATCGCGTGCTGAAAAGAGTTTGGTCGATCTGTCTGTACACTGCGTCTGAGATCATGATGTAGGTGCCGTAAGCCTTGTTGGCGCCTTCAAGGCGCGAAGCGAGGTTGACACCGTCGCCAAGGCAGGTGAAGTTCATCTGTATCTCGCTGCCGATAAAGCCAACCATGCAGACGGCGGCATTGATGCCGGCCCTGACCTCGACCCGCGGCAAACCCTGCTGCAGCCATTTGTCTCGCAGCTCTGCCAGTTTTACCTGCATGGCGATGGCGCATTCAGTTGCGCGCTGCGCATGATCCGGCTGCGGCTGGGGGTGATTCCAGAAGCCCATGATTGCGTCGCCGATATACTTGTCGAGGGTGCCGCCGAACCTGAATAGAATGCGCGTCATTTCATCGAGGTATTCGTTCATCAGTTCGGTCAGTTGTTCGGGCTCGAGCTTTTCCGATATTGTAGTAAAGCCGGCGAGGTCTGTGAAAATAACGCTGAGTTCTTTCTTTTCGCTGCCGGTTTTCAGGCCGCCGGGCGTACGCAGAATTTCATCGACGACTGCCGCCGAAATGAAGCGACCAAATGTCTGGCGCGTCTGAAGCTCCTGCTGGCGTGCGATGGCCCAGGCGATATAGCCTCTGACGACGCCGAAACTGCTCAGCAGCAGCAGCGGGTAGAAAAATGGCATCAGCAGCTGGTTAAGGAAGAGATGGATGGCAGCAGCAAGCCAGGCGCCGGCGCCGACCAGCAAGCAGATGCCGCCACGGATCGCGCCAAATCTGACAAACACAAAATTTAGCAGAAAAAGAAACGGCAACAGCAGGATGAACTGGGCAACAGGCCAGAAGCGGGGCAGGGCGTCAGAGTGAAAAAATACCGCTTTGAGAAAACTGTTGCGCTTGAGGGCTGAAAACAATGTCGCATGTAAATTTACCCCGGGTATTTTGCCGATGCTTAAATCCATGAACTTGATCGGGGTAGTGACAAAGTCCTGATCGTCAGCCTGCGAAGTGCCGACGAAAACTGTTTCTGCTGTTATGCTGCCACTATGCAGAAATGAGCGTGCTTCGCCATATTCCAGCAGTGCCAGGTAGCGGCCAGGTTCTATCGCAATCGTTGTTCCGGCGGTAAATTGGTAATTCCTGCCGGTTTCGCCCAGCAGGTGTATTTTTATGGGAGCAGGTGTCTGACTTTCGCTGACAAAGCAGACATTCACTGTTTCTGATGCAGCCAGTGACAAAGGAGGCAGTTCGATCGCCGCAGAACTGGTGCCGGGCATTATCGTGAAATCAGAGGTTTTCTGACCAGGTTGGCCTGACGGAGAAAATATCGCCAGCCGTGCATCGAGCGAGGAGGGCAGTCCGTCGAAGAACAGCAGATGCGAGTTGGTCGCAAGGGGCTGCTCATGATAAAAAAACTGCAGCCAGCGGCTTTCGCTCGGCAACAGGGCGACTACCTGGTCGGCAGCCGGTTTGCCGTCCTCAAACAGGAGATTGCCATCGACCAGGGTTATGCTGTTGTTCTCGTCAAGTCCGGCCAGATCAAAGCCTTCTGGAGTGCTGTCCAGCGGAATGTGCCCAGCGCTGTCCGATTTCAAGAGTGCGACGGGCTCGCCGAATATAACGGCTTTGCCTGATATTCCAGGCGCCGTAACAATTTCCAGTTGGTTGTTGGCGGCCGGGAATATGATTTTCGGCAGCTCCAGGTTTTTTCCTTCTGGCAGAGAGCTGCGCAAAGTGCCTTTTTGCCAGCCTCTGGCCATTCGACTGGTTACATATACAATAAAATCTCCGGCCGGCAGGTGAGAAAGGCTGAATCTGCCATTGCTGTCGGTTTCTGTCTGCTGCCAGGAACTGGTTTCGAGAGACAGCATGATGACGCTGGCGCTGGCTGTTGGTCGGTTGTCGGCAAAGCCGACCTGGCCGCTTACTGTCGCACTGCCTGTGGCCGCTTTGGGAACGCCTATTGCGAGGGCGTTGTTTTCTTTGAGATTGAGGAAAAGCTTGCGCGTCAGGTATGGAGACGAGCGGTCGGCATCGGTTTCAAGCAGGACGCCCATAGATCTTGTCTCGATACCGTCGCCATTGAGTGGTGGCGTCTGTTTGGAAAAATATGGTCGCAAACATGGGCGCTCGTATGGGCCGATCAGAGGAAGCGGTTTATCAGGCATTTTCAGCCAGGAACGGTAGCCAATTTTTTTGACCGGCATGGTTCTGGCGAGATTATCGAGCTCTGCCGCCATATCCGGTCTGATATTTTTGAGAATTCTGGCGATAAGAACAGCTTCCAGCCGGCGCGTTGCCTGATCCAGTCCGGCGTGCCCGCTGGTATTAAATATGTAGGGAGATCTGGCAAATATTTCATCGAGCAGTGTTGCTGCCTTAGTGCTCTGGCTTGCCGCCGCTGTTTCAGCTATTGTCTGGCGCTTTTCGGCGATGAGGCTGCTGACCCAGGCCGCGTATCCGAGAGTCAGCACGAATTCATCGCTGTCGGCCGGGAGAAAGGCGAGCGGCAGATATCTTACGGTAGCGTCGAGGTCGGAGACTATGTTGATCAGGCCGGTGGTAGCGGCACCGCGTGCAACCGGCCCATACAGGCGTTTTGGCAAGGGTGGGCGAAGAGCGCTGCTGTCGATAATGTCAGCCTGTTCAAAGGTTTGCCTGCCCCGGCCGACATAACGCTGTGCCAGAATCGGGAAAGGCGTCGAAGCGAGGGCCGCGCTGAATATGCTGTCTATTTCTTCTGTCGATGGGTCTTCATACAGAAAATCGAACGCGACAACAGATGCATTTGACCTGTTAACCAGATCGAGCAGCGCCGCAAAATCGCCACGATCAGGGTCACGGCCGAATCTTTGCGAAAAAGTTTCGTCCTTGTTGATGATAATTACCGGATGTTGCGGCATTTCCGGCCGGTTCAGCCCGGCGCGCAGGGCTGGCGAAAAGCTGAAGAGAAAGTCGGGAAACATGAAGTCGAGCCATTCGAGGCTCTGACTGACAGCAGGATGCAAGGCAAGCAGGCAGATAATAAGTGGCACAAACAGGGCGCGTCTGCCCTTTTCCGAAAACTGTTTGCCGCCCGGTTCGACTTTGCGGGTCACTTTTTTACCAGAATTTCTTGATTTTTATCTTGTTCAAGACTTTGTTGCCGAGTTGCTTTTTCTTCTCGGTGGATGTCTTATCGTGTCTGGATTTTTCTTCAGCAAGTCGCTTGGCGACGCCGAACTGGTAGGTTGCGAGGTCTTTGTCAAGGGCACCTGGAGAGGCATTTACCCAGCCACCCTGACCTGTTTCAGTGTCGTAAACGAATGACATTTCTTGGTTTGGAACTTTGAAGTGCTCGAGACTGCCGGGGATGCGGCCATAGAGCTCTCCCTTGAGAACCTTAACGGTTGTGACCAGTTTCTTGTCGGACAGGTAATGGCTGGCGATAAACTCAAGGTCAGTGCTGGTGTTTTTAAACCTGTGCACGCGAAACGCGGCATTGCCTTCGGTTAGCTGCAGCCCTTCGTCGAGCGGTTCGAACTTCGCCATTCTTGAATTGGCAGTCGCCTTGCAGGCCGCAAATATCTGGTTACCGATAAATATCTCCTTGTAGCGGTCAGAAACTGAAAATGGTCGGCTTTCCTTGCGGAACTTCGAAAAGTCAGCCTTGAATTCTTTGCCAAAAGCTTCTGAGATATCTTTTCCCAATTCCAGATATTCATTATTGCCTATATACTCATACGCGCTGGTCAGGCCCATCTTGTGCTCCAGCCCAGCTACAGATTTTCGAATGTTGTCGTTCATGCCGTCAAACATGCGGGAAAGTCGATTGTTTTCGAGAACGTTGTTGAAATTGCCAAGCCCCTGAAATTGAGAAATACCAGGAATGTTGGCTCCGATATTAAGCAGACCGGCGGCCTGGCTTGAATAACGCTGGGTAAGCCGATCGATGGGAATAAACTTTTGTAGAGAGGTAAACCCTCCGCCCAGTATCGGATCTAATCCCATGAGTATTGAGCTTACTGCGCTAATCGATTCTCCCTCTTTCAGGGTTCTTTTCTGGTTGGTCTGGCGGTGGGTGAGCTCAACCTCGCCTTTGTAAACGCTGACGTTAGTTGCCCCCGGATATAGTGTTCCGAGCTGAATGGCCGGCGTTTCGATGAGGTTGACGAAGTTGTCGACAATGTCGAGCTCGAACAGGGTTCCTTTAACTCCGGCAATTACATCGGCTGTCTGTACCTGAAAATTGCTGCCACTGACAACTTTGAACAGTATTGTTCCCTGCTGCGCGTTCAGTTGTTTTATGGCTTCCTGGCCGAGAACCTGGGGGACTTCGAATATACTCTGCTCTTTTACACCGAGAATACAGGTTTCTTTGAGAGCCATTTCGGCCGAGCTTTTTTCATATGTACGAACCTTGTCGCCACCATCGAGTCTTTTCATTGTGCCGGCCAGCTTCAGGTTGCTGTGCAGCTTTTTGAAAACAGCATCGACTGTCTTTTTAACTTCGACCCGGCCTTTGGCGTCGGTAATCTCTGTAGCTGAGAGATCGACGGCCTGAGCTGGCAGGCTGATAAATAACACAAGAATTGCAAGAATAATGATAACGGCAGGTCTGTTGTCGATTTCCATGTTGTGCTCCTCTATAAACCTGTCTATTAGTCGCAGGTCTGCTGTGCAAGTCTATAACAACGGCGTTTACAAGTCAACGCCGTTTAACTAGAGATTCAAGCTGATCGGCCAGGCAAGAGCGTCACAGCAGGTCAGCATAAATAATGCCGGTGGGGGGTTGACGCTTTGCCTCCTGATAAATAGAATTAATCATACTGTTTTAATATGAGGTACCCTTGTGAGATATAAACAACACCTGCTGGTTCTCGTGATTTGTCTGCTGTTTCAGGCCTCATTCGCAGGCCAGGCCCAGGCTTTTGATCTCGGGAAGGTGCTCGGCGAAGTCGGCGGTGCGCTGAACCGTGTCAGCGCGACGGTTAACCGCACCTTTGGCGGTGTTAATGAAGATAATCAGGCTGTCCTCGACCAGTCACGCGCGCAGGCGCCTGAAACAAATGCTTTTCTCGGCAAATGGGAACAGTCATGGGAAGTCTCAATGGGCGAAAAGACCCATGAATCGCTCAAGAAAGACCCCGGGTTCTCAAGCGACAAGGCCATGCTCAACCGTCTTGGCACGGTTGCCCGTAAGCTTATCGGTCAGGTCGAAAGAAAAGATCTCACATGGCGTTTTGCTGTTCTCAATACAGATGAAGTAAATGCCTTCGCTGCTCCAGGCGGTTATATTTATGTGACCAAAGGTCTGATGAAGATGTGTGGCAGCGATCATGAACTGGCCGGTGTGGTAGCTCACGAAATGGGGCATGTCGATCGCAAACACAGCGTCAGGCAGGCTGAAAAATCTGGTCTGATGACCGCTCTCGTCATCGGCATGGGTCTTTATAAAAAGACCCAGAAGGCCGCGCCTTTTGCCGCAATTGCCGCTTATTTTGCCAATCTCAAATTTTCACGCAACGATGAATTCGAAGCTGATGCCTGCGCCGTAAAATACATGCACGCGGCCGGCTACAATCCGAACGGTCTGTTGACCTTTTTTGACAAGATCAACAATGACAGTAAGGCATCAAAGGTTACCAAGTATTTCTCGACGCATCCGCCAACCACAGATAGAATCAACGCGGTTAAAAAGCAGATAGCAAAGCTGCCGAAGAACCAGGCACAACAGGTCTCTCAGGCCCCAACAACCACTACTACTGCTTCTAATAACACCAGCACAGGCACTGTTGCCAATACCACGACCTGGCATTCTTCCCCTAGTCAGAGTAACAGTCAGACCTCAACCCAGACTTCAACCGCCAGGCCTACCAATCAGCAGATTCAGGCCGCCTACGAAGCATATCTATACCACCAGCAGGATTATCAGTATAAGGTTCAGCAACAGGCTCCGATGAACGAAATCATGGCATCCTTCAACAATTACCAGAAAGCCAAGGAACATTACATGGCCCTGCGCAAGGCCGCCGGAATGTAACTCGCCACCATAATTTTCGAGAACTTGCCCCGCATTCAGGTGCGGGGCAGTTTTTTTGACTGGGAAACTTCGTACAAAGGCGCAGAAATACAAAGATCGTTGCGCGAAAAAAAGCAGGGGGGCTTTCATCATTTGACGTTGAGGTGTAGAATGAAGAAAATTAAGAGGACATGCTAAGGAGTTACAATGCATAAGCTGACGAAACTGTTGCTGGTTATGGTGATTCTGCTTTGTGCGACGACGGCTTCAGCGAAGAACCGGGCGCAAATTCTAAAATCAGACAGTCTCGGCGCGGTTTACATAAATGCCGGCCGGATTTTCAACCTCTATCTTGAGCAGGCCCGTGAGCTGCTCAAACCTGAAAACGCCGGAGAACTCGAAAAGATCGAAGCGCAGATGCGTCAGCATTTTCCTGGCAAGTTCAGTTTTACCAGTTTTTTCAAAAGACTTATAAGCTTTGCCGACTCAGGTGCTTTTATTCCGGATGGCGCACTCTGGCTCTCGATTGACGAAGAACTGCGGCCGGCGCTAAGTATTTCCGCGCGCACCAGGCCGCAGGACCTGCTTTCGCGCGTGCGCGCGCGCATGGCAAAAGCAGGTCTGGAACCAGTAAGCAACGAAAAGGAACTGGTTGAATACAGTATTCCAACGCCATCTTTCAATCTGAGCTTGAAAGTGACGCCACAGGGCATTACCCTGCTCGCAGCAACAGCAGGTGCTTCTGATATCAGCGAACGCTGGCGTTCTCTGGCTGGAGAAGCTGATGGCAAAAACACTCTTATCGCAGCAGAAATAGACATCGAGCGGATAAAGCGCTGGCTTGACGAAAAAGCCCAGAGTGGCAAGCGGGCCGAATCGAACACCTGTCTGGCTAATTTCAAGGTTCTCAACTCGGCGATGCAGTTATACCAGGCCGACAAGGGCGTCGAGATGACTGAATTCGACCATGCCGCACTCAGAGCAGGCGGCTACCTGTCTGAAGACGTGCGTTGTCCGCAGAGTGGTATCTACAGCCTCAATAAAAGCCGAGAGCTCAGTTGCTCGATTCATGGCAGCATCAGTCATCCGGTCTGGTCAAAAAAGATTCCGCGCGTCGATGCTTCAAATTATCTCAAGCCATTCGACAGTTTGCGCATACTGGTAAATGCTGTCAGCGCTGAATTCAAGACAAAAATCAATGATAAAAACCTGCTCGAACAATGGGTGGCAATCGGCAAACAGCAACTGCAGGCGGTTCGTCACATGGCCGCCAATCAGATGGGCCAGTTGCCGGAAGAGTCACGCCAGCAGGGTCTCAAGCTGATCGATGCCATAAAGGTTACTGCCGATGGCAACTGGCTGAAAATCGGTATTGCAGGTCTTGAAGAAAAAACTGTGGTTTCTGGTATCACCGGGGTAACCGGTGCCGCCGCCGCCATATCAGCTCCGCATATTGACAAATTACGCGCAGCCATCAGGAAAAATGTCAGAGGTCACCGCGAGAAGAGCGTTGCCACCAGCGCCTCGGCCGACAAAAAGGCAGCCGCCTGCCGGGCAGTACGTAAGTCTCTTTATCATGCGCTCGAAAGCCTGCTGGTCGAAGAAGATAAGCTCCCCGAATCTTTCGGGCTTGAGTATCTCAAGGAAAAGGGGCTTATCAAGGCTGTTCCCGAATGCCCGGGTGGCGGCAGGTATGAGATCCGGCGCAATGGCATCAATTACGAGATCAGATGCACCTTGCACGATCAGTAACGAATCTTTAAACAGGGTTTCTTTCTCTTGCGACAACCTGGGGGCGTCATGTTATAATCAGCCCAGATGACAGAGCAAGGAGAGAAAATGATGAAGGTTCTGTATTTTACCAACGAGTATCCCCCGCTTGTTTACGGTGGCGCCGGCGTTCATATCGAATATCTCGCCAAAGAGGTTTCGCACCTGGCTGAAGTAGAAGTGCGTTGCTACGGCGACCAGAAGCTCAACAGCGGTTCTCTCAAGGCAACCGGTTTTGAGCCTTCGGCATCTTACCCGAACCTTAACCGCGGCCTGCAGTCCGTTTTCAAGACGATCGACCGCGATCTCAAAATGGTTGGGGAAGGGGTCGATGCAGACGTGGTGCATTGCCATACCTGGTATACTCACATGGCCGGCATCTGGGCAAAGCTGAATTTTGGCGTTCCTCTCGTTATCACCACGCATTCGCTTGAGCCGCTGCGCCCATGGAAGCGCGAACAACTGCACGGCGGTTACGACTTCTCTCTCTGGATCGAGAAAATGGCAATTGAAATGGCTGACGCAGTAATAGCGGTAAGCAAAGGCACCCGCGCTGATATCAATGGTCTGTTCAATGTCGCCGAAGATCGCCTGAAAGTAATATACAACGGCATCGACACCGATGAATTCAAAAAGACTGAGTCAACCGGGCATCTCAAGCGTTTCGATTTCGATCCGGGGATTCCATATCTTTTGTTCGTTGGCCGCATTACCCGCCAGAAGGGGATTATCCACCTGGTCAATGCGATCAAATATCTCAACCCCGATATTCCGGTAGTTCTGGCGGCTGGTGCTGCTGATACACCAGAGATCGAAAAAGAAATGACAGACGGCGTCAAGGCGGCATCGCAGCATCGCGGCAATATCCACTGGATACGCGAAATGGTTGACCGCAAAACCCTTATCGAACTTTATTCGCACGCTGGTGTCTTTTGTTGTCCCTCCATTTATGAACCTTTTGGTATTATCAATCTCGAAGCGATGGCCTGCGGTACCCCGGTCGTGGCCAGCGCTGTTGGCGGTATTCCCGAGGTGGTCATCGATGATGTCACTGGCCGCCTGGTGTCACTCGAGCAGATGAGTGAATCGCCGTTCGAAGCGCTTAACCCCGATGTTTTCGCGCGCGATCTCGCCAACGAAATCAATAAACTAATGGCTGATCCGCAGAAGCGCAAAAGCATGGCAGCCGCTGGCCGCCGTCGCGTCGAGGAAACCTTCAGCTGGAAGTCAATCGCGGCGCAGACTGTCGATCTCTACAAATCATTGATCAAGGGAAAATAGCATGACCAGAAACCGCAAACGCGTATTGATAGAGAATGTCAGACCGACAGTCGATGCCGGTCTTTATCCGCTTAAACGTGAAGTCGGCGATGAAGTCCCGGTAGTTGCCGATATTTTTCGCGATGGCCACGACAAGATCGCCGTCTGGGTAGAATACCGCAACCAGAAAAAGAAAAACTGGAACAAGGTCGAAATGCGTTGCAGCAACCCCGGCCTCGATCTCTGGGAAACCAGTTTCAAGGTCGAGCAGGTTGGAATTTACGAATACAAGATCGTGGCTTATTGTGAAGATTACGGCAGCTGGGTTTTTGATACGCGTAAAAAAGTTGAGGCTGCCACCGATTTTGCTTCAGATCTGCTCGAAGGCATTGCCCTGGCCAGGACTTACGGTTCATGGCTGACGCCGGTTGGTCGCGACCAGCTCAAAAAAGCTCTGGTGAAAGCTGAAAAAGAGGGAGACGACCTGCAGAAATGGAATATTCTCAGCAACGATCGCCTGGTTGAACTGCTCGCGCAAAACCCTGATCCGGCTACCCGCGTCGAAAGTCAGCCCTTTTGTGTACAGGTCGAACGCGTTAAGGCGCGATTTGCCGCCTGGTATGAATGTTTTCCCAGATCATGTGCTTTTGAACCCGGCAGGCATGGCACTTTCAAAGACGTTATTAAACGTCTGCCGCATATTGCTGCGCTGGGCTTCGATGTGCTTTACTTTCCGCCCATTCACCCGGTTGGTTTCAGCAAGCGCAAAGGGCCCAACAACAGTCTTGTCTGTGCACCCGAAGATCCCGGTTGCCCTTATTCGATCGGCAACCATTTTGGCGGTCATGATGCGATCGAACCGGCTCTCGGCAACTTCGACGATTTCGCCGAACTGGTAGAGGCGGCAGCGAAGCACGGCATCGAAATTGCCCTCGATTTCGCCATCAACTGTTCGCCAGATCATCCCTATCTCAAGCAGCATCCAGACTGGTTCAGCCATCGTCCAGACGGCAGCATCAAGTTTGCCGAAAATCCGCCGAAAAAATATGAAGATATCTACCCGATAAACTTTGAATCAGCTGATTACAAGAATATCTGGAAGGAAATGCTGCGCATTTTCCTGTTCTGGGCACGGCGTGGCGTCAAGATTTTCCGGGTCGATAATCCTCATACCAAGCCCTTTGCCTTCTGGCACTGGGTTATTGCCGAAGTGCAGAAGAAATACCCTGATGCAGTTTTTCTGGCAGAAGCGTTTACCCGCCCGAAGGTCATGAAAGCGCTCGCCAAGCTTGGTTTTACCCAGTCATACAGCTATTTCACCTGGCGCAATACCGGCGCCGAACTGATCGAATATTTCACTGAACTGACAACTCCGCCCGAATCGGATTTCTATCGTGCCAATCTGTTCACCAACACGCCAGATATTTTCCCGACTTTCCTTCAGGGTGGCGGGCGACCCGCCTACAAGATCAGAGCTGTTCTCGCTGCTACGCTGTCGACTGTTTATGGTATCTTCCAGGGCTTTGAACTGTGCGAAGGCATTCCGGTGCCTGGCAAAGAAGAATACATGCACAGCGATAAATACGAAATTAGAACCCGCGACTGGAACGCTCCGGGCAACATCTGCGACTTGATCACCAGGCTCAATCAGATTCGCCGCGAGCATCCTGCGTTGCAGGAATATGACAATCTGAAGTTCTTCGCATCCGATAACGACCGCATACTGTTCTACGGCAAATCCTGTGGCGACAATCATATACTTGTCGTGGTCAACCTCGATCCGCATATCAGACATTCAGCATTCGTTCATATTCCGCTCGAACATTTTGGCCTGACTTCAGAGCAGGGTTACCAGATGCATGACCTGCTGACTGACAGGCGCTATCTGTGGTACGGTTCGAAGAACTATGTCGAGCTCGATCCGAATAACGAACCGGCACACGTATTCGTATTGCGAAAGTAAGCTGTCGGCAAGGACGACCCAATCTGGCCGCCGCTGATTATCAATCTATCCGGTAGTTTTCAGCGGCGCGCCAGAGATACCAGCTGGCAACAGAGCGGTAGGGCTGCCAGGCCTCGGCCTGACGCGTCAGTTCTGATGGCGTTGGCAGCTCTTTGCTGTGCCTGATTGCGGCAAGGCCTTTGCGCAGACCGTAGTCATCGGCTGCCATGACGTCAGCGCGGCCGAGCTTGAATATCAGCAGCATTTCAACGGTCCAGCGGCCGATTCCGCGAATGTGGGTGAGGCGGCTGATAATCTCGGCATTTGACATCAGCCGCATCTGATCATGGTCAGGCAATTTGCCGGAAACCGCAAAATTTGCGAGATCCTTGATCGCCAGCACCTTGTTCTGAGAAAGGCCGGCCGAGCGCAGTTCATCTTCATCGGCTCGAATAATATCAAGGGCGGTAACGCTGGTTTTGCCGGAAAACAGCGCAAGTACTCGACGGTAGATGGTTGCCGCCGCCTTGCCGGTCAGCTGTTGAAAGACGATTGCTTCGAGCAGCGCCTGAAATATCGAGGTATCCGGGTTGAATTCAAGATTGAACCGCGGTGCAACTCTGATCAGATCACCGAGATCGCTGTCTGCTCGACTGAGATGGCGCAAGACGGCGTCGAGGTTGCAATCGCTTATCAGCAGTGGTGGTCTGACTCGCCAGACCGGCTTTTCTTCGATCGCATGACCTTCAAGCCTCAGCATGCGGGCTTTCAGGGGAATACCGCCACCGGCCGAAAAACCGCCGAGGCGTCCGTCCGCGTTAACAACGCGATGGCAGGGAATCAGCAGGGGCACAGGGTTTTTGCCGGCGGCAAGGCCGATGGCGCGTGCGGCGGCAGGTTTGTCGCAGGCTGTGGCCAGATTTTTATATGAAGTAGTCGCGCCGGCAGTAACCTGACGCAGTTGTTCATATACTGTCCGGCAGAAAGGCGTGCATTCAGTCAGATCAATGCTGATGCTCTTAAAATTAGAGGGTTGCCCGGCAAAATAAAGTTGAATCTGTTTTATGGCCTTGCCGACTGGCAAAGATGGCTGTGTTTCGCAGTAGTCGGCAAAGTTCTGCTTAATCCGGCGTTTCAGGCAGGCCTGTGAAGTTTCTGGCAGCAGCAGAGCGACGATGCCACTCTGTCGCCAGGCGATGGCCGCCGGCCCAAATTCTGTTGCGAAAGTGCAATAAAACCCGGACTCATTCTGAACTTTTGTCGTCTTTTTTTTCGTTGTCATGGCATGACTTGCTTTTGAGACAGATTTCGCAGCGTGCGTCACTGCAGAAAAGGCAGTTGAAGCAGTCTTTGCACGGGTGTTTCTTCAATTTGCATTCAGGCGGTCGAAAAGCATTAAGACGCTTGTAAACATCATCTTCTGCTGGTTCAGGTGCGTCTTTGTTCTCTGGTTTATCCGGGTTTTGCATAATATTGATTCAATTTCGACTGTGATTGTCGCTGCGCTGATTAATAATTAAGAAGCTGGTTGGCGCTCACTTGTTTTCAAACTGCGGGCGCAGGAATTCTTCGAAACGGGCGAACCAGTCTTCGAGATCAGGGTTACGTCTGTCACCCTGTTTGACTGCATCGATGTAACTGGCTCTTGCCTGATCTATTGCCTGTAGCATCTGTAACTGTGGATCGACCGGCGTAACAGGTGTTTGAGGACTTGTTGCCGTCGGCATTGGTTGCTTCTGCTGTTCAGCTGAAATCATATCAGCAGGCAGCAGGCCGGTGAGATCTGGGAGTCCGTTGTCGGCCGATGGTTTGCTCGGCGTCGCTGGCGGTGAGGCGGTTGCCGGTTCGGCCAGGTGCTCGCCCTGCTTTATCCCTGCTTCTTGCATGTATTGTGCGGCCATTTCAGCCATTTCATCAGAATTTGCGTTGTCTTTGATTGCAAATACGTGCAACGGCTCATTTTTGCCCTTGACCTGATGAAAGCCCATGTCGGCACAGGGTATGCGGCCAGACAACTGTTCCATGGTGGTTTCGGTTATAAAAATGCGGCCTGGTTTTGCGAGAGTCTCCATGCGGGCGGCGATATTTACCGCTTCGCCAAAGACATCTTCATTTTTGACAAAAACTGTTCCTGTGTTGACGCCGATTCTGATAAAAATTTTCTCTTTGCTGCGCTTGTTGAACGCAAATAGCTCGGCCTGCATCTCTCGCGCAGCATTACAGGCTTTCATGGCCTCGTCGAAGCGTATCATCAGAGCATCACCGATTTTTTTTATCAGGGTTCCGTCATATTTTCTGAATATAGGCACCAGCAGCTTGTCATGCACGGCGAGCAGGGTCATGGTGTCGAGCAGCATTTTCTGCGATGCCTTTGACGAGAAACCAACAATGTCGGTAAACATGACGGTTTTTTCAGAGGTGAACTTCTTCATCAGCTGCTCATCGAATTTATCGGCCATGCCGTCTTCGGACAGTCTCTTGGCCAGTAGCAGTTCAACGTTAGCGTCAGAAAACTTTTCGAGTTCCATTTTCTGTAGTCGCGATTTGCGGAAAATGTACTCGCTGTTCTTAACTGCCTTGGCCTTAAAGAGCATGTCGAGCTTCTTCAGCTCCTTTTCGAAGTCGCGGTCGATGAATTCTTCCTGAGCTTCGATAGCTTCGATTGTCTTTTCACGTATAATGTTGCCAGCTTCGTGCGCGTCATCAGCGAACATGTGTGGCAGTCGGAAAATATCCTGCGGCGTTTCGATTTCGACACTGACAGTGCCCGCCTCGTTGAGCGTCTGCACGCTCTGAACCTGCTGCAGGTAGAATCCGAGCACCGCGGCCTGCGAGGTTCTCAGTTCATCGCGCAGGAACAGCAGGCAGCGTTTGCTGGTAAGTATCGCCAGCAGATAAATCGGCCGGTCAGTTTTCGAAAACATCTGCTCGAGAGCAGGCGAAATCTGGCCAGGATTGAGAATGCGGCTGAGGTTGACCAGCGTTGTGGCAGCGTTGCTGTCGAGCGAACGCTGGCAATCCCTGAATGGTTGCAGGCCTTCGTTGTAGAGACATATCCAGCACTTTTCGATCTTTTCGTCCTTGCGCAGATTGTTTTGCAGAAGCTGCTGGGTATCTTCGCGCAGGGTATTGAGAATTCTGGCTGTTGTCGGGAAGGGGCCGTCCCATTCCTGCATCATTTCGAATCTTTTCTGCCGCTTTTGCAGATTCTGGGCGAGAAGACTCGGAACAACATCTGGGATATCACATAGAACAGGGCCAAATCCGATGCTTTCGCTGAAATATTCAGCAATCTTTTTCTTCAGCTCAGATGAGCTCACTTTCCCGAAATCAATGTACCAACTCTGCTTGTTGAAATTGCTGGCAGCCATCTTCGCCGCCATGACTATCTGCATGTCTTCATCAAGCATCGCATGCAGAGCAAGATAGTAATCAGACTTGTCCTTCATTTCGCTCTGTCTGATATTGATCAGTGCGTTTATCTTGTTCTGTCTGGTCATTCCGTTGAATACGGAAAACTTAACGCCCATTTTCCCCTCCGGCTCTCGGACAAATAATGCTGAATTGTCTTTGCTTATGATAAAATGTTTTTTGAGGATTAACAAGCAGTTATACTAAGCTTGTAAAAATACTGTGAATTCAGGCTGGCAGAAGAACTCTATGATAGCACGTAAGGTTGGATTGCTGCTGGTAGCGCTTTTTTTAGTGCTTTTGTCAGCGGGTTTAGCTTTGGCAAGCTCGACCGAAGACGACAGTCTCTGGGTTGAAGCCGAGCTCGCTGTTAAGTCCGGCAATCGTTCCGAATCATTGCGTCTTCTGAGGCTTTGTGTTCTGGGTCGTCTGAATTTGCCTGACAGCGAACTGATCTTGCGGCAAACTCTGGCGTCAGAGACAGCCGACATCTGTTCCGGCCGACCGGTAACTGAACTGACGTCCGATGAGCTGGGCGAATTTCACAGGTTGCAGAGCGAAATCTGTGGTCTGGGTGTCGCAGATGCCGGTGACTGGCTGTTGCTGATGAAAGCCAGCATGGCGATGCCTGGCTCACAGAATCTGATAGTTTCGGGGCAGGCATTTCTTGATGCGGTGCATGATGGCTTGCCGGTGGCGATAAGCCAGGACTGGCGCGATATTCTTGCAAAACTCGACATCGAGCTGGTTCGCGATGAGCAGGTTCTCTACCGTCTTCAGATCGCGCAGATATTTGCCGGGCTTGCGCCTGAATCAAAGGCTTTACAGCAGAAGCTGGACGATGCCAGACTGGTGGCTGATGCCAAGGCAGTTAAGATTCTCAGGTTTGCCGAGGTCGAAATGGCTCTTGGCAATCTTTCGTCTGCCAGAGCCTGTCTTGATCGAGTGCGCAATTTCGATCCCACCTATTCAGGTCTTGACGAAATGTATCGGCTTCTTGAGAGAGCCGAACGTATAGACAAAATACTGGTTCAGGCCAATGATGCACTGATTCGCAAAAGTTTTGATGAGGCAAAGCGCTATGCTGATGAAGTGTTCAGTCTCGATCCGAATAACTTTTTCGCGCGCAGGGTGGTTGAGCAGGTGGAAGAAGCTCGCCAGCGCCCGGTCGGAGCTGCCTTAAAGGAAGCTGATCGGGTGCAGTTGAAAATTCGCCGGCTTGAAGCCGAACTGCGCGTTGCCGAGAAAGAAGAAGATCTACTTAAAATGAGCCTGTGTCTGCGTGAAATACTCATGCTGAAAAACGATCCAGCTTACGCTCTTAAGCTGGCAGATGTTGACGAAGAAATCGCTTTTTCACGCCTGAAGTCAGAAGAACGCTTTGCCGAGGCCGAAATACTTTTCAGAAAAGGCGAATATGCAAAACTGCGATTGTTCCTGAATCGTAATCCCGGTCTGATGAATTCGCTCGAAACGCTTGTACAGATATGGGAAATGCGGCTGATGGTCAATTTTGTGACTGGCTACATCGATTCTGCACAACTGCGTGCCGCGGCCCTTGAAATCAAGCGGCGGGCCGGCCGCAGTTTCTACGCAAGTTACGTGTTGATGCGCCTCGACCTCGCCGAGAACAAATTTGCCGCTGCGCGCGAACATTACAAGGTTGCCGCTGAACTCAAACCTGGCGATGTCAGCCTGCGCTGGCCAGGCCTGCTGCTCTGGGTGCATGGCGATGGCCGGCCAGTTGCCGTTATTGTTCTGTTGGTCGTTTTTCTGTTGTTGATCAAATTGATCGTACCTTTCTTTTCATGGTTTGAATCGACATACTGGTGGCGGATTACGCTGCTGTCAAAGGTGTTTCCTTCCCTGGCCATAGGATCTCTCGAAAGCTGCTTTGGCTCAGTCTATGAGCGCAGCAAGCGCATCACGCTTTTCACTCTGCTCATGAAAAGCTGCTACCGGGTTGGCAAATACGACAAGGCGCTTCTCTATGCCGAAAATCTTCTCGAGCTTGTTCCCGGCTGTGCTTCGGCCCTCGAAATACGGGGCAAGATCAAGGGGCGGCCGGCCAGAGCCGGTAAAGCCCAGGAAAGTGAAGAGAAGCAAGAAGCGGCTATTGTAGACAGTACACCCGTTCCTGAAGAACGCCCGGTAATCAAGTCGGGGCTCAGGAGTGATTTTGTCGAAGAGACAGTCGAAGAGACTTGTGCCGAGGCGGTTGAAGATGCGGCAGAGTATGCTGATGAAGAGGCCTTGGCCGAGACTGTTGAAGATGCGGTAGAGTATGCTTATGAAGAGCCCTTGGCCGAGGCTGTTGAAGATGCGGTAGAGTATGCTTATGAAGAGCCCTTGGCCGAAGCCGATGAAGACGTTGGCGTTGCGCCGTTTGAGTCTGGCCTCGATCGCGAATATAGCGGCGGAGGGCTTGCTGTTGCAGGCGAAGAAGAAATGCCGGCCGAGTTCGTCGCGTCGGCATCCGGCGCTGCTGTGCTTGAACCAACACCCGTTTTGGTGGAAACAGACAAGAGCAAGGAGAAAGATATGATCTGGTATGACGACGAAGAGGAACAAAAGAGCAAGGAAGAAGGCATTGCCGAAGTCATGGTTGGTCTGTTCAATGATTTTTTCTCGGAAAAGCCGGCAGTCGCGGCGCGCGATGAACGTGTCAGGCACGAACTGTTTGGCGAACTCGATTCTATGCAGGCGCCAGAACCGGTCTCTGATGCCTGGCTGAATTGTGATGGCAGTGCACAACGCGGCCATTTGTTCAAGGATCTCGATCAGGGAAGGTAAGAAGATGGGACGGCGCAGGATTGCCCGTTACGTCAAAGCGGGTGAATATGAGATGACCAGACATGCATACGATCAGATGCTGGCTCGTGATATCTTTATCAGACAGGTCGAAGACGCGATTCTGAATGGTCGTGTGGCCAGGCGTTGGTCAGAACGGGACGGTGAAAAGCTGGCCATTATTGGTGAGCGGTTCAACGGTGATTTTATAAAAGTTGTAGTTAAAGACACTGAAATTCCCAAGGTTATAACGGTATGCTACCCCTATGAAGAACTTGATTAAACCACTGTTTATAGTAACAATGCTGCTGGGTCTGCTCGTTGCCGATTCGTCGCGGGTAGTTGCTCTTACTCTCAGCGAACACGAGGTGCGGTTAATGAACGGCATCTGCGTCTATCTCGATCGCAAGCCAGAAGGCCCGGCTCTGCGGCCGATCGAGGCCGCCATGAAAAGCTCTAATCCGGCGCTTCGCGGTCTGGCTGCACTCATTTTGTTCAGGCATTATGGAGAGAATTTTCGGGCGCAGCTGCTGCGTAACTTTACACTGAATCAGGCAATTGACAGGTTTGTCACCGAAAAAAGAGTGCTGGTGAAAATCGAGAATATCGAGCGCCTTCTTGCCGGCTATCAGGATTTACTCGAAAAATTCAGAGATGAACGGACGCGCCGGCTTTTTCTGTTTTATCATTTTCGCCACAAGCAGGTATACATGCTCGGAGCCGCTGACGAAAAACTGTCGCTGGCCGCTTTCTATCGAATTGGTCTTTTCGAGCAGATTCTCGGTGCCCGACACGATGCAATCGCTCTGGCAGCCATGGCTGACCGTTGAGCATAATTTTCGAATCCGGCGCCGGCATTTTGCGTTGGTATAGATATTGAACGAACCACTTATGTTTGCGGGAGGGGTTGTTATGAAAAAGATTCTGTTATTAATGGCTTTTATTTGTCTTGCTGTGGCTTTACCGGCGCAGATTCCAGTTATACAGGTCAAAAATGCCGCAGAAGAGCCGGTCAGATTGGCCGATCTCGCCATGCGCGTGCGCATTTTCGGGCATCTGGCTGAATCGACCATGACCATGAAATTTTACAACCCGAATTCACGGGTGCTCGAGGGTGAACTCGAGTTCCCGATGCCCGAAGGCGCTGTCGTATCAGGCTATGCTCTTGATGTTAACGGTAATTTGGTCGAAGGCGTCGCGGTTGAAAAGCAGAAAGCCCGCGAAATTTTCGAGACTGAAGTGCGCAAGGGCGTTGATCCCGGCCTGGTTGAGAAGGTCAAGGGCAACAATTTCAAGACCAGGGTTTATCCGCTAAATCCGAGAGGCTATCGGATCGTGCAGGTCACTTATCTTACGGAACTGGCGATCGATGATGCGAGCGCCCGCTATCGTGTGCCGCTGCAGTTGAGCCGTGCCACCGAACGTTTCAGTCTGCGTGTCGAAGTGCTCAGCACTGACCAGCAGCCGAAGATCAAGATCGAAGGTCTGCAGCCGTCAGCTTTCAGTCGCATGCAGTCAGGCTGGTTCAGCGAGGTTGCGGTCAGCGCACAGGAAGTGAAATCAGAGTTGTTCGTCGATGTGCCGCTGCCAGAAACCGGTTCGGTATTCGTTGAGAAGTCGTCTGACGGCCAGTATTATTTCAGTGTACAGGGAGTTATTGCCCGCCGTGGTGCCAGTCCTGCCAAACCCGCCGAACGTATCGTCGTGCTTTTTGATGCTTCCGGGTCAGCGGCAAAACGCGATCTCGCTAACGAAAAGAAATTTGTCTCTTCGCTGCTGGCCTCGGAGCGTGTTGCTGGCAAGTTCGAGGTAGAATTCATCGAATTTCGTAACAAACCAGGCAAGTCAGTAACATTTTCACTTGCCCGCGGCGATGCAAAGGCTTTGCTCGACCATATCGATGCGATCAGGTTCGACGGCGGCACTTCTTTTGCCGGACTTGGCGAAGGCGTGAAAAAACCTGACTTCTATCTGCTTATCTCAGACGGTCTCAACACCTTCGGTCGCGCTGTCGCGCCGGCGCTCGATGCACCGGTTTATGCTCTGGCCAGCAGCGATGGTGCTGATTATGGTTTCCTTCAGACTCTCTGCCGCAAAACCGGCGGTGCTCTGCTCAATCTCAAAAACCTCGACAACGATCGCGCAGTGAAGCTTGTTGGCGCTGCATTTTTCGGTTTGGTCAATCGCAGGGCCGGCACCGGTCTTGGCGAAATCTACCCGGCCGGGGTGGTGCCGGTGCACCCGCATTTCATGCTGGCCGGCACCCTCGATAAGGACGAATCTGAGCTGTCGCTACAGTTCGGCGGGAATGATGCGGACAATGTCGATCGCAAATTCACGATTAAAAAGAGCGATGCCGTGAATGGTGAATTCTTGAGGCGTTTCTGGGCCAGTCGTAAAATCGATGAACTGATGGCGCAGAAAGACAAACACCATAGCGAAATCGTCGCCCTGAGTAAGAAACATTCGATAGTGAATGAGTTTACTTCTCTGCTGGTGCTCGAAACAATCGATCAGTATCTCGAACATCGCGTGGTTCCACCAGCTTCGCAGCCAGAATGGCGCCAGCAGTATTTTGATGTGCTCGAAAAAGAAGATGCCGCTTTGGCAAAGACGCGCGACGATAAGCTGGTAACAGTAATCGCCATGTGGGAAGACCGCTTGCGCTGGTGGAATACCGATTTCAGCAAGGCTGAAGTATCTAACCCGGAAAAGAAAAAAAGCAGGTCACAGGGAGGTGTGCTGGGCGATTCCAGCTCACGCAATGGCGACAGCATGAACCGGACAGCGCCAGGTTCAGCGATGGACAGGCTGGAAGAGGTCGAATCAGACGCCGGCAGTGCCGATTTTGATGACGAATCACTCAGTGTGCAAGTTGAACCTGCAATGGAATCTCGTGCGCCGGTTCCCATGATGTCACGTGAGTCGTCGAAAGCCATGGATAAAGAAGAAAGCTCATCTTCACGTCCGGTTAATCCCGGCGTTGCCATCAAGCCCTGGCAGCCTGACACACCTTATGTTAAAAAGATCAAGGCGGCAAAAGACCCATATTCAGCCTATCTCGATGAAAAAGCCGAATATCTCATGTCGCCGGCCTTTTATCTCGATTGTGCCGACGTCTTTCTCGATCTCAAGCATAAGGATACAGCGCTGCAGGTTCTTTCGAATATCGCCGAACTTGAGCTGGAAAACCCAGCTTTGATGCGAGTTCTGGCACATCGCCTGGCGCAGATTGACGAACTGGCTATCAGCGCCGCCATTTTTGAGGAAGTGCTGGAAATGCGCCGCGAAGAGCCACAGTCATATCGCGATCTCGCACTTGTTCTCGGGCGTATGGGTGAATATGTTCGCGCGGTCGAATTGCTCTACGAAGTAGTGCTCAAAAAATGGGATGGCCGCTTCCCTGAAATCGAAGTTATTGCGCTGGAAGAGCTCAACAACATGATTGTTAAGGGCAAACGCAATGGGATTAAGGATTTCAAGGTAGACGAACGTCTGATTAAGCCGATTGATGTCGATCTGCGCATTGTCATGACCTGGGATGCCGATTTGACCGACATGGATCTCTGGGTTATGGAACCGAGCGGTGAAAAGGCTTTCTACAGCTACCCGCGCACCCAGATCGGTGGCCTCGTTTCGCGTGATTTCACTCAGGGCTATGGCCCCGAAGAATACATGATCAAAAAGGCTCGTCACGGCATGTATGAGGTTAAGACCAACTTTTACGGCAGCCGCTCGCAGAAGGTCGCTGGTGCCGTTACACTCCAGGTCGATCTGTTCTCCAATTACGGCCGCGAGAACGAAAAGCTGCGCTCAGTCACGCTGCGTCTGACCGGAAACAAGGAGACTTTCACGGTTGCCGATATAGAGTTTTGAGCTTGTCGCTGCCATGGTTTTAAGGTAGAATCAGCCGGTAAATTAACTCACGAAAGAGGGCTTATGGCTGAAAAATATATCTTTACCATGCTCGGACTCAACAAGTTCTATGGCACCCGCCAGGTTCTCAAGGATATCAACCTGTGCTTCTACCCCGGCGCCAAGATTGGCATTGTCGGTGCCAACGGCGCCGGTAAGAGCACCGTGCTGCGCATCATGGCCGGCATCGACAAAGAATTCCGCGGCCAGGCCGAGCTCTGTCGCGGCTACCGCGTTGGCTTTGTGCCGCAGGAACCGCAGCTCGAAAACGGCAAG
>PGYA01000030.1 GCA_002839435.1 Candidatus Riflebacteria bacterium HGW-Riflebacteria-2 | reverse complement strand
CCACCGGAAGAGCGCCCGCCGCCGCCGGAACTGCTGGAACTGCTTGAGCTTCTCGTTTTGCGCGGAATGGTGTAGGTGCTGACCCGATGATATCCACAATGGTCGCAATGCTCGGTTTTTTCGCCAAGGCCCGATGAATAGTAAGTCGCATAGTGCAATGTGCGTTTATGTACATTCATATACTTGTTACAGCGCGGACAGATATGGGAAAAACACCAGAGAAAGCCGAGCAGCGAGGCGCCGCCGCTACCCGAAGCTACCTGATCGAGCGTGTTATCGGCAATGTCGAAGGCTTTGCTGGCGACAACAGCGATTATAAATCCGGACAGCAGCATGAGCAGGATGAACAGCCATGGGCTCATCAGCAGCGTGCCTTTGCTGAAAGTCATGTAGTAATAAAATATGCCGCCGGCGATCCAGATTGCCATCAAGATGTAGAGAATGAAGCGTACTATCGGGTTTTTAAAGGGATTAGTGTAGCTGCTGGCGGAAGAGCTGTCATATCCCGAAGAGCCAGAATTGCCACTGCCTGAGCTTCTCGAACTCCTTGAACTGCCGCTGTAATTTTTGCTTCCGGTGCTGGAGCTGCTCTGACTGGTGCCAGGTGTCGATTCTCCCACTGAAGAGCTGCTGGTTGCGCCATTGCCTTCTTCGATTCGCCTTATTTCTGCAGCCACTTCGCGGGCCGCAACCAGAACACCCTGTGCTGGTCTTCCTGCCTTCATTTCCGGCACGACATGGCTTGTCATCAGGCTGTTGCAGAACGCACTGTTGAACCTGCTTTTGTAGCGGGTGCCTGGCATGATTTCGACGCGGCGGTCATCTATTGCGAACAGGATCAGCATGCCGTTGTCAATGCCGGCCTGCCCGAGTGTCCAGTGATTGAATACGCGCAGGGCATAGTCGTTATGGTTTACGCCATCGGTCGAACGAATAATCAGAACCGCCATTTCACTCTTAAAATCGCGGTAGAGCAGCTGGCTGATTCGTTTTACCTCTACCGCCATCTGATCGTCGAGCAGGCCCATCTCATCGTTGAGGGGAACCCGCCTTATTGGCATGTCACGAGTAAAGGCCGTGTCGCCGGCAAAAGTCAGCAGCAGTAATACGAGAATGCTGTAGAATAAGCCGCTAGTTCGCAGTTTCATTGGCTTTCTCCTCGCTCACACCATGCTCGATTATGCGTGCCAGCATGTCGAGCGAATGGTAAAGGCCGTTGTCGAAATCGCCCTTTTTCAGGAAGGGCACGGCGTGATGTTCGAGAACGCCGGCAGCTTCGTCGTCGCTAACATATTTTTCCAGCATGTGGCCGACTTCGACTTCGACACGGCGCTCGGCCATGGCCAGAAGAACCAGCACGCCAAGATGCTCCTCGCCGCCAATCTGCCAGCGGTTGAACAGCCAGAACACAAACTCGCGCGGCGACTGTGGCGCGGATGAATCGAGCGTGACCAGACAGTAATCCAGGCCGGTCTGTTCACAGAAAGCCTGTAGCCGCGCATTTATGCGCTCGCGGCCCTCTTCGCTCAAGGCTCCAGCCCAGTCGGTCACCAGGCCATCGCGTTCTGTCGGCGTCTGCAGAACCTCGTCGAATTCGTGTATGTCAAAGCCGCAGCCTTCACATACCGGTGTGCTGTCGTTCATGTAACCTTCGCATTTTGGGCATTTCATGGCGGTTTCCTCTATTAACAAGCTTACTAAAAAGCAATCCCGTCCTCCGGTTCGCGATATTACAAGCGTTAGCAAAGCTCGCATGCATATATCGCCGCTGCCTTCGCAAGCATCGCACATACAGCGTACAACGTGTTATTGGCTTAGTCAACCGCTAAATCAGCAGCCTTTGAGTTGTTTTTTTACTTTGAGGACCTCACGTGCCATTTTGCCGAAAGCGCGATCGGTGCGACGCTTTTCGTTGATTTTTTTCTCAAATCTGGCAGACTCGCGCAGAAGCTTTTTGTAGCTGTTCAGAGTCTCATAATCGAGTTCGCCTTGTTCTATTGCCTCGATAACAGCACAACCGGGTTCATCGACGTGACGACAATCGGTGAAGCGGCATTTCAAAGCGATTTCTTCGATAAACGCAAATGCTTCACCGACACCGCTGCTGGCGTCTGACATGGCGATTTCGCGCATGCCGGGCGTGTCGAGCAGCAGCATGCCGGAAGGCAGCAGATGCAGATGGCGACTGGTCGTCGTGTGGCGGCCGCGCAAGTTGGCTTCGCTGATTTCAGAGGTGGTTATCAGCTCTTCGCCGGCAAAATAATTGATCAGCGAAGATTTGCCGACGCCTGATGAACCGACGAAACAGCAGGTCTGCGCCGGCAAAACGGCAGATTTGAGCAGATCGAGGCCCAGACCACTCACCAGGCTGGTGGCAATGACTTCGACACCGGGATGACGTTTATACAGCAGATTTTGCTGAGATTTCCAGGTGTCTTCATCGGTCAGGTCACACTTGTTGAGCAGAACTGCCGGCAGTGCGCCACTCTCTAGAATCAGCGCGAGATAGCGGTCGATGCGGTTGATACTGAAATCGCGGTCAACCGCGATAACGACGAAGACCAGATCGACATTGGCCGCGATGATCTGAACGTCGGCCTGGGTGCTGGTTGACTTTGCCAGAACGGCAGATCGGCACAGACTGGTGCGCCGCGGAAACACTTCTTCGATCACCGCGCTGTGTGCATCGGGTTTTGAGATGACGACCCAGTCGCCTACCGCCGGCAGATCACGCCGGTTTTCTGCGTTGAAACGCATTTTGCCGGTCATCGTTCCGCGACAGACGCTACTGTTAGTCTGTAACAGGTAGATTTCATGCGAATCAGAGATGACGCGCGCGATTTTTTCCATTTCAATTTGATTTTCGAGTCGGTGCTGCTCCTGAAAGAAGCTGAAACCAAAGCTTTTAAGGTCGGAATGCATTTGTTGATTGTTCCTGTTTTGATGTGCCGGGGTGTCGCTTGTCAGTTTTGGGCTGGCAGAACACCGGGAACGTCGCGGTGCATGAAAAGATCATTTGGGGTGCAACACAAGAGCTTATGAATCTCTTTGGAGCTTTCTCTCACACAACCGGAAGACGCGCGGAAATGGGCTGTTAAAAAATCAGCTTTTGTTTATTCCTGCAGTCATAAATTTGTACCTCCCGGTGTCGAGGCTGGCCGCGCCATTACAAATTGCGACCTGTGACTAAATAATATTCATAACCCCGCAATTTGTCAATACCCCAAAAGCAAAATTCAACCTGATAAGATGTTGCAACAGTCAGGATTGTGGTAAAATTACAAAATAGATAAAAAATAGAGGTGTGGTTATGAGTGGAACTGTCGAGGTCGAAAAGCTCCAGGAACTCGCCGAAAAAGGTGATGCTTTGGCGCAGACTTTGCTGGGCGCCGTGTGCGCTAAAGGAGTTGGCGGGAAACAGGATTTTCAGCAGGCACTCAAATGGTATCGCATGGCTGCCGGCCAGGGTGACGCTGTTGCCCAGTTCAATATTGGCCAGATGTATTACAACGGTGAGGGCGTTTTGCAGGATTACAAGGAGGCTTTGAGCTGGTTCCGCCTTGCTGCTGAACGCGGTTATTCGATAGCTCAGCTCAAGCTTGGCAATATGTATTACTATGGCCGTGGCGCTGAAGTAAATCTGGTTGAAGCAGCTGGCTGGTTCGGCAAGGCAGCTGATAACGGGGAAGAAAAAGCGCAATATGCACTGGCGCAGATGCATGAAATGGGTGAGGGCGTAAAAAAGAACGCTGGTCTCGCCGTGCAGAGATATCGCGAGGCGGCAAGACAGGGCAATGTTGCAGCTCAGATGCGCCTTGCTGAAATGCTGGGTAGTGGCGAAGGAGTAAAGAAGGATGAGGGCGAAGCTCTGAAATGGTTGCAGATGGCGGCAGAGCAAGGAAGCGCCATAGCCTGGCAACAGCTGGGTAATATGTATGCCAAGGGTGAAGGGACTAAACAGGATCACCAGGAAGCGGCAAAATGTTACCAGATTGCCGCCCGACAGGGAGTCGCTTTGTCGCAGTTCATGCTCGCGAGTTTTTATGCCAAGGGACTTGGCTTAGAGCAGGATGTTATCCGGGCACACGCCTGGTTCAATCTCGCTGCGGCACAGGGTTTTTGCCTGGGCGAGATACTGGCTTCAAGATGTCGCGACGAGCTTGCGCAGGCAATGAAATTTGATAAAATTCAGCAGGCGCAGGAGCTGGCAAGAGACCTGCAAAAACAGATAGACGCCAACAAACCCACCTGATCGCTAGTCAGCGGTCTAGGTTCAGCCAGGTGATGGTGAGCTGCAGGACGGTGGCGAAGCTTACCCAGAGCAGGTAGGGGATGTTCGCAAGCGCAACCCAGCGCACGTGTTTCCACGCGGTGATAAGGCTCCAGATAAGCGTTGCCAGAATAAGCAGAATATCGATTGCTGCCAGCAGGTTGTTTTTAAGCCCGAACTGCAGCGGTGTAAAGGCAAAGTTGAACACCAGGTTCAGAGCAAAGGGCACAGCAGCGCTACGGGGTATTTGCCGCTGATACGCCCGGTAAAATATGGTCCCGAACGATACCGCGATTATCGCGTAAAGCACCGACCAGACCGGCCCAAACACCCATGCTGGTGGCGACCAGCTTGGCTTTATCAGCTGCGAATACCAGTTATATGTAGCACTAGCCATTTGAAAACTCCTTGCTAATCCTCGACGCCGGCGTAGCGGCTGAGGATTTTCATGAAGGCTGTCGCGATGATGAGAACAGGGGCGACGAACACTGTCATTGAATAGAGAATAAAATAGGTTATGCCAAGCAGATCGCCGGTTCCGCCCGAGGTGGTGCCGCTGATGAAGCTGGTATACTCGCGCAGTCCGAGCAGGTGCAGCAGCGCGAATACGGCGATCATCAGCAGACCACGCGACAGAAAGCCCCAGCCCGAAAAGAGTTTCGCCTTGAACGGATTGAATTTGCTACTGTCCATCGGTTGGTCTGCCTTTCATGATTTTTTCCCAGGCTGGGCCGAGTGCCATCGAGTAAAGCAGCACGGCATCGCCAACGGTATTGCTGGCACAGTATTTAACGCCAAGAGCATCATAGACCGGAAAAGCGCCGAGTTCGAGCGAACGGTAAAGCGCCGCGAGATAGGCACGGTCGCCGAAAGTGGCAGCGCCTACGAAAGCAAGGCCGGTCGAGCCGGCCGATAGATTGAGCAGCGGGATGATGGGCCCCGAATCGACATCGTCATGGCCGATGCCGCCAGGCCATTCATAAGCATAGCCAAAATAGCCCATGCTCGTTCTGAGATGCTTCGTGGCCAGATTGTATTGTTCGGCTGCAAACTCAGGATCGATAAGTTTGAGACAGTGTGCTACCAGCCAGATTGTGCTGCCTTCCGGGCCGTCTGCAACTCTTTTGCCTTCAAAATCGAACGAAGATACCAGCAGGCCGGTTTCTTTGTCGATAAGGTTTGCCCTGGCGCTTGCCAGCCAGCGCGCGAAGAACTCTGAGTGGTCGGTGCCGTCGAGATAGTCGCCGACCTTGATCGAAGCCAGGGCAATGCTGTTGCAGAACAGCCAGGATTCGTCAGGGTAACTTTCAGCACAAAGAACGGGGCTCTGTTGCATGCGCTCAAGCATTATATCAATGCGGTCGCGGTGCAGTTTTTTATACTCGGGTTTTTCTTCGAGCAGGCGGCGCAGGCCGAGCATCAGAGCGATCTCGCCATCGATGAAGATCGAACGCTCAGGCTGCAGCTTGAATTCGGATATGCGCGAATAGGGCATCAGAAAAAAATGTATGCCATTCTGTTCTTCGAGTTTGATCGTTTCGTCGATGATGCTGTCCATTACCGGCAGAACCGTGCTGGTAAGCGAAGGATCGCGCAAGCCCATGTTTGCCAGCGACCATACGAAAAAGCAACGCGCCATGAAGTCCCACTCGGCATTGCGTGAACGCATTTTTTCAAGTTCTAATTTGCGCAGCTCCGGGTCGGTCCAGAGTCTTATGTGGCGGCCGGCAATCGCCATGGCCTTGGGAGGCGCCTTTTCAGAGGCAATGTAATTGCTCTCAGGCTGGTCGAAAAAACGATGTGCGTTTGGCAGCCAGATAACGGCAGCCAGCAGCAGTGAAGTGATCCCCCGACAGACGCGGCAGCTGAAGAATTTCTTTAACATATTTTCCTGGTTTCGTCGGTTAGAATGCCATCAACGTAAGAGCAAGGCCAGCAGCGCCAAATGCGGCCCAGCCAAGGGTGAGAAAGTTCATCTCGCGCTGACCTTCGCCAACCAGCGCTTCTTCCGTTTTGAGCGAAATGAAAAAGGTTTTGTCCTTTGCCGGAGATCCGCCGATAAACGGGCCTTTGCTGCCGACAAACAGCTCGCCAATGCTGTAAGCATTGCGGTTGGCCGGCAGAATCTGTTCTTCTTTCAATACGGCTATTATCTTTGAGCCACAGGGTTCGAACATGCTGCCGAAAAATCCTGAGCTATCGCCGCCGCCTACTGGTTCTATGGTTTTGTGAACAAACATGCCGTCTACTTCGGCTCCTTCAGGATCTATTGGAATCCGGCCGGTATTGTCCTCGATGAAAAATCTCTTGTCGCTCTTTGTTTCTGAAAAGACTTCCAGGTAAACGCGAACATGTTTTCTGCGCGACCCTGATGGTTGTGATACCTCACGTATTTTGTTTTTTTCGACTGAATGGTAATAAACACAGTCCTTGTTGGCATAAGGAGATTTGAGCACCTCATTGTCAGCAACCAGTTTGCCTTTTACTTCGACAACGTTGCCGGCATTCTGTTTAGCATTGAGCAGCGTGCTGATTTTTGAAGTTGGCGTCGCAATTATATCGATGATCTTTCTGCGCAGTACATACCAGCGATAGAAAAAGTATATTGCAATGGCCAGAACACAGAGGCCCGCAATCAGAAGTTCAGGTTTTTCCATCCCGTCAGTCCTATCCAGTTGTCAGATTTATATGCCCAATCTAATCAAAAGGTTATATCCCGGCCGCCGCAATGTCAACACTCTGCAAAGTTGCAAAAGTTGGCGGTTGATTGTCCGGCGGCTTCGAAGTATCCTATACAGGCTGTTTCTGGCAGCAGAAAGCAGCGTGTCGTTAATGCGCGGCAGGTGTGTGATATCTGCCGGGTGCTGGGTTTGCTGGAATAAGGCTTATTTATGGCGGGTAACAGGGTAAAAGTTATACTTACAGTCGCAGCAATTGCTGCCGTGATTATGCTGCTGAAAAGTCCGCAGCAGGAGGCGCCGCTGTTTGAAAGCCGACTGATGATGGATACGATAATCTCGATCAGGGCATACCCGGTCATTAGCAAAAAACAGCTTGATGCTGCTTTTGCCGAGTTTGCCAAGGTCGAGAGCAAGGCTTCGTTTCATCTTGAGAATTCAGAATTGAGCGCGCTCAATCGCAATGGCAGCCTGGGCGCGGCATCTTCTCTGACACCACTGCTGCAGATCGCGGCTGATTATTTTGCCAGGACAGATGGCTATTTCGATCCTTCGTTTGCCAGCCTGCAGAAGGCCTATGGCTTTTATTCGGGGGAAGGGCGCCTGCCCGGCGAGGATGAGATAGCCGGCCTGCTGCGCGACCGCTGTGGGCTCGGCCAGGTTTTGCTGCAGAATGAAGAGGGTTTTAAGCTGGCTTCGGGAAGCCTGATCGATCTTGGCGGCATTGCCGGCGGCTATGCCATCGAGAAGGCGGCGCGCGTGCTCAGAGAATCTGGTTGTAGCGGTTTTTTGATTGATGATGCCGGCGATATCTGGTTTGAGGGCAGCAAGCCTGATAGCAGCAACTGGCGCATCGCAGTGCGCGATCCGCGTGATAACGGCACTCTGGCGCTGGTCGAGTCGCGTGCGCCGCTGGCGATCTCAACATCTGGAGATTATGAGCGATTTATCACTGTCGATGGCAAGCGTTACGGTCATATCATGAACCCGCACAGCGGCCGGCCTGTCGATTACTATTCTTCGGTGACTATTATTGCCAGCGAACCGGTGACAGCCGATGCATTGAGCACGGCAGTTTTTGCGATGCCACCGGAAATTGCTTTCAAATGGGTCGAAGAGCGAAATCTTGCCGTGCTTTTTCTTACTTCGACCGGTACAATTCATCTCAGTCGCGCCGGCCGGCAATATTTCAGACAGGCTGAAGCCCAATGAAAGACAACATACCGCCAATTTTCGCCGGAAAGCACGACTGGCTGATATTGCTGGCGCTGCTGGCGGTGTCGCTGCTGGCCTGGGCCGGCCATCATCATGGCAGAAGCGATTCTTTCAACGGTGCCTGCCGAGTTAGAATCCTTACCGAGCCACCGCAGGAACTCGTCTTCAACCAGGCGCAGCCGCGGCCGGTCGAAGTCAAGGGGCGAACCGGGCTGGCGGTGATCGAGTGGGGGAGTGACAAAAGAATTCGCATCTCATCTTCGGCCTGCCCCTGCAAAACCTGTGTCAATATGGGCTGGACCGACAGCTCCAGCCTGATCTGCGTGCCTAACGGTATTATCGTTGAACCGCTTGTAAATACCGGTCAGAAAGTCGATGCGGTGACCAGATAATGACTGAACAGTCGCGCCCGGCGCAGCACTCGACAACTCAGGTTTCTGGCATAACAGCCGGAGCTACCGGTCGGCTGACACTAACTGCGGTTCTGGTCGCTTCTGCGGCAGCCCTGCAGGTTGTCGAATCGCCGCTGCCACGTTTTCTGCCGTGGTTAAAGCCAGGTCTTGCCAATGCCATGACTTTGTACGCGCTCTTACGGCTTTCGGCATCGGCAGCATTGAGCGTGGCGATGCTAAGAACTGCAGTGGCGGCACTTTTTATGGGCAGTTTGCTGTCTCCGCTACATCTCATCTCATTTGCCGGCGCAACCAGCGCGGCGGCCAGCATGGCCATTCTACGCCGGCTGTTTCCCGCCGCCGGGCTGGCGACTTTAAGTGTTTCTGGTGCATTGGTTAATAATTTTGCGCAACTTGCCGTAGTACAGTTCATGTTCGCTTCGAATATGTCGATATGGTTACACCTGGCACTGATGATCTGGGTGGCACTGCCTTCCGGGCTTATCGTCGCCAAAGTCACCCAGGAACTGTTAAGGAGAACGCCCTGATGTCACACAATCTGCCGCCCATCTATCTCGCTTCGAAATCGCCGCGCCGTCGCGAAATTCTCGCCGGGCTCGGCATGGATTTTGAAGTCATCGATTCGCCCTACGAAGAAAAGCGCTCAGACATTGCCGATATGACGCCCGAACAGGCTGCCGCCAAACTGGCAGGGCTCAAGGCTTTTCATGCCTCGGGTGCTTTGCGTAAGGGTCTGGTGATTGGCGCTGACACCATTGTCGTGCAAGGCGACAGCATTCTTGGGAAGCCGCGCGACCGCGATCATGCGGCCGAAATGCTGTTTTCGCTTTCCGGGCGTCGGCATCGTGTAATTACCGGGGTATCAGTCGTTGACGCCGAGGGTTTTCGCACTTTCAGCTGTGCCGAAGTAACTCATGTATTTTTTCGTGAACTGTCACGCAAAGATGTCGATATGTATTTAGATACCAGCGAGCCTTATGACAAAGCCGGTTCTTATGGCATCCAGGGGCATGCCGCCCTGTTCGTCGAGAGGGTCGAGGGTTGTTACTTCAATGTGGTGGGGTTTCCGATCGTGGCTTTCAGAGGACTGATGCAGCAGCTGGGCTATGATATTCTGGATTTTATCAAAAGGTGACAAATGCGGGTAGCGATTTATCCTGGTAGTTTCGATCCGTTTACCAACGGGCATCTTGATATTCTGCAGCGCGCTTGTGCGCTGTTCGACCATATTATCATCGGGGTGCTCGTACACCCGGCCAAAAAGTGTCTGTTTTCTCCGGAAGAACGGGTCGAGATGATCAGCGAAGTGGTCAAAGAAAACGAAAACGTCAGAGTAATTCATTTCAATGGCCTGCTGGTTGATTTTTGCCGCAGTGCCGGTGCCTGCGCCATCATCAGAGGGTTGCGTGCCGTCTCTGACTACGAATACGAAATGCAGATGTTCTCGGTAAACCATAAGCTGTCACCTGATACCGAGACGGTTTTTCTCATGTCATCGCCGAAATTTTCGTTTCTGAGCTCGAGTATCGCCAAGGAAGTTGCCCGCTATGGCGGCCAGATCGATGATCTTCTGCCGCTCAACATCGCCGAGTGTATCCGTCAGAAGTTCGCATAGCTAAATTAAGATAGAAAAAAGCACCGGCGGTCTTGGGCCGGTGCTTTTGCTTTGCGGGTTACTTTTTGGGGTCGTAGAATGGCGACATGTCGCGCAATCTCTGTATTATCGGCGGCACGGTAGCGAGGGTGTAGTCGATCTCTTCTTCGGTGTTGAAGCGAGAAAGCGAGAAGCGCACTGAACCGTGCGCGTAGGTGAAGGGCACTTCCATGGCCATCAAAACGTGCGACGGTTCGAGACTGCCGCTGGTGCAGGCCGAGCCAGAGCTGGCAGCAATGCCGGCAGCGCTGAGATGCAGCAGAATTGCTTCTCCCTCGATGTATTCGAAGCCGATATTGGTGGTGTTGGGAAGTCGCCAGCGCGGGTTGCCGTTGATATAGGAGTGCGGGATCTGCGACATCAGTCCGCTTTCGAGCTTGTCACGCAACTGACGAACCTGGTTGTTTTCTTCATATATTCCATTCATTGCTTCTTCGCAGGCTTTGCCAAAGGCAATTATGTAAGGTACGTTCTCAGTGCCGGCGCGGCGCCCGTGTTCCTGATGGCCTCCGATCATGAATGGCGAAATACGAGTGCCTTTTCGTATGTAGAGTGCTCCAATGCCCTTTGGCGTATGGAGTTTATGGCCGGAGATAGAGAGAAGATCGACCGGTATTTTTTTGAGGTCGAGCGGGATCTTGCCGGCGGCCTGAACCGCGTCGGAATGGAAGATAACGCCTTTTTCACGGGCAATGGCGCCAATTTCGTCGATTGGAAAAAGTGTGCCGGTTTCATTATTGGCAGCCATCACCGAAAGAAGTGCCGTATCGGGAGTGAGGGCGTCTCTGAGTTCATCGAGGTCGAGGTCGCCCTGTTTGTTGACGCCAAGTTCAACTACATGGTAGCCCTTGCGTTTGGCGAGAAAGCGGAAAACGTTTAGAACAGCCGGATGTTCGACCTTTGTCGTTACTATGCGCTTCTTTTCCGGGTTTGCTTCAAGAGTGCCGCGTATGGCATGGTTATCTGATTCGGTACCGCAGGAAGTAAATATTATCTCTTCAGGGGATACATTGAGAAGTGCTGCAACCTTTTCCCGGGCTTGTGTGACGTGTTCAGCCACTCCCCCACCGAAAGAATGCATAGAACTGGGATTGCCATACAGTTCGCTGAAAAACGGAAGCATAGCCTCGACTACCGCGGGAGACACCTTGCAGGTCGCGTTGTTGTCGAGATACACCTGTCGGGATTCTGTCATTTTGAGGCCTCGATGATGTTTATGTTACTATCGACTTCGCGGCGCAGGGTTTCGGCGACGATATTCTGCAGCGTCGCTTTGGCGCCGGGGCAGCCGGCGCAGGCGCCGCGGAGCCTGACATAGATGTCGTAGCCGTCAACATCGATGAGTTCAATATCGCCGCCGTCCTGGCGCAGCATTGGCGCGATTTTTTTCTCGATGGTTTCGGTTACCAGCTTGATTCTCTGAAGGTTTGTCATTCGTGGTTTTTCTTCGGTTTCCGGTTTGCTGTCCGGGCCGTTTATGTCAGCCAGGATACGCTTAATATCGGGCACACAGCCGCCGCAGCCGCCGCCCGCCTTGGTATAGTGGGTGACTTCTTCGACGGTTTTAAGCTTGTTTTCGGTTATTACTTCACGCAGCTTGTGTTCATCGACCCAGAAGCATTTGCATATTACCTGGGCGTCTGCATGTTCTTCGACCTTTATGCCTCTATAATTGGCAAGGGCGGCCTCGAGTGCTTCGCGACCCATGACTGAACAGTGCATTTTCTGCTCCGGCAGGCCACCAAGGAAGCGGGCGATATCGTCATTAGTTACTTTCTCGGCCTCTTCAAGAGGCATGCCCTTGATTAACTCGGTCAGAGCTGAAGCGCTGGCGATGGCACTGGCGCAACCAAACGTCTGAAAGCGTGCGTCTTCGATCTTCCCGGTTTCCCGGTTTATTTTGAGGTAAAGCTTTAGTGCGTCACCGCAGGCGAGAGAGCCTACTTCGCCTACTCCATCGGCATCTTCGATCTTGCCGACGTTTCTGGGGTTTGAAAAGTGGTCCATTACTGATTTTGTATAATCCCACATGTTTGTTTACCTGCCTGAATCAAGAATTGCCGCGTTTTTGTGGCACGACCGGCGGTTACCCGCAGGGTCACTAATAATATAACTAAACGCCTGTAGAGTTCAATACTATTTTAGTAGCAAATTGCTGTCATGGTAAAACCGGCTGTTAATTGTCGAAACATAAGTGAAATTAGACCTGCACTTATTGTTTTGCAATCGCCAGCATGGTACCGAGCGTTCAGGTTTACTTGACATTGTAATTGTTTGCGGTTATAAATATTGCACTCTTAACTCAAACCCAAACAAAGAGAGAGAAAATTGATGGTAAACGAATCAAAAAGTCGAAAATCGCTTGTAGCATTGCTATGTCTGTCGGTTTTCGTAAGTTCAACGGCTTTTGCAGTTCCATTTCGCAGCGTGAGATCTGTTGGTCTTCTCGCCAGCATGGAATCGTCTCCAGACTTTGAAGAGAGCAGATCTACTGACAGCTTCTTCGGAACCCTTGATCCAGACGTTTCAGAAAAGGGCGCTGTTAAGACTTATGCTGTTAAAGTTGTAAAGCGCGATACTGGTGTTTATTCGCCCCGGAGTGGTAAGAATTCTTCTAATGTCGGCGATACGAATGGCCCGCATAACATGCTTATGCCTGTGATGGGCAGAATCAGCTCATTATTCGGTAATCGTCGCCATCCAAAATCTAAGAGAATGCATTTCCATTCTGGAATAGACATTGTCGCCCGCAAGGGCACGCCAATCGTGAGCGGTGAGTCCGGCAAAGTTTCATTTACTGGCTGGCGCCGTGGTTATGGGCTGGTGGTAATTGTTGATCATTCAGATGGTCTGCAGACGGTGTATGCACACTGCTCAAAAGTGGCTGTAAAAGCTGGTCAGACGGTTAATTCGGGTCAGCGCATTGCCTATGTCGGTAGCACAGGTGTTGCCACCGGTTCGCACCTTCATTTTGAAGTTCGCCGCAATGGCAACGTGCGCAATCCGTTCCGTTATCTCAGTAACTGACATTTAAAAACATGCGCCGGTCAGGAACAAACCTGCCGGCGCATTTTTTTTAACTATCTGATGATGCTGATGATGCTGATGATGCTTGCCATGAAATTTTGTTCTTCTAAATGAAGACACCGCCTCAAAAGGAGCGCGCGGCTCCTGTTAAGGCGGTGTCAGGTAATTTAGAACAAGGCAAGGGTTTGCTGCTATTTGCCTGAAGGCGGCAGTTTAACCCATACCTGAAGTTTCGACTTTTCGTCGATCCTGACCATTACGTAATCCAGATATTTTGTTTGTGACTGAGTCTGCATGATTTTTCACCATTTTTGTAATAAGCGTATCTGGCTTATTAAACGAGCAAATTTCGTGCCATGTTTTTAGTGTACACGCTGGTTAGCCGATTTGGGAGTGTCTGCTTCTCTGGTAGTCTCGGTTTTAAGCACTATTCGAGACATTCGGTTTCTTGTGAACTTTCGGCACTGGCAGGAAAAAGTGTGAAAAATTCGTCATGTACAGCGCCAATGGCTGTGCAAAAACTTCACTATTTGCTCAAAAAATGAGCACGGAAGCGGCGTTATGTTACTCGAGTCCTGGAATGTCTATATCTTCAGACTGGTATTTGGGTTCACGTCTTCTATTAATAGTCTGAAAATGCATTACAATTGAGATGATGATTCCGGCAAGGCCCATCAGTAACCACAACAACCCGAGATCTAAGTAGTTTTCGCCGCCTACGGCAATGAAAAATGAAAAACTGCTTTTAGAAACCTGCTCAAAAAGCTGAGCCTGTTCGTATACTATTGCCGAAACGCCATAGCGATGTGATGGCCGGTCGCTTTCTGTTTCTGTGAGTGCTGCGATTACTTCGTTGCGGGAAAGATTTTCGCCAGCGGGTCTGATGTGAAGATAATACTGGGTGGAAGTTATTCCTGGCGAAGTCGTGCGTTTGACCACTACACCGCTGAATTCCCGGCCGAGCGAGCGGTAAGCTGAAATCAGCATGCTGCAGCTTAGCATGAGCAGTATAAGAGCGAATATTCTGGTTTTTATCTTTCCTGAACGGTTGAGGTTAAGGTTGATCAAGATCGACTCCATGCGAGATACCGCTTGCGCAAGCCCATTAAAGTATGTCTGGCTATTTAGTTCTCAGCCTTGCTGACAACTGCAATTCTAACTGGCAAGTTCAACAAAATCAAAGTAAATTCGTAAATTATACAAAAAAAAAAGCATGTACCCTTACGTATTGTGAAACTATATGTTATATTTTACTAGTAAGTTTAACTCTGGAGGACTTCAGATGAAAAAGTTTATTATTGCGCTTCTGGCCGTTCTTGTATTTGCCAGTGCTCCGGTAATGGCCGGTGGTGGCAGTTATGGAAATTATGGCTCAAATCAGATAGATCCGAATGACCATGCGGTTATTGCCATGTTATGGATGGTAATGTCTGACCTTCAGATGTGCCGACAGGCTATGACCAACTCGATCATGGACAACGTTTCTGCTATTGGCCATCTCAACAATGCCCAGTCAGCACTCAAAAAATCAGAAGTAGACCCGGCTTATTACACTCTGATAGGTGAGATTGACAAGCGCATCAGCAAGATCAAGTTTTATCTGGTCATGAATGAGCGCCGGTCAGCTGCTGAAAGACTTAATCAGCTTACCATGGTCATCAGAAGCGTAGTCGGTGGCGGCAACCTGCCCAATACTGGCAATTACAGCGGCTACAATGGCTATAACCCCGGCAACACCGGCTATAATCCGAACTACGGCAATGTTAATCCGTCCGGTGGCGTTCCGGTTCGTCCCGAAGTTCCGGTTAATGGACAGTTTGCTCCGAACCCGATGCCAACTCTTCCTTCAGGGGTTGTTCCGGTTCGCTGATCGATATTGAGCAAAGTTTTAAAACGGCGGCGGTTTTTACCGCCGCTTTTTCATTTATGCTGCAAAGTATTGTAATTACAGGTTTCATGGCATCCGGCAAAAGCACGGCAGCCGCTAAAATAGCGGCTGATAGCGGCTGGCGGCTGATTTGTCTTGACCGCCAGATCGAAGAAAGCTGTGGTCTTTCGATTGCGCAGATTTTTGCTGAAAAAGGCGAGGCTGAGTTTCGGCAGATCGAAAGTCGTCTGTTGCAGGATGCTCTGGCCGTTAACAGTCCGCCGAAAGTAATCGATGCAGGCGGTGGTATTGTTTTGCTTGAACAGAACAGGCGACTGCTTGAGCAGGCATGCGTAATTTTCCTGGATACCGGGATCAGCGATATTCTGCATCGTCTCAAGAACGGAGCGCAGATTCGGCCGTTACTGGCCGGTCTCGATGGCGAAGAGGTCAGGCAGTTGTGGCAGGCGCGTCGGCAAGTCTATGTAAAAACTGCCGATTTTGTGGTAAAAGATATGGCTGAATTGAACGAGCTTTTCGACAGAATCATACAACGAGGTTAAAGTATCATGACAGAGCACAACAACCAGCAGATTGCTGAAGAATATCTAAGACTCATCGATATCATGCGCCGCCTGCGCAGTCCGGAAGGCTGTTCGTGGGATCGCAAGCAGACCATGGCAAGTCTTGCCGACAACGTGGTTGAAGAGGCTAACGAAGTGGTTGAAGCGATTCACAGCAAAGATTCTCTGCATATCTGCGAAGAACTCGGCGATCTTCTGATGATGGTTACTTTTCAGGCTCAGATTGCAGCAGAAGAGGGTAAGTTCGACATGGCCGACGTTGCGCGTGGCATCTGCAGCAAGCTGATCAACCGGCATCCACATGTTTTTGGCGAACACGAGAACGCTATTGACCCTGAAAAGGTCATGGAAATGTGGGGCGAGATCAAGAAAAAGGAAAAACTCGACCGCAGCCGGATCAGTAATCGCATGCGTGCTGCCATGGAGTTTCCTTCGGCTCTTTCCGGTGCCGAAAAGGTGCAGTCGGAAGCGGCAGAAATCGGTTTTGACTTCGCCGATGCCAGAGCGGCCCTGGCTAAGATTCACGAAGAGGCATCTGAAATCGAAAATGCGCTCGCTGCCGAAAACCCGGAAGAAATTGAAGAAGAACTTGGCGACCTGCTGTTTTCGGTGCTCAATGTCTCGCGACTGGCCAATATAAGTGCCGAAAAGAGCCTGCGCAAAGCTACCGCAAAGTTTGTTGAACGTTTTTCCCAGATTGAGCCGCTGGTCGAAGCTGATGGCGGCTTTGCCGGCAAAAGTCTTGAGGAACTCGACCGTTACTGGGATAAAATCAAGCAAAAGAAATAAAGCCTGCCAGTAACAAGCGGACGGCGGCTACTTGAGGTTTTCTTTGAGCCTTACCAGCTGATTACGTCGCTCTGGATCTCGCTCTATTTCAAGCCCCATGTTTGCCTGCTGCAGTGCGCTGCGGGTGTCGCCAGTTTTGACGTAAATCTGTGCCAGCACCAGCCTGGCTTCACCATTGTTTGGATTGGTTTTAAGAGCACCTTCGGCATGGCTTCTGGCCTGTGAAAAATCCTGGTTACGCAGGTAGAGATCAGCTGAAATCGAGAGGGTCTGGCTGTTGTTGGGATTGATTTTGAGGGCGCGATCTATGTAGCTGCGTGCTTCTGAGAGATTGTCTTCATGGATGAGTATCTTGGCCATCGAATAATTGGGTTCAAGAATGTTCGGATTGAGGCGAATGGCACTGTCTAGAAAGCGTTTGGCGTCAGCAATGTGTCCCATTCTGGCGAGTTTGAGGCCGGCGGCATATTGCAGACGCAGGTCATTCGGATTCATCATAGCCTTGCGTTTGATCAGGTCGGCTTCAGTTTCTTCGTCTATTTCGGTTTTGACTGTCATTTCCTGTAACCTGGCCGAATTCTCGAGTTCCTTCTGGCGTTGCAGTTCGCGCACGTGTTGCTGATAACGCTGATCCTGCATGGTCAGCAGATCGCATTCACGCAGAACGCGCCGGGCATCATCTTCATATTCAGTGTCTTTTACGGCCGCAGTTAAATGAATAATCTGTTCACGTGCAATTTTGTGATCGCCATTGACGTAATTCATGAAAGCAGTCAGAAATTTTTTGTCGAGTTCGGAGCCTTTGCTTCTGATCTGGCGCTCGATTGCCTGTAGAGCGCCCTTGTCGTCACGGCCAAGGAGGATTCTATCCATAGTCAGGGCTGATCTGAGGAACCTGTAAGCAAGAAGAATTTTTCCCTCATTTTTGGCGTCAATGGCTGCTTCGAAGAAAATGTGCGGCAGCAGAGGATTCAGTTTATGGTATTTTTCGAGTTCCTGTAACGCCTGTTCGATGTTTTTCTGACGCTTGAGTATGCGGTAGCTGTAATAGTAAGGCGTTGAGTTGTCGGGGGCAATCTTGATGCAGCGCTGAAATCGCTTGAGGGCCTCGTCAAAATTACCGGTGTCGAAGTAGATGGTTCCCAGCCAGAAGTTGTAATCGAAGTTTTCGATTTGGTGGGCATCTCCTGCCTTGACCAGGGTTGGCAGATCTCGCGTGTGGCCAAGATGCCTGAACAGCTTGATAAGAGCTACGTAACCTTCTGGCGAATCAGGATACTTCTTTATCAGTTCGTAATTGTATTTGAGAGTCTGCCTGGAATCGTTTTCAAAGGCAGATGTGCGGGCCAGTCCTTCGTAAACAGCGCGCTCCATTCTTGGCGGGAGCTTGGCCGAGCGCAGATCTTCATATAGCATTCTCGCGACAGATACCCGACCGGTTATCTCGTATAGATAAGCCAGAGAATAGCCGACTTCGGGAATCTTTCTCTTTTCCAGAGCTTTTTCGAAGGCCACTATTCCTGGATCAAAACGTTTCAAGCCTGAATAGGCATAGCCAAGCAGGCGCTGAATTTCGAAATCGCCGGAGTTGCGGTGCGGCTCAAGCAGCTTGAGTATTTTTTCGTAATCGCTGGTTTCAAGTGCCGTCTGTGCTGATTTAATGATTTCTTCTGAGCTTTGCTTCGCCGGTTCAGTTGTTTGGGTTGGCTCAGAATGGGGCTTTTTTGTGGGCCTGGGAGGTGCAAAGGGGTTGAGCAGGTAAACTCCGAGCGCCAGTACAACAATCAGTAAAATTATTGGTAATTTTAATCCGTCCATACGGAGAAATATAACATACAGACAACGGGCAAACAACGTTAAGACTAAAAAAAAATGGCACTGTGGTCGATTAGGGATTGAAACAGTTAATTCAGGAGCCTGAACATGAATGAAGAAAACAACAACCAGGAATCAACAGTTGGCCAGCAGCAGGTAGCGCATCTGCCTACCTGTGACGTTTCGATCGATATCGGCCAGATTCTTGCTGCCAATCAGGCACTGCTGAAGAATATGGCGCGACGCATGGAGCAGCTTGAAAGCAAGCTGACCGGCATGGAAAATGCCTTTAACGATCAGGCAAGACTTTTG
The DNA here is from genome assembly GCA_002839435.1 of Candidatus Riflebacteria bacterium HGW-Riflebacteria-2. Classification (GTDB taxonomy): domain Bacteria; phylum Muiribacteriota; class Ozemobacteria; order Ozemobacterales; family Ozemobacteraceae; genus Rifleibacterium. Next base: position 35,133 of record PGYA01000030.1, on the reverse strand, counting down.
ACCGCTGACCGGCAAAGCGTTCTGATGCTGGCGGCTCCAGCGCGCGAAGTTAAACCATGGGAACCACCAGCCGACAAAAAACTCGACGAAAATTATTTCGCAAAGTTTTCGTTTTATGATCGGCTGTTCAGGCCCTGGAAAATGCGCCGAAATGACAATTAGTCCGCTGTGACAAATGCGTTCAAGAATTATATGTCATTGAGCAAAAAGATTGCTTCGTCGCTGCGCTTCCCGCAACCTGAGTTTTAACTCTTGGCAGAGGACTAATTATCGTCGTCGTCGATGACTACGACATCTTTAACTTCTTCGATATTAAGGGTGCCATTTTGGAAGGCGATGTAGTGCTTGCAGGTTTCACACTTTGAGTTGATGTTGTAGAGTTCCCAGCAGTATTTCATTTGATTCTCCTATGTTCAGGCCGCTTTGGCCATGTCGTCATATGTGAGGCAGCCGAGAAGATCTTCGCGCGCATCGTCGTCGAGATCAAATGCCTTGACCAGTTCGTATTTCAGCGATGAGTCAAGCCAAACTGCGCGTGTCCAGGCTCGTAGAGCCTGATCGATCAGACCGCTGGTAGCAAGCACGACTCCGAGATTATACTGAGCCTGGCTGTTATTGGGCCAGCAGGCCAGCGAATTCTGATAAGCCGCTATCGCTTCACTGGTTTTGCCTTCCAGTTCCAGCTGTAATGCCTGTTCGAACAGTTTTTGCGCCTGGTTTCTTGCCCAGAATTTTTCATTTTGCATACTGAAAAATTATCGGCAGAAAGGTTGCCATACATTACAGTAAGACATTATAACACAAAGCGGTTTGTTTTTAAAGCTCTGGAATTTCTGCAAAAAATGCTCCGGAAGCTTGCAAATTATTGTGATTCAGTCTGTAATGCAGGGAACAAATTATTGCAGGAGCCATACAATGATAAGAAAATTTGGCCGACTGGTGCCGCATGTTCCTGATTCGTGTTTTATTGCTGACGGGGTCGAGTTGATTGGTGACATCAAACTGGGCGAAAACGTCAACGTCTGGTATGGCAGCGTCATTCGCGCTGATATAAACCGTATTGAAATAGGTGCTGACACGAACATTCAGGATGGCAGTGTGATTCATGTCGATACAGCAGGTTCCGGGCCAGATTCTGGCGCAGTTATCATTGGAAGCAATGTGACTGTAGGTCACAAGGCGTTGCTGCATGCCTGTCGCATAGGCGATAACTGCCTGATCGGTATGGGAGCCATAATTTTGTCGGGTGCCGAGATCGGCGAGGGGTGCATCGTGGCAGCCGGCAGCGTTGTGCGCGAAAACGAGAAGATTGTTGCCGGGTCTCTGGTGGCTGGCTTGCCGGCGAAAGTCAAGGGGCCGGTAGCGCCGGAATGGCAGGAAAAAATTCTTGTTTCGGCCAGGCGTTATGTTGAGCTTGCACGCCAGCACAAGGAACTCATTGCCTGATTAATTTTATCGCGTTGTCGGGATAAGCTGGGCAAAAAACGGCGCAGGCACCGCATCCGCTACATTTTGCCTTATCGATGAGCGGTGGTTCTCCTGGGGCCTCGCAGGTTATGGCAGCGGCCAGATCGTCGCATTTTTCGCGGCAGGTCTGGCACTGGTCACCGTTGCTGCGCAGGCATGCTTCAGCTGTGACTCTGGCAGTTGCAATCTTTTGCAGTGAAGCGTGGTTTTGCAGTGAGAGAGCACCGGACGGACAAGCATTCACACAGGGAAAATCACTGCAGAATCGGCAAAAAGCCTCTCCTGCCCGCAAAGCCGGCGTGCCGTCATCGAAGTCGTTGGCTTTAAAAACAGGTTTAATTGCAAAAAACTGGCAGGCTTTGACACAAGCGCCACAGCGCTGGCATTTTTCGAGAAATTCCTGCTCTGGTAGAGCGCCCGGCGGCCGGATCAATTCGGGAAATCTGTCAGCAAATTCCGCCAGCTCATCGGGAAAAGCAGCATGAACGCCATCAAGCAGATCAAGCAGATAACTTTTGAAAAAGCCGGCGCGATCAGTTTTCAAATCAGTCTTTGGGATTGGTGTAGGAACCCCATTTTATCGGCATGGCGCCATAGGTAAGCCCACCACCAAAACCGACAAGCATTATTATGTCGTTTTCCTTGATACGGCCTTCTTTTAGAGCATCGTGCATCGCAAGCGGTATTGATGCTGCCACTGTGTTGCCGTAGCGGTCAATATTAAGATAAAACTTGTCAAGCGGGCATTTAAATCTCTTTGCCGCTGATTCCAGAATTCTGATATTGGCCTGGTGAGGTACAATCAGGGCGATATCATCCAGTGTCAGGTTGTTGCGCTTGAGTAGCTCTTCTATGATATCGCCGACTATCTTGGTTGAAAATTTGAACACTTCTTTGCCATTGATCTTGAGATAGTGCTCGCGGTTTCTGATCATTTCTTCGGTTGGTCGTCTGGCAGAACCGCCGGCTTCGATCATGATATATTCGCCGCCGCTTCCAATGGCGCCGAGGATGTTGTCAAAGACTCCCTGATCGCCGCTGGCCGGGGAGTATACGGTAGCTCCTACGCCGTCGCCAAAGAGAACGCAGGTGTTGCGGTCGGTAAAATCGAGAATGCGCGTGGTAATATCGCCGCCAATTACCAGTATGTTGTTGTAAACAGAAGTGGCGATAAACTGCGCAGCAATTGAAGAGGCATAGACATAGCCAGTGCAGGCCGCCTGGAGATCAAAGGCGCCGGCTCTCGTGCAGCCAAGTTTGTCCTGGAGAAGGCAGGCGGTTGATGGCACCTGATAGTCAGGGGTAAAAGTTGCATATATTATAAGATCGATGTCGAGTGGCGTGAGACCTGCATTTGCTATGGCCTGGCGTGCGGCTGGGATGGAAAGCTCAAGCAGGGTCTGGCCTTCAGGTATCTGGCGTCTCTCTCTGATGCCTGTGCGGCTGATTATCCACTCATCGGTTGTGTCGACGATTTTTTCGAGATCCTGGTTTGTGAGAACCTTGTCGGGGAGGCTGATTCCTGTGCCGGAAACAACGGCTTTTCTTAACGCTTTCATGTGACTCCTTAAAAGGTTAATGCTGCCGCATAATACTTTATCATATAAGCCAAGTCAAGCTTCGCCTTATATAGTTGTAGCATCTATGGCTAAGCATAACTTCAGTAATTTTGCCAGGTAATAAATTAGTTGCACTATTTTATGGCATAGGCCTATAATGAAAATTAACGACCGGTGTACACAGCAACATGATATTATTCGGGGCTCTCCCGCATGCATAGACAGATTAAAGCAAAATATCAGAACCGGCGGTAATATTTGTAACGTTTGGCTGCATTGCTACGTATTGTTCATTGAAGGACGTTAAAGCCAGTGTTTGGCAGTCGCCCGGAAATGATTAAGAGGAATTTAAATATGGAGGGAACTATGAAAAAGTTTGGAGTGTTTTTGTTTGTGTTTGCGGTTTTCTTTTCTTTTGCAGTGGTGATATCTGCCCAGGACGAAACCACTGATCCCGCGGCTGCTAACGACGAAGCTGCCACCGAAGATACGACTACCGCAGAGCCGGTAGAAATACCCAGTAGCGTCGATATGACGCTCGAGATGAAACCCGACAAGTTCGTGATGCCCGCTAATTTCCGCGGTGGCGATCCCGATAGAGGCCTTGTTAACGCTATCGAAGACGTTTTCTACGAACAGCATGAACACTCTATCCTCTACAAAGAAGACGCTGGCGAAGTCGCCGAAGGCGCTACTTTTGAGGGCGACCCCAACATCACCTGGGATACCAAGGTAAAAGATGCTGATGGTAATTTCCAGACCGTATCTTCGGTCAACACCAATATGGCCGGTAACGGCGGCAAATTTTTTGCGCCGGGTGAATATCAGATCGGTAACGGCGGCGCCAGACAGGGTGACGGCGGCGAAGGGGCTGAAGATGTCACCACTGGTAACGAAGATGAAGACGGTGAAGAAGCAGCCGGCGGCGATCAGACCGATGAAGCCCTGGTCGGCGAAAATGGCGAAACCGCTGAGGGTGGCGCCAAGGTTGTTACCGCCAATCAGGCTATGGGTGTTCTCGTCCATGACGTAACCCCGCCCGACATGTGGATTGCTTTCCAGGAAGGTGCCGGTAATATCGATATGGCCGCTACCGAACAGGAACTCAAGAACAAGATGGTCGAAAAGATCGTGGCCAACCTTGGTCGCCCCTTCTCACAGAAGGCAGATGAATTCGAAGACGCCAGCTATGTTTTTGTAGATGAAGGCACTAATGATGAACGCAACCTTGAGCCCTGGAAGAAGACCGCACGCCTTTCAGTTGCCGGCGCTCTCTTCAACGATCGCGGCGCTCCTAAATTCGAAACCAAGACAGTTGAATCAAAGACTCTCAATGAAGAAACCGCGACCCGCCAGATTCACATTGCCGGCGGCGATAACGATGCTCTCAAGGGTGTTTTCGTTAGACGTAACGTTCCTTTCATTTTCGCAGCCATGTCGGTTGACAACGGCAACAACCGCGGAAACACCGCTGAAGTTGCCTGCCGCATCGAAACTGCTGATGGCAAGGAAGTCGAAAAAGATGGCAAGGCCTACCTGTTCCGCGTTCCTAACTATCCTCGCGAAGATTACAAAGATCAGCCAGAATATTTCTTCGTATCGAAGGCCATGGACAAATCAGGTAATCTGACAACTGTAAGAATGCCCCTTCACATCGTGAACATTCAGGCCGCCTTTGAAGGTGGCAGAAATCAGTAAACAGGGGTATTTTGCAGAATCATGAAAAAAATTAAAATAGCAATATTTGCAGCAGTTGTGATGTTCGGTTCGATGGTTAGTGCTCAGGAGCCCCCCACCGGGGCTCCTGTTAACCTCGAAAAGACGCCCTGGCTCAAAGGAGTCGAGCTTAGTCCTTACCCGACCGATCTTACTCCGACCTTGCCGTTGTCCATCTATCTCGAGAATGGCGAAGCTGTTCCAGCGACCGTAACCGAAGATGTCCCGCTGGTTCTGGTTGCCGACACTGCCATTTTCGATAATGATCCGCCAACGCACGCCAACGACCAGGAAATCCCCAACCCGCGCTGGGATGCCTCAGCAGCAGTATCATGGTATTTCATCGACTGGGAAAAGAACCAGAACTTCAATGCCTCGACTACCCCGGGCCTGGCGGCAAACCAGATGGTAGTCATTCCGACCACCCCTACCGGCAAAGGTTCCGTAACCTGCCACATGGCGAGAAGGCTTCGCTATGATGCCCCCGAACCTGGGCGCAGTAAGGTTTCGTATGCCAACTCCAGCTCTGGCAGGGATATCAAGGTTCTTGATATCACGCCGCCGCTCTGTGGCCTCGAAATCTCAGTTGAAAAAGGCAAAAGCGGTTCATTCTGGCCGGTTGAATATCCGCCCGATAAATATCCGTTGCCCAAGACAGCCAACGTTTATTTTTCAGGTGGTCTTTTCGATGCCGTAGACAAGGAAGTTGTCGTCGAAGCCCTTGAGCTTGGTCCCAACATGATCGTTGCGGCCGCGCAGGTCGCCGTAAAGGTTGCTCCTGACGCCAAACTTACTATAAGAGTAATTGGTGGCGACAACTACAAGCTTGACAATACCAAGCTCAAATATGGCATCTGCAACGCTGCTGGCGGTGAACCAATCCCCGTTGGCCCGATCAATGAAGAAACTATTGATCTGGCAACCCTTGATTTGCCTGATAATCCGCACATCTTTGTTGATGCTGCTGACACTACAGGCAATCGACAAGTTCTGTTTGTTCCTCTCAAATTCATAAAATAAGACCACAGTCCTAACAAGATTGCCAGGGAGGAAACTTCCTGGCGATTTTTTTTAGCAGACTACAGCAGTTTATGTTATCTTTATAGATAAGAGATTATTTTAATGAATAAAACTTTGAGAAAAACCGGCATAACTTTCGTTGAGGTTTGCCTGGCATTCCTGATTCTCGGGCTTGTCGTGCTGCCGGTATTTCAATTTTTGACTGGTTCGGTCAAAGATACAGAGCGCTTCTACACTGAGACAATAGCAATTTCGCGTGCCAAGTTCATCATGGACTCACTGATGTTTCAGATGCCATGGCAGGCAATTGGTGCCGGGAACCCGTGTACATTTGAAGACAGAAAAAATGTCACCGGCATAAAGGCTTTCATCAAGAAGGCTGTTCCTCAGATGTTTGGCACCGGTTGCGAAACTCCTGATGTCGATATTTTTCAGGGTGACGGGCTCTATCAGTGCCGCAAGGGTTTCATGTTCAGGGCAAGAGTCAAAGTCGTTGACCTCGACCAGGATTCGTCAGGAGCACCGATTCAATTCACCATGGATCTACCGGGCAAGACTCGGCAGTATTTTCAAATCAAGGATCTGGTGCCCAAAGACAGTTATGGCAAATACAACCTGATGAAGAAGATAGTGGTGCAGGTTAAGTGGTCGAATACCAAAAATGTTGATCCCAAAGACGATCCACGGGCAAACAGCATTTTTCTGGTTGCTTTCAAATCTGATCTGGAAGGTTGAAAATGCGTAGAAATTCAGGTATGGCAGTTGTACTTGTGCTCGTTTTTGCCTTTTCAATCGCGACCATCTTCGCTTTTATGGCTAGTTCAAACACAAATCTCGCCTATCAGAACAAGCAGACTCTCTATCAGATGCAGGCTTACTATCTCGCGCACTCCGCCATGCAGCATGCTAAGCTCAAGATTCGCCTGCTCCCGAAAGAGTTATACGAATATTTCGCAGCAGGCGGAAACGGCAATCCTCTTGAAGACATCGATTCTACCGATCATGTGCAACTGGCCATGGGTGTCTTTCGCACGGAACAGGAAGGCTATGATTTGTTCGATCCGGCAAAGTCGCCGGATTTGAGTTTTCCCTATGGTGGAAAATATCTTGTTGAAAGCATCGGGCTTACCGGGTCACATAAGAGCATGAAGATGATTCAGGACGGTTACCGGGTCGTCGTTAAATCCGAGGTAGACAGCGGCGTCACCAAGCAGGGTTCTGATGAGCTGATCGAAGAAATGATAGTTTCCAGATTTACTGGAGGTATCAAATGAACAGCTTGCGGACTGGCAGCAGGCACAGCGGCGTAACGCTTTTGGAGACTATGCTGGCAGTAGCTATGCTGAGCCTGTTGTTCGCCTCAGCCAACAGTATTTTGAGCTATTCACGCCGCGAGACAGAGAAAGGCTTCTGGATTCAGCAGGGGATAACCCAGCTGCGCAACGGCACGCGTGCGATAACCGATATGCTGAAAAAGACATCATATCCTTCAACAATAGTAAGAGACAGCGGTGGTAATGAGACTGTAACTTCATTCAAGGAAAAACGCGAGTATGACATCAGTGGTCGCCTGCGTAAGATGGAGATAAATGACAGTGAAGCATTTGACATGCATACCATCAGCGATGGAAACATGATAAGGCCGAGTTTTCAGACGCAGACCATAATGTATTTTCCAGCCTGTGAACCTGAAAAGGATCTTGATACCGGATACACCGCGGGTGTCATTAACTGGGTTGAGCTGGTGCTCAAGCCGTCTTCACACTATTCCACCAGTGGCCTGGGCTCACTCTTCATTATTGAGCGCGAGAAAACTTACGATACCAGAGGCTCGAGTGACCGTGTGTATGGCTTGACCGATGAATTTAATCCTACGTTGCCGATAAAACGTTCTCGTGAAATTATAAGTGATGTTAATACCGTCGAAGTTAACACTTTTGAAATCGAAGAGCTTCGCGGTGTTGTTGTCACCAAAGATGGCGATAAATACCCGGTGGCTAATAAACGAATTCTTGTTTCAATGAACATTACTGTCAGCCATCCCAAGGATAATAAGATCTGGTTGAGCGACCAGTGTTCAGTTATCAATAATGTGCAGGTGGTTAAATTTGCCGGCGGCGAATATCTTGAGCTGCTCCAGGTATATTCCTCGGGCGCTGGTGGTTCAGCCCTGGTTAAATACAACAGCAGCGACCTGAATGTCTCGGTTGGCAGTTCAATCGGCACATACCGGGTGACCGCAATCTATTCTGATTCCATCGGCATGAAAGAGCCAGGTTCAGAGGTTGAGCGTCTGCTGGTAAAACGCCCGGACTGATAGGTCCCTTTTTCTCTTCAAACTTTTTTTTAACTGCTTTGCTGCGCCCGGAAATCTGCTTTTTTTGATTAATGCAAAATAGTTCTTACCAAAACAGCCTGCTCATTCGATAGATAGTGCAAATTCACTTCGCAGGAAAGGGCAGATGAAAGACAAAAGATACTCGATTGATCAGATACAGAAGATCATTGATATAAGCCCATCAGAGATACAAAAGCTGATAAAGCAGAACAGTAATTACCTCAATGTTGCCCGCGAAGACTCCGGCAACGGCAAAAAAGAGGTCTTTCTTGATGAAGTGTCGTTTCGGCGACTTCTTTTCATCAGCCAGCTGGAGAAGGGTGGCGCTTTAAGTTCGGTTGCAGCTTGCGAACTGATTAAAACGCCTGAACTCGATAATGTGCCGGCGCGGCCGGAAAATGCCTGCGAAAGGCTTTTGACCGCTTTTGCAGCGGTTTCAACCGAAGCAGAAACCCTGCAGGTTCAGCTGCGCGCGCTGATGATCAAATATGATCATCTGATCAAGGAACTCAATATCTCGCAGGCGAAAAACATTACGCTCGAAAAAGAACTCAGCACCCTGCGTAATCGTGAGCTGGCTTTGATGAGCCATCTCAGGCAGAGTGCCGAGAACGACGAAGAAGACCTCGACGATCAGCTGGTTAACTGACCGCCCTTTTGTCCTTAATTTTGCGTAGAAGCAGTGTTACTGTTTCCATGTGGGCAGCGGGATCGAGTCTGGCCGCCGCTTCAGCATGCTTCTGCGAATTCTCGAATTCGCCGGTTTCAAACAGCGCATTGGCCAGGTTGAAGTGGGCGAGAGCGTAGTTTTTGTCGGCGTTGACCGCTTTTTTATACCAGGCTGCTGCTTTGCCAAAGCTTCGCAGCGTTGCATAGGCAACGCCGATATTGTTCATCACTTCGACATTGTCAGGCTTGAACTGCAGGGCCTTGCGCCAGTAATTGACAGCCAGCTTGAGACGGCCTTCGTCGCGGGCGATCTGGCCGAGATTGAAATAGATTTCTGAATCTTCGGGAGCGAATTTGAGAGCCTTTTTCCAGTAACGTCTGGCGTAAAAAAGATTACCCTGAAGGTAATGCGCCAGCGCGTAGTTGTAGAGAAGGTCGATGTTTTCAGGAAACTTGCGCAGGCCGTCATGCCAGATTTTCTTGGCTTTGCCGAGAAAGCCGGTATATGCAAACGTGTTGCCATAAAGCCTTATTGCAAGCGGCTCGTTGGGGTTTGCTGCCAGGTATTCCTTGAGCAGCGGGCGGGCCTCGTCGTAATTTCCGTTTTCCATTATCTTCTGGATCTGGCCCAGGTCTTGTGTAACTTCTCCCATATATTATCCTTTCCAGGTTATTTACATTGGCCGTTAGAACGTCATACCGAAAATATAACCGCTAAGCGCGCTGAAAACAATCACCAGCGCCAAAAATATCGCCGATTTTTTAGCTCCGGCGACTGGCGCCATCGCCAGTATGCTGGGCAAACTCACTGCCGGCGCCGATAACAACAGGGTCATGGCCGGCCCTTCATGCATACCAAAATCCTTCAGGGTCGATACTACTGTAACACCAATTATTGTACCAAAGTACATCATACTTCCCAGTACCGATGCAACAAAATTTCCACTAAAATCGTTGTTGTCAAAAATTTTCATGAAATTAACCAGTGGAAATATGGCGGCGAGAAGCCCACAGAGGAATATTCCACCTAGCACCTTGGGAAATATGATCCAGAAGAGGTCATACGATTTGCGCATCCATAGTTTGAGCTCTGGCTTTTCAAACCACCTGAATGAAATTATTGTCAGAACGACAATTTCAGCCAGCAACGCCAGCATTCTTGGCATAAGCTCGCCGGCAATGCCGACTTTTTCTGCGCCGGCAAAGATGAGTGGGTCAAGCACGCCGGTTGAAGTAATAGTTATCACAAGCAGCCAGAAGAAAAAAATCACCAGCTGGGTGTCGGTGCGCTCACTTTCTTCTTCCATCATTATCACTGAAGTCGTTTCAGCCGGCTGCTCAACCTCACCGCAGATGAGTTTCATGCTGACACCTATGGCTACTGCGCTGGCCATGACCAGAATTGCCCGCCACATGAAGAATTTGCTGCCAAGCAGGGTATAGGTATAGGATAGCGCAAGCAGGTTTACTGCCGGAGAAGCCATAAGAAAGGTGAAAGCCGGGCCTATTCCAGCGCCCTGTTGCATTATTCCGGTAAAGATGGGGATAACCCCACATGAGCAGACCGTCAGTATGCCGCCAGAGAATGCTGCAACCGGGTATGCTACCAGCGGGTTCGCTTTTGCTCCCATCAACTTGGTTATTCTCTGTTTATCGAGAAAAACCGAAATAGCGCCAGCAATGAAAAATGCCGGCAGCATGCCGGATATCAGATGAGTGCCGAGAAACTTGCCAACCTCTACCAGACCCGGCCATATCCAGGTGTCTCTGAGCGGGTCAAAAAGAGCGATAAACGATGTGGTTAAATACTGTAGCATTGTTAAACCTGTCTGTTAATGCGGTTTGCCGGTCAGCCGGCAAGTTCTCTTTTTATCCAGCCTTCGACTTTTTCCTTGATGACGGGTTTCCCCATTGAATAAATCTTGTTGCCAAGTGCTACTACTGGTGTTGAGACTACCCCAAACTCTTTTACGTCAGGCGTGCCATTGACCAGTATTCTGCATTCTACCTGGTTTTTGTAGCTCTCGGCGAGTTCGCTGACAATCTGTTCGGTTTCGTCGCAGGTGTGGCATTTTGAAGAGCTTTTGATCACTGTAATTTTCAGCATGCTTTTCCTTTCAGTCTTTCAGGCCGGGAAACCATTCCTGCAGCAGTATCCGGGAGCGCATTTCTTCGAAAACGACTTGCAGCTGCTGGCATTTTGCGTCGAGTGCGGGAAGTTTATCGCCCTTGGCGATACCAGCTGCCAGCTCTGAAAGTAATGCGCTGGCTTTTTCGCTGCCGGTGCTGTTTTCTTCCTTCAACAGCGGTTGAAAGCTTTCGAGATTTTTTGTAAGTTCTTTGGTCATAGCCGTGGCGCGCTGCTGGTCGCTGTTGAGAAGTGCCCGCTCAAGGCTGGTAAGATTTGCTGAGGTTGCTATGAACAGCTGCTTTTCGTCGCTTACTCCGAAAGCTTCAAAAAACATGCCAATTTTGCCGCTAAGTTCGAGAATGCGGTCGTGTGCTTGCGTAAAGTGTTTTTCGGTTACCAGTTTGCGTATTTCGCCAATGCTGCGGGCTGTTTCGCTGGTTTTGGCCGCCCAGCGCAAGTCATTACGAGCTTCTGGCGGGGGACTGGTCATGTATTTCTTCGAAAATTCGAGCCATGATTCCATTACTTGTGCCAGTTCGCTACTGTAATCGGTTTTTTCCATGGCTTTCAGCGCCAGTCCAAGTGTCGTCAAATCAGTATTGAAGCTCCTGATTACACGAGAGAACTCACTGCTTGGATTCTGCGCGGTCAGCAGCATTACCAGCGTGTCATCACAGGCTGCGACTGGCATTGTCAGCAGTATGGCCAGACCCAAAGTAATAATTAACCGGGCGGCGATTCGCATTTTTCAGCCTTTCAACAGCCAGCACCTGACGGTGCTTCCGGCTGGCAGATTCGCAGGACTGGCAGGGTGCAGAAACAGAACGTCAGCGCCGGCCAGGCTTGACAGCATGTGTGATTCCTGGGATTCAAGGGGCTGCACCAGTAATCTGCCGTTCTGTTCGATGATTCTGCCGCGTTTGAAGAAATCACGATTTGATCCATTCTGGCTGGGCTGGACAAGTTCAAGTTCGCATTTGAGCCGGTCAGGAGCAATGCCCAGCGCTTTTCTGATAAACGGGCGCACCAGCAGTTCAAAAGCTACGGCGGTTGAAGTCTGGTTGCCAGGCAATCCGAACACCGGCTTGTTGTTATACATGCCAAAAAACACGGGCTTGCCGGGTTTCATTTTGATGCCATAGAAAACCGGTCTGATAGCAAGTCTGGCAAATACCTGCTTGAAAGGATCGCGGCGGCCCATCGAAATGCCGCCGCTGGTAACAATTATATCGCCGACCGCAGCCGCCTTATTGAAAAGTTCGAGGGCGTGGTCGCCAACATCTTTGGCAATGCCTATTTCAAGTGGGGTCGCGCCAGCTTCTTCAACCTGGGCACGCAATACCGCGCAGTTTGAATTGCGCACCTGCCATGGCATTGGTTTTTCCCACTGCATCAGCACTTCGTCGCCAGATGTCAGAATGGCGACTGTCGGCTTTTTAACTGCATTTAACACTACCAGACCAGCTGTCGACAGCTGGCCAATTACGAAAGGGGTGATCAACGTGCCGGCAGCGATCATTTTATCGCCACACTTCATTTCAGAAGCTCGTGGCCTGACGTAATTGCCGGCTTTGACCGGCGCCGCAAAGGTTACCTGGCGTCCATCGCTGCTGACCGTTACTTCTTCTACGGGCACGACGCAATCGGCACCCTGTGGCAGCATGCCGCCGGTGGCGATGTAGGCGCAGGTGCCGGCCGTTATCTGGTCGATACGATGACCGGCATCAATGCCGGCAACTGTTGGCAATGTCAGCGGCTGTTCCGCACATGCCCCGGTAAGCAGTTCTGCCGCCAGGCAGTAGCCGTCCATGGCCGAGATGTCTGCTCCGGGGTAATCGAGGTCGGCGGTTACATCGCCAGCAAGGGTACGCCCCACAGCATCTTTGAGCTCGACGGGCTCGGCAGGAAGCTTGACGTAGCTTGCGTGATCCAGCACCAGTTCATGGGCTTCGGCAAAAGTAACGGGTTGCATTTCTGGCAGGTTATTCATGAGTAAATTCTAACACAGCAGGTGGTGTCAGTCCAGGCGTTTCAAATTGCCGGGCTGTTTTCAGTTGGTCGTGGGGTCCGAAAAGTCAAGCTCGACAACCAGCGGCAGCGCTCTTGTGTTTATAAGCTTCTCAAAACGTTCGTCTTTGCCAGAGAAACTCTTACTGCTGAAAATACTGACATTGCCGCTCAGGTTTATTGGCATCTGGCGTTCACTGCTGGTCAGCAGAACTTTGCCACCAGGCTTGAGGGCAGCCATAAGCTCGTCGAGAGCAACTTCGGCGGGCAGAACCGGCGAAAATGGTCCGATTCTGCCAGTATCCACCCGGTTCTGCTTAAGCGCTGCTGTCAGCTTTTCCGGGATAGCAACATGTTCTGACAGCCTGGTTGCGGCCCGCAAAATGCCATTTTCCCAGGCTTCTTTCAATTCAGGCCTGGTCTGGCAGAATTCATAAAATTCACTGAGGGGGGCAAGAAGGCCTTCCAGTTTTTCAAGTTCGGCCGAGCGCTCGGCCACGCTCAGATATTGCAGGCGCAGGGCACGGATTTCCGCTTCCCCGATAATAAAAGAAATCCCGGCGCGTTCGAGCATGAGCGCGCCAATGAGACTGCCGAGCAGTCGTCTCGGCTGATGCCAGATTCTCAGGTTCGAAAACTTGTAACGGCTTAGTTGCAGTTCGTCATTTACCAGAAAAAAACGTCGGCCTGGTTTATTCTTCACATCTGAGCTGAGCAGGCGGGCCGGTGTCTCGCGCACAATATTGAAATCAGCTGCTGACGTAATTACTGGCTCGATTATCTGGTCTAGTTCAGGGCTGATAAAGCTGCTGCGAATTTTGTCGGCGTGGTTATGCGCAAAAAAGCCGGTGTTGGCGAGCGCCTTCGCGGCAAGCTGTTTACTGCCATCCTCTCCGAAGGTGCGATCGGCTGCTTTGAAAAACATGTTTGTCGGGGTCTGCTGTTCGCCGCAGCGGTAGAAGGTCTGCTCGTAAATTTTGATTCCGTCCTTGTCGAGATACCATAATTTGAGCTTTATCGGCATATCTGAAAGCAGTGGCGAGGTAAAGCTCAAAGAAACGCGCCCTGATTCAATCTGGAGATCTGAGGTGTAATGAATTCTGCCATTCTGCCAGATTTCGATCTGGCGCCAGCTTGAGCCCGGGCATTGATAACTGATGAAGACTTTGTTCTTTTCAAGATTGACCTCATCAAAGACTGGCTTTCTATCATTCTGCCTGAGAGAAGTGGAAAAATAGTAATGTTGCAGTTCTGTTGTTTTGGCGCCAGATTCAAGCAGGCTTGCCAGCGGATTGATAACGCGTTTCTGCATTGTCATATTCCGTTTGCGCCGCTTTTCTCCCATGCTTTTAACGTTAACGTGCAGAACTGCCAGCTCACGACCATGTGAGAACTCACATCTGTATACCCCGCCGGCAGCATTATTGTTGATGTGCGTGGTGAAGACTGCCATCCCGTCAATATCGCTGTGAATGACACGATTAACCGTCTGTTCACCGCCTGGTATCGAGAGTTTTACCCGAACCGGCGCTCTGAATATGCCCTTGCCGGTTTTGCGGCAGATGGTTGCAATCCTTACGCTGAGCCAGTTTCCTGCATAGACGACTTCTGTCGGTGGCATAATCAGAAGAGTGATATCTCTACCTGTTTTTGCGGGACCGCGAAAGACTGGTTGGCCCGTCTCTTTGTGTACTATTTCGAGAGTTGCCTGAGGCGGCAGGACGATATCTGGAATGTTGAAGCTGGCCGTGTAAGCTCCGTCAGAGATATACTTTGCTTCAGACTTTATCGTCAGAGGTTCCCTTGTCGGAAAAACCAGACTGGCAAACAGACTGCCGGTGTTTAGCGGCGAGGGTGCGCTGCCCTTCGGGTTTAAAAGATAAATGGCGAAGTCCTGACGGCTGCCGGCTACCATGGCGTTGTCGGCAGAAACTGCAACAAAGCTGGTTCTTTCGACTTCCTGCGGCGGTGGTGCTGTGTAAAACAGCAGGGTCAGGCCAAAGATTGTCGCAAGCAGCAGAGCGGTTTTAAGGAAGTTGTGCATGTGTCGAAAGTTAGCATTACACGGGCTGGTTGTCAAATAGGGCGGCCGGCGCTATTTATTGTTTACTGAAACCGTGTTATAAATAGCTCGTGGAAAACGAATGTATCACAGTCACCATCGATCGTATCACCTTCTGCAACGAGCAGAGCGGTTATTATGTGCTCAGGGCTTCGTCGCGCCAGTATCCACAGGGAGTGACGGTTGTGGGTAATTTTGGTTATATTCAGCCGGGCGAAGAAGTCAGAGTCTACGGAACCTGGGCCTGCCATCCGAATTTTGGCATGCAGTTTCAGGTTATTAAATTCACCCTGCTGAAGCCAGCCACTTTAAAGGGCATAGAAAAGTATCTCGGATCTGGTCTGATAAAGGGAATCGGCCCGGCGACGGCCCGGCGCCTCGTCGAGACTTTCGGGCTTGACACGCTCGAAATAATCGAAAAAGAGCCGGAAAAGCTGGCGGAATGTCCGGGTATTGGCCCCTCTAAGGCTGACAAGATAAGCAGTGGCTGGTTTTTACAGCGCTCGATACAGGATATTATGATATTTCTGCAGGGGCACGGCATTTCTCCGGCCTATGCCGTTAAGATATATAAAAAGTATGACCGCGAAGCCGTGCGCAAGATTTCTGAAAATCCATATATTCTGGCGCATGAAGTATCGGGCATGGGTTTCAAAAAGGCAGACGCCATTGCTGCTGAATTCGGCATCACCGGTAACGATGCGCGTCGCCTCAAGGCGGGACTGCTTTATGTTCTGAGTAATGCGGCGACTGACGGGCACCTCTTTTTACGCGAAGACGAGCTGCTGAAGGCGTCGTTCGAAGCGCTGGGAATAACTGAAACATCTGATGTCGAAAGGGCTGTGGCTGCTCTGGTAGCCGAAAAAAAGCTGGTTAAACGCGAGTTCAGGCAGCAGAATCTGTTTTATCTGCCGGCCGGATTTCGTGCCGAGGAAGGCAGTGCCACTCTGGTCATGTCGTTGCTGAAAAACCGGCGCGATCTGTCGCGGCAGAAAATCATCGAGGCTCTTGACAGGGCTTTTGCCGGGCATGGGCTGCAGCTTAGCGAAGTTCAGCAGCTGGCGGTTGAGGATTCTCTCAGTCATGGTTTTCTGATAATAACCGGCGGTCCGGGTACCGGCAAAACGACGACACTGAAAGCGGTCGTCAGTGCGCATCAGGCTATGGGGCGGCGCGTGCTGCTGGCAAGCCCGACCGGTCGCGCTGCCAAGAGGCTTTCTGAAGTGTCCGGGTTCAGCGCTCAGACAATTCATCGTCTGCTGGAATTTTCGCCGCAGGAAAAGGGTTTTAAACGCAACCAGAAACAGCCGCTTGACTGCGACACACTGGTGGTCGATGAGGCCTCGATGATTGATATGCAGCTTTTTTACAGCCTGCTGCAGGCAGTGCCATTGCATGCTTCGCTGATTCTGGTAGGCGATGCTGACCAGTTACCTTCGGTCGGTGCCGGACTGGTTCTCAGCGAACTTATCAAATCTGAAAAAGTACCGGTGGTTAAGCTCAACGTGATTTTTCGCCAGGCCGAAACCTCGAATATCATCAGAAACGCGCATCTGATAAATCATGGTCAGATGCCTGTGCTCACAGTACCTGACGGACAGAGCCAGTCTGACTGTTATTATGTGGCGGCCGACGAGCCTGATAAGCTTATCGGACTGCTGAAAAATGTCGTTCAGAAGAGCTTACCGGGGAAATTTGGTTACGACCCGGTCAACGACATTCAGGTTCTCACTCCAATGAACCGCGGTAAACTTGGGGCAACCAATCTCAATACCGTTTTGCAGGAGGCTCTGAACCCTCCTTCTCCTGACAAGAATGAACTGGAGCATCTCAACCGCGTATTCCGAGTCGGCGACAAGGTTATTCAGCTGCGCAACAACTATGACCTCGAAGTGTTCAACGGTGATATTGGTTTGATAAAAGATATTCAGCCAGAAGATCAGGAGGCTCTGATAGAATTCCCACAGGGCGCTGTTGCTTTTCAGACATCAGATTTTCTCGATCTGGCGCATGCCTATGCGGTAACCGTACATAAGTCGCAGGGCAGCGAATACCCTGCGGTAGTTCTGGTGGCTTCGACCCAGCACTTTATGATGCTGCAGCGAAACCTCTTCTATACCGGTCTGACCCGGGCCCGCAAAACCATGGTTTTTATTGGCGCACGCAGGGCGATTGCTCTGGCAGTCAAAAATAATCGGCCAAAAATGCGAAACACCGTTCTTTCTGCGCTGTTGCAGAATATGCCCGCTTGATTTCTGAACGTTCGACAAAAAAAGAATGCAATTAATAAAAAAAAACATGTGATTGCCTTGACGCTTTGCCCGGCCGTCATTAAACTTAAATTAAATCTGCAAGGTACATTATCTCTGATGATAACAGGGGGTTCGATATGATTCGCCGTTACGAACTGAAAGTGACGCTCTGCATTGTTCTATCGCTTCTCATGCTGGTTGACTTCGCCGTATTCAACCCGTCTCCGGTTCATGCGCTTGATAAAAAGAGCGTTCTGATCGGCGCCGGCGTAGGCGTGGCAGCTGGTGTTGGAATTACTCTGGCTGCTCCGGCTATTGGTGCCGCAGTTGCTGGTGCTGGCGGTGTCGCAGCCGCTGTCGTTGGTGGCGCAGCTGCTACTGCTGGCGGTGTCGTTGGCGCAATCGCCGCTTTCGGTGGCGCGATAGCTTCTGCTCTTGGTGCAGTCGGTGGTTTTATTGCCGGTATCTTCGCCAGTCCTCTGTTTATACCTGCTCTGATCATTGTTGGCGCTGCTGTTGTCGGCTACTTCCTCTATAAGCGCTACAAAGCCAAAAAGGCAGGAACCAGTGCTTCTGGTCCCGATTCAGAAGTTCTTCCCGGCAGTGACGAAATTTATGTAACCCCCGGTGACTACCAGATTTCTGGTGTTGTGCCTGGTGGTGATGCAGTCGGCCCGGTCAGTGTTGGTAACGATCCGGTAATAACTATCGGTGGCGATGCGGTAGCGATATCTGATGATCCGCCCAGTGTCAGCATACCTGCTCAGGCTCCGGATACCACGGTTACCGAACCCGCTGTTACCGGTGTGCCCACTTCCAGCGATGGTCTGAAAGCTGCTCACGACAGATATATTGCCGCCTACCAGAAATATACCACTCTGGTTACCAACAGTGGTGGAGCTTCTCCGGCAGATGTTCAGCGCGCTCTGGCCGAATATCGCGAAGCTTACAACGATTACCAGACTCTCAAAAATGTTGGCAGCAAGTAACCCTCTGATTTAAAGTCCAATAAAAAACCACCCGTAAGGGTGGTTTTTTTTACGCCCGAAATATCGTTGTTCATGTTGGTTGAGTGTCTGGCGTTGCGGGAGCTTTCAGTCTGAAAAAGGTTATTACCGTATCGCCGAAGATTCTTTCGTCAAGCAGTCGATAATGCGGAATTGCCTCAAGGCCAAGCACGTCTTTTTTCTGACGTTCGATGATGAACAAAGTGTCAGGACTGAACATCGGGCATTCCGGGATGTATTTGAGAATTGGTTCAAGCAGCCCTTTTAGATAAGGTGGATCGATAAACACCAGGTCAAAGTGTGGCTGGTTATGGCGTTGCAGATATTTCAGACAGTCACAGGTAAATATTTCGCCGCGGTCACTCAGCCGGGTGAGCTCGAGGTTTTCTTTGATGGTGCCGGTACACTCGCGGGCAGCATCGACAAAGGCCGCATAACTGGCGCCCCGGCTGAGAGCTTCGATGCCAAGGTTGCCTGAACCGGCAAAAAGGTCGAGGATACGCGCTTCTGGCACGAATTCAGCAATCATGTTAAAAGTCGCGCCCTTGACTTTGTCCATAGCTGGTCTGGTCTTGCCGCCGCCCGGCATTTTGAGGCGTCGTCCCTTGGCGCTGCCGGTTATTATTCGCATTTTATCCGCCTTCCATGAATGTTTTGTAGCTGTCGCCGAAAGACTTTTCCATCTGGGCCATGAACCAGCTTTTAACTTCACCGCTTTCACCGGTCAGAATCTCGAAAGCACGCCGGCGCGCATTTTCTATCAGTTTTTGTCCGATTCGATGCGAAAAACAGGGGTGTGAGAGTCCGCTCTGCCGTGTGCCAACCAGGTCGCCGGGGCCGCGCAGGCGCAGATCCTCGAGCGACAGCTCAAAGCCGTCATTGGTCGAAGCAAGAACTTTCAGGCGTTCAGATTCTTCGGCAACATGCGAAACCAGTATGCATGTCGAAGCATGCATGCCTCTTCCGACGCGGCCGCGCAGCTGATGCAACTGTGAAAGACCAAAACAGTCAGCGTTTTCTATGATCATCAGAGTCGCATTCGGATTATCGACTCCGACTTCAACAACGGTTGTGGCTATAACCACGGCAATGCTGCCCTGTTTGAATTCCTGCATAATCTGCTCTTTTTCATCCCAGCTTTGCTGGCCGGTGAGACAGGCTATTCTGACATCAGGCAGCAGATCTGTCATGCGGTCGGCCGCTTCTTCAACCGACGTCCAGTCTTTTTTGTCAGAGAGCTCTATCAGAGGGCATACCAGGTACACCTGCTGACCGCTCTGCAGTGCTTGTTCGATGTGTGGCAGCGTCTGGGCAAAACTGGTGGCCAGAAGTGTTTTGACTGGCTGTCGACCAGGTGGCAGTTCGCTTATCGTACTGGTATCCATGTCGCCAAAAATGGTTAAAGAGAGTGTGCGCGGAATCGGCGTCGCCGACAGCAGCAACTGGTGCGGATTACTGCCTTTGCGGACAAACTGGCGGCGATGATTGACGCCGAAACGCTGTTGTTCGTCTATGACGCACAGTCCAAGATCGGCGAATGCAATATTTTCCTGAAACAGGGCATGGGTGCCGAAAATGAAATTCACTTCGCCATTGCAGATAGCCAGATTGAGCTTTTTGCGCTCTGCGTTTTTCTGACTGCCGGTCATTATGCAGGCGCGTTCGGCGAACTGCGGAAAAAAACAGTTGAAACTGTAGAGGTGCTGGCGGGCAAGAATTTCGGTGGGCGCCATAAAGGCGCATTGCCCGGCGGCATGGATTTTGTTGGCGTAATGTAGCATTGCCAGAAATGCAACCAGTGTCTTGCCGGAACCGACGTCACCCTGCACAAGCCGGTTCATCGGTGGTTTGCCTTTGGTGTGTGCCTGCATGTCGTATATTATTTCGCCCAGGCACTGTTTTTGTGCGGTGGTAAGCGTGAAGGGCAGGGGATAGTCTGAATCGACAGCGGCGGCCTGGTTAGCGTCGGGCAGGCTGAGAATTCCGGTCAGGGCTTCGCGGCGTTTGAGAACGCCCATCTGAAACAACACCTGGTCGAAGAATGCCATGGTGTGACGGGCTTTGCCGGCAGATTCTGGTGAGGTCGGGCGGTGAATCTGTTCGAGGGCTTCACAGATTGCATTGAACGATGATTTTCTGATATCAGCTGGCAGGGAGGCATCCCAGTCGACGCGGGTCAGTATGCCGGCAATGAGTCGCCGCAGCGAAAGCGGCGATATGCTGGCCTCTGAAAGTCGCGCGTTGGAAGAATAGACAGGAGTAAGCCTGTTGTCTTTGTCTGACGCGGCGTTGCTATCGTCAACAGGTTCTATTTCAGGGCTGGAAAGGGTAAGCTGGTTTTTGATCCTGGCCACCTGACCGAACAGCCAGTAATGTTTGCCGATGATCAGCTGTCTGGTTAGATAGACGCGATTGAACCACTTCGTGCTGATTTTGCCGGTAGCATCGGAAAAATCTGCATTGATGACGGTCAGCCCGCGCCGGGCATGATATGATTTGAGCGAATCGAGGCGCAGGCAGACGAGGGATTCACTGCCTTCTATCAGTTGTGATACCGGTTTTGCCATGCGGCGATCCTGGTATCTTACCGGGTAAATGCGCAACAGATCGATAATCTGCTCGACCCCACAACGGCGCAGTGCTTCGGCTTTTTTAGGGCCGATGCCCTTGACTTTGCTCAGCGGGTCATCAAGTGTCAGTCGGCTGGTGGTCAACAATTCAGGCTATCACTCTTTGGCAAAATAAAGCTGCTTCATGATCATGTAGTCTTCACTCATATAGACCAGGTCCCAGCCGTTGCGACCGGCTTCATCAAGCAGGTCGCCGAGTCTTTCGAGAAAATCTTCCCCTTTGAGCCTGGTCAGGTCAAGGGTTTTGTAGTTCCAGCGCTGCGGTGATTTTTCCAGAATCATTTTTCGGTCTCCTCTGAGGACTTAGTGTTTTTCGGTATTGAATTGAGATAGAGGTAGGCTTTGAGCATCTGGCGTAGCGCAAGTTCCTGTTGTGGTGACTGTGCGCATGCTCGCAGCGTGAGATCCATGGCGCTGAAGGCCTGCTGGGTCTGCCCGGTGAAATTGAAGCAATATGCCAGCAGCAGGTTTGATTCAACATCGACCGGCGAAATATCGACGGCCTTGAGAAGGACTTCAATCGCGGCTGTGTAGTTGCCAAGCTGAATATGCAGTGTTGCCAGTTTCTGGTAAATTACCGGGTTGCGCGGCGACAGCGCGGCAGCATGACTGAGCAGGCGCACGCTCTCGCTGTATTTTCCCGCAATCTGATAAATCTGGCCAAGAATAAGGTAGGCGCCGAGGATCTTGGGATAAAGTTTGAGAGCCCGCGCCAGGTGCTTAACCGCGTCGTCATACTTGCGGGCGTAATAGAAGATCGTGCCAAGGTTGAAGTGTGCCTTGACCAGATTTGGGTTGATCTTGAGGGCAGCCTGATAGTGTTTTACCGCCTCGGCATTCTTTTTCTGGAGAAAACACAGGTTGGCGATTCCGAGGAGTGCCTTGAGATGCACTGGTGATTTTTGCAGAATCTGCGCAAATACGTTCTCGGCAGCCTGGTAGTTGCGCGCGATCATGAAGCGGTTGGCAACCTCGATATCTTCGTTGAAGCTGTTGTCGGGGAGTATCTGGGTATTTATCGGCTGTGGAGCTGCCTGTATGCTGTCTGAACCGGAACTTTCGGCAGTGGGCTCGAGAATTTCGAGAACAGGCTCCATTGGAGGTGGCAGATCTTTTTCGATGTCAGAAACATTCTGTTCCTCTGCCTGCGGCGCTGGTTGTGGCGTCTCAGGAACTGGCTCAATTGTGTCTACAGCTTCATTTGCCTGAGTTTCTGGCTGCGCTGCATCTCTGACGGCATTTGCTTCTGACTGTACCAGTTCGTTGATGGTGTCGGGATTATCAATAAGTTCAGCGACAATAAGGTTGGTGCGTGAACTGAGGACGTCAGAAAGGCTGATTTCTTTGCCAATTTCGCCAAGAACAAAGGTGGCAGAATGGATAAGGCGTTTGTCGCTGCTGTTGAAAAGCTCGCGCAGGCGGTCGAGTACTTCGTATTCGCCCCAGACCCACAGAGTCCTGATCGCGGTACTCTTGACGCGGTTGTCTTCGTGTTTCAACAGGCCCTTTAGAGTGGCTACCAGTGCCGGATCAGACTTGGGTGACAATTTAACCAGGGCATCGATGGTGTTTGATACGACGCGTGGATCCTCACTGGTGAGGTAACCCTGAATGACCGGAATCATCGCCGGTTTGCCCGACTGGCCAATGCATGAAATAAGAGTTGCCTGCACGATGAAATTCTCTTCATGCTGCAGCTTTTCCTTGAGGATGTCGGCAGCACTGGCGCCGCCACAGCGACTTACGGCCAGAACGGCTTCGACCCGTACGTCGAAATTGGGGTCTTCAAGCAGCGGCCTGACGTGTGTCAGCGCATCTTTGGCTTCGATTTTGCGCATGGCATTAGCCGCATTGCGGCGCACATCAGGGTCTTCGTCTTTCAATGAGCGGGCCAGCTCGCGCACAAATCTCGCGTCCTTTATTTCTCCAATCGCATAGGCCGCCGACGCGCGGTACCATTTGTCGCTGTGCTCGAGCATCTGGCGCAGAGTTTCTGATACGTCGAAATCGCCATATTTCCAGATAGCTTTCGCGACATTGGCACGCACGCGATTGCTGGGGTCGTCAAGATAGGGTTGAATGATGCCGACAATCGAGCCGGATTTGATACTTTCGATGGCTTCGATAGCATTGGCTCTGACCCGGGGGTCTTCATCACGCAGTCCTGCCTGAAATACCGGCATCAGTTTGTCTGAAGACATCAGACCAAGCGACATGATGATCGAAGCGCGGATGCGCGGGCTTTTTTCCTGGGACAGTAACTTTTTAAGCAGGGAAATCGCCTGCCAGTTCTTGATCTTGCCAACGGCGAGGATTGCGCTGATGATAGCGTCTTCTTCGAAAAAAATCTGACTGGTTGCGTCTTCGACTACTGGTTCGGGAGTGACGCCAACACTGGCCTCGGCATAAGTCTGCAGGGCATCCATCAAAATGTCGAGCGCTTCCGGGTTTTCCAGCATGCCAAGCGCCTGGGCGGCATGAAAGCGAACTTCCTGCTGTGAATCGTTCAGCGCGTTGATAAGCAGGCCTACGGCCTTGTGATTGTCAATATTGCCGAGCGCGAGGGCCATAAAGTCCTGAATGTTATCGCTTTCATAGGTCTCGAGCAGAAAATCTGTGGCCTTCTCGCCCTTGAACTTGGACAAAGCTATGGCTGATTCACGTCTCTGCTCATATTCTCCGGTTAGAAAAAGGTGTAGAAGGCGCGCAATAAGTGGCTTGATATTGTTTAAAACAGCTTCATATGCTGGCATTTGAATACCCCGAATCGTCTGTGAATTCTTCTGCATAGTATCAGAAACTTCACTTTTTTTAAATATACAATTAAATTCGATTGTTAAGACTTCAGCCGATGAGTATAATACTCGCATGGCAGACGAAAAAAGCTTGTACCGATTACTAAAACTTACCTTTGATGCGGGCGCATCCGACCTGCATCTGAAGGTGGGCAAGGCGCCGGCAATAAGGGTTGACGGTCATATTCGACATGTCGATGGCTTTCATTTCAATCGCAGAGACTTCGACAAAATTATTGAAGTTTTGCTGACCCCTGACCAGGAAGACCAGTTCAGAAAGAGTCACGAAATCGACTTTGCCTACACTCTCGAGGGTGTCTGCCGTTTCAGGGTCAATCTTTACAACGATCTCAACGGTTTTGGTGCTGTTTTTCGCGTTATACCATATCGTGTCATGGATTTTGACGAAATCGGTCTGCCACCGGCCGCGCGCCGTCTGATCGAGCAACCGAATGGCCTGATACTGATAACTGGCCCTACCGGTGCCGGCAAGACTTCTACCATGGCCAGCTACCTGACTTATGTCAATCGCATTGCCCGGCGCCACGTTGTTACCCTTGAAGACCCGATCGAATACCAGTTTGATGATAACCTGAGCATTTTTAATCAGCGTCAGGTCGGCATCGACTGCCTGAGCTTTTATGAAGGGCTGTTAACTGTGCTGCGCCAGGATCCGGATATCATAGTCGTCGGCGAAATGCGTGAGCCAGAGACGATATCGTTGACGCTCAATGCTGCTGAAACCGGCAAACTGGTCATCGCCACATTGCATACCAGTTCGGCAGTCAGTACCGCTGAACGCATAGTCAATGTGTTTCCGGAATCGCGGCATCACCAGATTCTGCTGCAGCTTTCGATGGTTTTGCGTGGCGTCGTTTCGCAGACTCTGCTGCCGAAGCCTGACGGTGGCCGGGTGGCGGCGTTTGAGGTGCTGATCAATACTTCGGCCGTGCGCTCGCTGATTGCCGACGGCAAGATTCACATGTTGCCGTCATATCTCGAGACTGGCGCCGAATACGGCATGACGACCATGGAAATGTCGCTGGCACAGCTGGTAAAAGACCGCGTGGTCAAGCTCGACGATGCGATGGCCGCCGCTCCAAATCCGGCTGCCCTGCGCAAGATTTTGCATGAACCGCCGGTTTGACATGTTGATATGGGGGCCAGATGCTGAGAATACATGAGTTTTTTGAAACTGCAATCGAGCGCAAGGCTTCTGACCTGCACCTGAAAACCGGTTCACCACCGATTATTCGTGTGGGCGGTAGACTTATTTCATTGCCGAATGAACCGCTGGCTTATCAGGAAATGCCGGGACTTTTTCTGCCGCTGATGGACGTTAAGGCGCAAAGCGACCTGCGTGCGCAGTTCGAAACCAATTTCATGGTTCGCTATAAAAATCGCTGGCGGGTGCGTGTGTGCATTTTCAAACAGCGCGGTTGTCTCTCGGGTGCTTTCCGTTTTATTCCGACCACGGTGCCTTCGATTGACTCGCTTGGTCTGCCGCAGACTCTCAAAGATATCGCCGCCCGGCCGCGCGGACTTTTTCTGGTAACCGGGCCGGCCAACTCCGGCAAAACGCATACTCTCGCTGCAATAGTCAACGAGATAAACCGCATTTCGCATCGGCACGTGATAACGATCGAAGATCCGATCGAGTTTGTCTACCGCGAGCGCAAGTCGATTTTTACCCAGCGCGAAATCGGTATAACTGCCAGTCATTATCACAGTGCCCTGATGAATGCCCTGCGTGAAGACCCTGATGTCATACTCGTAGGTGAAATGCGTGATACCGAAACAATTGAAATGGTTTTGACCGCGGCCGAAACCGGGCATCTTGTCTTTTCGACGCTGCATACAGTCGGTGCCGTGCAGACAATCGACCGTATTATCAACGTTTTTCCAGGGCACCGGCACGAAGAGATCCGCACTCAGCTGTCAATGTCGCTGATCGGTATCATTTCGCAGATTCTGCTGCCAAGTCTGCATAAACGCGAACGCGTGATGGCGCACGAGTTGATGATAATGAATTCTGCCATGCGCAACCTGATTCGCGAAAAGAAGACAAATCAACTTAAATCAGCATTGATGCTGGCTCGCAAGGATGGTTGCAAAACCCTCAGGGATTCCCTCAACGAGATTCTCAAGGACGAAAGAGTTGATGGTCGGCTGGTGTCGAATATCATGAAGGAGATTGTTGAATGACCGCCCTCCACGAAATAGAATCCTTCAGATATGTCAAATCGGCCCGCCGGCTTTTGCGGCCAGCTACCAGCCGGCTTGAAGAGCTGATTCAGGCTGACGTTTCTGACGAACTGCGCTTTGAAACGCTGCTCGGCCTTGGCAAAATCGGTGACATCGAGTCTCTAAATACGCTGAACCGGGCGTTTGATGAATATGCAGACTGCATCGAGCCGATAACTGCTCTTGGTCATTTTAAGAGCAGCACGCCAGTGGCCCGTTTGATCGAACGCCTGCAGAATCCCGATGCCCAGCACAAAGAAGAGATTGTCCGCGTGCTTGGCGAAATCGGCGACCCCATGGCGGCCCGGCCACTTATGGAACTGCTGCACGACGAAGATCGCATGGTTCGCTATTATTCAGCGCGCGCGCTTTTTAAAATGGGCGGCCGTGATGTTGTGCAGAGCCTGTGTGGGTTGCTCAACGACCCCGATGAATGGATCGTGATCAACGTGCTCGAGATTCTTTCACAGCTCAAGGATCCCGAGGCGGTTCCTGCCCTGGTAGGGCAATTCGAGATCGCGCGTGATTCGAGACTCAAGGCGATTATCATCTCTTCGCTGGCCACCTTTGCCGAAGCCCGCCTGCTCAAGACTTTCGAGAGCGGTCTTGATTCGTTTGACCCGAGAATTCAGGCCAACTCGGTTGAGGCGATTTCGTGCCTCAAGATTCCCGCGCTTGAGATGAAGCGCAAACTCAAAAAATTCTATGGGCACCCCAACAACCGCGTTCGCGCCAATGTCTGCATTGCGCTTTCATCTGCCGATGCTGAGGCAGTTAGTGAAGAGCTCAAGGCGATGATGAAGAGTGGCGATGCTTCGACGCGGCGTTCGGCTGCCTATGTCCTGGCCCGTATCAGCATTGACCGACGTGAAGAATACATTCACGAGCTTCTTCTCGATGAATACTTTGGTGTGCGAAAAATGGCTCTTAAAGCGACTTTGTCGCTTGAAAGCGGCGTCGGCGTGCGAGAAATCAGAGCGCTTCTGCACGACGAAAATCAGTGGGTGCGCAAAGAAGCAGTCGAATGCGCAACCCGCATCAGCGATTTTCCCGATCGCGATATTCTTGAGCTGCTGAAAAAAGAAGAGACCGCCCCGGTTGTCAGATGCGTGCTTGACTACGTGGTTTCGCGCAATATCAAAGAGGCGATTGCTGCCATTTTTGATCGCATAAAAAAAGAACCAGAAGAGGAATTGCCCTGGCTGATTGCCGCGCTTGGTCACCTTGGTGCCCGCGATGAACTGATCAAGATCAAGAAGAGCCTTGGTGCCGTTCGCTCAGATGTTTTTTCGGAGTATTACCAGGCGCTGCTGCTGAACGGTGAACTGGCGGTATTTGAAGAGATCGCCGCTTCGCTGCAGGAAAAAAAGCGTGAGAATGATCTTATGACCTGGGTTCGCATTGCCGGCAACATTGGCGCCTTCATCCAGCAGCCCGAAAAGTTTTCGCAAACGCTACTGAAGGCTCTGGCAGAAGAAGTTGAGCGCGACATGCAGGGCGTGACAACTCTGGATGCACCTGTTGAGTCTGTCGATAATTCGGTTGCACTTGCAAATGCCGTTGAATTTATCAGCAGCGGAGATTATGCCAGGGCACGCGAACTGCTTGAAAAGATTGTGTCGGCAGAGCCTGACAACATTGAGGCGCGTTACCAGCTGGCTTTGTGTTTTTACAACCTGGGCGAAATGAAGAAGGCCTCAGCGCTGCTCTCAGGAGTTATCGACGATGAACCGGCGCATATCAATGCGGCCGTTCTTCTTGGTCAGATCTATTTCCGCCGGAAAGAATGGGACCAGCTCGCTTCTTGCTATGAAAGGGTTCAGCCGTTTGTCGGAGCCGATGATAAAAAGAATCTTATTCGCATATATGGTGCTCTGGGTCTGGCCTATTTCAATCAGAAAAAATACGCGCAGGCGATAACAGCGCTTAGTCGTGGTCTGCAGGCCAATCCGCGCGATCTTTCATCTTCCTATCATCTGGCTTTGTGCTATTATGCTCTGGAAGACACGGAGAAGGCGAGAACCATTCTCGAAGGCCTGCGCAAAACCCTGCCGCCCGACAGCCAGGTACTCAAGAATGTTCTTGAGCTGCTGCAACGCATATAACCCTGATGTGAACAAATATTGTGAATCTGCCGATTAAACAGCAAATATCTTTTACAGAGGTTTGAATAATGACGGAATTATTGAAAATTTGCCAGATGGTAAAGGTCAAGGGCGCTTCTGACCTGCATCTTTTTCCTGACCAGCCGATTTTTTACCGATTGCACGGCGCCATCGAAAAGCTCGAAGGCATAATAATCAATGAAGACCAGATCAAGAAAATCATTCTCGAAACCAGTTCGCCCAAGGCACGCGAGATTCTCGGGCGGCAGCGTCAGGTAACCTATGCCGAAGATGTTACCGGGATAGGGCGGTTGCGCTTTTCGGTTTTTCTCGACAAGGGCAAATTTGCCATAGCTGTACGTTTTATCAGCGAAAAGTTTTTTGAACTCGAAGACCTCGGTTTTGGCGAAGGAGTACGCAAGATAATTTCGCAGCCTTCCGGCATGATTCTTGTCGGCAGCCCGTCAGGTGAAGGCAAGACGTCAACCATTGCAGCGCTGCTGCATTTTATCAACCGCCATTTCGAAAAAAGCATCTTTACCATCGAAAACCCGGTTGAATACGTGTTTAAAGACGAAAAAAGCGCATTCATCCAACGCAGTATTCCAGTTGATATCAGCAATTTCTACAACGGACTCTGCGAGGCCTACCGCGTTGATCCCGATGTTGTCGTATCTGATTCGATCAACTACTCCGACGCCATGGATCAGGCTCTTACACTGTGCGAGTCAGGTTGTATGGTAATTGGCTCAACTGAAGGCGGTGACTGCCAGCAGATAGTCGATCGTCTTATCAGTTGCCGCGAACCCTCTGAACGTGAAGCTTTGCGGGCACGCATAGCTTCCCAGCTCAAAATGATCATCAGTCAGCGCCTGGTTACCAGAGAAGATCAGAACGGCCGGGTTGCCATCTTTGACATTCTTATCAACACGCCACAGATGAAGGCTTTGATACGCAACAACAATATGGCCATGTTCAGGTCGCTCCAGGGCCAGGGCGAAATCGCCGGCATGAAGACCTTCGATTCACAGCTCGCTAACCTTGTGCGCAAGCGGGTTATCAGCCAGAAGAGCGCGGCCGAATATGCGATAGACAAGTCGCGCATTTCGGTCAGCCAGGCATAAGGGGGGCAGCGATGGATATAAAACGACTTATCGAAAACGTAAAAAACGCCGGTGGCACTGAACTTCATCTCAAGGTTTCTTCGCGCCCGCTCATGCGTAAAAACAAGTTTCTACGCCACATGGAATTTCCGCCAGTGCAGGAAGCCGATATGGATGGCCTGCTCAAAGCACTTCTCAGTAATGAAGACATCGAGAAATTCAAGAAGACCAGCTCTTTTGAAGCCAACTTTTTTGGCAAGCCGCCTTGTAACTATCGCCTCACTCTTTTTCATTCACAGCAGAAGCCGGTGGCTCTGATAAAGATCATCGACAGCCGTATTCCGACGCTCGAAGACATAAAGTTTCCTGAAGCACTGATTCCATTTCTCGATGCCAAAAAGGGTATTTTTATTGTGGCCGGCCCGGCCCGTTCAGGTATTTCTACCTCGCTTGCGAGCATGGTCGAGCGTATGAACCAGCGCCATTCCCGGCATATTCTCATCATTGAAGATCCGATCGAATTCAACTTCGAGCAGAAGCGCTGTCGTATCTCGCAGCGCCAGTTTCGCAAGGATATCTTTGTTATCGAACAGGGTATCAACTTTGCGAAGCGCATGGATGTCGATGTTCTGGTAATTGGCGACCTCAAACACGAAATTCCGTTCAGAAATATTGTCGAATATGTTGCTGGCGGACATTTTGTCGTGCTCAGCATGCAGACGCTCGGCATAGTCAATACACTCGAAAAGTTCATTTTTTCGTTCGCCGAGAGCGATCGTGAATTTGTCTGCCAGGTGCTTGCCGAAAACCTGCAGGGTGTCGTTTCGCAGTCACTGATCGCCGATCAGGTTGGCAAGCGCATCGTGCCGATACATGAGACACTGGTTATCAACAGCACGGTGATGAGCATCATTCAGAAAGGCAAGGTCTCACAGATCGAGCCGAATATCGCGAGTGCCGGCGTTGGCAGTCAGCTGTTTGCGCAATCAGTTCAGAAGTTGTATCTTAAAAATGAACTTGATCGGGTCGCAGGAGAAAACTTCCTCGATTTCTACCGTGGTACCAGGGGGTAAGTGATGATTCGGGCTCTGCGCAATAACCGCAAGGCTTTTACCTTGATCGAAATGAGCGTTGTCGTGGCCATTATCGGACTGCTTTACGTCACTGTGGTGCCGATGTACGGTCGCACGATTCAGCGCAGCAAGGAAACTGCGCTCAAAAAAGATCTCTATGTGTTTCGAACCACACTCAACGATTATTACAAAGATCACGAAAAGTGGCCCGAAACCCTTGATACGCTGGTTTCTCAGGGCTATATCCGCAATATTCCGCCAGATCCTTTCACGGAAAAGGCTGACACCTGGGTAACCGTTCCTTCGCAGCCTGGTAACAACGATGTTTATGACGTTAAATCCGGCGCTGTCGGCCAGAGTCTTGATGGAATAGACTATGGTGCTTTCTGAACTGCGTCAATCGAGGGCCACTGCAGGCGTATCCCTGCTGATTCTTACGGTTTCGGTGCTGCTGCTGGCTATAAGCCTGTCGGTTGCCATTCCACGGGCCGATCTCGCGGTGCGCCGAGGCAAAGAAGACCAGCTGCGTTTTGTTCTCGGAGAATTCAAGCGTGCGGTCAGCAAGTTCGAGCGCTGCCACCAGCGACCGCCATCCGGCCCCGAAGAATTGCTGCGCGACAGTCTTGGCAACCGGTTTCTGCGCCAGCCTTATCCAGACCCTTTCACCGGTAGTTTCGACTGGGTATTTGCCCTGGACGACCAGGGCCGTCTGCTGGTGCATTCAGCCAGCCAGGAGCTCAGTATCAGTGGTGCACGCTACAGCGATTTCCGCTGAATAAATAGCACAACTCATAAGCTTTTGTCGTTTTGACCAGTTTTAACGGTATTTGAGCCCGCTATGATTTGGACAGTATATATCGCGACCTGAAAATACTTCGCCGAATTCCCAGTCGTTTCTGTATGAGCACCCGGCTGGTATATCTATTGGCTTGCTCAGGTAGCCTTTTCTATAGAGCATTTTCAGGTCGTCATCACCAAAATTTCTGATGCGGGCATCGGGGTTTTCATTCAGATACCTGTTCAGCGCATCGGCAATCGCTCCGAGATTTTTGTGGCATTTTTCACTGGTCTGTTGCTTTCTCATCTGTTCAAGATATTGTTCTTCTGACTCGGCGCGCACCATATTCGGAAGATAACGGTCTTTTCCGGTGAATCCGCTGCTGCCATGGGAGTTTGGCATTTTTAGCCGCTTGAATTTTTGTGTCAGGTATTTCATGAAGGTTTCAGAATGCATGAATGAACGTAGATTTTTGCACTTTTCATAATCCTGGCCGTAATGCCTCGATATCAGTTCCTCCAGTTCATCCCTTGGCTCATTTTTAATGTAAAAATAAGATGTTCCCGATGATGCAATATTGCTGGCCGGCTGACTGGTGACAGGCTTGAGATGATCTGGCACTTCGCTGGCTTCAGCCAGGGGTGGAGGTAACAGCGGTATGGTGAGTTTCTCTTCAAATTCAGCCACCAGTTTGCCCGAGTTGTCAGCAATGCCGGCTGTATTCGTCGCTGCTTGATCGCTGGCCATGACATAAGCCGGCCATAACAGCAGCGCCTGGAAAATCGCCGCGGCTGCCAGCGCTTTGAGTCTGTTTCGTACGCTTTTCATATTTGTATATTGTAAGCAAAATTAGCGACTTACGCCAGTAATCATGCCTTTTGGCGGTTTAA
The DNA here is from genome assembly GCA_002839435.1 of Candidatus Riflebacteria bacterium HGW-Riflebacteria-2. Taxonomy (GTDB): domain Bacteria; phylum Muiribacteriota; class Ozemobacteria; order Ozemobacterales; family Ozemobacteraceae; genus Rifleibacterium. The sequence continues at coordinate 3,287 of PGYA01000030.1, read as the reverse complement.
TTAAGAAATCTTAAGGTTTTGCTTCTTTTGCTTGTTGGTAATAATGATATATTCATAATGAATGAGTGGTTTCTGACAAGGAGGCAAAAATGAAAAAGCTTTTGTCAGTAATGATTCTGCTGTTGTTGTGCATGTCCGCACCGGCTTTTGCCATGTATTGTAATAAATGTGGCAAGCAGGTTCCTGAAGATTCAAATTTCTGCAACTGGTGTGGAAACTCACTGGTTGTAACGGTTCAGCCTTCAGGCGATGCCGTTGTTCTGACCGGCAAAGACTGCAGCCTGGCGGACTATCACTACGTGAATCAGCTTGAACAGGTGGTTAACGCGGGCAATTATGAAACGGCCAGTCGTGAGGCGAGAAAACTTCGGCCACAGCATGATCGCCGAATTGTCGAGGCCACGAATCAGTATGCAGGCTACAGCCTGTATGGCCGCAAACTCCATGATCTGCACGTCAAAAAATTCAACGCGCTCGATAACTATCTTGATGCCTGGCGCGACCAGGAGCGGAGTTTAAATCGCGCCTCGGCGCGTGCGGCCATGGCCAGGGCACAGTATGTTCTTTCCGGCACGAATGAGGCGATTGACGCCCTTTTGACCGGTGCCGGCAGCTTCGCTTCGATCGCCAGGGCCGAAGAGATCGAAAAGCGTGTGCAGAAAAATTCTCATACTCACCGCGTGACTTCAAAGTATCTGGTGGTCGATAATCACCGCCTCAAGACTGATGAGCCTCTCTGGGTAATCGAGGTTGCTGCCGGGCATGCGATGGTTCTGCATATGGGGCAAGGCGGGTCGTCATCGCCTGTCTCCGGCTGGGTTTCGGTAGCCGATCTCGAAAAACGCTCGACCTGGCGTTATGACGCATCGCTCTACCCGCAGTCTCCCGGTACCGTTGTCTACAAAAAATTGCCGGCACCGCCGGTCAGAGTGGTAATTGTCGATGATTCCTATTATCGCTGGCGCTTCGGCTTCTCTTCAGGCTGGCCCCGCTACCGTTCGCACAGGTCGTATCGCCCGATCCGCCATCGCCCGCCGCACTTTTCCAGCCCGCACAGTCGCCCGCCCCGCCGCCGCTGAAAAAACCTGTGCTGTTGTTTATTTGATCAGCAGCACATTTGAGCGGCAGCGGCCGACTCTGTTTCGAGAAATTTTCTGGAAATGGCCCCGGAAATGCTATAGCATGAGCATATGGCACGTCGCAAACAACAGGCAAAACAGTCGCGCGAAGACCGCAGAGATAGCAGTGAAAAACAGCTGCCGCAGGATATTGCTGCCAAAAGAACGATCAGCAGAAAATCTGGTCAGATTCAGGCTGCCGACGCTGAAAAGCCTGCATCAGCCTATCAGATCGGTGGCAGGGATGTGACATATTCTTTTGCCCGCTGGTATACTGATCTTCCGGAATACCGGGTAGCGTCTTCTGCTGAAGAAGCATTACTGTCTCCGCTGAACTTCCGCTTGCAGGAAAAACTTGGCGAAGGCGGTATGGGCGTTGTCTATTCGGCGATGCAGAATTCGATCGGGCGCGAGATAGCCATCAAGTTTCTTAAAAGGGATTTTCTCGCCGAGAAAGATGCTGCCCGGCGTTTTATAATCGAGGGCCAGATCACCGGCAGACTCGATCATCCAAGTATTCTCCCAATTTTCGATCTTGGCCGCAGTCAGAATGGCGATCTTTTCATCGCCATGCAGAAGATTTCTGGAAGCCGCTGGGATAAAACCTTTTCACAAAAAAGACCAAAAGAGAATTTAGAGATTTTTCTCCGGGCCTGCGATGCAATTGCTTATGCGCACAGCAGGGGTGTCATTCACCGCGATCTCAAGCCAGAAAATGTCATGCTCGGAGAGTTCGGTGAAATAATTATTACAGACTGGGGTCTCGCCATGTCGCTGGCGCCAGGTAGCGTCTCTGAGCGCAGGCGCACCGAACAGATGCAGGCAGGAACCCCGGCTTATATGGCGCCTGAGATTGCCCGCTGTGATAGCAGTCTGATCAGTGAAAAGACCGATGTTTACCTGCTCGGTGCCACTCTCTTTGAAGTCTGGACCGGCAAGGCGCCTCACACCGGGAAAGATGTCTATGCCTGTCTGGAAGCCGCCGCCGACAATATTATTCAAGCGGTTGAAACAGACGAAATTGTTGAGATTGCGCTCAAGGCAATGGCAAGCTGTCCCGCCGATCGCTATTCCTCGGTCAGAGAGCTGCAGAAAGAAGTACAGGAATATCTGATGCATTCAGAAAGTCTCGGTCTTACCAGTTCTGCAAAAGCCGAGTTCGACAAGCCAGGCAACAGCTATTCTGACCTTTCGCGTGCCCTCGCGCTGTTTGAGGAAGCTCTGAAACTCTGGAACGAAAATCCCGAAGCTCAAAATGGCGTTATGCAGACGCGCCTGCGTTTTGCAACTGCGGCTCTTGCCCGGCGCGATCTCAATTTGGGTGAGTCATTGCTGCTGCCCGACTGCCCGGAGCATCAGGAAATTCTGGGCAAAATTCACGAGGCACAGGCAGTGAGAAAAAATCGCATTCTTCGCCTGCAGATTGTCAGCGTTGTTTTTATGGTTTTCGCCATTGCCGTGTTTTTCATTATTCTAAATATAAAATCCAGGCTCGAAACCGAACGCGACATCGCTCTCGCCTCATACAACGCTTTAAGCCTCGAAAAAACAGCCATGACAGCCGAGCGCGCCACCACCCTCAACTCGCTTAACGAGCTGAACCAGGAAAAAGAGCAGCTTCTCCGCCCCTTTTTCCAAGCTCTGCCGCCGCGTTAATAAGCTTCGACAGTCTTCATGTCTGTTTTTTCACCAGCTTGCTCACAAGACCATCCGTTTCTGCTCTAATCGCCGTTAATATGTATTTGCGCATACTATTCTGACGTGATCATCAGCCGGTTTAGCAATTCGCGGCTGCGCGGGCGCCGGTAAAGGGGGGAGGGGTCCTTTTCGTACACGGCCAGCTGTTCTTCGAACGTTGGTTTGTGCTCTGCCTGGCGGTAGATTATGCCGAGGGGATAAGGAAGTTCTTCGGCGCCTTTTTTCAGCGCGGCAGCTTTGTCTGACGGATCGTAAGCAGTATCTATCACATAGGTATTTTCTTTGTACCACTTGAATGTGTTGATCTTGTTGAACGATACACAGGGATCGAAGATATCGACGAGCGCGTAACCTTTGTGAACGATTGCCGCTTTGATCAGCTCTCTGGTTAGCTCCTGATTGCCGACAAAGGCACGGGCGACAAAAGTTGCGCCGATTGAAATGGCTGTGGTCAATGGGTTGAAAGGTTCA
>PGYA01000029.1 GCA_002839435.1 Candidatus Riflebacteria bacterium HGW-Riflebacteria-2 | reverse complement strand
ACACGCCGTGATTGTCGAACGCAAAGGTTCGGTATACATGGAGCGTTTGTGCCCTGCTGGCGTGCAATCAGAGATAATTGCCGAGAGCTACGCCTGGTATGCCGAAAGAATCAATCAGCCGCATGTTGCGACTTCGGTTGCATCGCCTGTTCCCTGTCGCCAGGGCTGTCCGCTTGATTGCGGCCCTTGTGAATGGCACAGCAATGGCCTCAGGCTGCCGGTTTTCTCGATAACCAACGACTGTAATCTCAATTGCCCGAAATGCTTTACCTTCAATCGTCCAGATCTTCGTTACTACAAGTCGGTCGAAGAAACCCGCGCGATAATCAAGGGCATCATCGACGCTTCCGGCGGCGTGCAGCTGATAAACCTGACCGGCGGCGAGCCGACTCTGCACCCTGAACTTTTTGCCATCATCGAAGCCTGCAAAAATGCGAACATCGGGCGCATTACCATGAATACAAACGGTATCAGAATCGCTCAGGACTTCGAATTCGCCAGAAAACTCAAAGAATCGGGAGTCCAGCTGGTCTTCAATCTCGACACTCTCGATCCCGCTACCAGCGTTCTGATGTATGGCAAGGACATAACTGAGCTTAAACTGCAGGCACTTGCGACAATCGAACAGCTCGATATTCCGACGACGATTCTGCTGGTGGCGGCTCTTGGGGTTAACGAAAAAGAGGTAGCCCGACTCACGCAAACCTGGCTTGGGAAAACCTTTGTGCGCAGCGTTACCATTCAGAATATGACCTTTACCGGGAAAAATGGCGCGGTTTTTGAGCCGAAAAGGCGCCTGCCGATCGATCAGATGGAGCGCCTGCTCTGCGAAGAAGACGGCTTTGCCCGCGAAGACTTCTTCCCGCTGGGTTCTTATCATCCTCTTTGTTACAGCGTTGCCTACTATGTTTATTATGGCGACCGCCTGATTTCTCTCGCGAAAATCTTTGACCGCCGGCGCTTGTCGGAGCTAACTGCCGGCAACTACCTGCTCGAACCCGATCGCCGCTTTTCCATGGATTTTCTTGAAGGATTGAACCGGTTATGGGCTGAAAATGGCGATGAGGAGATGTTGTTGCATTTTAAGCGGCTTATTCGTCAGGTTTATGCGGACAATAATGATCGGCCGGATGAAGACCGGCGAAAGCAGCTGGAAAGCCTGGTTAAGATGGTATACATTCACCCGCACATGGACGCCGATAACTTTGATCTCGACAGAGTGTCGCGTTGCGGCGATCTCGTGCCCGATGAAAACGGCAATATGATTCCTGCCTGTTCTTATAATCTGTTATATCGCCAGAAAGACCCGAGATTCTGGGTGGAGTCATAATGAAGAAAGGCGAAACAAAACTGATTTACTCGCAGACAATGGCTGTCTGCCCGGTTTGCCTGAGCAAGGTGCGGGCCAGAATAATCGAAGTCGGCGGCAAGGTTTTTCTCGAAAAGTTCTGCCCGGAACACGGGTTTTCGCAAGCTCTCATTTCCTCTGATCCAGACTGGTATCGTGCCAGCATGGCTTATATCAAGCCTTCTCAGAATCCGAAAGAAAGAAATGTTGCTGAGTTTGTCGGTTGCCCCGAAAGCTGCGGGTATTGTCCACAACATCGCCAGCACGTCTGTCTGCCGATCATCGAGATCACCGACAGCTGTGATCTTGCCTGTCCGGTATGCTTGAAGAGATTTGATCGGCCTTTTTCGTTGTCTGTCGATCAGTTTGCCGGGATTATCGACAATCTGCTGCATACAGAAGGGCGCATGGATGTGGTTAACATCAGCGGCGGCGAGCCTTTGCTGCATCCTGATCTTGAAAAAATGATCCGGGTTGCCAAAGAAAAGGGCGTCGTGCAGCTTTCTGTATCGACAAACGGTCTGGCTTTTCTCGAAACCCCGGCTCTTCGGCAGATGTTTCGTGAGACGCGAACTATCGCGGCCCTGCAGTTCGATGGCTTCAGGCCAGAAACCTGGAAGTTCATCAGAGGAGCTGATCTGGCCGCAGAAAAGCTGAGGCTGATTGAGCTGCTGGAGGCCGAAGGAGTCACTTACTCTCTTGTGGCGACGATTCTCAAGGGCGTCAATGATGACGAAATACCTCGGATCGGCGATTTTTTCTTTGCTTCGCAGGCTGTTTCATTGATGTTTCAGCCGGTTACTTTCTCGGGTAGCGCCGCGAATCTCGATGCCGAACTTCATCGTCTGACCATTCCCGACATCATTCACGCAATCGAGGGCAGCAGGCATGCTGTGAAAGGCGATTTTAACCCGCTGCCATGCTCGCACTATTCATGTTTTGCGCTGTCTTATTACTTAAAGGTCGCTGATGGTGAATATTACAGCCTCAAGGATTTTCTCGGCCGCGACGATTATCTTGCCATGATAGCCAACAAGACCCTGCCCGGGCTCGATCGTGACGGCTATGATATGATGAAAAATCGTCTCTACAAGCTATGGTCTGCGTCTGATTCCAGCACCGCATCGACCAGACTGCTCGATCGCGTCAAAGCGATTCTAAAAAAGCTCAACGAAGACCCTTCGCCTGACGCCAGAATCAGTGCTGGTATTGACAACATGAAGGCCATTTTTATTCACCAGTTTATGGATGCGCACACGCTCGATTTTGGCCGCCTGATCAAATGCTGCAATCCTTATCCGATGCCGGGAGATCGCTTGATCCCGATGTGTGCGCAGAATGTTTTCGGTTCTCATCAGGCGTCAGGGCAGAATCCTTGACTGGCGGTAGTTCCAGCCGATAGAGGCCAAAAAGCTCATCAACTCAAAAGAACCGGCAAATCTTGGATAGACTTTCCAGTTTTTCATCATGCTGCGGTGGTGATAAAGACGATCGAGTCGGCGGTACAGCTTTACCACGCCCTCTTCGAGCTGCTTTTCGCTCATCTGCCGGGGCCTGATGACAACGTGATCCCAGTCGAAATTTGTCCAGTCATTGCCGATAACCCGGCCTTCTGCTCTGGTTTGTTCCAGGAAAGGGGTTTGCGGATAGGGAGTTAAAAAGTAAAATGTGTAAGAGTCGAGGCCCAGTCGGCGAATCAACTCTTCTGTCTCTCTGAAAACGCCTGGCGTATCACTGTCGAAGCCAAAAATGAAAGTGCCGTCAACGAGAATGCGATGCTGGTGGAGCAGGTCGACCAGGGTTTTATATCTGTCGGTCTGGTTTTGATAGATTTTTTCTGCCTTGTTTGTCGCGTCACTGCCAGTCTGAAAGCCAATGCTGACAGAAAAGCAGCCTGAATCTGCCATTTTCGCGATCAGTTTCTCGTCGTCAAAAATATTGGATGGAGCCTGGATCCACCAGTGTTTTTTCAGTTCAGTGATCTCTGACAACAGTGCCATTGTGTAATCGCGGCTGCAAAACATGTTGTCATCACAGAACAAAATGATGTTTGCTGCCACCGTCTGCAGTTCTTTGTAAACATCACCGATATCCTTGAACACCAGGCCTCTTTTCGGCATGCAGTTCAGGTAACAGAACCGGCAGCTGTTCAGGCAGCCTCTGGTTGTTTCGCAATAAGCGAGAGAGTCGTTGCGCGATCTGAAAAGGTCGCGGCGTGGGCTGGCCAGTTTGAGTCCTTCCCAGACCGAGTCATAGCGACTTTGCAGCCGACCGGCGGAAAAATCTTCAAGCAGTTTTGGCCAGGTATCTTCGGCGTAGCCGACAACGATGCTGTCAGCATGTCGGGCGCACTCATCAGGTGTTAACCAGACGTGAACCCCGCCCATCACCACTTTTACGCCGCTTGCCCGTATTTTGTCGGCAATTTCAAATGCGCGGGGGGCAACATAGGTGTTGACCGAGATTCCAACCAGGTCAAATTTCGTCAGATCGCCGGTAACAGGCTCGATTGCTTCGTCGATGATCGTAACCCGATGCGGACTGCTGCATGCGGCGACGACCCCGAGAGTGAGCGGATGAATGCGATTTTCATCGACCTTGATTTTTCTTCGATAGCCGTGGCTCTGCCAGCGCGGTTGTATGAGAAGAATCTCGAGCAGCTTAGTCATTTAATACCTGTCATAACATCGATTGCGCCTTTCCAGCGATCAGTCACCCGGAACTGCGAAAAGCCGGCAGATTCAAAAAGCTGTGGAACTACTCCTGCGAAGTTTTCTGGCGCATTGGCATATATTTCTGGTATCGCACGCCCCCAGATCTTTTTGGTATAGAGCGCCAGAAGATTTCCCATTATGTCTGATGGCTTGCCAAATTCGGCCATAACTGCTCTGCCACCAGGCTTTAACACGCGATATATTTCTTTGAACAAAGCCTGTTTGCCATTCAGCGTTATCTGATGGGTAACCAGCGACGACACGAAAACATCAACGGACTCATTTTGCACCGGTAGACTCGGGAAAGGCGAGATTTGTATGAAATGCCTGCCCTGATGATCCACTGCTTTATCTTTGGCGACTCTGAGCATGCCGTTGCCGGGATCGACTCCCAGATAAAGACCATTGAACTTATAGTTCTCCTTGATGAACTCAAGAAGAAGACCGGTTCCGCAGCCAAAATCAAGAATGGTAGAGTGCTCAAAATCTCCGAAATTATTGACGAGTGAACGTCGAAAGGCGTTGTAAGATCCCAGCCAGTGCAATTTCATGCCAGCATCATAGGCTCTGGCGTTATCTTCATGTTTCATTATCGGTTTCACTTTGATAAAATAATCTGTAGACTAAGACAGAGTATCATCCTGTAACTGATCTGTAAATCCGATGACCGCCACTAATCACGGAGAGCCTCAATGCCATTGTTATTCAGGGTCATTAGACTTTTGCATGCTGTGTTCGATGAATACGATTCATACCCGGGCGGATAATCTATGAAACCTGTTGTTTTGGAGAGACTGATAAAACTGATTCTGCGCCTCAAAGACATTGGTGCGCCGGAATCTGGCGAAAATGCCTGCAACATCCTGGAAAAAAGAGATCTGACGCTGCCATCAGGTGGCAGATATCACCTGTTTCTGCCGGTTTCGCAGATTGGGGTGACTGTCATCGCTGCGCACGGGGTAACGGTTTACGCTAACAATGATGTCAGAATTCTTCAGTTCGCCCGCGCGCTGACATCCTGTGGGGTCGTTTGCGTGCTGCCCGACCTTCATCACATTGCCAATGGCTGTTTCCATACTAACGATCTCGATCTGATCGGTGAGTTGATCAACGCTTACCGGCAAAGCCCGACAAACCGCCTCGGTCTGATTGGTTTCAGCTACTCAGGAAGCTATGTGCTTACTGCTGCCGCCAACAAGGAGCTTGCTGACAAAGTCACTTCAGTTACCGCATTTGGCGCCTGTTACTCAATGGCGGAGTCGTTTGCAGTAAGTGAGACGTTCAAAGCTGTTCCTGAAACCGATCTTGAATGGGATAAATATATTCATTTCTCGGTGATGGGCGTTCACCGATTTGGCCGGGAAATGGGAGTTCCGGCGGACATAGCGGCTGAATGTGAGACTCTGCTGCGCGATTACTGCAGTAACTATTCTATCGAGTACAAGCGCCAGTTTTACCTGAGCCGTCTCGCCATCTATGAACCGCTTGAATACTTTCGTGTAAAAGTCAGGCAGGATGACCTCGATGGACTGTCGCCAAAAGGGAAGCTTTCTGGAATCAGGTGCCGAGTGTCATTAATTCATGGCAGCAACGACCACATGATTCCCGCGAGTGAATCTCAAAGGATCTTCGCAGAACTGAGGGAGTCGGGACTGGCTGACCGTTCGCGTCTTCTGTTAACCGATCTGCTCGGGCATGTTCATCCTGGTCAGATCAGGCCGTTTGAGCTCTTGCGGTTCATGAAGTCTCTTCGTCTGCTTATTGAGTGACTGTTTGCCGAAATCTGTTGAACACCGGGTCGGGCGAATCAAGAGAACCACCATCAATGTGGGCGGCCTCGCGGCAGCCGCCGTCGCACTTGAGCATGTGCTGACAGCTGTTGCACATGCTCGGCAGGTATTCACGGGTTTTGAAGGTCTGCCAGTATTCTGATGCGATGGCAAGCTCAAGATCGTGGTAGTTGCCGAGGTTGACCGGCGAATGGTTGCAGGGCCTGACGCTGCCGTCGGGGGCGACTGCGAAGAACTCGACGCCGCCAGCACACTGGGTGCCGACTGTGAGCATATTATATTTTTCGTTGCACAGGCAGAGCGGCAGTTCAGTGCCAACGGTGCCATAGCGGTTGGCGGCTGTACAGACCTCGTCAGCGATTCTCAGCATTTTTTTGACCTGCTCGGCTGAGAGGCAGAGTTCCTGATGTACGGTGCCGCGGCCACCGGGCAGGAAGCGATTGAGCAGCAGCTGATCGGCGCCGGCGAGAAAGCCGGCCGAAATGTTCTCGAACAGCTCGGGCAGATTGCGTGAGGTGACGCAGATACTCACCACAACGGGCACTTTCTGCTGTGCCAGCAGAGTTATGGTGCGCAGTGCCTCAGCTGGGTTGCCGCCGCCAGTGAGCGCAGAATAGGTTTTGAGGCCGGGCAGGCTGACAACGACAGCATCGACCTTGTCTTTGAGCCAGGCCGCATGTTCGCTGGTGACCAGTCGGCCGTTGGTAATAATGGTCAGTTCAAGCGGCTTTTCCTTATAGCCATTGACCCGGCCATCAGTGCCGAATTCGGGGTGACGCGCCGTGCGGCTTTTGACGTAATCGATGAGTTCGAACAGATCCTTGCGCAGAAAAGGCTCGCCGCCGGTAAAGGCAAAGCCATGCACGCCTTTGCCGATCATAAAATCGATACAATCTTTCCAGTCGGCAGTGCTCATTTCTTTGTTGCAACTGAACTTGCCGGTGTTAGGAGAATCGTTATCCCATGGCGTCGAACAGAAGATGCAGCGATGGTTGCAGGCGCTGGTGAGTTCAAGAACGGCGGTTTTGGGAACGGTTACGTCAGGATAAAGTCTTTTCATGATTATTTCTCGTAATTAAGCTGAAGCTCTTTAATGCATTTCGGGCAGAAAGTGCAGCTCGAAACGAATTCGACCATGGCTTTAACCTTGTCAGGGTTCTTGAGCGGGCCGCGCCCGGGGCCGTCATTTATGGTTTTTACCGGATAATCGAGGAACAGCCAGCCGAGCTTGTCAAGATCGTTGCTGTTGTTGATTTCCCAGGTAAAACTGCTGCCGCATTTGCCGCATTCGCTGGTGAAAGCGAGTTTGGCACGCTTGTCTTTGCTGCATTTACTGCAAAGAGAGGTTTCATCGAGAGCTATTTTTACCGGCAGGTTTGGCAGTGCCCGCCGCACGCTGGCGATCTGGCGCACCATCTCACCGGCCGGGCTGTTATACTCGTGAACGGTATTTTCGCCGCAGCTGGGGCAGGTATAATCAACAGTAGCCGGTGGTATCGCCATTTTGTAGCACATGGCCGAATGAAATTCGATCTGCTCAGGCTGATTCTTCATGCTCTTGAGAGCGTCAATCAGCTTTTGGCGGGCCATCGTGCGGTCGCCGGCAACGCCGACGGTTGCGCCATTCTTGCCGGCAGTCTCATCGCAGGAAGCACAACCTGGGGGTTCACTGGCCATGGTCGGGTTAGTGCTGACCGCCATCAGGGTTGCCATGGCAACACCGGCTATTTTGCTGGATTTTTTCATAAGTTTCTCCTGGTTACTTCAGCCCGTGTTTCTCACGACAGGCCGGACAGAGCAGTCTATTCGACAGGTATTCAGAAAGTTTTTCGGGCTCGATTTTCTGCTGGCCGAGATGCCCCTGATCGACTTCAGTCACCGGAAAGCTGGTAAAGAGCAACGGCAGTTGTTCGAGTTCATCTATGCTGTTGGCTGTCCAGCCAAAGGACTTGCCACAATCTAGGCACCAGGTGGTGAAGCGCAGTTCCGGCTGGTCGTCATTGTCTTTGCTGCATTTGCTGCAGAAGTCAGAAAAATCAACCTCGGTCTTTGCTTTAATCTGACTAAGCGAGCGAAGGAGATGGGCTACCCGGTTGGCGACCTCGCCCTGGTAAGACTGGTAATGATACTGCGTTTCACCGCCGCAGGTCGGGCACGAGAAGGTCGTGTACTCTGGTGGCATCGCCATGTCATAGCACATGGCACTGTGAAACTTTACCTGTGAAGGATCCTTTTTGATCGACTGCAGCGATTCTATGATTGTCAGCTTATCGATCTCGCTGACAGCCTTCTGAGATGTTGTCTCGGAGCTGTCGGATTCTTTTGGCGCTGTTTCAGGCTGAACAGCGGTCTGGGCGTGCGCGGTCGTTGACCCGGCAAGGGCGAGGGCGAGAAGCAGGGCTTTCTTTTTCATAGAATCACCTCTCGATAATGATAGCTTTAAGGATACCAGCATTTTTTGCAGAAATACTAATTTTTCAGAAATGCGCGACAGCTGCATTGGATGCTAACGACTCAAGCGCGTTCACACCTGATTTGGCGGAAGCATGTTTTAGCAATAAGCGTGCCAGCCTTGTGAGACCGTAATGATAGGGTTTTTCCTCCAGAAATGCTGTGAGCTGCCGATAATTCTGCATTACTCTGCTGAATATTTCTGATAGCTCATGATTTTGTCAGCAATTCTCGTCAGCCTTGAGTAACAGCAGAACACACTTATTGAAACAGGCGTTTGAGAGAACCTTCACGCGTCGAAAAGTGGATCCTGCGACTTCGCTACGTTACGTGTAGAATGACCGAAATGGGTGTAATCGTCCTGAACGCAGTCTCAGAACCCTGGCTGGACTTCTCACCCGGAATTGCTGAGATTTTTTGTTCCGCATACGTAAATAGAACTTAGAAATGATACAATAATTATGAAGAATTAAATATGAGGCGACCATGTCACATCTCAAATGCTTGAAAAAAATTGTTTTGATGATTCTCTGGAGTCTTTCTACCAATTTGGCAGCCGGGCAGAGTCTGCTGGTTCTTGCAGGCGCGGCGAGCAAGCCACCGACCGAACTCGTTGCAGCCGCGTTCACCGCCAAAACCGGCGTCAAGGTTGACCTCATTTTCGGCGGCTCAGGTTACGTTCTTTCGCAGATGCAGCTTGGTAGAACCGGCGATGTGTATTTTCCAGGGTCGTCGGATTATATGGAAAAAGCAAAGGTGAATGGTCTCGTCGTTCCCGAAAGCGAGCGCAAGGTGGTTTATCTGGTCAATGCGATCAACGTCAGAAAGGGTAATCCCAAAGGGATAAAAAGCCTGCGTGATCTTGCCAGACCTGGTCTGCGCGTCGCCATTGCCAATCCCGAAGGCGTCTGCGTCGGGCTCTATGCCATAGAAATTCTCGAAAAGAACCTCAAACCCGAAGAAGTCGCAGCGGTAAAAGCCAATATCGTAAATTACCCGGAAAGCTGCGAGAAGACCGCAACGTCGATTTCGCTGGCCACCGTTGACGCTGTTATTGGCTGGCGGGTGTTCGAACACTGGGATCCCGAAAGAATCGAAACGGTGCCTCTGGCCAAAGAAGAGATCATACGTATCGGTTATATTCCCGTCGCTATTTCTACTTTTAGCCAGCAACCGGAGCTGGCGCAGCAGTTCATCGACTTTGTCATTTCAGATGAAGGTCGGCAATACTACCGCCAGTACAAATACTTCACATCTGTAGAAGAAGCGGCCGCCTGGCTTGGCGCCGACAAACCGGTTGGCGGCAGCTGGCAGCTGCCTGAAAGTTGGCAGCCCAAATGACATTCCGACGTGCCGGCATAGCGATAGCGCTGCTGACGTTTCTGATATACGCTGCTCTGATAGCCTCTCTGACCACTTTCCTGTCAGTCGATTCTCTACAGGCGCTGTTTTCTTCGGCGCGCACCCTGCATGCCATAAAAACCAGCGTATTCGCTGCCACTCTGGTTGTTTTTATCGCTGGCCTGGTCGCGCTGCCTGCTGGCTTTGCCCTGTCGCGGCATGATTTTGTCGGACGACGCATCGTCGATACCATGCTAGAACTACCGCTTTTCGTGTCTCCGGCAGCACTGGGAGCCATGATCCTGATCTTTTTCAGCACCTCTGCCGGAATCTGGATTCAAAATAATCTTCAGCAGTTCGTTTTCACAATTTACGGCATCATCCTGGCGCAGTTCGTCGCTGTGCTTGGCGTGTCGGTGCGGCTTTGCAAAGCCGCATTCGACGAGGTACCGACCCGTTATGACGACATGGCACGCAGCCTTGGAGCCGGTAGTTTTGCGGCTTTTCGCACGGTAGTGCTGCCGAATGCGCGGCGTGGCCTGTTTGCCGCAGCGATTCTTACCTGGGCCAAGGCCATGGGCGAGTTCGGTGCTACGATTACGGTGGCAGGCACCATCGCCATGCGCACCGAGACACTGCCAATCTCGATTTACATGCGGCTGGCCAGCGCCGACATCGAAGGCGCCGTTGGAGCAATCGCATTGTTGATCTGTGTCAGCCTTTTGGTTCTCTACTTTTCGCGTTTTATTTCATCGAGGTAAGCGACTTTGCTCAAGATAGAAAATCTCAACATTGCGGCCGGCAAATTCAGGGTCAAAAACCTGTCGCTGAATCTGCAGTCTGGCCTCTGCCATGTTATCGTCGGCACCACCGGCAGCGGCAAAACGTTGCTGCTCGAAACAATTGCCGGCCTGCGCCGCCCCGAACGCGGCAGCATCATCTTTGCCGGCCGCGATATCAGTCTGGTCGAACCTGAACAGCGTAATATTTCCTATCTTCCTCAGGATCTATGCCTGTTTCCGAATATGCTGGTGCGCGAAAACATCTGCTATGGATTGCGAATAAAGGGCATTGGCAGGGAAGAGGCCGATCGACGCCTGCAGCCGCTCGCGGTCGAACTAGATATCGCGCATCTGCTCGATCGTCATATCGACCATCTCAGCGGTGGCGAAAGGCATCGAACGGCACTGGCGCGGGCCATCATTTCCGACAGTCAGCTTATTCTTCTCGACGAACCATTCTCGTCGCTCAATCTCGGGTTAAAGCGCAAACTATGGCATTATCTGAAACAACTGCAGGTCGACCGCAAATGGACAATGCTTCTGGTTACGCACGACCTCGAAGAGGCACAGCTCCTCGGCGATGACCTCAGTCTCATCACCAATGGCGAGCTTGTCGATACGGGGCCGAAAAGCGAGGTTTTCTGCTTTCCGAAAAGCGTTTCGGCAGCCTGTATTCTTGGCGCGGAAAATTTTCTACCGGCGAGATTTGAAGGTCGCAGTAACGGTTTCTGCGAGTTCTATTCTCCCGCGCTCGAAACGAAGCTTACAGTTTCTGCCAGTTATCCGACCCTGAGCCGCGATGATATGGCAGAAACCTGTTATAAACTCGGAATCAGGGCATCCGATATCAGAATCTGCGGTTCAGACTTTGCCGGCGCGATAAGAGGCTGCGTAATTGAAAACATATTCAAAAAGAGCAGAACCGCTACGCTGGTGCTGCGCTGCCCGCAAAATAATTTCAGCCTGCTGGCCGAAGTTGACCTGTCAGACATTGCTGGGCGTGCCCCGGGTGATGGTGTCTGCATAAGTATTGCTCCAGGTTCAGTCATGGCACTTATTCAGAACTGAGAACCCGCGAGGTTACTGTCGAGCGCCATGGCATTGCGGGGTGGGGTGGTTTTTCTTATAATCATGTACATATCTCTGAGTGTGTGGAGCGTAATATGAGGTTTGCATCGCGACAGCTGTGCTTTTTGAGCCTGTTGCTCACGCTTTCTCTGCTGCTGGCACCCTTTGTCGAAGCGGCCGAGTTGTCGCTGTTTCAGCGCCTCAAACTCAAAACCCAACAGAAGGTTGAACAGCTCAAAGATGGCGACTGGTGGATAACCAAAGCAGCCTCCAGTGCCGCTGGTTTTGTCGTCGGGAAGGCGGGCGGCGCTATTGGTGCCGGAATCGGCTATGTGCTCGGCGCGGCAGTCGGCGGGCCGTTGGCTGCCGGTATGGGTGCCATGCTCGGCTTTCGTATCGGCGATATAGTTACCAAAACTTTTGCCAAGGCAATCAGCGCGCTGGTTACCCAATGGAAGCTAAAAGAAGGGCGAAAAGTAGATCTGGGCGCCGTCATCGATGCAACCCGAACTGTTAACAAGGCCTCACTGACAGCAGATGCGATCGGCGCCGTAATTGGCGACCTGATCGGCGGCACCATGGGTGCTGCAGCTGGTATTGCTCTCTTCTCGTGCGGTGGCCCTCTGGTATTGCCGATTATTGGCACTATCGCGGCTGCCACTATTGGCAGCAAACTTGGCAAGTCGATTGGCGGCAGTATCGGACGCTGGATCGGGCGCAAGATTCTCAAAAAAGGTTACGAAGCCTATGCTGCCAGCGGCAGTTCTGAAGGCAAAGAAGAAGCCACAGTCGAGCCCGGCCTGGTTAAAATTGAAGAGCCTGCTCCACCGTTCGAAGTTGAGCAGACTGAGCAGGCAGGGGCTGCAGCGCCACAGACTTCAACACTCAAACAGGTGCATGCAGACTACGAAAATGCCTATCGCGAATATACCGATGCGGTAACCTCGATTACCGCCAGCGAATACGAGAAGCAGCAGAAACTGCAGAAATATCGTGAGTCCTACGACGCTTATCGTTCTGCCATCGCCGCCGGCTACTAATCGAGCTCGCGCACAATATCACCCGGCCACGGATTTTTTTTCGCCTACAGGCTTTTCATTTGCGTTGATTGTCGCTGCGCCTGGCCGGGGGTTGCAAACGTGGGGTTTACAAATTGGCGGGGCTGCTCTAAGCTGATAATGTAAATTTTTCCGCAATTCAGGCTGCAAAGAAAGCGAATGTTGGGAATCAGATGAAATCTTTCTGGGGTAAACTGCTGGTAGTGTTTATTTTCGGGTTGCTGCCAGCGGGGTCTCTTTATCTGGGCGCCCAGCGCATGCTGGCTCAACACAGAAGTGAACGCTTTGCGACAGCCAAGTCTGAATTGCGGCAGGAACTCATCAGAATAGCCGATGCCAGTTCGCCCGGAAGTTTTTATTTCCGCTTGATGGAAGGCATGCTGTCGCAGATGGAAAAGCGGGAAGCGTCACCGGTTGCCATGGCAAAGATTGTCAGCAGGGTACAGTCGCTTTGCGGCCAGGACTTTGCCATATATTTGTTTGATGCAAAGGGAATGCCCAGGAACCTGCCGGGTTATGCCCCGCCCAATCGCTTTGTTGTCGGCAAACTCTGGGATATTCTCGCAGAAACGCCCTTATACAGAGAAGGAGACGAGCACCGTCAGTTAAAGCGTCTTCAGGTTCTTCTGGGTGCCGAAGCCACTGCCGGGGTAATCAAGAATCATGAGGGGCGACTGCTCAGCCTGAAGAAGAAACGCAGCAGCGGTTTTCTTTTCTGGAAAAGATGGTCGCAGCAGAGCCTGGCCGGTGTCGTCGTCATCATTTTCCCGGTGCTCAAACCGCAGCAAATTCTTGCCGGCCCGTTTGGTCGCCATTTAAACAATGATCTTCAGCTCGCCTTCTGGAGCCACGATCAGGAAGAGCCTGTTTTTTCCAGAGGCTCAAAAGTTGATTTCAACTACCTGCGCGGCAAAATCGAAACGAGTTCGACAGAGTATCTGATATCAGCAGGCAGACTCTGGCTTACCCTCAACACAGGCTCTGGCGTATTTCTCGGCTCTGTCGCGGTATCAGATGACACAGAGATTCATCGTGCCGGCATGCTCAATCTGCTGTTTGCCATGCTTATGACAATTTTCGCGGTGCTTCTGTTCAACCGGTCTTTCGATTTGCGCACGATCTATCTACGCACCGGCAGCAAGCTTCTGGCACTGCTTCTTGTTGCCATCGCCATTCCAACCGCCGGTCTTTTAATGACTGGAATTACGGCTATCACCACGCATGAGAAAGTTTTGTGGTCCCGGCTTGAAAAAGACGTTGTTACCAGGCTCACAGCTGTCGAGGACGACTTTGCCGAAGAGGAAAGAAGTTTTGTCAGGCACTGTAATGACCTGCACAGCCTGGCTTTTAATGATTACTCTCTCGCGCGTTACCAGGAAATGGCGCCGGTGATGATTGCTTCCGGGCAGGCTGTCAGACTTGATCTGATTGCGCTCAATGGCGAGCCGATAAGCGTGTTTAATCAGGGAAGCTGGTTTGAGGGGCTTGAGAAATCGATCGATGCCTATCTGCGCTATCTCGTTCAGAAGCTTTTATCACACAGATCTCGTGCAGAAAACGTCGAGCTCAGGCGTAAGACGGATCCCGTGCTCAATGATGTTTTCGCCAGCAACGATTTCGGCTTTGCCAATATAACCTCAGCGCCCGGGCAAGTTCATAACGTCAGGTTCGGCCTGAACGAACTGATGTGGTACTGGAATTACATCGATGCTCCCGGTCATCCGGCCGCCATTTTAAGCGTCTTTCAGGCCAGGGATATTGCGCGCCAGAATTTTCTGCAGAGAGCGGTGCAGGAAAGCGATAGCGGCCAGGACCCCGTCGCGGTTTTCGATGCCGCCCGTCAGACCTGGCTGGACAGAGACTTCTTTGCCGCCGATGAATCTGAATCTCTGATGCGGGCGGCAATTCTGACCGGCAAGCCGGAACTGCGGCGGATAAGTGTCGGTGGCCGGAAATGGCTGGCACTTGCTTATCCCGGTCGGGTTCTGGCGCCATACAGTCTTATCAACCTGACCGACGAAAGGGTCGTGCGGCAGCGGGTAGAGACAATGTATTACCTGCTTGCGCTTGCAATTGTGGTTATTCTGAGTGTTGCCCTGCTGATAGCGCGCCTGTTGACCGAAGCCTTTCTGAAACCAGTTACCGAGCTGGATCGTGGTATGATGCTGGTGCAGAAGCGCCATCCCGAGGCTAAGGTCTGCATTGCCGCCGGCGACGAGTTTGGCGAGCTGGGTCAGGCATTTAATCATATGGTCGATGAGCTGAACGAGATGCAGCTTGCGAGGTCTGTCCAGGAAGCACTTTTCCCACAGGAAAAGCTGGAAATTCCTGGTTTTGACACAGCCATCTTCAACCTGGCGGCGACCGACCTTGGCGGTGACTACTGTGATTACGTGAAGCTCGATGAAAACAGGTATCTGTTTCTAATCGGTGATGTCAGCGGTCACGGCACTTCTGCCGCGTTGTGCATGGCCATGGCCAAAGCGGCAGTATTCAAGGCCTGCCGCGCTGGCTTAGATTTTGTTGCGTTGCCGGGAAAAATTTCTTCATTATTACTGCGCACTCTCAGCCGCAAAAAAATGATGACGATGCTCTTTATGTTGCTTGACGTAAGAGATTGCAGTCTGCAGTTGATCAATGCCGGCCATAACTGGCCGCTGCTGATAAGGGGCGACGGCAGCAGTGAGGAGATTTCTCTGGTTGGCATGCCTCTTGGTGTGCGCGAGAGCAAGAGAAAACCGGAACACAGGGTTCTGCATCTTGCGCCAGGAGATATGCTGTTTTCATATACTGATGCGCTGATCGAGGTTCAGGCACCCGACGGTAAGGTTTACGGTCATGAAGACATGTATGTGGAACTCGCGAAAACGGCAGGACTATCGCCAGCTGCTGTTGTGGAACATATGAAATCGGTGTGGAACTCTTTCCTCAGCGGTGGAGTGCAGCAGGACGATTTGACGATGCTGATTATCAAGAATGTGGCAAAGGAGCCGGCAGATGTCGTCTGAAAAAGAAAGCAGCAGCCGGGGCAGTTTTTTTTCTAATTTTGCTGCTCTGGCTCTTCTGTTATTGCTGCCGGTTTTCGCAATATGGCTGCTTGGCAGCGCCATAATTGCGCAGAATAGTGAGAACCTCAGGGCGGCAGGTGAAAGGGCTCTTGATCAACGCGCCGAGGCCATCAGCGAGCTGCTTGAACCCGAAAATTTTTTTGGTCTGCATTTTCGCCGTTTTTATGAAGAGCTTTACAACGGCGAAGCAGTTACGCCTGAACGTGTCAGACAGTTGGCAATCGAATTCAGCGCCCGGCAACTCGGTTTTTGCCCGGCCGTTTTTGCTGACGGCAAACTGGTTACACCTGCTGAATTGCTTGGTGAGCATGAGGTCGAACTGACCGATGCCTGGGAAGTAGCTAACAAATACTCGCGGCGGCATACACTTACTTCGAGCAAGTATCTGACCAGGCTTTTCGGCGCGCCTTATTCAAGAATGATGCTGTTCAGGCATGAAGGGCGCATAATGAAATTTACCGGTTATCGCGGCGATGGTTATATCTTTTTCCAGAGAAGCCCAAAATTCGCTGCCAGACCAGAAGAATTTCCGCCAGCTGGCGTTTATATTGTTCTCTGGTCAATGCCATCGACAACTGAGCTTATAAATTTTCTACCCAACGCTCTGACAACCGGAGTTCACATCGCTCTCCGCCAACGTGCTGCCATAACCCGTGCAGGTGATAGTCAGCTGCAGATTGTCAGGAAAAAAATTGGCGAGCACTTTCTCTTTGTCAGCAGGAAGTTTTCAGGATTCAATCGCACTTTTGCGCAAACGCTGCTCAAGGTATTTTTGCTGTTTCTGGTGATGATTGTAGCCATGCTGGCAAAAGACGGCAGTTTTTTCGCGGCAATGCGTACTGCTTCGATTCGCAGCAAGCTGATCGGACTGATACTCTATGCGGTCATACTGCCTTTGTCGGGACTTGTTTACTTCGGCTGGAAGTATCTGGCTGAGCGCCGAGAACTGTTGATTCAGGATGCCTGGCTCGCCTGTCAGGGCAGCATCAATGATTTCGACAACGGCTTTGAAAAAGATAAAGCCCGGATGCTAAGTCTTTTCAGGTCTTTAAAAGAAAAGCCAGATATGAAAGCTGATCCTGCGCGCCTGAAAGATAAGGTTATCAGGCTGGATCTCGATAATGTAATCAACTGGCTGGAAGTGCGCGATATTGATGCAGAAGTTGTGATGACGACTCAACGGCGAGAAACAGCTGAAAAAATAGGGATAATTGGCAAGGCAATCGCGCGTCTCGGTATCCATAAATTTCTTGGTCATCGTCTGGCGGGTAGATCGCAGTCGGTTAAGGCAGCAGAAGTTATGGTGCAGGAATTTCTCGAGGGCCCATTCGGCGGTTGGGCGCGCATATTTGAAAGTCCCGATGAACTACATCAGGTGTCATTTGGTGGTTATGAAATCTACTGGTACTGGGATGTATATAACGATCCCGGTATTAAAGCTGCTTTTATTGTGATCGATCAGAACGTGCGCTGGGCAGTCAGAAATTATCTGGCGGCAAATCTTATACAGCGGGTCTCATACGGGCATGGCGCGGTCAGGCTGTTTGCCTGGTCTTCTGTATATTCAGAACTCTGGCCCGGAGAAACCTACTCAGAAGACGAACTGATGATTTTTGTTCGTCAGGTCCGTCGCAGCAACGGTCCGCGCAACAGTATCATTCGATGGAACGGGGTGGATTGGGTTGCCGCCGGTGCGCCCGGCAAGAAACTTGTCGATACAGTTTTGTTAAGTCTCTATCCTCTTGATGAAGTTGACCGTGAAATCGCCATTATCAGGTCAGGCCTGATCTGGGCCGTAGTGTTTGCCCTGATTCTGGCCCTGCTTGTCGGTTCGTTGTTCTCGCACACAATTATCAGGCCGGTGGCGAACCTGATGACAGGTGTGCAGGCTCTCAGGCGCCGCGATACCAGTCATCGTCTCGAAATATGGCAAAACGACGAACTGGGGCGGTTGTCAGCAACACTAAATGCAACTACCGAAACGCTGGCCGACATCATTTCGGCGCAGGCGATTCAGGCGCAGCTCATTCCCGAAACAGCTCCCATAATAGAAGGCTTTACCGGTGATCTTGTCTATATTCCGGCGGCTGACCTTGGCGGTGATTACTGCGACTTTCTCTCGCTGCCGGATGGCAGATGGCTGATGGTAATCGGCGATGTTACCGGACACGGCGTCAGTTCGGCATTGGTGACGACCATGATCAAGGCAGTTGTAACTGATTACGCTGCTGACAGTAATTTTTCGCTGTCTGCTATGTTTACCTGTCTTAACGAACTCCTGTTCAGCCAGTTTCGCCGCAAAAAGTGCATGACGCTATTTGCCGCGGTTATCAACAGCAGTACGGGCCAGATTGACTGTATCAATGCCGGTCATCCGCTGCCGCTGCATTTTTCTAATGATGCCAGGCAGCAGTTTCCGCAACTGTGCCGACCGCCGCTTGGTTTTAGCCTGCGCAACAGCGTTTTTCCTGAAGCTACTTTGCAGATGGCTGCTGGCGACTGTCTGATTCTTTATACTGACATTCTCATTGAAACAGCTGACAGCAGTGGCAAACCTTATGGATCTGAGGGGTTTGCCCGGCTGTGCCGAAAATATCTGCATCTGCCGCCTGCACAGATGCGGGTCGGTATTCTTGAAGAAATACAAAGTGAGTCATCAGGCGACCTCGACGACGACCTGACGATGATAATCTTGCGGCGTAATACCGCGACAGAACCGGTTTGAAAATCAGTGCTGTATGGGCTGGTAATCGTTTATCAGCCGACGGTTTTCCGGCAGGCTTTCGAGATAAACGAAACGTCTGAAACTGTGCAACTCTGTCTCGTCAGGCGGCGTGCTGACTTTGAGGTCGATGATCAGTCCGATAGCATTGTGTGGTGCCACTTTGATACGCTTACAGGTAAGCTTTACCAGCCGGTCTGGATAGAAGCGGTGATCGCTGCCTTCGCTGCTTCTCATCAGCCCGCGGCCATCTTCCGGTAGATGGTAGCTTACTGCGGTCAGGCCCGGATTGGCGCTGTCGCTTTCCCAGTATAGTTTTTCAAGTTCCAGGTTGCCGGCAGCCAGTTGGGTGTCGTCAGAAACTATTGCCGTGGCCTGTTTGAGGTCGAGCAGCAACTGCTGCAGAACGATATCGGCAGCCAGCAGATTGGTCAGGTGACTGCTGCCGGTGCGCGACATCTGCATGGCACTGACCAGCATGCGACTGACCGCTACAAAAATCAGCGCAGCAATAACCGCCGAAACTACGGCTTCGATGAGCGTAATCCCTGATCTTTTGAGTTTATCTCGGCGCATGCATGATTCCTGTCAGTTTGAGATGACGCTGTTGCTGATCGGCGATCCAGCGAACTTCTACTGATACGCTTCGATATAGCAGCGGCCATTCAGAATTGTGTGACGGTGACAGATCGGCGACGAAGAGTCGGCGACTGAACCTTTCTTCGATTGCCGTCGTTTCGTCTTCTATCGTGATCGACGGAACTTCTATGCCAGCTTCGCCGGTCGGAGAATGCGCGGCAAAGCCACCAGCAGTAACATAGTCGAAAAGCTCGGCAGCATACTGCTGGGCATAAATCTCATCGCGGGTCTTGATGGTTCCCATATTACTGCGCGAGAAGAACCACATGATTGGCAGCAGACCGATTGCCAGTATGGTTATGGCTACTACCAGCTCAATGAATGAGAAGCCGCGGCGGCTGGCATGGTATGGCATTATCTTATCTCCTGCGGCAGCTGACCGAAGCTGAATGTCAGCAGCTGTGATTCGTTGGAAAGACCATCGCTGCCAGCCGGCTTTGCCGCCAGTGCCGGAAAATATACGAGGCTGGTGCCCTGAAATGTTTCGGCTTCGCTGCTGTTGCGCACCAGCTTTTTCATGGCCATGGCGCCCTTGATTTCAGCCGGTGGTGAAATAAAAGAGACTCGGCCGTTGTCGTCAGACTCGGAAAAAGCGATGATACCTGCCTGAACTGTGGCGTCAGGCGGTGTCCTGAAAACGATGTTGCCGTTGAGGGCGACCAGATAAAGCAGACAGTTGTCACGGAACCCGGCTGGTTTGATCGTGCCCTCGATGACAAGATCGCCGCTTTCGACGACTATGCCGCCAGACGACATGTATTCAAGTGTCTGATTAATGGTGATATCTGAAGAGAACCGAACCCAGCCATCGACTATCAGTCGATTCTGGCTGACCAGTCCCTGCTTTTTCAGCAGCTGCATGGCATCAGTATCTGATTCGTTGTCAAACTGATATGAAGCTTTGCCCGAATCAGCAAAGCCCTGAGCCAAAGCCGCCATAGATTTCAGATCGGCAACTTCAGGGTAAACATCGGCAAAAACACCGGGAATTTTGTGGGTGGCGTCATGGTTGGAACTCCTGACAAAGCTGCTTATCAGGTCTGAATCAGGAAAAAGCGCTACAGCATCAGGATTGGTCTGTGTGTGCAAAAAGCCGAGCGCCTGGTTGTATGGGCGATGATTCACCCGTGATGAGTATTTTGTGACATAGGTCTTGTAGGCATCGAGGCTGTTATCAAGCCCGAAGGCGCTGCGCAGGTCGTCATATTCTGGCAGGTTGATACAGTTGTAGTAGTAAGCATCCGGCAGCATGGGGGCTGTATAAGAAAGATTTCCAAGATATGGCGGCTTGCCGGGGCTACCATCGGCGCCTTTTAAAATTCCTATGGTCAGATACTGGCTGAGGACATGCCCCTGTACCAGAGTCGGCGAGGGACGTGCCTGGGCGCCATAAAGACGGAACAGCGAACTGTAGCGCATGCGCCCTTCCTGAACCTGCTTTACTCCAAAATATCCTGTTTCAACCATGCGATAAAACGAAAGATTGCATTCATCGAGTTCATCCGATACGCCCTGGTCAAGAAAGCTTATCAGCATTCTGCCCCGGGTTGGCGAGTTACCGGCATAAACCGGGTAAAGTCCTGAATGTCCAATGCGAAAAAATTGAAAGCCTTCACCAGAGTCTGAATTAGGTGCATTAACGTCAGAACGTGCAAGGTTAAGAAATATAGAGCCATTCCCGCCGAGATAAATCAGGCCGCGGTCGTCTTCGACGAAGTTGCGGAACTCGAGTTTTACCGGTAGATTGAGATTACCGTCGTTGTTCAATACGAGCGGGCGTGCTTTTGAGCGTGTCTCTGCCAGATTTCCGGAACTATCGACACTGACCTGATTATACCCGGCATCGTATTCGCCGCTGTTGAGGCGGGCATCCTCGATATAAAGATTGTATTTGGAAAGCACCGGTACATGCGCGGCAGCGAGGCGCAGGGGGCATGAATAGTTGAAATCGAGAGAGGTTGCGTAGCTTTCGCCGTGGGAGATCGTGAGA
Source organism: Candidatus Riflebacteria bacterium HGW-Riflebacteria-2 (assembly GCA_002839435.1). GTDB lineage: Bacteria > Muiribacteriota > Ozemobacteria > Ozemobacterales > Ozemobacteraceae > Rifleibacterium. The sequence continues at coordinate 33,106 of PGYA01000029.1, read as the reverse complement.
TTGACAATTATGCGGATATTGCCGCTTTTGTCACGAGTATAGGCATCGGGTGCCGCGCCGGTGGCAGTGAAGTCGTCGCGCCAGACCGCGAGAGTGATCGTTTCTTCAAGCTCATCGCCGTAACCGGCAGTTTGCCATAACTGCTCCAGCAGCAGCGAAAAATGCCCGGTAGCTTCTTCATCGAGTGGCAAAGGAAAGTATTTTACCGTATCGAATTTATGCAGCGGCTGTGCCAGATATTCATAAAGCACGGCCATGGCTGAACCTGGTGGTGGCAGAGCGCGTAATGATGTCGAATTATGGTTGAGCTGGGCCGAGTATTTAAGCTTGTGTGTGGCCAGTGTCGCCAGTGCTGCCGCAAATTCGGCGAGTTTCTGTTTCTTGCCGATCTTGTCAGCGGTATTGGCCTGGTGGCTTAAAAAGCGCGAATAGCCAATGGCGAACAAGAACATGCAGAATAGCACTGCTGTCGTCACCAGCAGTATCGAGCCGGTGCGGGCGTGTCTGATTTTATTTATCAAGGTCAAGGGGTGATCTCCCGGTCGATGTCAACTTCGATGACGATATTGTCTTCGAGTAGCTTTTGCCGCTCAGGAAGCTTCTGGTCAAGGGTTTCTGGCTTTGCGCCTTCGACAACCATCTCGAGCGGCAGGGGCTTGCCCAGACTGCCGCTGTCGATAGTGTCAAAGTCGGTTACCGCGATATAACTTGCCCAGACATAGCCACTTTTGGGCGAAGAAATTTTGAACCAGTTGCCAGAAGTGCCTTCAATCGTCACTGTGTCGCCATTGACCACGTGCCCTTTTACCGGGTATTCCATGCCCGGGCCTTCGCGCACGATAAGGCAGCCATTGTATGGGTCCTGCAGTGGCACGTTCTTAACGATGCCCTGCCGGGCAATGTTTAGTTCTGCAGCAGTCGTCAGCAGATTAACCAGCAGCATCAGCAGGGTCAGCCTCAACACATGAGACAAAAGGTGTGTTTTGTTCATCGCTTGCTCTCCACAGTAGGTAATAAAGTCGATTCAATGCGGCTGGCATTGACGTTGTCAATTTTAACCAGCCCGTTGAAATGCTGGTTTTTTTTCAGGGGAAGAACCCCGTGGTCGTGCCTTATCAGCACCGGCATGTTCAGCGCCGGACTTTGCACGAGCAGGCTGTCAGAAAAATTTTCTTCGATGCGACCGAATATAACTCTTTCCTGGCCGACTTCAGCCGGTTGCCGCCAATGTTCGAAGCGGTGAATGACGGCCGTATTGCCGCCTGTCTGACTGTTGCTGCCAGCTGCCGGCGATTCTGCTGCAGCAGTCGAAAAATCTGTAACCGGCTGGTTTGCGAGAAGAAAAATGCTGAGTGCCAGAACCATGATACTGGCCAGTGCTGCCTGCGAAACAGTAGAAAGCTGCTGCAGGCTGGCGGCGAATTTTTGTATGCCTTTGCCAATATTGGCAGCTGCGCCATTCATCAGCGGCTGCGCCTTGAGTTCGCGAGCGGTTCTGCGCGCCAGAGCAGCAACTTCCGGGTCTTTTTCTGCTGCCAGTGATGGTAATGACTCGGCCAGATCGCCAGGGTTGATCGCATGCAGACAGGAGATTGCAGCGCACCTTATTTCAGGCCGGGTGTGACGCAGAAATCTGGTGGCAGAAGCTGAAAAGGCAGGCTTTGTCGTTAAACCGATAAACCTCAGCATAAAAGGCAGAACTGTTTCGGGCCAGCTTGGCCAGCGCAGCTGTTGCAGCATGGGTGCGGTCAAACGTGCGGCTTCCGGCGTCATTTGTGCAAGACAGGCAGCGATTTCGATCCATTCCGGCACTGGTCGGGAAAGATTGTGTTTGAGTGTCTGCGCCGGTGAAAAAGATCGACGACTTTGCTGTTCTATGGCGACAAGACTGCATTGCAGCGCAAATCGCTGTAATTCTCCAGTTTCGCTCTGCAGAAGCTCTTTGCTTTCTTCGCTGGCAAGGCGACAGTTGCCGATAGCCTCGATGATCTGATGAATCTTTGCGAACGCCGGCAAGCTCTGATATTGCTCGATAAAACGCGTTCTTTGTCTGGCATCCGCCAGTGACTCACTTGTTGATGTTTTCGTCGTGACAGTCTGAGGAGCGCCTGCTACGCTTTTTTCGGCACGGCCGAGCATGATCGCTTCCTGACTGAAATCGCAGGTTTCGCCGGTATCTGTGGCTTCCTGCGCTGTCATGCCGGCCGCCTGACAGAGCCGGTTCAGCAGGTTCTGACGTTCAGAGCATTCGTCCGTCAGACGCGCCTGTCGGCACAGTTGAATCAGTGCGGCGCGGGGTAGGGGTTCGCGCAGCTGCAGCTCGATTTGGTCGAGAAGTTCTCTTTCGTTTTCCTGTGCCAGAGTTCGCAGCAGCAGAGGTCGTGCAAAGGCCGGGTCAAGTCGCGATAATACTTTTATTCCGGTTTTTCGGCGCTGTGGGCTTGCTGAGCAGAGATACTGTTCGAGCACTTTTTCGGCCATGACCGGGCTCGTTTTTGCCATGGCCGAAAGGGCAGCAATTTGAATGGCAAAGTCACTTATCTGCAGCAGCTCTGGCAGGTGTGGTTGCAGAAAGGCCGGGTCTAATAACGCAAGACTTTCGACAACTGGCAGAAGGCTTTGTGGCGGCAGGTTGAGCGAAAATTTCAGTTTAAGCAGGCTTTCGGCCTGCCTTAGATCAGTCTCGTTCTGTAACTGTCCTGCACGAATTGCTGCATTCAGGCTCGCCAGACGCTGCAGGTCTGCCGTTTCACTGGCTTCGCTCAGCAGACGGCTGGCGTAAGCTTCGTGCGCTTCGTTGATGAGCTTAATTCGGGCCAGAAACTCGCATTGCTGATCGAGTATGCCTTTAAGAACCGGTATCTTTTCAGGGGGACTGGCGGCGGCAACAGCTGCAACTGCTTTTGCGACATCGAGATCGGGGTTTATAATCAGCAGCTGACCAGCCTGAACCAGCAGAGCCGGTTCACTTTCCCTGATGATAAAACGTATCAGGTCTTGTTTGATCAGGTCGTAAGGCAGAAAAATGGCATTCGCCAGCGCCGCGCGGCGCTCGTCGATGACATCGGATTCAAGCATGCTGATGAGCTGGCGCAGCGCTTCTTCTGGATGCCAGCGATATAGCAGTCTGATGGCGCGCGACCTGATACCGGCCGATTCGCTGGTGAGCAGCGGGAATAAAAAGTTACGCAAGCGGTCAGGCTGAATGCGGCTCAAGCCTTCGACCGCCAGAATGGTGACGGCCGGGTTGGTATTTGAGCACCACGACTCGAGAAGGGTAACGTCCTGACTGTCGCCAAAGCGGTTGTAAAAACCGACAAGAACGGGCAGCAGATTGCCTGGCAAGCTATCCAGGCTGGCCTGGCGGAGAACAGCGATTATCTGCGGCGCGGTCTGGCGGCTGGCCTGTAACAGCAGGCGTAGAATGCGTGGCCAGTCAGCTCGCGGGTCGTTCAGCATTTTGGCAAGCTCTGCCGGCTTTACATCATTGCTGGTGTTTTCCGGATAGGCCAGCCAGTTGAGATACAGCTTGAGAGCAGGGTCGGTTTCTTTGTCAGCCGCCGCGCGAAGTTTTTCTGGAACTGCTTCACTGCCGGTCAGTTCCTGTAGTCTGAGAATGGCGAACAGCTTGACTGCAAGATCTTCGGCGTCGAGATTGTTGAGTATCGGTGATAGACTGGCCAAGGAAACCCGTGCTTCTTACCAGAGAAAGGGCAGGGCGATGCGGATCTGCCTGAGAAGTTCTGCGACCAGCTCTTTTAGGGCTGCTTCGTCAGCGGGTGGTGGAGCCTGGGTTACTGGTGGTGATTGAGTGTCGCCTGGTGTGGCAACAGGTGGCTTGGCGGGTTGTGTCGTGTCAGTGCCAGATCCGGTTGGGGCGGGCGGTTTGCCAGCGCTTGCGCCTGAGTCTGATGATGCGCCGGTTGCAGGGGCTGGTTTGGCGCCCATAGCTTCTGCAACTGAATAATAGATGGCGATGTGATGAACCTTGCGGTTTTGTATCTTGATTGAGTCGGCGCCCTGGTTGCCGTCGATGGTGGTTAGATCATCTCCATCAATCGACTTGATAATGCAGTGATGATTGTATTTATTGAATTCTTTTTTGATGATTACCATGTCGCCCGGGCCCATGTTGGCAACGTCACCGCGGTATTTGCAGCCGATGAGCCTGGTATTCCAGTAAACTGGCAGGCCGGCCTTCTGCCATGCCCATGTGCCGAAGATGCCACACCAGTCGTTAATTTTTTTGCCAACTGTCTGAAGCGTTTTGAGCCAGCCTGGCCGCTCTTTTTCCATGTCGGTAAGCCGGTAGGCGGCTTCGTAGATTTCCTTCAGATGCTGCCAGCCGACGCGGTAGCCATCTTCGCCTTTTCGTTCATGCACTGTGCCAACCTTGCTTTCAGCCAGTTCGACAATACGCTGGCGCATGGCACTGACATTATCGACAGGTTGGCTGTCGGGCGGTGTATGAGAAGGGTCTCCCGTTGCTTCGTCGCCTGGCTGAGTCACCAGTGGCATATCGAGCGCGGGCATTTCATTGACCATTTCATCGAGTGACTGACCGGATAACGGAGCAAAAATGCCGACGAGCAAAAGAGCAGCCGCCAGAACGTAATACTTCATTGTTCCCTCCTGCGAATCTGACTACTATCAGTTAAAGGATCATGATAACATATATCTGGCCAGCGACAAATTCGTCGCCAATATTCTCAGGTTAAACGGAGAACACCATGAAGCGAACTGTTGTTTTGCTTGCTCTGATGCTGTTGTGCTGTCTGACTGTCGGCAGTGCGCAAAGTCTCGAAGAAATGGTCGAAGGCGCGACGCCTGGCGATCTCGATGTTATCGAAGTTCGTCAGGACGAGCGTGCGGAAAACCGCCGCGTATCTGAGGGATTCGCCGAAAGTGTGCTGCCTTCGCCGTCTGGCATGCTGTCGTTCGAGCGCCTGTTCACCTTTGTGAAAAGCCTCATGGCAGAACTTTTTGGCGAAGACTATGACGAAAATTCGGGCACTGAAACAGCCGGCGCCGGCAGTGAAGATGAAGACATGCCTGGCGATGTTGATAATTCTGAGCAGCCAAAGGAACCCGAAGACACAAAGCCATTGAGTGGTTATGAAGCTATTCCGATACGGGCCGGCGCCGCCGGTTCGGGCAGCGAATTCATGCAGCGCACCGAGAAAATGACGCCGGCGCAGCGCGAAGAAGCTATTCTGGCAGAGATTCTCGCCGGCAATATTCCCTCATTCTTGCGTGAATTCAAAGAAATAGAAGTCAGTCGCAAGCTGAAAGACGGCAAGGTGCATGTGATAAAATACAAGGTAATGCCTGATGTGCTGGCAATAGGCAGTGACAGCGATTTTGTGCGCATGCCGATGAGCCCGCTGGCGGCCCAGACCATTGCTGACAAATTTGCCTGCATACTCCCGACTACTCAGATGTCTGATGATATTTACAGCCATGCCGAGACGAAACTGACTCCATCACCTATGTCTGGCGGCCAGTATAAGAACTGGCAGCAGCGCATGACCAAGAACGAATTCTATACCGAGCATCAGCGTCTGGTCGAAGAAAAGTGTCGCAAGGCCGGGCATCAGAACGGTATGCTCATTGCCGGGCACAAAAAGGACGTTATCATTACTAATTTTCTGAATTCCCACAAGGATAACGTGGTTATTTACGGCTGGCATGACTCGCGCAACGGCGGCAAGCCAATACAGGGTTACGGCTGGGGTCACGAAGTAACCTATGCTGATTACAGCCATGGCATCAGGCTGATTGCCAACGAGGTCGAGGTCGATGGCGAAAAGATGGATATCAAGGACGTTCTCGCCGATCCAACGCTGTCAAAGCTTCTCAGCAAGGAAGGGCCAGTCAAGAACACCAGGGCTCATCGCAAGTAGACTCAGCTGATAAAAGCCGCACCAGCCAGATTCGACCGGTGCGGCTTTTTTTTGCCATGATAACCGATAACCCTGCCGGGAGCCAGGGTAATGGATATGACATCGATCGCAGTGAGTCGAAACGTATGCCAAACCCGATACCGATACCGATAACGATTAAAGATGTGGGTATTTCAGAATATTGATTTTTGCAAAATAAAGGGCGCAGGCAGGGATCTCATAAGCGAAAACTTCGAGCCAGGCTCATTTGACGCAGATCCATAGCTCTTCACCGCTGCTCTAGCCTGGTGAGAGTTGTAGCGTTGAGACCCTGCCGGGAGCCCGGGTAATGGATATGACATCGATCGCAGTGAGTCGAAACCGCTAGCGATTTTAGATGGGCTGGATAATTTTCAGAAATGTGTCGATAGATTGAGTAAGAGTTCTAACAGGAGGGTGTATAGAGTATGGAACCTTGGCAGAGCTTCTCAGATTCAAGTGTTGTTTACAATTCGTTCTTACGCCGGGCCAGAAACGGCTCAAATTCAAAGAAAGAAGGAAAGGCTGTCGAGAGAATCTTCGACCCCCAGTCGTTGGATGACGGCTGCATGGATAAGAGTCTCATGCTTACAGCGTTTTCTGCCTGATTGCATGGAAGAAACCCGTACAGGAGGCGTTATACTATATAACGAAAAGCTCCTGGAATACGACCCCCTGACCGAAAAACAGGAAGGGGGTCGTCTGTCGTTGATTATCGATCAGCTGCAGAAGAATGGAATTTGGGAAGGTGTCGTGCGCTCGGCCGATATCGCGCCGATGAAGCGTTTGCGCGACATTCATGATCCCGAGTTTCTCAACGACCTGCATCGTCGCAGCTACAGTGGCGCCGATCAGCTCGACGACCATACACCACTGATTAAGGAATCATTTGAAATCGCGCGTTTTGGCGCCGGTTGCGTGCTCGATGCGGTAGATCTGATAATGAGCGGGCAGGCTGAACGGGCTTTTTGTCTGACGGCAATGCCGGGGCATCATGCCGGGCGCGCCTCGTTTGGCTTTGGCAGTCTGATCAATCCGATTGCTGCCGGCGCCCACTATCTCACCAAGAAGTTTGCACTCAAGCGCGTGGCGGTAATTGATCTTGACGCCGAGCATGGCAGCGGCACCCAGGAAATTTTTTATCAGCGCAAGGATGTGATGACCATTTCCCTGCATGAATATCCAGGCGTTACCGGCACAGGTCATTATGAAGAACTCGGCCAGAAGGGCGCTCTTGGCTATAATCTCAACATACCTTTTGTCTCAGGCTATGGCGACCGCGAGTATCGCGTTTGCTTGAAAGAGCTGGTCGAAAAAATACTGGCCCAGTTCCAGCCTGAATTCATACTGCTTGGTTTTGGCAGTAATGTGCTTATTGACGATGCGAAATCGCATTTGAGAGTCACGGAAGAGGGCCTGCTGAATATCGTTTCGCAGGTTAAGGAAATGGCAGACCGCTTCTGCTCGGGTCGCATACTTTCAGTTCTCGAAGGTGGAACGCCGGGTAGCCTTATGGCGAGGGCGACGGCACAACATGTAAGTTTATTGCTCAACAATTTAATCATGTCGGTCGATAAGGTTAACAAAGATGAACTTATATCTTATGCAGACTGGTATAGCTATGCAAAATTGCTTAAAGCACAGTTCAAAAAATTCTGGAAACTATAATTCATCAAAATTTTCGGAGAGACCTGGAGGTCAGAGATGATGGGATTTAACACATTCCGGGCCAAAGATCCTGTTCTTGCAGTCATATTGTCGATGGGGCTTGTATTTGCTGCGCCAGCAATTTCAAGAGCCCAGCAGGGTGACTGGGAAGAAGTTGGTCCAGCCGGGCAGAGCGCCCAGCAATTGATGTCGGCACCACCGCGTGTGGTGGCAACTGCACTGGGTCAGACAAGCTACCGGCCTCCGGTTGAGCCGCCTGCTAATGTTTCCAGCAATGCCGGTGCCGCTGCGTCAGCCCAGGCACCTCAGGCAGCACATGCCGTTCAGAGCCATTACGTGGTTCAGGCTGGCGATACGCTGCCCAAGATTGCCATGAAGGTTTTCGGTGATGCGAACCGCTGGCAGGATCTGATGGTTCTTAACAACATCGAAAACGGTAATCGTATTTTTGTCGGTCAGAAGCTTATCACTGCTGCCAGCAATTCCAGCGCCGCACCAGCGATGCAGGCAGCTGCCACCAATATACAGCAGTTTGCGCAAAATACCCATCAGCAGGTGCAGCAGAAAGTTGCGCCGGTTCAACAGAATGTAAATCATTTTAACGCAAATGATTATGAAGTTGCTGGCAGCATTATCGAAGAAACCGCCGTTTCATCGGTGTCAGCCGATGCCGATGCTGATGCCAGTTTTTACGGTCAGACTGGCGGAACCTACGTAATCAGGAATGGTGACACTCTCGGCACCATTGCCAAGAGACTGCTTGGTTCTTCGCAGAAATGGCGAGAAATCGCCAGGGCTAACCCGACAATCAACCCCAACAAACTTTTGGTTGGCCAATCTCTCGTGATACCGGGCGCAGCGCCGACCCAGCATGAAATGGGAATCCCGACGGTGGAAGCCCGGCCGCTGTCTTCGCAGCCATGGCAGAGTGCAATGGCCGCTCCGCCAACCCAGCAATATCAGCCACAACAGCCGGCGATGAGCGCGCCTTCATTCGATCCGCCGCCGCTTATGGCACCGCCTCCGCCGCCAGCTAATTACTCGCCCTATGGTGCGCCACCAGCGCCAGGAGCGATGGATGCTTATGCTCCACCAGCGGCTCCACCTGTATACAGCAGTGGCGGCATGACACCTCCACCGCCGCCTGTGAGCGTGCCGAATATCATGGAACCACCAGCAGCGCCATACATGGGAGCTCCCGTGCCAGGCCCGGCTCCGGCTCCAGGCATGCCTGTTGCAGTGAGCACACGTGACCTCTATCGTGAAGAACGCTTCAGAATTCCCGATGAACTCAAGCCTACCGATTTCACTCCCTATTTCGTAAACTTTAACGGTTATCATGGCCTTTTCGAAACTGAATGCGCCCTGCTGCCTTATCTGGGCACCTGGAACTTCGGACTTCAGATGAAATATGAGAATTACCGCTACCTTAACGCCGAAAAGGGAATCATTGATGAGGGCTACGAAATTATAATGCCAGTTCATCTGACCTATGCCGGCAAAAAATTCTTTGCAGGTATGACTATTCCTTTCCAGAACTGGGAAGTTAAAGACGGTGTTAATACTGCTGACCTGTCAGGGCTGCATGACCCGTCTCTTAAGGCTGGTTATCAGATATGGAAAAACCTTGATGGGGATCACGCAGTGACAGTGCATGCTGAAGGCCGGTTCCCCGGCGGTAATTACCATAGACCGCAGCAGGAAATCGGCACGGCAGTTGATGGCACCACCAAGACTGGTTCTATAATGGGCCCGGCCGGTGCTACCCGTGGTGCTGAAGTTCAGGTTGGCGCGGCATATTCCGGTCGCCTCAATGAAAAGTGGGCGAGCCACATCAATATGGCTCTGGCCAACAATCCCGAAGACAATCTCAGCAAGCTTATCTTGCGCGGTGGCATGGACTATCGCGTCAACCGAAACTTCGCCATAGTCGGTGAGCTCACCAGCACATCATATGACGTAGATAACAGAGATCAGCTCATTTACACAAAGACCCCGGGCATAGCGCTGCCTGCCGACAACAAGACCGCCGGCACCAATGTCGATATGGTAGTTGGCTTTACACTGTTCAATGACCGCTGGCAGGGAAATCTCGCTTTCCCGATCGCCTTGCAGAAAGAGTTTGGTTACGGTCATGACTTTGGCGTGATCTTCGGAGTCAATCATCGCTGGGATTAAAAAACCAGCATTCCTTTAAGAACAGACACCACCCCGGCAATAATGCCGGGGTGGTTCTTTTATGTCGGTTTTTCTGTTTGAAGCATTTCGTATCAGGCGTTGCCGCTGACATGGTTTCGTATGTAATTGTGTAGTATAATGCTTGCTGATGTAAGAATATACTGATGGGAGGCGTAAATGATTACCAGATTGCTGAAATTGGGTTTGCTGCTGGTCTGCTGCTGCGTTGTGCCGGCATTCGCCGTCGGCGTTGCCGATAATGAATCGGCCACTCATTCTAGCGAAGCAGCGCAATACCAGATAATAAATACCTACATCGGAACCGGCTATAACATAGTGCAGTTCAACCTCGGTGTTTTGTCACATTATTCCTATCTGGTTGTCAGTGAGGGCAAGGTGCTTGCCGTTGATCCGGGGCGCGACGTACAGACTTATCTCGATTATGCCGTCCGCGAAAATCTGGAATGGGTTGGCACTTTTCTCACCCATTCGCATGCCGATTTTGTCGCTGGCCATCGCGAAATGGAATTTTCGACGGGAACTCCTATATTTGTAGGTCATAAGAGCGGTGCTTTGTTCCCGCATCGCGCCGTCAAGGAAGACGAAACCATAACAGTTGGCAGTGCTGTAATTAGAATTATGGAAACCCCTGGACATACACCAGATAGCCTCTGTGGCATAGTTTGTCCAGCGAACAACCTGATGCAGCAGGAATTCATTCTGTCTGGAGATACATTGTTCGTAGGCAGTTTTGGCCGCCCCGACCTTATGGGCGGAAGTTTCGCTGCCTCCGAACTGGCCGCTATGATGTTCGAGACCTGGAACTACAAACTTAGCAAGTTGTCTGACAACGCGGTAATTTTGCCAGCGCATGGGGCCGGGTCACTTTGTGGAGCCAATATGCGTGATGAGCCCTCTTCTACCATTGGCGAGGAAAAGGCCTCCAACCCTTATATAAAATTTGCCAACGACAGAAGTGCCTTTATCGCTAATTTTCTGACTGGCCTTGAACCTGCTCCCCGTTATTTTGCTGAAAACGCGAAAATCAATCAGATGGGGCCAGAACGTGTTGACTGGGCAGATCCTTTTAATGAGAGATTGACAAGTCTCGACGGGCTGATAGAACAAAAGGAAGTTTACATTATCGACTTGCGAGATTCTGTGGAATATTCGCGCAAACATATTCCACGTTCTGTTAATATCGCACTGCGCGGTCGTCTCGAAACCTGGACCGGCATTCTTGTGCCTTTTACCAGTCGTCTTGTGCTGACCGGCAATGCCGAAGAGGTTCGCGAAGGGGCCAAGCGTCTGAAACGTGTCGGTTACAACGCTGACTATATTCTTTTTGAGGATTACCTGGCCTCAGGCGGGCGAAGTGAGAGCGCCGAGATGGTTGCTGCCGCCGATCTCCACCAGCTGATGCGCGACGGCAAGGCGCCTGTGGTAGTCGATGTTCGCAAGCCAGCCGAATGGATGGGAATGAGGATCGGCGAAGTGCTCAACATTCCACTCGATACGTTGGAAGCCGATGCAGCCCGGCGCCTGAATCGCCAGGAACCAGTTGTAGCAGTATGCAATTCAGCTTTCAGATCGAGTCTGGCAGTCGGGCTATTCAAACGCGCTGGCTTCACTAATGTGGTTAGCATGGAAGGTGGCGCCGAAGCCTGGGTCGATGCAGGCTTGCCGGTGCGGCGAATCTCGGACGTTTCTGGCGCCGCCGCTTCTCAGAATTCTGACAAAACCTTTCGCAATCCTGATCTGCCAGATCGTCTTGTTCCAGCTCAACTCAGACAGATGCTCAAAGATCTGCCCGGAACCTTTGAGGTCGTCGATATCAGGCCGGCCGCTCAGGTTCTCGACTATAATCCGGTTGGAGCTGTTGCTGTCGATCTTGTTGATTTGCTTGAAAGCCCGAAATGGCTTGCCGGGGACGTGCCTTTGGTAATCGTTGACCGTGATGGTTCGCTGGCGATGATCGTCGCCGGCATTCTTTCGCGAAAAACCCGGCGCCCGGTCAAGGCGCTTCTTGGTGGTATCGAAGCTTATTGGCAGCAAATTGAAACCGGATTTATCCGTGAACGCATTATTGAATCTGGCAAAACTGTGGGCGCTCCAGACCATGGTTCCGCCAAACCAGACTTTCCGGCGGCAGTTCCAGTCATAAAGGAACCGATGACGCCAAAATCATCGCCACAGTCTTCGCCAAAACCTGTTAGAAAGGGGGCTGGCTGCTGATATGAATAATGAACAACAGGGTAATCCCTACCTTAATCCTTATCTGGCAGGGTTTCTGCTCGGTCTGACACTTCTCACGTCTTTTCTTATCCTGGGTGCCGGCCTTGGAGCTTCTGGCGGGCTGGCGAGGCTTTCCGCCTGGTGCGGGCTTTGCATCGCTCCCGAGCAGATTCTCAACTCTGCCTATTTTGGCGCCTGGGGTGAACAACCGCTTAAATATTATCTGGTCTTCATGCTTGCCGGCATTCTGGTCGGCGGATTTGTTTCGGCAGTAGTTAACCGTCGTGTCAAAATTCAGACCGAACGTGGTGCGTCATATTCCGCCGGTAAAAGGCTGGCTCTGGCTTTGCTCGGTGGTATTATCACCGGATTTGCCACCAGACTTGCACGTGGTTGCACGTCGGGCATGGCATTGACTGGAACAGCGCTGCTGACAACCGGGGGGGTGGCGTTCCTGCTGGCTACTTTTGCCGGTGGCTACATGACTGCCTACATATTCAGGAGGCAGTGGCATGATTGAAACTATTTTCAGCAACAATAATCTGTCTTCTGTGAATGCTTTTCTGGTGTCGCTGGTTATTGGTGCCGCTTTTGGCTGGTGTCTCGAACAGGCTGGCTTCGGCAGTTCCCGCCGTCTGGCCGGAATTTTCTATTTCCGCGACATGGCAGTGCTAAAGGGTATGTTCAGTGCCGTCATTACTGCGATGCTTGGCTTGGGCTTTGCCTTCGCGTTTGGAATTATAAGACCAGAAGCTATATATATTCCCGAAACTATTTTGGGAGCACAGATCCTTGGGGGATTCATTTTTGGTATCGGTTTTGTAATGAGCGGGTGGTGTCCGGGTACCGCTGTTGTCGGTGTTGCCAGCGGCAAGTTTGACGCGCTGGTATTTCTCCTCGGCTCCATTTTGGGCAGTTTCGTCTTTAACTATGCTTACCCTATGATTGAGCCGTATTATAATTGGGGTGATCTGGGAATAAGCCATATTTACCAGTTAGCTGGTTTCGAGTTTGGCGATTTTGCCCTGCTGGTAACAGTAATCGCAGTTGTCATGTTCTGGATTTCTGAGCTGGTGGAAGAAAAATTCAGCTTTCGCCGCACTGCCGAGCGAGGCTCAGGCTTATGGGCATTTTCGGTTTTCATGCTTATCGGAGCTGTAATGGTAATGGCACTTGGCCGATCGGGAACCGCCGGCTACAAAGTAGTCGAAACTGGGCTGTATGCCAGTGACGTATTGCTGCACGTCGAGATGGGTGCTGATCACATTGATCCTGAAGACGTGGCGCGAGAACTGATCGCCGGTCAGAAGAGAGTCGCGCTGGCCGATCTGCGTAGCCGCGAAGAATTTGACGAATGGCATATTCCCGGGTCTGTTCATGTTCCAGTCGAAACTGCCGTGAAAATGCTTGAACGTTATCGTGATTTCGATCTCATTGTTTTGGTTTCGAATGGCTCGACCCACCCCGGTCAGGTATGGGTGGTTCTAAAGGTATTTGGATACAAAAATGTAAAAGTTATGGCCGATGGCTTGCGTGGCTTTTTTGACCGTGTGTTAAAACCAGTATCTTTACGCATACAATCTCTGACCGAAAGCGAAGAGCACGAGATCAATCATTGGCGTACTATGTTTCTCGGTTCGGGAATGGCTGTTGGTAGCGCGTCTCCGCCAGGAATCGGAACAAGATAGCCGTCGAATATTACAACCCCCAAAAAGAAAAATAGTTGGGGGTTGTAATATTTAAAAAACTTTGTTAAGCTTAAGCCAGTATCTTCAGTATGAAGTAATAAGTATCTGTATTTCTATCCGGTTCTCTGTTTGGTTTCTCCGCTTCGCAACAGTATATGAGTATCGATTAACAAGGAGCGTTATGCGTCGCATTCAAATTTGTGTTCTATCATTCCTGCTTTTTTCTTCTGCTTTTCTCGGTGCCCAGCAAGATCGTCTACAACTTTTCAGTTCGCAGCTCGACTCTATTGCTGACGGTTCCCTCAAGCAGACCCTTCAAAACAGTATTGTTGCCGGGCTCATCGAAAATCAGCATGATTTCGATCTCGCTGTTTCACAGGCAGAAGCCGCAGCTAACCGCAATAACCCGGTGCATTATTCGGCTTATGGCCGCCGCGACACCGGTGCAGTTGTCGATGAAATACGCAAACTCACAGAGCCGCTTTCGGGTCTTGACCGTGACGCCGTGAAGGTCGCCAAGAACCCTAAGTATAAAACCGGAGAAGATTATCTTTTTGCCGATATAAAAGCTTCGCTGCCGGGCAGTTACGAAAAGGGAGTAGAACTCTGCAATCTATTCAATCCCAAAAATGGTACTAACGACGCCGCCAGGCTTGATAAAGACATCGATGCCTTTCTCGACGCGATCAAAGATGACCCGGTTATCAAGTATGCATTGAGCTCGACTTCTACCTCAATGCAGGATCTCAAGAAAAACTGGTTTGGTTCTGGTCGTGGTTTTGAACACGTCGTTGCCGGAGAGATTGATGGCAAAAAGGTCAGCGGCTATCATTGGTGGTATAAGTTTTATTTTGACGAGCGCGCCGGCAAAGCACAGGTGAGAAAAGCTTCTGCAGATATCGGCAATCCACACGCCTTTACCGGTTCCTTCAACTGGGATCCCGACGGCGATGGCCCGTTGCCCAATGCTTTGAAACCGACAGGCGGTTTTTCAATCGGCAATTCGGCCCAGGTTATTCTGGCTCTCGGTCATATCGCAATCGAAGTGGCACGCAAGAACGGCGGAGTTCCTGGCGCATTGCGTTTCAGAGCCGATATTAACGGCGAAGAATACAATTGGCAGCTGTACACCATGAATGGCAACATCAGAAGTCTTTATCCGATGGGCAGCTCACGAACGCAGAGTATTGACGAAGAATACTACGAGTGCGAAAAAGAATTCATGAGCTCTGATTCATCAGAGGAAACCCTTCACTGATCTACGACTGATCGTCTTTTAATCAAAAACTGGCAAGCAGGTTCGCATTTTATGCGAGCCTGCTTCGCTTTCCAGTATCCTTATATCGGCATTGTATAGCTCTTTGAGCGTTGCAGAATTGATTATGTCAATCGAGTTGCCGGTCGCAATGATTTTGCCGGCGCGTATAAAAATAGCCCGGTCTGATGTCCACAGTGCATGCTCAGGATAATGGGTCGTCTTGACGCAGGTAATACCGCTCTGGGCAAGACGACGCAGTTGTTTGAGCAACATCAACTGATTGCCGTAATCAAGACCTGATACCGGTTCATCCATTATCAGAATCTCTGCCTGCTGTACGAGAGCGCGTGCAATCAGCACCAGTTGCTGCTCACCGCCGCTGATTTCTGTGTAAGAACGCTCGGCCAGATGCGCGATTCCCAGTTGGGCAAGGCTCTCGCTGGCCAGCTGGTAGTCATTGTCGGTTATTTTGCAGAAAACATTCGAATAGGGAATGCGCCCGAGGACTACGACATCAAGAACCCGGTATGAGAAAACCGCTGTGTGACGCTGCGGGACATAGGCCATTCTCCTGGCGCGGGTGGCAAGATCGAGCGTGACAAGATCATTGTCGCCGAGCATTACTCTGCCGCTCTGCGGTTTGAGAAATCCCAGCAGAACCTTTAACAAAGTGGTTTTTCCGCTGCCGTTGGGTCCCAGAATCGAAGTTACCGTCGCTGCTTCGATGTTGAAAGAAACCTCGTCCAGCGTTTTCTGTGCGCCCCAGGAAAAGCTCAGATTTTCTACTTTGAGTGGAAACATCAGTTCCACCTGCTTTCAGTTCGGCTTAAAACAAGAATAAAGAACGGTACACCCATCAGTGATGTCATTATGCCGATCGGAATTTCGCCGGCAAATGCAGTTCGGCATATATTATCAACGATCAACAGGTAAATTGCTCCAATCAGGGCCGAGATCGGCAGCAGTTGACGATTGTCAGGGCCGCAAAGCATGCGCGCAATATGAGGTATCATCAGGCCGACCCAGCCGATCATACCCCCCAGAGCAACTGTCAACGAGCTGATCAGGGTGGTGATTATGATCAGCAGCATTCTGATGCGCTTTACATCTACACCCAGGCTGGCGGCTTCCTCGTCACCCATGCTCAAGACATTGAGGTAGCCTGACATGGCGATGATCATGACGATGCCGACGCCCATAAAGGGCAGAACCATGCCGGCAGCCGAACTCGAAACTGCCGAGAAACCGCCCATCAGCCAGTAAACAATGGCTGGCAGTTCATTCTGCGTGTCGGCAACAAACTTTATTACCGAAAGCAGCGCAGTAAAGAGCGACGAACTGATAACTCCACCCATGATCAGCATGATCAGACGGTTTCCAGGAAAAAAGCGCGCGAGCAGAACTGCCATGCCGACTGCGGCAATGCCGAAGCCAAATGCGAACAGCTGCGCAACCAGCATGCTGCTACTGATGAGCATGCCAAGAGACGCTCCAAAAGCAGCTCCGGCCAATACGCCAAGCAGGGCCGGTGATACGAGCGGATTCATGAACATGCTCTGGTATGCGGCGCCAGATATGGCCAGCGCCGCTCCGCAGAGCAGGGCGGTTAAAACCCTGGGCAGTCTGATCTGCCCGACAACGGTTCTGAATGTTTCCGCTGTTTCAGGCGTGACGTTGAGTTTTTCTGCATTAAAGCCGACCAGAACCGCTGACCAGGGTATGCCGATCGTTCCGATGTGTAATGATATATAAGTGACTGCTGCCAGCATGCCAAGCAGCAGCAAAAGGGTGAGCCGGTATTTTGTGCGTGTCATGACGAGCCTGTGTAATAGGTTAAAGCCGAATGATAAGCCGAATTTGCCAATCAGTAAAGCAAAATATCATATATTATCAGCCAGAAGAGTGTAGCGTTGACAAATAATTTCTTATGCGCAGGAATCGGGTGTATATTAGTGCCATGAAAACATTGCTACAGTTGCTGATGTTGGTGTTTCTTTGCCCTTGCATTCTTTTTGCCGGCAAAGACAACGACATGTTTGATAAAGCCCATGAACTCAGTTATGAAGGGCAGATGGAGACGGCCAGACAGCTGATGGAAGGCAAAGCCGAAGCCGAATCAGGCTCTGTCAAAAAACCTTCGCAGGATGACAACTGGGATGGTACCGTCATGTTTTTTGGAATGATCTGGGGAGCTATCGGCACCGGCTATTTTATTTATGGCAAAAAGGCGTCAAAAGCAATGTTTCTGCTCTGTGGCATCGGGCTTGTTGTCTTGCCGTTGCTTGTGAGCGATGTTTTGTACATCGCCCTCAGCGGCCTGGCATTTTGCCTGGTTCCTTTTAAAGTAGAAATCTAGTCTGCCCGGTTTTATTAGAGGTTCGTGTATTTGGTCGATTTGCCGCGGCATTTGTCTACCGGGTAGCGCTCACCGTTCTTTTTCATCTTGCTGTCGATAGCTTCATACATATCGATGCCGAGATCGTTGGCAAGAAGCATCAGGTAGACTACGGTATCAGCTATTTCATCAGCGAATCTCTGTTTGTTCCTGCTGACCTCTGCCGTGACCTCTTCATCTGTTTTCCAGAGAAATTCCTGCATAAGCTCGGCTGCTTCTATAGCAGCAGCCATAGAAAGGTCTTTGGGCTTATGAAACTGTTCCCAGCTGCGTTCCTGCCGGAATATGATGAGTTTTTTGAGCAGTTCCTGGTATGTTTTCATCAGTAACCTCGATTTCTGAAGGTCTCAGGTTTGACATTTTGCGGTAGTTCTGCCGGTATTGTAACATTTATTGGCGATCTGCGATAATTTGGGTCATCTTCAGCATTAATGGGCATGGTGAAAGGAGTTTTATCTGACTGCTGCCAATGACTCAGAAAAATTGATATATCGTCATTTTGTGGCGCGACACTGAACCTACATTCTGCGCCGGAAGCGGCAAGCTGTATGACGGCTTTGCTGGCGCCGGTGTTGATCGCGTAATCGAGTGGGGTAAGCCCTGATTTGTCAGCAAGATCGAGATTCTGTGTGCCCTTCTGATTTTCAGCAATTTTTGCAATTATCTGATTCTGATTCAGGCCGGCTGCCATGTGAATTGCGGTAATGCCGTTATACCCAGCGATGCTGGCATCTGCTCCATTTTCTATAAGATATATGGCCAGCTTGTAATGCCCTCTTTCGAGAGCAATCATCGTCGCAGTCTTGTTCTCCCAGGTGATGATGTCTGGATTGGCGCCCTGGGCAAGCAGATACTCAAGTTCGGCCATAAGCCCGAATCGTGCAGCGTATGAGAGGGGAGTCATGTCGAATCCATCTTTCCGGTTTGCTTGCAAAATCTCTGCCGGCATTTTTTTCAGAAGATCGATGCGTGCGCGTATTACCGCATTGTGCTCAGGATACGAATATCTGTGGTAAACATCATAGTAAGACACGAGCGTCTCACCCGCTATGATGGATGATTTCCGCCAGAAGCCGTAATGTCGATAACAGCGATCACTTGTCTTAACATGCCAGAGCACTGGATAGAAGAGGCCGACTGTCAAACAAAAAGCAACAACAAGACAGGATAAAATTAATGACAAGCACGACTGCCTTGGGCGTTTAGATTTCATTTGTGTCTGGTTTCCAGTTTCCTTACAGTTGTCAGTTCGAATCAGATCGGTAGAGCTTTATCGAGCCAATAATGCCGGGGTCTCCCGGCAGCGGGTAGATTGATATGCCATGCTCTGGAAAATGCAGGCCGGGAGTTCCAGGCCGCTCATGCGGAATACCCAGCCGGCTGCTGGCTTCGCGAACCCTGCTGCCCACCGAAAGACCTTCTTCTGTGGCCAGGATTCCGAGAGTTCGGCTTTTCCGGCTGGTGAGATTTATCTGCTGGATTGCATGGCATGACGGATCAGTCTGCAGCGTGATGCCCGAATAGATTAGCTGTTGGCCGTTGCTCGACTTTATGCTGGCCAGAGGCTTGCCGAGGGTTTTCAAAATATACTCGACACTTTGGTCAAGATAACTGGCAACTGATACTTTTTCGGTAACTGGCCTGGTTAGCGTTTTTATCGCCTCTGCCGGAGAGATTGGCGCTGTCTCTACCGCTTTCGCTGGTGCTATTACTGGCGTAGCCTGTATTTCTTTTTCAGATTCAGTGATGATCTTTTCATCGAAAGATGGAATTCGACTGGGCAGCGGCACGAATACGATTTTAGCTGGCACAATTCTGGCTGTGACCTCTACTGTTAGTGGCTTCCTGCCAGTATCTACCTCTTCTTTTGCGTCTGTCTTGTCAGAAGGCGCCGCGATGCCAGCGATATTTTCGAGAATCGGAGCTGGTGGCGATTCAAGCATCGCGGTCAAAACAGGTTCAGTTGCTACCGGGCCCGAAACCATCTGTGGTTCTGCTGTTTCTACGGTCACAGCAGGCGTTTCGAGCTGAAATTGCGTTGTGTCGGTTGCCGGGATTGTCGCCAAAGGCGCCGTCTGGGCTGATGCAATCATGGTCTTGCTTTCGGGCAGAGGCTCATCCTTTAATGGCAGTATTACCGCATAATTCTGTGTGGGTTCGGCCGGTGGAGGTCCTTCTGGCGGTGTGAGCGGTGAATGTTCCTGGTCAGGAGTTCCTGAAGCCAGTAGCACCTGAAATATCGGCTGGTTGGCTATTTTAAGCCTGGTATTAAAGAACTGGTCTGAGAGAAAATCTCCTGTCATAGCGGTAATGGCAATCATTATGGTTACCAGCACAGCGCCTGATATGGCCTGAAATGCCGGCAGGATCGCAGCATCAACCAATGAGAGGGTTGAGCGTTCGCAGTGTCTGGTAACGAAGGTGTCGCTCATCTTTTGATCTATTACCAGTTCGATATTTCTCGAACCGTAAATGACATTAACATCGCGCAGATAGCTTTCATGCAGTGATTTGATCAGCTTGTTCGCTGCGTCAAGACCCAGGTTATAGTCGGTAAGGCGCGAAACCTTTGATTCGTCTGAGAGCATAAGAATGGCGTAACGGAGCGGCGAGTCGGAGAAAAACTTTCGCCAGATCGGTGCCGGCCTGGATGAAACCCCTATTGCCCTTATCTTATCGAAAGGCGCGACAACCTCTACTCTGGTGTAGAAGTAGCGATGATATATTTTGATAATCATCGACTTTTGCAGATCGATTACGCAATGGTCCTTGATGGCCTCGATCGGAATGGCGAAGATCTCAAATGCTGCGCAGGCAAGCATAAAAAACAGCAACTGGTTGAAAAAAAGCGGCGGGTCGATGGCGAACGGAAAGACCAGATTGACTGCAATGGTCACAAGCTGAAGGAAAAGAAAGCAGAGTGAGAGAAATCTTGCCCAGCTCGCTATTCTCTCGACAAAGCCGGTGATAATAAACTCATGCCGCAGTGGGATTTCGTTTTCTGAGTCCAGGGATGGTATTGTCGTCATTTTTTCCTCATCATGATTCTCATTTAATCAGGTGCAGGCGCTGCCTGGGTTTTTCGGGTACCGGTGCCAGCCTCTCCATGATTAGAAGCAGGGCGCCTTCATTATAGTTAATTCTGGCGTTGTTACTGATTATAACATTGCTGAGGGTAAGCGTAGATCCCGATTCTACCGTGCTGTCATACAGGTTGTATTTGAATCCTTCAAGAGAGAGTCCGGTTACCCTGCTGCTCATAACCAGCATAGAAGCTCGACAGCCTGACTTGCCGCTTATGCTGCTGGATTTGCTGACGTTGCGGATTTCTTCCTGGCTTGTGATTATGCGCGCCTGGGGAAACCGCTGGAGCAGCTGGAGGTTGAACATGGTCTGATCCAGCCGGCCACCAGTCGCAGCGAAAAGATGAAGCTCCCGGTAACCCTGCCCATTAAGCATATCCAGCAGAGCTTCGGCATCGCTGACATTCTTATCGACAGGAAGTTCGACGAAACGGCACAGCTTTTCCAGTCGGCGGCGGGTAGCTATAGTTATTGAATCCATGTCACCCATTACCAGCTGCGGAACTATGCCCAGTTTGACTGCAAGGTTGGCGCCGCCGTCGGCACAAAAAAAATCGAATGTATCGTATTCACGGTTCAACTTGAAAAAATCGTTTGACAGATCGTATTCACCGTTGAGCAACACAACAGCACGCTCGCTGCAGGGCAGCGGTCGTGGCGTCTGTCCTGATTCCATGCTCATCTCTACTCCCCGATAAAAAGTACTGGCATATAAACAATTTTTAAATATCTACGATATGGTAATAGAATAGCCCGGGTTTATCTACAGGCAAGCTTTTTTTTCGGAAAAATGGGAATGACGACTGACAGAAGAAGACCGCAGGGACGACGAGGAGCAGCCGAGAGCGAAAGCGATCGGCGAAATCGCAACGACCGCCGTGCTGCCGACCGCCGCGGAAAAAGCCTCGATGCACGCGAAGAAAAACCAGCCCGCGCTGCGAAGGGTTCTTCCAGACTCAAGGGCTTTTTTAAACTTGTCGCGATTTTGTTCATGGCCTCGCTGGCTTTGTTCAGCCTGGTTTTTATCGTTTTCTTCGCCAACCTCGACTATTTTATGGAAAAGGCGGGCGAGCGTCTTCTGATAAGCGCTGAACGCGTGACTGTCGATCCTTCCAGCTTGACCGATCGTAGCAGCCGGGCAAACATAAATTTTCGCGTAAATAACCAGTTGCCGCTAAATATTGTCTTGCAGAATATCAGTTTTACCATGCATCTGAGCGGTTATACCGTTGCCAAAGATGCTTCTTTCATGCCCAAGACCGCAATAAAGGGCAAGTCAGCTGCGACCGTGCCGGTATGGTGTCAGGTCGATTCGATCATGACGCGGCGTGGGCTGCAGAAAGCACAGGCTGTTATTGCCGGTCACGGCAATATGGTGGTAAACGACCTGATAAAAGCGAGTGTCATTGAAGGTATCGCTGAATACAGGGTCTCTGCCGGTGGAATAGAAATACCTTTTCGCCGCCGTTTCGTGATTGGCAAACTCTAGAAGAAACTGGCGATATCCTTGTAGGTTACGAACACCAGCAGGCTCAGCAGGGCGATCATGCCGGCAAAGTGCACAGTTTCTTCGACCTTGCTGGTGATCGCCAGTTTCAGGCCTGTCAGTTTGTTGATCAGCAGAAATATTACCTCAAGCAACACGAAGACGATGCGGCCACCATCGAGAACCGGCAATGGTAGCAGGTTGATCAGGCCGATGTTAATCGAAAGTATTGCAGTAAGTGTAAGAAGATCGACTATGCCCTTGGATGACTGATCTTTGATCATTTTCATGATTTTGACCGGGCCGGCGACGTCGGCCTGGGTCTGGCGTGTGAACATCTTGAACAGGCCGTTAACCGTCTGCGAAATTACGTTTACACCGTCGGTGAACCCTTTGACGACAGCTTTTGAGAACGGCAGAGTCTGAAAATCAAAATTATTGGGTGCGAGACTGATGCCGATGCGGGCTGATCCTGGTTCTCCTTCGGGAACGACTTTTATGGCAAGCGTTTCCTGATCATGCACTTCATAAGAAAGATCGGTGGTGGCAACGTCATCCTGCATGATCCCGCCACCGGCTGCCGATTTGCGAATCGGATGATTGCGCAGTACGCTGAGAGTTATCTCTTTACCGCCGGCCTGACCGATCAAACCGACACCATCGCTCCAGTCGTTCAATTTGACGCCATTGACAGCGGTAATGATGTCGCCTGACCTGATACCGGCTTCATAGGCCGGTTTGCCCTGAGCCGCTTCGATAACTTGAATATTGGTCAGTGGTCCGCCGGCAACAGTATAAATAGCGATAAAAAGAAAAATCGCCCAGAACAGATTCATGATTGAGCCGGCTGATAGAACAATAATGCGGGCCCATGCCGGTCTGGTAAGGTAGCTGCGAGGATGATCGGCTGGCACTACCGGCAGATCTTCGTCTATTTCGGGCTTTTCGCCCTCGGGGGTCTCTTCTTCGGCGTTGTCCATGCCGGCCAGTCTGACAAAGCCACCGAGTGGAAATGGCCTGAAAGAATACAGAGTTTCGCCCCACTGCTTTTTGAACAGCCGGTTGCCGAATCCTATGGCAAATTCGAGAACCCAGATGCCGCAGAGCTTGGCTGTAACATAATGGCCGAGTTCATGCACCAGAGCGATGCTGACCAGCACGAAACATATCGAGAGTATTGTTTTAATAGCGACAAAAAGAAAAGCTGTCATCCGAGGCCCTTTCCAGAATATTAATTAAAAACTACCAGAGCATAACACAGCGGTCCGAGAAAAAGAACACTGTCAATACGATCGAGAACACCGCCGTGAGCGCCTAATAGAGCGCCTGAGTCTTTTACTTCTGACTCGCGTTTAAGTACTGATTCAAATAAATCGGCAATCTGCCCGATCGTGGCAATGATTATCGCCATAATAATCAGGCGCGGCTGGGAAAGCTTGAGCAGTTCGAAGTGACCAGCGATAATTATAAACGCCGCACAACTGAGAGCGCCGCCGATAGCGCCTGAAATCGTTTTGTTCGGACTGATCGCCGGTGCCAGTTTGGGCCCGCGCAGACTCATGCCAAAGGCATAGGCACCCATGTCAAGAGCCCATACTGATGAAAGAATGATAAAGAGCGTTAACCCGCTGTCGGCTCGCGCCAGCATCAGGAAAAAAGCCAGACACAGCGGCAGGTAGGTCAGGCTGAAAAGCCCGCGCATGAAGCGCTGCGTGTTGTCTCCATGCAGGCCTCTGAGCACGGTAAATACTACGAGAGAAACAGAGGATACGGTAAATGCCATGAGAAGGCCGGTGGTGCCATAAAAATGCGCTGCCGGCAGCATGACAAGAGTGCCCAGCCATTCGATAAACGGCTTGCTGCCATTGCCACGGCTGAGCATCTGATTTAGTTCATACTGGCCAAGAATGCATACCAGAGCCAGAAAAACCATCCTGACTTCATCGCCAGCCGCGACCAGAAGCCCGTAAACTGCGGGAATCCCCAGAAGTATGACCGGTATGCGAGCCAGCATCTTTGTTCCTTAAAGTTGTTCGCTGATTTTGCCGAACCGTCTTTCGCGGTTCTGGTAAGTCTCTATCGCCTTCAGCAGCTCTAATTCATCGAAATCCGGCCATAATACCGGGGTAAAATAGAGTTCTGCATAAGCGCCACGCCAGAGATGAAAGTTGCTGGTGCGCATTTCACCACTGGTTCTGATCATGAGATCTACATCCGGCAGTTCCGGGCAGTAGAGGTAGCTGCTGATCAATTCTTCGCTGATATCCTGAGGCTTATGGCCGGCTGCAATTATTTTCTTGACGGCATCTACAATCTCGGCGCGGCCGCCATAGTTGATACAGAGGTTAAGAGACAGGCCCGGATTGTTTTTCATCAGCTCGGTCGAGATGTTCGCCTGCTTGATGATTTCGGGGGCAAGTTCTTCCATGCGGCCTAAAAGCCTGAATTTTACGCCCTCAGCATGCAGGGCGTTGCGCTCTCTGATTATGTAGGCGCGTATCAGACGCATCAGCGCCGATACCTCAAAGCTGGGCCTTGCCCAGTTCTCAACCGAAAACGCGTAAAGACTGATATGACGAACGCCGATATCGTTGGCAAATCTTACGACACCCTTTACCCGGCGGGCGCCTTCCTGGTGACCATGAATGCGGGTTTTGCCCCGCGATTTGGCCCAGCGCCCATTGCCATCCATTATTATGCCGATATGTGCCGGCATATTCTCCTGGTCGAGCCGGTCTAAAAGCTCGTTCTTGAGTTTTTCCCTGTTGGTGTCCAATGTTATTCCTGGCCGTCCGCTACTATCGCATCGACCGGGCAGACTTCGGCGCACTTGCCGCAATCAATGCATTTGGCGGTTATAACATACGGGAATCCCACTTTGATCGCTTTAACCGGGCATACCGGCTGACAGGTTCCGCATGACACGCATTCTTCGGTTATTTTGTACATGGTTTATTTCCCGAGAATTTCGTTTTCCTTGGCCTTGAATACGCTGTCAATCTGGGCGATGTGCTCGTCTGTCAGTTTCTGAATACGGTCGAGGGACTTTTTGCATTCGTCCTCGGTTATTTCACTCTTCTTTTCGCGTGCTTTGAGGTCTTCGTTGGCATCTCTTCTGACATTGCGCAGCGCTACCTTGAAGTCTTCAGCTTTTTTCTTGGCTGACTTGACCAGATCGTTGCGGCGCTCTTCTGTGAGCGGTGGTATCGGTAAACGAATCAGATTGCCGTCATTCTGTGGATTGAGACCAAGGTCTGATTTCTGAATGGCTTTTTCGATTTCACTCAAAACCGTTTTGTCCCAGGGCTGTATAACGAGAGACTTGGGATCAGGGGCAGAAACAGATGCAACATGCTGTAGCGGAACTTCCTGACCATATTGGTTTACTGTGATGCGACTGAGAAGTGAAGGTGTCGCTCTGGATGTGCGCATTGTCGAATATTCCTTTTTAAGAACTTCAACCGACTGAACCATTTTAGTTTTGGCTTCGTTTATGATTGATTCCAGTGACATATATTCCTCCTGAGGATTTAACTTTCGATTACATCGGTGCCGGTAGCAGCACCGGAGCAGGCTTTTAAAAGGTTGCCCGGTTCGGCAAGCGAGATTACCTTCAGCGGCATGCGATTGTCGCGGCAAAGTGTGATGGCGACAAGATCCATGACGCCAAGATTGCGGCGCAGAACTTCTTCGTAGGTGATCTGCTGAAATTTACTGGCAGAGGGGTTCTTGGCCGGGTCAGAATCGTAGACGCCATCGACCTTGGTTCCCTTGATCAGCACGTCACACCCGGTTTCGATAGCGCGCAGAGCTGCCGCCGAGTCTGTGGTGAAATAAGGGTTTCCGGTTCCGCCGGAATAGAGGCAGACGACGCCGGCCTTGATGTTGGCTGTTGCATCGTCGATGTCGTAAGCCGCGACAAGCGGATGCAAAGGCACGGCAGAATAAACTTTTGCTTTTACGCCCGCTGCTTCGAGATGTTCGGCAAAGCAGATGGCATTCATGACTGTGGCAAGCATGCCGATGGCATCGGCACGGTGTCGTTTGATGGCCGGCAGTGTGGTTCTGGCGCCGCGGAAAAAATTGCCGCCGCCGAGAACTATGCCGGGAACAATACCGGCTGTGGTAAGAGTTCTGATTTCCTGGGAAAAAACATCCAGGGCTGGGCGGTCGAAGCCAAAGCCATCGCTGCCGCCAAGCATTTCCCCGCTGAGCTTGAGCAGTGGTCGTCTGAAACGTATCTGTTCGACGGCTGATGTCATTTTCGGGTTCCTTTTCTGCTGTTAAAACAGGGGTAGAGACGCCTGAACCTTTCAGGCGTCTCTACTGGGTTACCTTAACTTTCTGGAAATCAGTTTCAACAAGAGCTCTTACCCGGCAGCTTCAGATGCTTTTTCTTCCGGGGTGGCGTCGCCAGCTGCGGCTTCACCACGGGCCCATCTGCGATAGGAGACCAGCTCTATTTTGGCGCCGATTGCTTTGGACGCTTCATTGGTAAGGTCAGAGATCGATATTTTGTCATCTTTAACATAGGCCTGATCAAGGAGACAGCTTTCCATGAAATATTTGTTCAATCTGCCTTCTGCAATTGAGTGAATCATTTTATCGTTCAGGGTAGCGGCAGCCGCAGCAGAAGTCGTTTTAATGATTTCTCGTGCTTTGTCTACCGTTTCCTGGTCAATCCAGCCTTTTTCCATGTTAGATTTCATGTGGTCTTCGCTGTCAACATGAGCGGGATTGATTTTTTCTTTTTCAAGAGCTTTGTTAACGGCTTTTCCAATTAGTTCAGCTTTTGTTTTTTCGATGGCAATATTAAGTTCTCTGGTTTTTACTTCCTGGGGGATGTTAGCGGAAGACAAAGCTATTGGATTCATGGCAGCAACCTGAAGGGCTACTTCATGGGCGTAGCGATCCACTTCCGGTTTTTTCGCGGCGGCTTCGGTTTCGGTTTTGACCTGAATGAGAACGCCGATGCTGCCTTCGCCGTGGACGTAGGTAGCAAAGATACCATTCTGGCCGGCGGGAAAAGTGAGGTGTTCAGCGCGGTTTACCGAGATGTTTTCGCCTGTGGTGGCGATTTTTGACTTAATGAATTCTTCGAACGGGTGACCATCGACAGTCAGCTTGTTGAGATCTTCTGCAGTTTTAACTGATGGGGTTTTGAGAACCAGATTTGCGATCTTGTTGGCAAAAGCCGCGAAGTCTTCGTTTCTGGCGACAAAGTCAGTTTCACAGTTGACTTCGACAATGGCAGCGGTGCGCTTGTCGGAGGTGGCCAAAGGAATTACCAGACCCTGTGATGTGGCTCGGCCAGAGCGTTTGTCGGCTGAGGCAAGACCCTTTTTGCGGAGATAGTCAACGGCGGTTTCGAAATCGCCATTACATTCCACCAGAGCCTCTTTGCATTTGAGCATGCCGGCGCCGGTTTTTTCACGAAGTTCTTTAACGAGTTGAGCAGTAATCTGCATAGCTTTTACCTTTCGTTTTAAATTAGTCGATTACCAGTTTGTCATCTGCGGTTTCAACGGTTTCAACTGCGACTGCGGCAGCTGCCAGATTGATGTCGCCTTCTGCCATTTCAACGCGGACTTCAGCTTCTTCGCTGGCCTTTTCGAATGATTTGCCTTCGAGTGATTCGAGAACTGAATCGGCGATGATTCCGGTAACCAGTTTTACGGCCCTGATCGCATCGTCATTGCCTGGAATTACGAAGTCGATATTGTCGGGATCGCAGTTGGTATCGACAACTGAAACTATGGGAATACCCATCTTTTTTGCTTCAGCGACGGCAATGGCTTCTTTGTGCGGATCAATTACGAACAGGGCGCCGGGCATGCCCTTCATGTCCTTGATTCCACCAAGAGCGCGGTCGAGCTTTTCGCATTCCTTTTTCATTTTGGAAGCTTCTTTTTTCGGGTATGACTCAATTTTGCCGCTGTCAATCAGCTCGCTGAGTTCTTTAAGTCTTTTAATGCGCTTTTCGATAGTTACGTAATTGGTCAACATGCCGCCGAGCCAGCGATAGTTGACAAAATACATGCCACAGCGTTCGGCTTCCTGTTTGATGATGTCCTGTGCCTGACGCTTGGTGCTGACGAAGAGAATGGGTTTGCCTTCGCGAACTACACTTTTGATGAAGTCGCAGGCTTCGTCGAGAAGTTTTGTGGTCTTCTGCAGATCGATAATGTAAATGCCGTTGCGGGCGGTGAAGATGTACTTAGCCATCTTGGGATTCCATCTTCTGGTCTGATGACCAAAATGTACGCCGGCTTCGAGCAGGCTTTTCATTGATACCATGGACATTGAAACTGTACCTCCGGAGGATTTTCCATAAAGTTAAATTGGTTGAAATATGTTAGCTCATTTGTCTTGCGCGGTCAAGTTTTTTGCAGCAAAAAAGTCATTAGTGATCGGTATTGTGCCGGATTTGCCCGGCTTGACGCTTATCAGAAGCTGGTTTTGCTGAAGATTGGCGTGTAGAACTCTCTATGGTTGAAGGTTTGCGGTTTGCTATGGTGTCTTGTGAAAGAGGCATCTGGAGCAGGTTTCCTTGCGTGTTGTTAAATATTGTAAAATATTGTAACATATCAAATAATCATCTGGCAGGAGGCTTTGTTATGGCAGACAGCCTGATAACTCTAGCGGAAGTGGCATCGCTGTTGCGGGTATCCCGACATACCGTACAGGCCTGGATGTCACCCAGTTCGCCAAACCATCGACCTGAATTCGCAATTATGGCCCGCCATGCCGGTCGTCGTACCGTTTTTATCAGGTCTGAGATAACTGCCTGGCTCGATCAGCGGCGCGGCGCTCTTTATTCTGACAATCCGGCAGCCCGGACAACCTACTGGCGCGAGCGTTTTGTCGCTGGCCGAGGGCTACTGCGTGGTGTCATCAAAGCGCCAGAACATGTGACTGGTGAACGGCTCGCCGGCTTTGGCGGTGGTTTGCTGGCGGTCGATGCCGGGCCGCTGATGACCTGGCTGGCTGATGGAGATGGGGCGGCCGGGCTTCTGGCGCTTGCTGGCAGGGCAGAAGGCCTGGTTATATCGGTGCCACTGGCCCTTTGGCTGTTAAGGCGCGCTGCGAAAATGCCTGGTCGTTATGCCGCTCTGCATGATTTTGTGCTGGCGCAGAATATCTTTGAACTGGCACCTCTAAACGAAGCGGCACTGCGACGTGCGCTCGAACTTCCAGCCGCTGCTGCCGAAATATCGCTGCAGGGCTACTGTTGCTGTATAGAAGCCGGTGCTGCCATGTTCGTAACCTCAGAGCGAATATTGCTCAAAACTCCCGGCCTTCCAGTCTGCAGTTATTAGTTTTCTGGCGGGAATTTGCATTTTTTGAATATTTCTATTGCACGTAGCTGTTTTGCTGTTATAATTCTTCTGTTATAATACCCGCTCAACCAACAGGGGAACAGTCACCATATGATAGAGGAAATCCTCTTAAGCCTACAGGACAAGCTGCGCAGTCAGGACTTTCTTGATAACGAACAGGCGCTTGACAAGCTCGCTTCTCTGTTGCAGTCACAGAATTCTGAAAAGCAGAAAAAAGTTGTCTCAACCACGCTGCCTATAGCTCTTGCCAGCAAGTTTGAGAGCATTCAGAAGAAGGCAGTCCAGATAGTAATCAACTATCCGACTATTCTTAAGGATGTTTTGCCGGCTCTTCGACTGTCATCAGACATGACCGTGCGCTTCTGGGCCTTCTTTATTCTTATCGAACTTGGCTTTGTACATCAGGATGAACTGCTCGACATTCTCAACAGTCGTGAAAACGACGAAATCAGAAAAATTGTCGTCGAAGCGCTTGCTAAGAACCCTGATAAAAGAGTAATTGTCGCGTTTCTCGATAAGATTTCCGATCCGAGCTGGATCGTTCGCAAACAGGCAAAACGCGCGCTGATCGAGCAGGGTGACTCGATATATCAGATCATTCAGGAATACTTTCAGAGCTGCTCGAGTCAGCAGAAATATGAATGTATCAAGATAATTCCTCTGATTCTGCGTGAAAAGGCGTTCATGCTTTTTCAACGCATGCTCGAATCAGATCGCACAGGCGCTTACAAGCCATATATCTGTGCCGGTCTCGGCGAAATCAAGAACGAGAACTCAATGAAGACCCTTCTTGGTCTTCTCGATGATGACTCGATGGTAGTGCGTCAGGAAGCGATAAAATCGCTTACCAACTGGGGCCGCGAGGTTGTATCGCCGGTCATGGCGATTTTCCCGACTGCCACCAAGGATACCCGCCTCAGCATGATGATGCTGCTCGGCAAAGTTCTCGGGCTCGAAGTAATCAAGTTGTTCAACGAAAAATTTGGCGCTCCGACCCAGGAAGCCAAATATTTTCTGCTTACAGCGCTGGGTGAAGTCAGAGACCCCTCAGTCGTAGCTGAACTTCTGCCATATCTTAAAGATGAATCAATTTTTATTCAGGAATACTCACACAGAATACTGTCTCAGCTTGGCGTGCATGCCGTTGATCCTCTGCTGGCATGTCTCGATACTGAAGATGAAGAGCTGATCATACAGGTTCTCAAGGTTATCGGTGTTATCGGTTCCAAGGAAGCGCTGCGACCTCTGCTTTTCCTGATCGACAACTCCAGGAACACCCTGGTGCGAACCTGTGCGATTGAAGCTATTTCCAAACTTCAGAAATTCGAGCTCATCGCCGGTCTGCTGCTGCTGAAACTTGACGACAAAGATCTTTCGATCAGACATACGATCGTCGAAAATCTTTCACGCCAGCCACGTAACGCTTTCCTGAAAGAGCTGGTAGCGGCCTGCTTTGACAAGAGCTCAGACATCGCCTGGTGGTCGCGCGAAATTCTTAAGCGTCGCGATTATTTTGGTGTTTCGTCGTTTCTTAACCTTTACGATAATTCTACCGACGTCGAAAAAGACCGCATGATTTCGCTGGTTTCCAAGCTGTCCGAAGATCAGCTCGATGCGGTATTACGTGATGAAAAAATCACTTTTGATTCGCTCAAACCTGAGAACGTCGAAACCAGGGTTCTGCGCCGCAAGTTCAACAAGGAAAACATCACCGATCTCAAGGAACTGCTTTACTATTTACACGAAGAACGTGGCTCTGACCTGCATATAGCTATTGGTCTGCCGCCCAGTATAAGAATTCATGGCGAACTTGTCAGAACGACATTCGAAAACATCACTCCTGAAAAGAGCCGTTTTCTACTGTTCTCAATTATGAATGATGTCCAGAAGCGCGAGTTCAACGAACGCATGGAGCTCGACTTTTCTTACGAAGTTTCAGATTGTGCCCGTTTCCGTGTCAACGTTTTCATGCAGAAGAACGGTATGGCTGGCGTATTCCGCATTATCCCCAACACTGTGCCGAGTTTCGATGAGTTATCGATCGACCGCTCAATCATGGAAAAGATCTGTAACAACAAGACCGGTCTCATCCTGGTTACCGGCGCAACCGGGTCTGGTAAATCGACGACCCTGGCGGCCATGATTGATTTCGTAAATCGCACGCGATATGACCATATTATTACCATTGAAGACCCGATTGAATTTGTCCATCAGCATAAACGCAGCGTCGTTACGCAGCGCGAACTCGGCACCAATACGCTGTCGTTTTCCAATGCTCTGCGCAGCGCTCTTCGCGAAGATCCAGACGTCATACTCGTCGGTGAAATGCGCGACCTCGAGACCATGAATCTGGCTATCGCTGCCGCTGAAACCGGTCACCTTGTTTTTTCGACACTCCATACAATCAACGCTTATGAATCGATTCACCGCATTATCGGCAGTTTCCCAGGTGATCTACAGCAGTCAGTGCGCATGCAGCTGGCTGGCACGTTGCGTGGCGTCGTTTCGCAGCGGCTGGTTCCTGCCTATCTTTCTGCCGGTCGCGTTATGGCTTATGAGGTACTTGTCGGTTCAACTCCGGTTAAGCGCTGTATCAAGGAAGACAAGACCGATCAGCTTATCACCATTATGCAGACCAGTCGCGCCGATGGCATGTTGACCATGGATCAGTGCCTGGAAGACCTTGTCGTGGTAAAGAAGATCACTTACGATGACGGTCTGAAAAATGCTGAAGACAAGAAGGAATTCCAGAAGCGCATGGAAGAACGCAGTGGTAAAAAGACTGGACGGACATTTGCAAATGCGCCGGAGCCTGCCAGGAACGATAAACAGCCGCCGGGAGTAGGGAAGCCCGCGATAACCGACAAACCTCAGGTCAAAGGTCACTGATCCTAACTTACCACTTGACCTTGTATGATTTTACCGGCTTGTCGATCCCTTTCAAAACGTGCTCGCCATGAGCCTCTATTTCGAATATCTGGCGATTGATGCGTTGCAGGGTGAATTCAGAAATCAAGATTTCGAATGCGTCGCCAACGCCCTCCAGGCGTGAGGCGAGGTTTACCGTGTCGCCGAGAACGTCGTTTTCGGTTCGGATGACCGAGCCGCTGTTGACGGCGATTCTTATGGCAAGCTTGCGATCTTCGGGCACTGAGGCGTTAAAGGCGTTGAGTTTGCGTTGAATTTCGATGGCTGCCAGAATGGCGTTATTGTGGTTCTCAAATACGACAAGAAAGGCATCGCCGATTTTTTTGAGAACTTCACCCGAATGCTTCTCAAATACCGGTTTTAGAATTTCGTCATGCTGTTTGAGCATAGACATGACTTCTGACAATGAGGCTTTGGCGCTGAATGCCGTGTAACCTTTTACGTCCGTGAACATGACGGAAAGATCGAGGGTATGGGTGGTTTTTATCAGTTCGTCGTATTTTTCGAGTTCTTCAAGTGCTTGACGTCGTTTTTCAAGCACCTCGTCGAGATGATTGTCTGAAAGCACAACCCTGGCCTCGCCTTTGGCTCTTAGCAATTCGGGGTTGACCGTGCCACCGACACTTTCAATCATGTCTACCAGAGATTTTCGGTCTATCTCGTTCTCCAGTTCGTCTATGTATTCAGACAGGGGTTCAGTTATCATTTTGCCGAGACTCAGGAAAAAGTCAGTGATTGCGCCTTTCAACCTGAAATCGTCATGGAAGAAATAACGAGCCAGAGTTTTAACGGCATGCTTTATGACGTCTGATTCTTCATCTGGCAGAAGGGTTTGCATGATGGAAAACGCGATGCGGCGATCGTCGATTGAGTCGAGAGCGATAATGCAGCACAGCCGGTAAGCCTTGCTTGGCGAGGTCAGGCCC
>PGYA01000099.1 GCA_002839435.1 Candidatus Riflebacteria bacterium HGW-Riflebacteria-2 | reverse complement strand
GGGGGCTAAGTTCGCGAAGTGGCGAGCGGTTATTGAGATCGATGAGGGCGATGTTCCAACCACATTCGGCATTCGCGCGAATGCCCATGTATTGGCGCGTTATGCCGCGATCTGCCAGGAATTGGATATCGTGCCGATCGTGGAACCTGAAGTAATCATGGATGGCAACCACAACATCGAACGCTGCGAAGTTGTCACTTCAAGGGTTCTCGATGCAGTATTTACCGAACTCAATGCTCACCACGTGCTGTTCGAGGGTATGCTGCTAAAACCAAACATGGTTATTTCCGGCATGAAATGCGCGCGCCAGGAAAGCTTGCAGCGGGTTGCCGAGGCCACGATTCGTTGCATGGCGCGCTATGTGCCGGCGGCTGTCCCTGGAATCGTATTCCTATCAGGCGGGCAGAGTGCGGAAGATGCCACTGCCCACCTGAACGCTATAAACAAGCTGGGCCCGCATCCGTGGCATGTCAGTTTTTCTTATGGACGCGCGCTGCAGGCGCCCGTGCTGGCAACCTGGAAAGGTCAAGAAAGCAATATGGGTGCCGCTCAAAAGATGCTCTTAAAACGCTGCCGCTTAAACGCTCTGGCGAGCGATGGAAAGTATAGCCAGGCAATGGAAAAGCCGGGTGGCATGATCTCCATTGCGGCAACTGCGTAAATGTCGAATCTGGCACCTATTGCTGGTGCAGATCTTCGAAGCGGCCGCGGTTTTCCTGGTAGAGCTGGAGCATGGTGCCGTCGCTTTTTTCAAAGACTTCGGGAATCTCTTTAAAGACGTCGTAAGGCGACATTATCGCCATGGAGATTCTGATCATGCTGCGCAGCATGCCATCTGCGCCATAAAAGCGCACCATCGGCAGATGCCCGGGTATGGAGAGACTTCGCGCAGCAGGCAGCTTTTTCCATGAAAGGTTTGGCCTTTTGGCCACCTTAACTTTTGCCACATCACTGGTAAAAACGCCAATAAAACGCACAGACGACATTTCGGGTGTGGCCGTGAGAAATTCAAAATACGAGGCTTCGAGTTCGAGAGCCGGGCCTTCGAGTTCGGGCGGGAAATAGACCCAGACCAGCGGTTGCCCGCGCAATGCTTCGGGCAGCTTGTCGCTGAGCTGCGAAAACGTTGCCTGCACCCTGGCCAGGTCGCCGCCGTTCCGCACAATGGCTGAATCGCTGGTATAGGTAACGACAACAGGGTTTGAGTGCATCGACTCGCCGGTGCCGTTAACAGCGGTCACTGTATAGGTGGCGGTCATTCCGGCGGTTATGTGCTCGGTTACGGTTACACTGGTAATAGAAGAAGGCACGTTGAAAATAGCCCACTGCTCATTCTCGTAGACCTTGTAATAAGCCGCACCATTGGCAGCAGCCCACTGCAGCGTGCAAGAATAAGACGAAACTTCAGTCAGCGCCAGAAACGGCGTGGCTGGCAAAAGTTGAATTATCACGGCTTCAGACTGTTGCGAAAAACCGGATGAGTTTTGAGCGGTCATGCGAAGCGAGACAGTATCCCCTGGCGGCAGGCCTTCGACCTTGTACTCGGTAATGCTGGCGCCCAGGGTTGCGATTACTGCTTCATTGATCAAAACCTGGTAAGACAAGGCATTTTCGACAGGCACCCAATTGAAAGAGAACCAGTCGGCGCCGATTTCGTTTTCGATAATTGTGAAAACAGGCGGTGGTGGCAAAAGCTGTACAGTTATATCTGAGTAGTACGACTCTCCTGTAACGTTAAATGAAGTAAGCCGCAGATTCAACAAACTGCCAGGCTGAAAGCCAGTCAAAAAAACCTTCGTCTGAGAGGCTGTTAGTTCCTGTAACAGGGTATCTGAGGCCTGATAAACGCGATAGCCTGTTGCGGTATCGACTTTCTGCCAGAACAAGCCGACAGAGGCTGAACCCAGGTCATAAGTGCCAATCTCGGCAGGTGCTGCCGGCGCCATAAGAATGCTTGTCGGGCTTGATACCCCGACAGCAGCGCCTTTGTCATAGGTGACAACTGACATGCTGTAGATTCCGCCGGGTTCGAGGTGCTTGACAGTTTCCCAGGTGTTCTTGGTCGATGAGCCATATAGTGTGTGGTTGAGCTGAACCTGGTAATGAGTGCTGGCGTTGAACTGTGGATACAGGTTCCAGTTGAGTTTGACCTCCTCCGGGCTGAGATGGGTCACCGAGGGGGCCTGCGCAAAGTATTCGCCGGCCCGACCATTGTCGCCGGCTTCGAGTAACCCTATCAGGGCGGCAATCAGCAGCATAATGATTCCAGCGCCCTGCAGTAAAGACCTCTTCGAATTTTTCTTCATATACGCACCAACCTGTGTACATCATAAAGGCAAACTAATGTTGCTCCAAGAAAAATAAATCTACCTACAATCACATAAATTGCCAGCTGTTTTTATCTGAGGAACGATTCAAGTTGGCAGGGGGGCGCTGATTGTTATATGATGGCAGCGCAAAAAAAATTTTTAGAGGAGTGCAGAGATGAACACAAGATACGTTTTATTACTGGTTTTTACGATTATTTGCGCGCTGGTCAGCCAGCCGGCACTGGCGCAGGATGCCAAAGAACTGGAAAAGCAGCTTCAGACAGAATTGCGTAATGCGCAAAGTGCCATGTTCAACGGGAAACTGGATGTTGCAGAAGCAGGAAGCCAGAATTGCGTGCAACTTATCGACAGTCTTAAAAAGGCAGACCCCAAACATAAGCTAATTGCGTCTTTTGAACAGCGTTTGGCGAAGCTGCAAAACGATCTATCGAAAAAGATTAAAAAGGTTCCTGCCGATGGTGGCAAGGTTGCTGGGAAAATTCCGGCATCGCCAGCCAAAGCGCCAGCAGGTACCAGCAGCAGACCGCTTCCGCGCAAAACTTCGCAGGCAATGCGTGAGCTTAACAGAACTCTGGATTCCCTCGAAAAAAACGATAAGGACCGCATGCAACGTATACAGGAAGATTATTCTCCTTACAGCGTAGAATCAACGTTCAGCGGGATTCAACAGAAAATCAACAGCCTGCCTGGCCTTTTAGAGGCAGTTACTGCTGTAGCCGTCGAAGAAAGTGTCAATGAGCATCCTGCCTATCTCGACGCCAAAGAGCGCGTAGCAAAGGTAAGTGACTGGGCCGGAAAAGAACTGGCCAAAACCCGCGAGAGCGTCGAGCGCCAGAAATCTGGTGAAGCTGAAGCGGGTGCTGACGCCGGGTCACTTAAACAGGTATGGGAAACCTTTGTCAACAAGTATTTCACCCCGATCAACAACCTTAGCTACGAAAATGATATTGCAAAGATCGGCGAAGCTTTCACTCTCTACAGCGAATATAACGGCAAAAAGGCAGAACTGGCCAAGGCGCTGACAGACTTTGAAGCAAAATATGGCAGCGACCGTGATGCCATCGAAAAGGCGACTGGTGGAATGGAAGCGGTTTACCCCTGGGAAAATATCAAAAAGGCAATGACCGATATTGACGCTGTTCCGGCGCGTATGGGCGACAAGGTAAAAGAAATGATCAGCATGGAACTCTCTTCACTTTCGTCGCGCCATGACTTTTACCGGCTCGAAAGGCATGCCGAAATCAAGAAGCTCGAAGAATTCTGCGTGAAAAACGTGCCCGGTTATGCTGCTGATACTGGTATCGCCAGCAAACTCGGCGAAGACTACAAGCAGTTCGAAGCAAAGATCGACAAAAAAGCCTGGCCGGCCAGCAAGGGTTCTGATTCTGATCGCACTGGTGCTCTTGAATATCTCAAGAACAGCTGGGGCAAAGACGAAAAGCACAAATACACAGTTCTTGGTACGGTCATCACCGGCGAATGGTCGGTTCAGAAAAAAGACCTTCTCGGTCAGCCGATAATGTATGGTTTACCGGTATTACTGGCTGTTCAAAAACCCGAAGATCAGGCACATGGCCTGGCGCGCGTCTTCATTCTGACTCTGCGCACAGCTGAAGGTGCCGGCGTGAAAATGGCTCCGCCATTTACCTCTGATACTGTCGGCGACAGCTATTATATAAGAGCCAGCCAGATAAAATGATCTGCAGCAGCCGCCAGAAGCATCATTCTGGCGGCTGTATCTATCTGCTCGAGCATTTGACTGACATCAGCAGTGGATGCTATTCTGGTTTAAGCCTCGCCTTGATTTGATAATCCATAGTTGTTTGCGAAAGCCCAAAGAAATACAAATCTAAATAAAGCCATCTGCTGAAAGCCACAAAATTGCATGATCAAACATCTCAACCGCGTATCACTGTTCAAGCGTTTGTCTGAAGCCGATTTCGAACCATTGCATGTAGCCGAAGTCGGCGTTTTCAAACCCGAGACTTCCAACATCTACGAATTCATAAAAAATGGAATCAGAACGACTCTGGTCGAACCCGACCCGAGATCGATTCAGCAGATCAAAGAACATTTCGCTGGTTTGAGCAATGTTACGCTGCACGAAGTTGCCATTTTCGACCGTGAAGGAGAGCTTGAACTGGTTCAGCGCGAGGCATCAACCTTTGTCAGTGAGCTCACAGCTTCGCCGGCAATACTCAACGACGGCTACAAAGTCGCCGAGAAAGACAAATTTGTTGTTCGCGCCCTGCCTTTCGATAGAATCGACGATGGCAGCATCGATCTTCTCAGTGTCGATGTCGAAGGCGCCGAGTGGTTCGTTATCAAGACCATGCGCAGCCGGCCGGCGGTGATATCGCTCGAAACCCATGGGGCTGCTTATGTAAACCCATATATGAGCGAAATCAGCAGTTGGATGCGTGATAATGGTTACCGGCCCTGGTATATGAACGGTTCAGACACGGTTTTTGTGCGCCCGTCGATAATTCGAGCTTCTGCCGGTGACCGACTTCTGCTTAAACTTGTCAGCGGCTTTCTGCATCTGAACCGCTTGCGCAAAAGGATCAAGAAACTATTTACCAGGCGCTGATCAAAAAAAAAAAATGGAGGATTAAAATGGCTGACTGCTCAAATAAACTGCCCTGTGCCTGCACTTATTCCTGTGGCAAACGTCAAAAGTGTTGTGAATGTGTAGCTTATCACCGCAACATGGGCGAGATACCCGGGTGCTTTTTCACTACCGCCGGCGAAAAGACTTATGACCGAAGTATTCAGGCATTTATAAAGGACCAGCAAAAAAAATGAGTCCGCAATTCTTCTGCGCAGCCTCAATTGTAATTTTTGGTGGAACTGGTGATCTGGCCAGTCGCAAGCTGCTGCCGGCACTGTGCCGCCTGCATGATGCCGGACTGCTCGCCCATGATTTTCATGTTTTCGTGACCGGCCGGGCTGATATGAGTACCGAAGCTTTTTTAGAACATCTATCACAGCGTGAAGCTATATTGTTCAAAAAGGACACCCGCTTTGCCAAGGGCTTCGAAGGTCTTAAAGGCCGCATCAGGTATCTTCGCGCCAACCCCGCGCTGGCAAACGAGGCTGAAAATTTCAAGAGCAGGCTGCTGGCAGCAGAACCGCAGGCCGCACCGGCCCGCCTGTTTTATCTGGCGGTTCCGCCGAACAGCATGCAAAGTTTTATTCGTTTGATAGAGCCGTTCTCAGAAGCAAATGACAACGCGCACTGCCCTGAACGAATACTTGTCGAAAAACCTTTCGGCCAGAACCTCGCGACCGCACTGGAACTTAATCATAGTCTGCTCGCGTCTTTCAAAGAGCATCAGATATTACGAATAGACCATTATCTTGGCAAAGAGGCCGTACAGAACATCCTGTTCATGCGATTTGCCAACACATTCTTCGAGCCGGTCTGGAACAATCGTTTCATTGATAATGTGCAGATCAGCTTCTCTGAAAACATTGGCATAGGTGGCCGGGCCGGTTATTTTGATCAATCAGGCATATTGCGCGACGTGGTGCAGAACCATCTGCTGCAGGTTCTCTGCATGGTAGCCATGGAACCGCCGCTCTCGCACAAGCCGGGTGACCTGCATCTCGAAAAGAATAAAGTCCTCAAGGCTCTGCGCAAGTATCGCGCTGAAGAAGTAGCTGCAGAAACTGTAAGAGCACAATACATAGCCGGCGAAATCGACAAGAAGCCAGTAGTTGGCTATCTCCAGGAGAATGGCGTTAAGCCAGCGTCGCAAACCGAAACCTATGCGGCCTGCCGGGTTTTTGTCGATAACTGGCGCTGGGGCGGCGTGCCTTTCTATCTTCAGGCTGGGAAGCGTCTTGACCGCAACGTTACTGAGATTGTAATAAGTTTCAAACCGATCCCCCACTCTATTTTCAAAGAGTTTAAAGGCAATATAGAACCGAATCGCCTGCATATTAGAATACAGCCTAACGAAGGCATAATTCTCAAGGTTAATTCAAAACCGCCCGGAATGCAGCTGCAGGTTTCTGATGTCGGCCTCAGGTTTTCGTATGACAGTGAGTTTGGCGATTACCGGCCGGATGCTTACGAACGCCTGCTGCTCGATGCACTGAACGGAGATTCATCGCTGTTTCTCAGTAACAGTGAAATCGAAGAATCCTGGAGATTCATTGATCCGATCATCGAAGGCTGGCAAAGCAATCAGCAAAAGATCAATACCTACTGCGCCGGCAGCCACGGCCCGGAAGAATCTGCTGCCATGCTTGCGAAACATGGTCATCGCTGGAATCCACCCGTATTATGAAGCGGGCAATTTGCATCGACGCAGATGTAATAGTCAATGACACGCCAGATGAATTTGCCAAAACGGCAGCCGATGCCATTGTCGCAGCGATCTGGCGAGCGCCTGGCCCGTTCAGGCTGATCAGCCTGAGTGGTGGTAATACGCCGTTTCCGGTTTATCGGCTGCTACCGGCAAAATTGGCGAAAGCAGGTCTGGCTGAAAGCTGTTACTGGATACAGACAGACGAGCGACTGGTGGCTGCCGATGACGAACGCAGCAACCAGAAAGCGATACGTGTCAGCCTTTTTGATGACGGGCTGTTGCCTGAGTCGCATTTTTTCGCGGTGCCTTCTGCCAGCCAGGCAGCGGCTGATCAGCCGGTTGCCGATGCGTATCAGAGCAGACTTAAGGAGCTGCCGGAGCAACTGCGCTCACCGGCGCCGATAGATTTGATAATACTCGGCATCGGCAACGACGGGCACACTGCGTCGCTTTTTCCTGAAACAAGCTGGCAAAAAGACTTTGCCGCTGACTTTGCGACATTCGAACCGGCGAGCCAACCCGAAGCCCGCATCAGTCTGACGTATCAGCGCATCTTGCAGGCACGCGAACTGCTTTTTCTCGTCAGCGGCGGCTCCAAGCAGAAACCTGTCGAAGAAATTTTTCTC
>PGYA01000185.1 GCA_002839435.1 Candidatus Riflebacteria bacterium HGW-Riflebacteria-2 | reverse complement strand
TTCATCGGCACAACGGGAGCCAGCATGGTGCTCATACGCCCCATGCTCAGGGCAAACCGGACACGGAAACGGGTTTCACACATCTTTATATTCTTTATATTCCTCGTTTCCAACATCGGTGGTCTTCTGACCCCTCTCGGCGACCCCCCGTTGTTCCTCGGTTTTCTGCGGGGCGTTCCCTTCGTCTGGACAATGAAGCTTTTTCCTATCTGGATCTTCACCGTACTCATCCTTCTGGTGATTTTCTTCCTCTTCGATTCTTATATGGTCAGAAAAGAGGCCAGGAACTCCAGTTCCTTCCTGGAGGCAGTCGATGAGATGCCCCATAAGAAGGTTGAGATCAAAGGCAAGATAAATTTTGTCTTTCTTCTCATGGTCATAGGTTCACTCTTCCTCCCCCAGATCCTCAGGGAACTCGTCATGCTCTCAGCCGTGGCCCTTTCTATTTATTTCACGTCCGTCGCTCTCCGTGAAGAAAATGCCTTCACGTACCACCCTATCATCGAGGTGGCTATCCTTTTTGCGGGAATATTCGTGACCATCGCGCCAGTCATGAAGATCCTCAGCATGAGCGGAAGCGAGCTCAGTATCACGAAGCCATGGCAGTTCTTCTGGATTACGGGCATTCTCTCCAGTTTCCTCGACAACGCACCGACATATCTGATCTTTTTCTCTTCCGCCCAGAATGTCGCCGACACGTTGGGCATAGTGGAGAACCTTATTGTAGGTGTTCCCGAGATATACCTCAGGGCTATCTCCGTAGGAGCGGTATTGATGGGGGCCAATACCTACATAGGGAATGGGCCGAACTTTATGGTCAAGGCAATATGCGAAGAAAACAACGTCGACATGCCATCTTTCTTCGGATATATGCTATGGTCACTTATTTTCCTTATCCCTCTGTTCCTTCTGATCACGCTCATCTTTTTCTGACACTTTCAGGACAATGCTTCCCCGCAAGGTTTTCGGTGTCAGGGAAGATCATCCATCCATCGTTTTTCAA
>PGYA01000184.1 GCA_002839435.1 Candidatus Riflebacteria bacterium HGW-Riflebacteria-2 | reverse complement strand
TTCGGCTTCGTCCTTTCGGGGAGCGTCGAACTCGTACTGGGTGGAAAACCGCAGAAGGTAAAGAAAGGCGAGTGTTTCTATTATAAGGCAAGCAGGAAGCACTACATCATAAATAAACGAAATGCGACGGCAGTTTTGCTGTGGGTGTCTTCTCCTCCTAATTTTTGAGATCCCCTGCGGGATAAGGAGATATGAAGAAGAACCATAACGGGAAGCATACGGTAAGGGCGAGATTTATTTTCGCCCGTTCATTTATACAAATGGTTCGACGTTTTGCGGCAATGGGAATGCCCACGAACTGCTGGGGCTAAAAAAATTTGGGAGGTGGTTACATTGATTGTCAAAACACCCACGAAGTTTTTTCTTGTCAGTGGTTCGTCCGATGGTTTTTCCTTGTTAAACGCCTTTGACGGGGCGCTTCTGGCTTCCGGTGTGGGCGACACGAATCTGGTGAGAATGAGCAGCATATTGCCTCCCGGTTGCACAGAGATAAATCCTCGCCCGACGGCACTCCCGCAGGGCGCCCTTGTCCCCGTGGCGTATGCCTCTCTTACGAGCGATGCTCCGGGAGGGATAATATCCGCCGCC
Organism: Candidatus Riflebacteria bacterium HGW-Riflebacteria-2; assembly: GCA_002839435.1. Lineage (GTDB taxonomy): Bacteria > Muiribacteriota > Ozemobacteria > Ozemobacterales > Ozemobacteraceae > Rifleibacterium. Next base: position 431 of record PGYA01000184.1, on the reverse strand, counting down.
GTGGCGATAGGGATACCGGAGGACCCGTCCCTCGCCGGCCTTATCATGGAATATTCCGGCGCGGGGCATAAAGAAGAAATAGAGAAAATCAGGGTTTTCACGGCTGACCATGTAAAACCAGGGGAACGCTATTATGAAAAAAAGCGCTATTCCCGGGAGGTAAAGGGCATCAAGGATGAGGCGCCATTTTTTTGTAAAAATGATGTACCAGAAAATTATCCCTCCCGGAAGGACTATCGCGACCAGGCCTTTTGCAAGCAATCCCAATGCCACAGATGCGTAAAAGGCGAGGAACCACCTTCTGTCGTTTTTGATGTGCCCATAATAAAAGGCAGAAAGTGCCGCAGTTAAAAAGAGAGAGAGCGGCATGTCGGTAAGCGTTATAGTCCCAATGGCAAAGTATAAAAGGGAGAGTGAAGTCACTGCTCCTG
>PGYA01000098.1 GCA_002839435.1 Candidatus Riflebacteria bacterium HGW-Riflebacteria-2 | reverse complement strand
GCTCCCAAGGAGGGACTTGAACCCCCGGCCAGTCGGTTAACAGCCGACTGCTCTACCACTGAGCTACTTGGGATCGCGTTCGCTGTTTCGAACGTGAAATTATTATACTACAAACCGTTTTTGCGTGCAACTGGTTTTTGAAAAAATTATTCGCGGTGCAGCTCGGAAAAGCGGGCGCGCGCGGCATGATAACGCTGGTAAACAGCCGGAAGCTCAGTGTCGAGCGCGGCAGCGTCATTGGCAAAATTTTCGTAGATATAGGAAGTCAGCGCTTCTTCGCTGCCAGGAGGGCAATCGGTGTTGGCTGACAACTGCTCGAGCTGCTTGAGATAACCGGCGACGGCCGGCGCAGCTGGAAGATCCTTTGTGCGGAAAACCACGTAAATCTTTGATCCGCTCCACTTAAGAGCCTTGCGCGTGATGCTCAGCGAAACCTTATGAAACCCTTCGATCTGCTCGAACAGGCAGGTTTTCTTGAGCGGGGCGCCCCAGAATGAATCGAAAACTTCGACGCTCTTAGCGTCAGCATCCCACATTTCAACCGGGATATAAGCGGTAAGACCATATTCGTTGCCGGGGAAACCGAACTGGTCGGTGCGCAGATAGGCGGCCGCAAGAACCTTGCGATTGTGATCGATTATATAAAGCTTGCGCTCGAGATCGGGCAGCACAACTTCAGTCTTGTAAATGAACTGGTTCGGCTTGATTTCAATGCGCTTGCTGACGCTCCGGTAGCCAGTAGCACGCGCCTCGGCGATGAACGAACTCTGATCATAGCGATAAAAACTGACTTTGCTGTCAGGGATCAGGTTCATGGCAGAATTGCGCACAGTCACATCGAGCTTGTAATCGCCAACCTGGTAAGGTATAGCAAAGACGCCAGAAGCAACAAACGTTAAAATAACGATAATCAATACTCTATACTTAATGCTTCTCATATAACTAATATAATGCAGATATTCTTCCGGGTCTACAAGGTACAGTTAACAGGTGGGGAAAATGCGCGCACAGCTGGCTGCTGACAAGCATCGGCAAGCGCCGGCCTTTTTGTGAGTTACAAAAAAAATGCACAGATGCGACGAGCTCATTCAAAAAGATTGCTTCAGGGCTACGCCCTTCGCAATGACAGTGAAGCTGCACCCTTCGCAAACGAACAGCAATTGATGGCGAAAAGATGGGCATGGATCCTGCGACTGCGCGCAGGATGACGGAGAACATTTATATCACTTTCGGCACAGCGGCGTGGAAATAGACCAGATGCTGCGGAAGCGAGCGCAGACCGACGTATTCCAGCGCGTCCATGATGTCGTAATCAAGACCCGGCTGAAACAGGAAGCCGGGAGCCAGAAACTCCAGTTTGAGCAAAAGTTCGAGGCCATCAGCCGGAGATACGGAAAAGTGACCCTGCGTCATCAGCCAGATTATTGCTTCAAAAGCCGTCTGGCCAGGGGTTTCACTGAGGCCGTCAAGTGCCAGCCGTGCATAATACGGATTCTCGCTGAGCTTACTTACGTGTTCCAACAGAAAGGTATTGCCATCAGGGTGGTCAATACGGCCCAGGGCATGCGCGACTTCCTTGAACTTGTATTTGTCATGCTCATAAAGCTGTATTAAACCGGCAACACTGGCGACATCGCGATGAAAGGCCGCCTGTGCCAGACAGCGATCTCTTATACCATATTCGACCGCACGATCCCATTCCTGATACTTTTCCATGGTGAAAGGCAAAAGATCGGTTCCCGGGTTAACATTATCCACAGACGGAAAGTAGTTTCTGACGCGGCGCTGAAAGTTTTCGCGAGTGTAGGCCGCATCGTTTTCCAGCTTCTGATCTGGCTTGCCGTTTTCGACGCAATACTGGCAGACATTTCGGTTATCATAAACGCAGCCGCCAACGAACCCGGTCGGGCGAACCCAGCCGCAGGCGGAGCAGGCACCAACGTAAATATCCTCAAGATCCAGGCCTTTGCGCTCATAACACGACGGGCAGACATGCATACGCGAGTGCTCGTGGCGCCCGCAGCGCTCGCAGGTCAGATCCCCGCAAAAGCCGCACCTGAGTATATAAGGATCGAGCCGGGTCGCTTCCCAGCGGTTCGCACAAGACCGGCATCTCACTTCCATCTCTATTTACCTCTTAAGACAGGATGAAGCGAAAGCACCAGATATCATGCCACAGCCTCATACCAATACGTAATACTAACAGCAAAACCGGGTGCGATACAAGCGACAAAACTCAGATGGCTTTTACTTTCGCAGCCTTCTGCCAGCGGCTGAGGTCGGAGAAATTGGCGGTCTGGCGTTTCATGTAGAGGTAGAGCAGGTAGAGACCAATGCCCTTGCCGAGAGAAGACAGACTGATAGCCCACCAGATGCCGGTTATGCCCATTTCAAGATAATAAGCGAGGAACCAGGCGAGCGGAACCCGGCCGACAGTCAGGGGCACGGTAATGAAAAGCGTCGGGTAAGTGATGCCGAGGCCGGTAAAAACGCCGCTGATAACCATTTCCCAGGCCATAAAGATTTCGAAGACGCCGATAATGAAAAGATATTCGGCGCCTTGTGCGATCAGTTCAGGGTCAGCGGTCATCCAGCTCATCAACCAGTCAGGAAACACCAGAAACAGCACAAGAAAAGGCAAAATGACCAGGGTGGATACCCGCAGTCCGGCCGTCAGAATACTGTCGATCTTAGCATTCTCGCGGCTGCCGAGTGAGTAGCCAGCCAGCGAAGTCATCGCGATACCAAGCGCAATCGAAGTAAAATAGGGAAAGCTCTCAAGCCGATGACAGATGCCGACCGCCGAGAGTGGCGTCATGCCGAACGGCGTGATCAGGCGGGTGAGAAACGGGTAGACGATCGACCAGATGCAGCCGGTGGCAGCGTTCGGCAGGCCGATTTTGACGATGCGCAGGTAATAAAACGTTCGAATGCGCAGAAACCCGGCCAGGCCCGGCATATAGTTACGGCGGCGCAGCACCCAGGCACGCAGAACCAGCGACATTACGTGGCTGATTATAGTGGCCCAGGCAGCGCCGGAAGCTCCCAACTCCGGGAAACCCCACCAGCCGAACATCAGAATGGGGTCAAGCACCATGTTGCCAATAAGACAGAAGAGCATGATGCCGTTGCTGATCTTGTTGTCGCCGTAAGCATTGAATACGTTGCCGGCCAGCATGTCGAGAAATATCAGCGGAAAGCCATAAAGTATGATGAGAAAGTAATCAGTCGCCATGCGCGCCGTGTCGGGTTCAAGGCCCATCCAGGCAAAGGGTCTGTCAATAAATGGCAGAAACAGAAAGGCAATAACCACCGATAGAATTATGCTCAGCCAGGTCGACTGAACTACTGCTTCCCAGGCGCGGCGGCGGCGGTTGGCGCCATGGAACTGCGAAACCAGCGCGGCACAACCCGATCCGGTAATCGCCATGAAAGAATAAAGAGCCCAGACAATGAAACCGGCCGAAGCTACGCCGGCAACCGCGCGCGTACCAAGCTTTTCGATCCACCAGATGTCGATAACATCGAAAAGCATCAGGCCGAGAAAGCCCGCCACCGCCGGCAGCGAAATGCCGAAAACCCGCCTGTATATTGCGTTATCTATCTGCTGCATCTTGTTGTGTCTTCGGGTCTTGTTGTACTCGTAATCGTGTCTTCTGTCATCGCGAGAAGGGCGACAGCCCGACGAAGCGATCCCTTTGTCGATGGGATTGCTTCGTCGCTTCGCTCCTCGCAATGACAATAATCTACGAATACGATTACGAGATCCGGTCGATTACGATTACGAGCACGAAAGAGTTAGAACGAGTCGGCGCTGTCGGTGATCTTTACCTTGTCGGAAACGATATAAGACGGCATCGAAGCGGCTTCCGGCATGCGGCGGCCGTAGGTGTTCGAGAGGTTGACCGTCTCGGCTTCGCTCGAAATCAGGCTGACATTGCCGAAAACGTTCTGAAACGAATCGGTAATGCGCGACGAGAAAATCGGGCTGACAACCTTGCCGTTCTCGATCAGCACGGCATTGAAGCGCGAACTGCCGGTGAAGATTCCCTGACTCGCGTTGGGCATATTGAGATAATGCAGAGCCGGAACGTAAATCACGCGGCCCAAACCCTTTACTGCGGCGAGCAGATCGGAATCAGCGCTGCCCGGCTGCATGACGATGCTGGCTGAACCACCAGTGTGAGCGGTAAGCTCGCGCCCGTATTTGGCAGCCGTCATGCTGTCATACATCAGGTTCCGCAGGATGCCATCCTTGACCAGCGGAAACCGCCCACGCACCTTGCCCATCATATCAAAACCAAAACGGAAGGTCTTGTCATCGGCCGGTTCATCAACCAGATTTATGTTGTCGCCGAGAACCTTGTCACCCTTTTTGTATTTCGAAGTCCAACCCTGTTTTTCTTCGTAAGAACGGCCATAGAAGCCGGTATAGCAGGCCATCATGACGACCTCGGCAATGGCCGCCGAACCAAGTGCAACCCGGTATTCGCCTGGCTCAAGCTTGTAACCGGCATGGTTTTCGTAAGTCGGCAGCAGGCCGCGAAAGCCGTTGATGACATCTTCGACGTCGAAATGGTCTAGCCGCCAGCCGCTTTTCCACTGGCGCAGCTCCCATTTCTTCTGTGGGTGCTTGAGCACAACGTTGAAATCCTGGTCGGTGGCCAGATGATGCATGGTATTTTCATTCGCGGTCGAAACCAGAAACAGTTCCATTGAGCCGCTCGACCAGGATCCGCTGAAATTATACTCTTCGCCGACATTATCAATGATCTGCTGGTAGGCATCGGCCTTGAAGGCCGGATCGAGATGCTCGAGCGTCTGGTCATACTGCGCATTTTCAGCGACATTTGCCTCGACGACAACCGAGATCGGCTGGTAGTCTTTTTCGCTGGCAACTTCGGCTTTGGCCACAGCTATCTGCAGAGCTTTTTCGACGTATTCCTCAGAAGTCACGTCGCCCATCTGGGTGTGTGAGCCGGTGCGCCGGCCATTGATCACTTCGATATCGAGGCGGGTCAGGTGTTCTGAAGTATTGAGTGAAACTGAATTATTGCCGATGCGCATCAGATGACTTTTTTCGCAGTGCAGCGAAAAAGAAGCGTTGACACCACGTGCGGCGGCGCGGGCGCGGACGGCGCTGATCATTTCCTGTGCTTTGTTTTTCTGCATGACTTACTTCCTTTCGCCGGTGATTACATTGTCGAAGCGCACGACCGGAATGCCGTGGCCGAGCTGCATAATCTGGTTCGGTTCGCCCTTGCCACAGTTATCGACCTGCCAGACACGCCAGGTCGATGCGTCGCCGACTGCTGACAGCGAGTTGTAAAACTCGACAGTGTGCCCCTGATAGGTCGGGTTGCGCAGAATACGGGTTTTCTTGCCGTTTTTCACTTCCCAGGCGATTTCGCAGCCAAAATGGAAGTGCTCGCGATTCGAGCCGATCGACCATGAAACCGGGTTGTCGAGCACGACACCGTCTTCGGTGCCGGCGATGATATCTTCGAGAGTGCCGTCATTGCCGGGAAGAATGTTAACGTTGGTCATGCGGTCAATCGGCGCCCGATAGAAAGCGGTTGCACGGGCGGCGCCACCACTCTCGGCAAATACGGTGCGGCCGGCCTTCTGGTTGGCCTCATCGATCATGGCGCGCGAGCTGAGAGCGTTGACCAGCAGACCTTTATCGATCAACAGGTAATCACGCTCGGGCGAGCCTTCATCATCGTAACCATAGGAGCCAGGCGAATTTTCGATGCCACCAAAGGCGCTGACACTAAGCTTTTCGCTGCCATACTGCAGTTTGCCGAATGAATCGAGATCGACAAATGAGCCGCCGGCGTAAGAAAGTTCGTAACCGAGAATGCGGTCGAGTTCGAGCGGGTGGCCGATAGTTTCGTGCACCTGCAGGAAGCCCTGGCCGGGCAGCAGAATGACGGAACGACGACCGTATTCGAGGGCGTCAGCCTTGATCAGCTGCGCGAGTTCTTCCTTGATGCGGCCGGCATGCGCCGAAAACAGCTCGGGGCTGGTCAGCATCTCGTAGCCGCGCGTGCCCTTTCCCGTCGTAAAAAGTTCCTGGCTGCGGCGCTGCATCTGACCGTCGCTGTCGAGCGCCATGACCATCATTTTGGCAAAGACATTGGCGAGATTGCGTTCAACCTCAGTACCTTCGCTGTTGAAAAAATAGATGTTCTTCTTCTGGAATTCAGCATAAACGTAGCGTTTAGCGATCCAGTCTTCTTTAAGTTGCGCGTCGATGCCGTTGAGGAAATCGAGCTTTTGCTTGAGCGGAATGGTGAAGGGATCCTGTTTGAGGGGCGAAGCAAAGTGCCCCTGGTGCGCCGGCTTTTTGCCCATCTGCAGCGGAACGCGCACGAGTTTTGCGGCAGTTCTGGCGTTTTGCAGTGCCAGGTCGAAGCAGGCGTCGATTGTTTTCGCGTCGCTGGTCGCGGCAAAGCCCCAGGCACCACCAAAAAGAACGCGCACGCCGAGGCCGCTTTCGAAATTGGTATCGTTGGCTTCGAGGTTGCCATCATAGAGGAACAGTGTTTCGGAATCATCGTTAGTGTAGAAACGGGCATCGGTGTAATCGGCGCCGTTTTTGGTCACCCTTTCGATGTTTTGCAGGATCTGCAGTTTTATTTCGGCAGAAAGACTCATTATTTGCCACCTTTCCTTGGTTTGCCAGCTATTTTACCTCAAATGCCACCATAAAAAAAGCATTTAGTTGAGAGTAGAGTTACAGATCGATTTTCATGAGGGTGACGTTGGCGCCGTGGTAGACCATTTCTTCCATTGTCTGCCAGCCCATGTGTTTGTAGAAATGGGCGCGGTCGGGGGTGTAGAGATACATGGTTTTTACACCGGTAGCTTTTGCATGCTGCATGACGCGTTGCACCAGGGAACGACCGACACCGGTCTTACGCGCTTCAGGAGCGACGAAGACGCTGGCGAGCCAGGGAGTGAGTTCGGGGCGTTCGGGCATGTCGCTTTCGATAAGAGCGGCTGAGCCGAGCACTTCGTGGCTGATAGCAACGAAAGTCGTCGGAATATCGTTGCCAAGAAGGTGTTTCTGCATGTCAGCCAGGCGCATGTCAAATGTGCGGCCGGGGTTGAGGTAGCTCCACTCATTGTGGTGCCATTCGCTGATCAGTTCGAGACAATGGGGTACATCGACGAGATTGAGAATTTCCATAAAACGTCTCCTGATTATTACCTGAAGAATATTACCACAGTATACCCAGACTGTTATACAAAACATGCAAAGTGGAAGAGAATAAGAGAAGAGTTATCCGCAGTCGCCCACAGGAGGTGGGTGATACTTGGGCGCATCAGGATAGAGGCGCCCGGGTGATTACTCAGATTGCACAGATTATTTTTGAGGGAAGTTTAGCAGGCCATATCAAGAGAAGGCTGATGCCGAGATCGGAAGTTTGCGCTGTCAGAAGATTTTTTCGATTACGATTACGATTACGCGCACGAGTACGAGCAAGACTGGCGGGTCGGCATAGCGGCG
>PGYA01000183.1 GCA_002839435.1 Candidatus Riflebacteria bacterium HGW-Riflebacteria-2 | reverse complement strand
AGGGGGCGCGTATCACGTAGTCCCCCACAGTCTCCTGCGCCCGTATCAACTGCGCCTTTGCACGGGCAAAGTTGGCCCTGGCCTTGTCAAGTTGCTCCCCGGGGAGGGCCCCGCTGCCAACAAGTGCCTCAATTGCCTTCAACTCTTCCTGCTCCTTGCTGAGGTCTTCCCTTGCGGCCAATAATGCGGAGTCGGCCGCCTCGTCTCGGCCTATCACCAGCAGGGTCGCCCCCTTTCTGACAACGTCACCCTCCCTCGCCTTGAGACTCCGTATGGGGCCTTCGGCAGAGGTGGCGAGACGGGCCGTCACCGAAGCGACTATACCGCCCGTTAATTCCATTGTATCGGATATTGCTGCAATCTTTGCCTGCTCTACCCGGACGAAAGGTATGTCACTTTTCTTCTGGCCGGCCTTTTCTGCCGAACCGGATCCTGATCCGCACCCGAATAGGGCGAAGAGGGGAAGGAACGCCACAGCACCCGCCTTCAAGATGAATCTGTTCATAGTGTACCCCCCGTTGAGAATTCGAGTTTTGCACGGGATATCTGGAGTTCGGCCAGCGCCCGGTAGTAGTTTGTCTGCGCCTGAAGAAGGGCCGCCTGTGCGTCAAGCACGTCGGTCATGGAGCCTTTGCCGTAGTTATATTTCTGCTGTTCGATACGAAGGCTTTCGTTTGCCTGTTCGATCGCCTTTCGATTCGCTTTCACACGTTCAACGCTCGATGTGATATCGAGAAGGGAAGTCTCCACGTCGCGGCATATCTGAAGTTCCAGTTTCCGCAGTTGCTCTTTGAGCACCCGTTCCTTGGACGTTTCATCCCTTACTTTTGCGGGGGTGCGGAGATCAAAGATGGGCATGGATGCCACGATACCGGAAAAACCGACGCTTTCTTCATTTCCCGGGCCATTGATCCTTCTTCCATAGCTCCCCATAAAGGAGAGCGAAGGGAAATAGTCGGACGTCGCGACGGCGACACGTTTTTCCTGGGACTGGACTTCAGCCTTGAGAGCCTTGTAGTCCGGTCGCT
>PGYA01000028.1 GCA_002839435.1 Candidatus Riflebacteria bacterium HGW-Riflebacteria-2 | reverse complement strand
TCCAGGAAAGAACTTTCCAGGTTATTATACCCGCAATTATCAGCCAGACAAGACCCACCAGCCAGTCAGGCATATAAAGCATTTCAGCAATTTTGTGCGCGTCAGATCCATGTATTGAGCGGTCTATCAAATCGTCTTTGATGTCAAACAGGACATAGAAGCACGACGTCAGCCCAAGAAATTTCAGAAACTGGTCGCAGACCTTTTCGGTGGAATAAGCCGCGATGCCGAGCAGCCCGAAGCCAGTCAGTGCGCAGATGATGACGCCTTCCAGATTACGTACCCAGATTGCTGTAACCAGCAGCAGCAACACACCCAGGCCAGCGGTGATCTGCTGGTCATGGTTGGTTTTTGCCGCTGCCAGCAGTATCACGCTGCCCCAGATAAGGCTCCCGAGGTAGCCGGCGCTGATTACAATGAATCGCCAGCCGCCGCGGGTAACTGCCAGTCCTCCCTGGTTTGCGTTCACTTCTATATGCAGCACTTCGCCGCCGGTGAGAACCGATGCCAGGGCGTGTGACAGCTCGTGAAAGAATACAGTCAGATACTTGATTGGCAGCAGCAGAGTTGAGTTCCAGAAATACAGCGCGAATCCGAGCAGAATGAATGGCAAAATCATTCCCTGAATGCCTTTAAGCTCAGACATTGAGCCTTTTGCAGCTGGAATTGTCAATGGTTCGTCAGGATTCAAATCAGGCTCCTTTCGCTTCGTCAGCCGGCCGCCAGGCAAAGAACTTGAACAGCAACCAGCTTATCATCGCCGCTGAGAGACCCATCTGGAAGAAATGATCGGCCTGATAAAGCTTAAGGTAGATCGAAAGTGTCAGCATTATACCGAGAACAGCCAGCATCAGGAACCAGAGAGAACGTCGGCTCGAGGTGAACAGTTTGACCAGGCCAATTGCCGCCAGTATGCCGGCCAGAATCATTATTACCTGGAACGCAAAGCCCTTGCCCTTGCGCGGGTTGACCAGCATGCCGTCTATGAAAGGTGGCTTGCTGTCAGGTTCGATCTGCAGCATGGTGAAGTGCGTCGACCATTGTGTTGTCGGTATCTTGAACTTGACCGGCAGCATTCCGGAAAGGCCATATATCTTGTCAGAAGATCTCTGGTTCTGGAACTGGACCTGCTGTGAACTGCTTTTCTGCCGCATCTGCAGGTTTACTGCACTTGATACGCTTGAGAAGTAACCGGGCTTGTCAAGGAACTTGAGCTCGGAAACCTTGACGCTGCGGTCGAGGTTGCCGACCTCACGCATCAGTTCGTAGCCTTCCGGGAGGTAAAGAACCCAGCTTAATTCGCTGATTGGCAGGTGCGCCGACGGCAGTTCCATTTTGATCGGATTGAACGCCTGTAGCTGCTGACCAATTTTTATGGTATAGACCAGTTCTACCGGAAACGCACGGGATTCGCCGCGTTCAGACTGCGAGCTGATTATCGGCAGATTGTAAACGCCGTAGTCTTTATCGAAACCGGCGCGTACTGCCAGACCGGCAACCTGCGTGCTCCACAGCTCGGTTTCGTAACCTTCCAGTTTCGGCAGGCGAACCTTGAGGAACTGCTGTGAATTGTTGCGCACTTCGTAGACTACACGTGTAATCATGTAACCGTCTGCGTTAAGAAGCGTCATGGCTTCGGCGCGATCGATGGTTGCAGTCTGCTGACTGATGTCTTCGGGCCGGGTAATAGTAAGCGACAGGCTGTTGCCCTGGCGTACCGCAACGTGGTCAGGCAGATTGTCGGTGCTGCTGTCAGGTTGGCTGCCAGTTTCGCCTCTTCTGGCGGGATATCTGACAAATCTGAAGGCGTATGGCGTTTTCTCAGGACGCTCCAGCCGCCAGTTATTGAGAAACTCCGCTGCATTGATTGTGTCGAAACCCTGCGGGGTTTTCTGGACAAGTATCTCAAGAGTCTGCAGACAGCCGATTCCGATAATGCCAGAAGTGCGCTCGGCATCAGCAAGATAGATTTCACCAACTTCGTAATTTTCATCCTTGAGATTCTGAATGTCTTCTTCGTATTCGATCGTCAGCTGGGTTTTACCTCTGATCTGAGATTTAAAAACGACGTCAAGCCATCGCAGTTGCTCGTCTTCGCGGATTTTCCAGTCATCGATGAGCCGGTTGTCGATTTTTTGTATGCGTATGTGCTCAGGTAGCACGAAGCTTAGGCTCGATATGCCGCTTCCCCCCTTAATGTCGATATCGAAAACGCTGGTGCCGCTGACGAAGCCTTCTCTGAAATAGAGCAGACCATTATGGTTCACTGTAAGTCTTGTCTTTTCTTCGATTATAACCGGTTTGTCTGGTTCTATTTCTTCAGGCTGTGCGGGTTCGACTTCGGGAACCTTGCCCATGGTGCGGTAAATTTCGACATTTACTGCAACTGTTGGTGGCAGAATGGCGTTGAACACCGACTTGTCGCCGCCGCGTTCGGTGGTGCCGAGTACACCCGGGTCGATCCAGGCTTCACAGTCCTTTTCATCGACTTTTAGCTGCAGGGTTGATATGCAGACCGGCAGGGTCGGCAGGGTAAAGCGCCGGTTGTGGCGATATTCACTTGAATCCATCGGAACGAAGAATTCGACACTGACATTTACGCTTCCGGTGGCGTTGGTCATAAAACCGTAAGACACCCGACCGTATGATTCCATCAGGGTTAACGCCAGAGACGCTCCGTTCAGCGAAGCCTTCGATGGAATGACTTCCGGTGACAGCAGTTCTATTTTTTTCCACTCGGGATTGAACAGCTCAAGGCGATATTCAGCGACAAATCTGGCGCCGCGCTCTTCGATATTCCCGCGGTAGGCAACTGAAACGAAGCGGTGACTTTGCGGTGCCACCGGCTCTGGTTTCTCTATTTCTTTGATATCGGTAAGGTAGCGGTAATCGCTTTCAGGTATGATTACGACACGCTCGTTGGCAGGCATGATGCTTGAAAGCTCTTTGAAGGGCGCCATAATTCTGACTTCACGGGTTTCCTGCGCCAAGATCGGCAGAGTTGCAAGTGTCGCCAGCAGTATGAGCATGAGCAGCAGGGTCTTCAGTCCGGCTCGACCTGAGTTAGAGTCTATGCCAAAAACGTCACCGGCACTCATATCATCATTGACTGATCTGCCGGGTCTTGGTTTAGCCGGCGGTGGAGGCTGATCAGGCTCGCTGCTCTTGAATACATTAAGCTTGCTGAGAATCCAGAAAAATTTCCAGATGAAAGCTCCGGTCAGAGCCAGCCACATCCCGGCGTTGGCGCTGTCGCCGATGGTGCCGATCTTGAAGTCAATGATCGAAAGCAACACTATGATTACCACGGCAAAGGTTATTTTGCCGTGATATTTGAGAAAGGCGCCGGAGACAAAATACAGAGCGCTGAACAGCGCCATGACGAATGCAATTATTTCGGCTGAGCGCACCACGGAATTATGTAGATAATTTACCTTTACCTTGGGACTGGTAGAGTTGGCCAACAGGGCGCCGTTGCTGGCGATATCGCAGATAACCAGATCGCGTTCGAGCATGTAGTAATTTTTGGTCATGACGAACTTGCTGCTGATAGGCAACATTCCGCGGGTTCTGGTTGTTCCAAAACCCGGCTGCACTGTCCTGACTGGAGGAAGACTCGCTTTACTGGTAGGCATTGCCTGCTGTTCCATCGCAATTTGACTCTTTGCCTCAAAACTGTCGGCACGTCTATCAGAAGCCGCATATTGCATGTCGCCTCTGAGTTCTTCCGGACTTCGCCTGTCGATGTTTCCATGCAGCTGGCAGTAAACTTCGCCGCTTTCACTGAGGTCACCAACTGACATATAGCGGCAGCCAGATTCCGCCGGGACGACCTCACTTTTCAGATATTTGCCTTTGAGCAGCGCTCGCAGATCGAGCTGTTTCATCATGCCTGGATTATCCATGTTATACATCTCAACGGCGCCGGAAATAACACGGATATTGGCCATACAGGCCTTGTCGCGTGCAGATTCTCGTGCCTTGCGAAAATTCGGCGTGGCGATTGCCGCCAGAACACCGATAACCGCAACGACTATCATAAGTTCTGCAAGCCGAAAGCCTTTTCCAGAAAAAAGAAGGCCAAAAATGGCGCAGATGAAATCCCAGATGCCCTTGAGAATCGTGATTAGCAGATTTCTTGCTACTATCAGCATAATCAGTATGACGAAAAAGCCTACTGTGAACAGCATGTCTGGGCTGGTGACAAAATGCCAGGCTGCCTTGAGCAGCTGCATGAAACCTCTGAAGAAAAATGGATCCTTGCGGGTTTTCGACTCTTTTACCGTGCCGTCGAAATTGTAGAGATGATAATTTTCAGGAGCGTAGATATACCATGAAAAGCGGGAAATCGGGATATCGACAAGCGGCGGCGTGAATTCAAGTTCACCGCGCCAGTTTACTTCATCGACAGGGTTTTTAAGCAATATCTGCAGATTCTGTTCGACCGTTTCGCCAACCACCTGACTCATTTCAAGCGGAACCTGGACCTTGCCGTCGCTTTTGCCGGCTACCAGCTTGACTGGTTGGCCACCGCGGAAGGCCGATGTGATCTCTGTTCCCGAGGCTAACTGCAGCTGAAGATACTGCTTGTTGTTGTTGCGAATATTCAGACTGATCAGCGAATTGCTCGTCTTGTTGGTGGTGAAGGTAGTTTTGACTTCAAAACTGTCTGCCACTACAGACTGCTGTGGAACATCCTGGTAGCGCTTGACCGCCAGCATGATGCCGGTTGGGCTGATATTGTGCCGATAGGCCAGCAGCAGTGGCATGGTCGCCCGTGCCTTTATGCTTGCCGGCGTTTCCAATGGGTCAATAGGAAATACGCCTTTGTGGAGAGGCGTCTTGTCGTCGTTTCCCGGTTGAACCTCAATTGAAGTGAGAGCCTCGATTGCAATTGTGCCGAGCTCGCGCTCGACGTTCAGCGGCGCAACTTCTGGTATTCCGATGGTCGCGCTGGTCATGTTGACTGCAGATTCGTAGGCGATTTCTATCTGGCAGCTGTCTTCGCGACCGGCCTGAAACTCAACCTGCAGCTTTTTCTGGCCGCCTTCCAGCAGCAGGCGCTGGGTAATCTGGCGGTCGGCGTTAACCGAGACGATTTCGACTCCCGCCGGAACATTGAAATGAAAATGAGTTACCGGTGCTTTGCTGATTTTGAAGTCAAAAATCTTGTATGAATGTATCGCAGTGTCGCCGAGGGTGACGAGGGTGTTAGAACGGGCATAAACAACAGGTTTTATTGGTTCTGCTATCCGTTCCTGAGGCGCCGGAGCTGGACTTCCACTGTCCGGTTCGGTGACGCTGTCGTCTGGTGCCACAACTGGTTCTGGCTCAGGAGTTGCTACTCGCAGCACGCGGCGTCGCCACTTGATCGAGATATCACTGTTAGCACCGAGCCAGCCAATAAAGCGGCAACCTTTTGCCTGCGGCTGTTCGATTATACTGAAATCTCTAAAACTGCTGCTGTCGATCGAAAGTATGAAATTGTCAGCCTGTAGTTCCATGAACGTCAAAGGAATACGGGTCATGTTGAACTGTAGAGTGAAAAGGTCATCGATGTTCTGAATCGGCACCAGAAAAGAAATCTGGCACTCGTGCAGACCTTTGCCATATATTGGCAGCGAAAACATCGTATCTTTCCAGTTGTTCTGGCTGAGGCTGTCGTTGCCTCCCATGGCAGCTGGAGAAAGGTTCATCAGATTGCTCTGCCGGCTGATTTTACCGAACTGCACCTGGCGCTTGTTCTTGTCGATCCATGATGTCTTGAGGGTCGTGAGCGTGTCGTTGAGGCGGACTGACGACACGGCCAGACTTCCCCACAGCAACGGAATCTCATGCCAGGCTTCGGTGAAGGTCTCGAGTTTGAAAACCACGTTGAGTCGCGCAAAGTTCTCTTCGATCTGGCCGTCAATCGACGCAGAATTTATCTGATAGGTCAGCGGTGGTGGATCTGTTACCGGTCTGGTTGAAGAAGCCAGCCAGGCTTCCTTGGTCTGCTTCATCTTTTCGAATTCTTCAATCGGCAGAATGAAATACTTGCCAATATCCTGCTGCAGAACCTTGTAGAGATCTTCGTATGGCACCAGTGTCTTAACCGTCTTTATAGCGGGGATCACCGTTTTCGCTGATCTTTGCACGAAATCAGGATTCTCTGAGGCATTGGCGAGCTGCAACGAATCGATCTGCAACGGCGCTTCCTCGTGATTGGCGCGCTGGTCGATCATCTGCACCTGCGCGTTGCTGTTGCGTGTCTGCATCACTTCCGTCTGTCCTGCCGTTGCAATAGTGACTGCACCCACGCATACAAGTAATACCATCAGCCATATTCTGTATTTCATAATGCCTCCCAAATCGTTCACTTAACTTTCGTTAACGGCGAAAAATTACTGATTTGCTCGCTGGTGCCCAATACCACCAGTATGTCAAAAGCTTTGAAGACAAGTGTCGGCAGAGGATTCACTATAGTCTCGCTCTCACGCCGCACCGATACGATAATAGCGCCAGATCGTTGCCGGATCTCGGCATCCTTGATCGCTTTGCCATCTAGATATGATTTGCTTTGAATTCTGAACTCTTCCATTTTCATTGCATTGTTGTCACCGGCCAGTGCCGCGTCCATAAAATCCATAACTGTGGGACGATAGAGCATCGATGCCATTCTCGCGCCGGCAATGATATTGGGGGAAACCACCTTGTTGGCGCCAGCCTTGCGCAACTTGGCGATACTGTCTATTTTTTCAGCCTTGGCCACAACAAAAAGATCACTCTTGAAACCCCTGGCGGAAAGAGTTACAAAAACGTTGTCGGCATCTGTCGGCAGGGTGACCGCGACACCGGCCGCCCGCTCGATACCGGCTTCGATGAGCACTTCATCAGAAGTGGCGTCGCCCTCTATCGCAAAAATGTTTTCTTCAAGCAGTTTTTCGACGCGGGCATGATCGATGTCGATTACGACGAACTGGTTGGGAGCGTTGCCTTTTAGGCTCTTGATGATTTCCTGCGCCGTTTTGCCGGCTCCGCATACTATGTAGTGATTTTTCAAATCATTTATCTGTTTGCGCATCTTCTTATGTCCCCAGATTTCGCGAATTTTGCCCTCGAAAAGCATTTGTGCAATGGTTGAAGCGGCATAGGCCATAAAGCCGCCGCCGAGAAGTATGAGAATTATGGTAAGCATGCGTCCGCTGCTCGAAAGCGTGTGTACCTCAGAATAACCAACGGTAAAAAGGGTTATTACCGTCATGAACAGACCATCCAGCATTGTCCAGTGGTCGCCTTCGACGGCGCGATATGCAACTGTTCCGCAGAACAGCAGAAAAAAAAGCGCAAAGGTTAAGTTGAGCAGGCGCTGTTGAATTTGCATATTGCAGCAAGTGTACAGCAAAATCGGCGGTCATTCAACAATTACCCTGACTCAAAAACTGAGTAATCTCAATTCTGTCTGTTGGGTCTGGTTACGCTGCCCCAAAAAATCGTGCGCGTAATCGTCCTTGTCATCGAATGACCACGGCCGTGAGATCAGTATGCCCCATCCATGGCAAAATCTTCTTCGTCTGGACTACGAACCGGGTCAATGATCAGGCGGTTCTTGCGTTTGTGAACTTCTGATTCGTAATTGGCTTTGATCGTTTTCCAGTCAGCGAAAGCGAGAATGTCGCGCAGTAGATTGAGAACCCGTCGGTGATCGTATAGATTGAATACCGGGAACTCAACCGTCAACAGATCGACCGCCGCGCCGCATTCCCTGAACCGCTTCGCCCAGCTCTGCCGGAAATGACCCTGTGAATCACAGCAGTTGAGCATGATGATTTTGTAGGTGTTCGGAAATTTTGTGGCGTCGAGGTCTTCAGAGGTTGCTTTGAATACCTTGTATGGCTTGACATGTCGGTCTTCGACAAGGTCACCGTTACCACACCTGAAAATGTCATACATCGATTCAAAGGCCATGCCTTTGCCGTAGCGCGCGTGCCCTGAATAAATGACCATATCGATTGTGCTGTCTTCAAGCGCTGTCTTGAATATGTCTTTGGGCTTTTCGTTGATCTGAGTGATCATGCCGATTTCGATCATTATCGGGTTGCCCTTATAGTAAAGGCGCTTGCCGTTAAGAGTTTCGAATGCCGGAAATGAGCCCATGATCGTGTCGCGCGGGTGATCCCAACCCCAGAAAACAGCTATGCGCAACTTGCCGTCGGCAAACATCGCATCGTAGTTGGGGCGCCCCTGTGCAACCTTGTCATTTGCCAGTCTTTCAACATTGCGCCTGATACCAGCACCGTTGAGAAAGACTGCAACCAGTGTCAGTATGAAAAAGCTGCCTAAATACCTGTATTTTCGCATAACAATCGATAAATCGGCAGCATGCACGAGATTGTTTATCAATATCTGTCAGGCGATTTGTTCGGAGTCGGATTCTTCAGATTCGGATACTGTTATGGGACTGTCGCTGTCGTCGATCTTGAATCCACTGGTAATAAGGCGCAACTCTTCGATGACACCGTAAAGGTCGCCGTTGATAGATTCGACTGCTTTCTGGTCGAGGTTTTTCTTGTCAATGGTTTCGCGCAGACGTTCACCAGTGGCGACAAGCTTGTCGATAACTTCACGATCCTTGGCTACCATTTTGCAAAGCGAATCAGACATCTTGTTGAATGCCTCCTGCAGATCCTGCAGCTCATCACCATGGCGCAGATGAATCTTGCAGGTAAGATCGCCGGAAGCTATGACCCGCGTCGTTTCTTCCAGTCGATACACCGGCCCTGCTATCTTGTGCGAGACGAATATCGATAATATCGCTATGGCAAAAATAAATACGAATATCCAGCGCACCAGAATCGAGTTGACCGAATCGAAAATGCTGGCCAGCTTGTCGATGGTGAGATCCTGAGTGTTGGCAATACGACTCCATGAAGTGTGATAAATTGTCCAGCCAACGCCAAAAGCTACCAGCAGCATGGTA
This sequence comes from Candidatus Riflebacteria bacterium HGW-Riflebacteria-2, assembly GCA_002839435.1. Taxonomy (GTDB): domain Bacteria; phylum Muiribacteriota; class Ozemobacteria; order Ozemobacterales; family Ozemobacteraceae; genus Rifleibacterium. The sequence goes on along the minus strand of PGYA01000028.1, from coordinate 48,270 downwards.
GAAATGATTATACCCATGTATCTGAGCTGAAGGCCGGTTTTTATAAGATAAGTTCTTCTTCTATGCTTGTTCATGTTTCCTCCGTTGGCAGAGTCATTTTTGTTCGGCAGTCTGTTCGTTTTCTTCGGCATTGTGAAATGTGCAGTAAACATTTCCCTTGTCGTCGAACTTGTATTCACCTTTTTGCGGGCAGAGCCGGATTTCTGCGAGAAATCCCTTTTCTTTGAGAGTGTCGAGATCTACTCTCTTGCCCGGCTCGATTATGGTTCTGGTATTGTTGGCGTTGTATTCTTCAACGGCGGCTCTTATCTTAACCCGTATTTCACGGCAGGAAATACCGTATATGCCTGACTGCATGTTGAGAAACTGCGGAAAAAAGATAAAGATCGAAAGAATGACGCCAACGAGCAGAAACACAATTGCATAAAGCGCAAAATTGCCCTGTCGCGCATCAAGTCTGAAAAATCTGTCGGTCATGTTCATCATTTTACCTTACATTTTATCTTTAGTCTGCAATATTATCGGCAGGGAAAAGCAGCATGACAACTTTTAAGTTGCCCCGGAATTGCGGCGCAGTTCACTGATGGCGGTTGCAAAATATTCTGGAATCGGAGCCTGCAGGTCGATTTTGACACCGGTAATCGGGTGGTTGAATGCCAGCCGGCTGCTGTGCAGAAAGTGGCGAGTCCGGCTATGCCAGCGTTTTCCGCCATAAGTGGTGTCGCCCAATAGCGGATGTCCGGTAAAGGCCATGTGGACACGGATCTGGTGCGTTCTTCCGGTAAGAATTTTGACTTTTATCAGTGTCGCTCCTTCGAGATATTCTACTACCTCAAACAGGCTGATGGCCATTCTTCCCTTGTCTGCCGCAGTTGCTTTCATGCGTTTGCGATGAACCTTGTCGCGCTCGATCGCCACTTCAATTCGTCCCTTGCGGTTAACTACATGCCCCTGGATTATGGCCATGTATTCTTTTTCGAGTTCGCGCCCGGAAAAGGCTTCTGCCAGGCGACGATGCGCTTCGCGGGTTTTGGCGAGCACCATTATGCCGCTGGTTTCTTTATCGAGGCGGTGAACTACGCCTGGTCGGGTCGGGGCACCGACCGGACTGAGCTTTGTGTGCCCGAGCAAGGCTGATACCACCGTTGCTTTTTCTTTGCCGGCGCCCGGGTGTACTACCAGCCCGGCCGGCTTATCAACTACCACGATATATTTGTCTTCATACAAAATTTTAAAATCGAGAGGAGTCGCAGCAATCGCCGTGCTTTCCTCTTCACAACGCAACGTCAGCTTGACCGTTTCGCCACCTTTGAGCTTTTGCCCGGGCTTGGTCGAGGCATCATTGAGCAGTATTTCCCCGGCCTTGATCATTTCGTGGGCAAGTGTGCGCGAAATATCGTGGTATTTCTGGTTTATGGCCTGGTCTAGACGCAGGCCGGCAAAGTCATTTTCGACGCACCATTCTTCAACTCTGTTCATCTGTAGTTCCCCGGGTATCGACAGGATACCTTACAGCATAAGCCATAAGGGCAGTCGAACACAACAGCAAAATGACAGCTGTGATCTGCGAAGGTGAAAGAGACAGAGCCGTATAAAATCCGCCCCGGTTGTCGGCACGAATAAATTCGATCATAAAACGGAATATGGCATAAGAAGCCAGGTAGATACCACCTGTCAGGCCGGTTTTGCGAGTCTGCCCGGAATACACTTTTTTCAATATCTGATTAAGAGCAAGCATCAAACAAAACAGAAAGACGCTTTCATACAGCTGGGTCGGGTGCCTGAACAGACCGGGCGGATCGTCAGGCAGGCGATATATCTGGCAGCAGGTGGTAGGAGCGCCATAGCAGCAATGGTTGTTCAGGCAGCCAAGCCGTCCGATGGCGTGACCCAGGGCTGCTGATGGCGAGAGCATGTCAAACAGCTGTCTGAAACTGAGACTTTTAAATCGACAAAACATTGCCATTGAGGCAATGAAAGCAATAAGGCCCCCATAAAAAACCAGGCCGCCTTCATATATAGCCAGATAATCGCGTAAACGGTTGAAGTGGTCTGGAAAGAGCAGAATGTAGGCAATTCTTGCGCCAACCAGGCCTGAAATGCATGTTATCAGAGAAAGATCGACAAGGTCCGGCATTGTCAGGCCAAATCGGCTGCTGTTATATCTGAACAACCATAGACCGGCCAGGTATGCGACAACAAACAGAATTCCGTAAATATAGTCGGGAAGATTGAGCGCAATGCCATTGATCATGAGTGTGCTACCAGCGCTAAAGGTTTCTGGTCGGGAATTATACGCTGGCTTCTGCTGGCTGCGATTTTTTTCCAGGTGAAAAAAGCAACTGCAATCATCAGCAGGCCGATAACCTGTGCCATCGTGAGTCCCAGAACAAACACCGGATTCTCAGCCCTGAAAAATTCGATAATAAACCTTAACAGACCGTAAGCACCCATACATGCCAGAAACATTTCGCCGTAATTGCGCCGCCAGGCGCTTAGTCGATAGAGAAGATACCATATCAGCAATGCTCCCAGCGATTCGTAAAGTTGGGTCGGGTGACAGGTGCCGGAACCGGCGGCGGCAAAATGCATGGCCCATGGCAGATTGCTGCTGGTCCCGTAACAGCAACCGTTAAGCAGGCAGCCGACCCGGGCCAGAGCGATGCCGGCAGGCAGGCCGTAGCCAACGCAGTCAATCACCTGCCAGAACGGCAATTTGCGGTATTTGAGGTAAAGCAGATCAAATATGATACTGCTGATTACTGCGCCATAAAAAGTCAGGCCGCCCTGGTCGAACGCGAAAAAGTCAGAGAAGTTGAGTTTGTCGGGAGCATACTCAACTACGAAGAGCAGGCGAGAACCACAGATGCCTACGATAAGCTGCAGAAGCAGCATGTCGAAAATCGCGTCGGTGTTTAAACCTTGACGCCGGGCTTCGCGCAATATGAGAATGGTTCCCAGAGTGTAGCCCAGAGCGATCAGAAGGCCATAACTGTAGACATTGAACCAGGGTGTCGAAAAAAGTATCGGATACATTCCTGGTCAGGCCGAGGTCGGCGCCAGACCTTCGCTGTTGTCTTCCTCGTCTTCATCGGAAGTCAGGAAAAAGATGTCTACGAACAGCATGAATACACCAAGGTCAATTGCGATATCAGCGATGTTGAAGACCGGAAAGTCGAAGGGGCCAATGTGGAAAAGGAAAAAATCGACGACAAAACCATACAATATGCGGTCGTAAAGATTGCCGATGGCACCGCCAACCAGCAGGGCAAGAGACCAGCGGGTCAGACGTTCTTCTTCCGGCAGCTTCAAGCTGTAATAGCCGATAATCAGAATCATGGTAAGAGCCATCATGATCGGAGGCAGGCGCCAGTCAGGAAACCAGCCAAATGCGACGCCCGGGTTTTTTACATAGGTCAGCGTAAAAAAATCTTCGATGACCTTTACCGGTAGCTGGTGCGAATTATTTATGACCAGCAGTTTGCTGTAGCGGTCAAGAATAAAGAATATCAGCGCATACAACAGCACCGATGGGGATCTGAGGTGATAGCCGAGATTCCTGCAGACATACAGAGGATATGTCACCAGAGTGTAAATGCTTGATAACACAAGTGTGACTGCACATACAATCGCTTGTCTGATTTGTTTCATAAATATCCTGAGAATGAGATGGCGATGTAAAATCTTCAACCAAGTTCGGCAGCTTTCGCATAATTTTGAACAGTTTTTGCAAAAAAAAGATTTCTAATCAGCTGTAAACAATTTGTCGATACAACGAGAGAGCATTTTATATGAGCTCAATTTCTGGAGGTTACAGATCAGTATGAAGTCTTACCGACGCTTGCATGAGAATTCATGGCTTCTGCTCCTGTTTTTTACAGCAGTTGTCTTTCTTTCAGCCGGCTGTTCTTCGAGTTCGTCAAGTTCAGACGGCCATCTAAACCCTCTCGGTGCATATCAGACCGAGACTCCTACAGGAAGTGGCCTGGTAGTTAATGGCGATGGTTCGACGCAGACGCCAGGCGCAATCAGTTCGCCAATTATCAGCATACCAGACGGTACTGGCACAATTGACGGGCACGATAACGCGCCGCTACTTGACAACATGCATCCCGGCTGGCAGCAGGCAGCATGTCTGACCTGTCATAACGATACGACACTGAATCCTGATCACAACTACACCGACAGCAGCCTCTGCTATCTGTGCCATGGCACAAATGGACTGCCCGGCTTCGGCGACAATATTCCCCCTATCATCAATGGGGTTGTCACTTCAGTTTCCGATAAAAAAGCTACCATCAGCTGGAAAACTGATGAAGTATGCCTGAGCCGTCTCGTTGTGCGAACCAGTACCGGTGATCGCCTCGAATTTCCGGTCAGCATGACTTATCTTACCGGCCATAAATATGAGCTGACCGGGCTGGTTCCAGAAACCCTCTATACCTACGAAATCATCTGCACCGACAAGAGCGGCAACCGGACATCGACTACATCGTTTGGCAATTTGACCTTCACGACTCTTACCCTGATTCCTGAAGTTGAGGCAATTGATTCTGGAGAAGACGACACGACAGAAGAAACAATAGATGACACTATTTTTACCTCTTTGCTTATCCAGGCTGACGGGTCATTCAAATGCAAAATTAAGTTCGATCTATCTTCGCCGGCTTTTTGCCGGGTATATTTCGTGCGTAAGGCCAGCAACTCTCTGGCAGATGACCAGGTACTTGCAGGTGGCCAGGCTGTTACAAACGTAGATTATATATACAGCGGCCTGCAGCCTGATACCGAGTATATCGTTTACATCGAGGCGCGCGAGTCGGGCACCGACAAGCTGTTCAAGAGCCGCAAGGAAACAATCAAAACCGATCCTTTCTCATAATCCTGATTTGTAAATTCGAAAAACTGCCACCTCGACTGCGGGGTGGCAGTTTTTTTGTCGTAACATTTTCTGATAAGTCTGTTTTCATGCGGCAGGCATCCTATGGCATAACTGACGGCAACTACTTGTAATGGCTGGTTAAATCTGGTATAAACTGTGTTTATGACACAGATAATATTTTACTGGTGGTGGTGAACCATGGGATGGTTTGACAAGCTCACCCGTCCCAGACGGGATGTTCCATCGGATCTCTGGAAAAAATGTACTCGCTGCGGAGAGGTCTTGCTGATCAAAGATCTCGCCAAAAACTTATACCTGTGCAGTAAGTGTGATCAGCATCTACGCATGCCCCTATGGGATCGCATAGCCTTACTCAGTGATGACAACTCTTTTGTCGAAGTCAATCGTGAAATCCGATCGGTTGATCCACTGAAATTCGTTGATTCAAAAAGTTATGGCGAGCGTCTCAAAGAATCTATCGCCAAAACTGACGTTAACGAGGCAGTTACCACGGGGCGGGCATCGATAGAGGGGCAGCCTTTCATGCTTGGTGTCATGAATTTTGAATTCATGGGCGGCAGCATGGGCTCTGTTGTTGGCGAAAAGCTCACCCGGATTCTCGAAGTCGGTGCTGACGAAAAACTACCGGTGATAATTGTTTCAGCAAGCGGTGGCGCTCGCATGCAGGAGGGAATTTATTCTCTCATGCAGATGGCAAAAACTTCTGCAGCAATAAAAAAGCTGAACCGGGCGTCTGTTCCATACATTTCCATCATGACCGATCCGACTACCGGCGGAGTTTCGGCAAGCTTTGCCAGCCTGGGCGACGTGAACATTGCAGAACCAGGAGCCCTGATCGGTTTCGCCGGGCCGCGGGTCATTGAACAGACTATTCGTCAGAAACTGCCTGAGGGCTTTCAGCGCGCCGAATTTCTGCTTGAGCATGGCATGATCGATTGCGTCGTGCATCGACGCGTTCTCAAATCGACGTTAGCCAGGATCCTTCGCTATTTAAACGCCTGAACCGGGAGCCAACATGCCAAAAGAATTTGAATTCGAAAAGTCAATTATAGAACTTGAAGCTCGTATCAGTGAACTCCAGGTGATTTCAGAGTCCGGCAAAGTTGATTTGTCACGTGAGATTCAGGCAATAACCGAAAAGGTTGAGGCTCTCAAGATCGAGGTTTACGGAAGTCTTGAACCATGGCAGATTGCCCAGGTTGCCCGTCATATCAACCGCCCCTCTACTCTTGATCTGATAAAGATTATTTGTGGCGACGAATTTGTCGAGCTGCATGGGGACAGATTGTTTGGTGATGATTCTGCCATCGTGTCCGGGCTAGGCCGCATGGGTAACCACAAGGTCATGATTATCGGCCACCAGAAAGGCCATGATACTGAAGAAAATATTTATCGCAACTTTGGCATGCCGCATCCCGAGGGCTATCGCAAGGCACTGCGCATGATGCGGACCGCCGAACGCTTTGGTCTGCCGATTGTGATTTTTATCGATACACCAGGGGCTTTCCCCGGGATCGGTGCGGAAGAACGTGGACAAAGCGATGCTATTGCCCGCAATCTCGCCGAAATGTCCGATATCGGCGTGCCGATATTGTGTTTTGTAACCGGCGAGGGCGGAAGCGGCGGCGCTCTTGCCATAGGCATCGGCGATCGTGTGTTCATGTTCGAATTTTCGGTTTATTCGGTTATTTCGGCGGAAGGCTGTGCCGCGATCCTCTGGAACGATCCCAGCAAGGCCAAAGAAGCTGCCAACGCGCTCAAGCTTCGCGCCAGTAACCTGCTTGAAGCAGGGATCATCGATGGCATACTTCCCGAACCGTTAGGTGGTTCACACAGAAACCATCAGCGTGCCGCCGAAGAAATTGTCAAACAGATCGAGGCGCATCTGCCGATACTAAAGAAGATGACCCGCGAAGAATTGATCGAAAACCGTTATAAAAAGTTTCGCAGCATGGGCCGATTCAGTTGCGAAGAGGAGCTGGAAAATGCCTAAGACCGTTAAGGCAGGCGACAACAAAGGCAAGGAAAACCACAAGGAAAGCCGAAAAAAGGCCGATGTCGATGATATTAAGGTCGCTTCCCCTTATCGCAAGCGTTCTGAAGATGATGTCGTGCTTGACCATCAGGATGAGCGCGAGCGCCGCAAGGAGGAGGCCATTTTTGACGATTCGGTTAAGCTCTACCTGCAGCAGCTGACCAAGCTCAATCTGGCCACACATGAGCAAGAACGTGATTTTGCCCGCCGTATTCTCGAAAACGACCATGAAGCGCGCGAGGCCCTCATTACAGCTAATCTTCGCCTGGTTGTCAGTATCGCCAAAAAGTATACCAACCGTGGTCTGCTCTTTCTTGACCTGATTCAGGAAGGCAATCTCGGTTTGTTGCGTTCGATCGAAAAATTCGATTACACCCTCGGCTACAAATTTTCGACCTATTCCACCTGGTGGATTCGCCAGGCAATAACCCGTGCCCTTGCCGAGCAATCTCGGGTCATTCGCATTCCCGTTCATATCATGGAAATTGTTAACAAGGTTAGAAAACAGCAGCGCATGTTCGTTCAGGAGAGGGGGCGTGAGCCTTCCATCGAAGAACTGTCGCAGCGCGTCGATCTGCCTGTCGAAAGAATCGAAGAGGTTGTCCGCCTGACCCAGGAACCCGTTTCTCTGGAGGTTTCTGTCGGCAACAAAGAAGACACTTCCCTCGAAAGTTACATTTCGAATGATGACGCTGTCAGCCCGGAAGAAGCCGTTGTCGACTCGCTTTTGCGTGACCAGATCTGTCGGGTGCTAGATCTGCTGAGTGAACGCGAACAGAATGTGATAAAGCTGAGATTTGGGCTCGAAGACGGTGTGCCGAGATCACTTGAAGAAATCGGGCGCATTCTCGGCGTGACGCGTGAGCGTGTGCGTCAGGTCGAAGAAAAAGCTCTCAAAAAACTGCGCAACGCTTCGCCGAAGCTCCAGGATTACTATAACCGCTGAAGCTGTTTTTGCTTTTAGCTGTTAATCCCAGATTTTAAAGAGGTCTTCAGTTCCCGGTGGTGGTGGCTCAAGACTGGTCGGGGTCGTCTGTGTTTCGCCGGCCTGTGTATTGTCATCGTCATCTTCATCACTGTCGGTAGCAGCTCCGGTTTGTTCGTTTGTTGCGTTCTCGGCCATTCCTCCGGTAAGCTTTTCAAGCTCGGCAAGAGGGTCATCAGGTTCGACCGGCGCCTCGCTGATGTTTATGTCGGTAAAAACCGGAGCGGTGAAAACCGGGTAGAGAAAGTCTTTGAGTGCAGCGGCAAACTGTTTTTTGCTGCCGCTTTCGATGAATGTCGATATCATCGTGGCCGTAGGATCACCTGGAAACAGCGCCGAAAAAGTGTTGAGATAATCGTCGAGAAGGCGAAATTCTTCGTCAGACAGTTTTTTGACAGCCTTTTGCAGTCTTGCACTCAAATCAACATCACGGCTGGCATCAAGGCTCAGAGCCTTAAGTAGCGCGGCATGAAATGCCTTGCGATATTCTACTGCGGTTATGCTGACCAGGCCGGGCAACGCTGCTTGTAATGGCATAACGCCCCATATTTCGGGTCTATGCTGTTTGAACAGAATGCCGAACCGGCCGCTGCCGTATGTTTTGGCAAATGCATAGATTTCCTGTATTTCGTCGAGAAGCACGTAAAATTTGTAATGCATCGCCCATAGCCTTTCTTCAGCCATGGCTGCCGGAGAAGAGTTGAAGGGCATGAGGGCGAACGGTGAGTTGACCCTTTCTACGAGAAGACCGTCTGCTTTGAGCGATGACATAGCGCGGGCCTCGTTATTAAGAAGCCAGAGCTTGAAGCGTGAGGTAATGTCGAAGGCTTTGGCATTCTGGGCAACTAATGGTCGGGTAAGAGTAAGCAGAATGACAGTCGCCAGTATTGCCGCAAAAACAGGGTTTCGCTTTGTTTTTTTGCTTTTCATGGTCTTACTCCCTGCTTGCAAGCAGTTTCAGACTGCCGGTTTCCTGATGGTCGAACAACCAGAGCTCGCGTGCTACAGCCATCTCGCGGTTGCTTAACACGAAACGGTAGCTGCTCGCCCATTCCGCCTGCTGCAGTATGCCCTGCTCGCAGTTGAACAGGGCTTTTCCTTTGAGAGTGAAGTCTTTGCGGCGAATGCGGTCTTCCGGCAATTTAACGGCCAGGGTAAAAAGTATTTCTGCAATTTGTTTCTCGGCATCGTAAGACTTCAGCAGCATGTTCCATGTTGCCGGCAAGGCGTTGTCACCCGACATGAGCGTTTGCTGAACCTGGTGTCGCTCAGACACTTTCCAGTCTACTGCCGGAAACGTAAGAAGAAAAGGAATTGCCTGGCCCGTTTCGCCTGGTGCTCCGGCCAGAGCGCCGTTCTCTTTTATATAGCGCCGATAAGTCCCTGACGAACTCACGACATCGACAATGTACGAGCCATTCTGGAAATCTATGGCACGCAGGCTGAACTTCTGTGTGCTGCTGACTGGCGTCTGGCTTGAGGTTGACTTGTAGGCAGCCATACGCGAAGAGCGCTTGACGCTGTGCTCGTATTCGTAGACGCTGCCCGGTCTGAACCTGTATTTAAGCTCGACTGCGTTAAGATCGCAGGCGAACAGGGCAAGAAACAAGCCCAACACAACCAGATGCCCCTTCTTCATCGCTACCTCCCGTTACACGCGCACTCATTCAGAGACAGTATCTGTCTCTTCTGGCCGGATTTCATCAATTGCAGCGGCTTCAGCGTCCGCCGCCGCATCATCGGATATTTTAGCTGCGCCGCTGTCATTGGTTGCTTTGTCGTTGTTTCTGGCGTTGTTTTCAGGTCTTCTGTTTTGCCCAGGCCCTCTATCGCTCTTTTTAACGGTTCGCTCAAGTACCGGTTCGATCTTCCAGTTCTCGATATCGAAGCCGTTCTGAGGCTTCAAAACAAGCTTTCTGCCGGTTTCGCGTTCGAGTTCCCTGAGGTCTTTGCCGTCACGACCACGCAACAGATCTGCGACCAGCCGGTGCGCATTGATAACAATTTTTTCGGTCTGGTATCGCTTGCTTTCATCAAGAAGTTGCTTGCGTATACTGTTGGCTATGTTTCTGGATGAAACAATCTTGCCTGCACCCTGGCAGCACGGGCAGACTTCCTTGCGGATCTCATCTAGACTGGCAGCGCTTCTTCGCCTGGTCATCTGCACCAGACCAAGTTCTGAAAACTCCAGAATATTTGGCTTGTTGCGGTCTCCTTTAAAGCACTCGCGCAATGTTTTAAGCACTTGAGAACGATGTGACGGCGCTTCCATATCGATAAAATCAATTATGATCATGCCGGAAAGATTGCGTAGCCTTATCTGACGGGCAATCTCGCGGGCAGCTTCGAGGTTGAGCCTGAAAACAGTCTCTTCGAGGTCGGAGCCACCGGAAAAGCGGCCGCTGTTAACATCGATGCAATACATCGCTTCGGTCTTGTCTATAAACAGATAACCGCCGGAGTCGAGCCAGATTTTGCGAGCAAGGGCTCTTTCAATCTCTTTTTCGATGCCGTATTTTTCGAACAGTGGCTCTTTGCCCTTGTATCGTTCAAGAGAAGCCCGCTGTAGCGGTGTAAGAAACTCACAGTCTTCCATGATTGAACGGTAGGCTTCTTCTGAATCGATGATCATTTCATCGACATCGTCAGAAAAGAAATCGCGCGCGACCTTCATTGGCAAAGGAATATCGCGGTGCAGCATGGTGCGCGGCGGTGATTTTTCTATTTTCTGCTCGACCTTGTTCCACATTTTGATCAGCAGATCAAGATCAGCCTTGAGCACGTTTTCTTCGAGGCCTTCTGAGGCAGTACGGAAAACTACGCCGCCGCCTTTTGGCGCTATTTTCCGGCCGATTGTTCGTAGCCGGTCACGTTCGCGGTCCTGCTGAATACGCCTTGAAATTCCAATGTGATCGACCTTTGGCATGAAAACCAGGTATCGGCCGGGAAATGATATTGTCATGGTTGAGCGTGGCCCCTTGGTTGGGGTCGGCTCCTTGAGAATCTGCAATACTACGTCCTGACCAACTTTCAGTGTGTCCTGGATCGGGCTGCGATAGATGTCTTTGAGGTCATCATCACTGTCTCCGCTATCGACACCAGTAAGTGTGAGGTAGGCATCCTTGTGTATGCCGATATCTACAAAAGCGCTTTGCGTTCCTGCCACGACGTTGGCGACGCGGCCCTTGTAAATGCAGCCGACGATCTTCTCACTGTCCTGGATTTCATAAAGCAGCTCGCTGAGCTTGCCATTCTCGAGAATTGCGCCCCGCGATTCGTAGGGGCCTACATTTAATAAAATTTTGCGACTCAAGTCAGTCTGTCTCCTGTTTAAATTTCTTGCAATGCGATTCTTTCCAGCAGATAAAAATCATCTCTGGAAGCGCCAAGATATTCGGCAAGTGCCGTAACGATTTTTGATACCGATGGCACGTCCGCCAGTCCCTGCACGAACTCGGCCTGCAGCTCCCAGTCGCTGTCGGCCTCGACCAGTTCAGCTTTTTGCACAGCCTTTCCAATTGCGTAACTTCTGGTTTCGCCTTTGCGCATTCCCTGAAAAGCTGTTTCCGGGTTGAGCAGCCATGTGCGGGCCAGATCAGCGGTCTGTCGGCTGCTGAAATGCAGTCGGTAATTTACCTGCTCTCCGGCTGCTCCCGACTTCTTGTCAATCCAGGGAAATTCAAGCGAGATAACCTCCATGCCTTGAGGCAACTCGCGGTTAAGCGCCGTTTTTAAACTCTCTGCATCAGGCTGTTGCAGCAGCGTGATTACAAAATACTCGCAGTAGCTGGCGTGACCAAGTGGCAGCGGTGGTCCAAATGAGATTTTTGGTCTTATATGACAGCCCTGGGTGACGGCATAGTGCAACTGCAGTCTGCGTAAAGCTTTGCTGATTATGTCGATGGTGTCGAGATGCGAAATGTATCTGGCCTGTCGGGTTTTGCTGTAATTGATCCTGGTTTTGTATTCAGCCGGTTGATTCATTGTCTGCCTCCCCCGCTGTTCTTGCCGCTTCGGCATATTCTCTTTCGAGATATGTCCGGGGCACCTGAAAATCAACAAAATCCCAGGGCAGGGTTTCTGCTACCTGCCGTTCTCTCAGATATGTCCCTGCATCTATGCCTGTTTCAGCAAATGCCTGCTCCCATTTGTCTCTGGCAAAATGCTCGTGCCAGCCGTCAAATCTACAGCCGAGCTGCCAGGCCTTGAGAATCAGTTCGCCAACCCGCTCGTCGCCACGCGAAAGCACAGACTCGAGCAGGCACAAAAATTCTTCGCGCCACGAAACCTTGCTGCCGCCTCTTTCCAGACCGCGGCATACTATCAGACGTTTGCGGCGCAGCTCACTGATGTCGGCCTGGGCGGCCCACTGGAATGGGGTAAAGGGCTTGGGAACAAACCCCGATAGACTGATCGATATCTGCTTGCGTGGTCGACAGGTTCGCCCGATTTCTTCGAGATGCCGCACCAGATGAACAATTCCTTCGATATCGGCATCAGTTTCAAAGGGCAGTCCCATCATGAAGTAGAGTTTGACAGTGCGGTAATCTGACCCGCTGGTTGCGCGCATTATACTGATAATGTCCTCTTCTGTGATGTTTTTCTTTATGACATCGCGAAGTCTTTGTGTGCCGGCTTCCGGCGCAAAGGTCAGGCCTCCCTTGCGAATGTGAGGTGTTGCGTCCAGCAGATTGAGTGTACTCTCATTCATGCGCAGCGACGGAATCGAGACGTTCTGTTCCGGATATAGTTTCTGCTGGTCAAGTGCAGTAATGAGTTCTGTTAACTGGCTGTAGTCAGATGTCGAAAGAGAAAGCAATCCTAGAGACTCTTCGCCGCTGTTTTGCAGCAGTTGTCGGGCATACTCTACCAGCTTCTCTGCAGGCCGCTCGCGCTTTGGACGATAATAGAATCCGGCATTGCAGAATCGGCAGCCCTGAATGCAGCCTCGAAAAATTTCAAGGGTGGCGCGGTTGTGTACTGTCTGTACATTCGGCAAAATGGGGCTTACCGGTGGGGTGCTTTCAGCAAAGCCTTTAAACACACGCCGTTTGACTGGAGCAGCGAATTCAGGCACCCACATGCCCTCAATTTTAGCAAGCTCCTTGCGGATGCCCTGTCGGTCTGTATTGTCTCTTTTCGTCTTGATCAACGTTTCGCAGATTTCAATTATGGCTTCTTCGCCGTCACCAATAAGTATCGCATCCATGAACATTGCTACCGGCAGCGGATTCGACGCAGAAGGGCCACCTGCGATGACAAGGGGGCCCTTGTTGCGCTTGCGCCATTGTGGATCGATTCCGCCGAGGTCAAGCAGATTAACGACGTTGGTGAAAGTCATTTCGTAGGGCAGGGTGATAAAAAGTGCGTCAAAGTCGTGCAATGGTGTGCCGGTTTCAAGTGAATACAGCGGCAGGTTCTTGCGGCGCAGCAGTTGCTCAAAATCGGGCCATGGCGAGAATGCCCGTTCAGCCATGATCTGTGGATGACTGTTGAGCGTTTCATAGAAGATTTTTATTGCCAGATTCGACATGCCGAGGTCGTAGAGATCAGGAAAAACGAGGCAGACGCGGAGATCCGGGTTGTTTTTGGCTGTGGCCTGATTTACTTCGCCGCCGAGATAACGGGCTGGTTTTTCGATTTCAAGGAGTTCCCAGTGAGTGATTGATGCGGTGACATTGTTCATTGATTTTTCCGGGGGGTATTCTGTTTGTTGATGGTGAGAACCAGGTCGAGGTCACGGCCGGCAAACTCTGTATCTGACGTGACGGCAGTGACTGGAATGCCTAAAATCGAAGCTACTTCTGATTCGATGCTGTTGAGCAGACGCTCTGCCTCGTCCCGGGTGACCTTGAGGCGACTGCTGAGTATCGCCAGTCTGACTTTTTCTCCGGGGCTCAGATGTTTTTTGCGTCTGGTGTCGGTGTTTTTTAAGAATCTCAAGCTATTTTTCCAGAAGCTTTTCTTCTGCCAGTTTCGCCTTGCGAGAGGCGTAGCTGTTGGTTGGATCTATTGCGAGGGCAGTGTTATAAGACGCCAGAGCAGAAGCAAATTCGTTGCGGTTGGCATAAATATCGCCAAGGTTGATGTAGGAATCTACATGGTTTGGCATCAATTCTGCGGCTCTGCGGTAATTCAGTATGGCCTGATCGAGCAGGCCACGGCGATGATAGGCTACACCAAGCTGATACTGCACGTTCGGGTTCTTGTCGTCAATTCTGGCAGCGCGTTCGAATTCCTTGAGCGAGGCATCGAGCTGGCCCTCCAGCAGGTAAAGCTCACCCAGGGCTATGATAACTCTGATATCGCCCTTGTCACGATTTTGAAAGGCACGGAAATGTTTGATTGCTTCCTTGGTTTTGCCGCGGCGCTGCATTATTCGACCCAGAGCATAACGGCTTTTAAGATGAAATGCGTCATAACGTATGCAGGTATTGAGCATTTTCAGACCGTCTTCTTCGCGACCCATGTCGAAAAGAAAGATGGCCAGATTGTAATAGGTTTCTGCATAATTCGGAGCCAGTTCAAGGGTGCGTCGCCAGGATTCGACAGCTTCGTCGATTCTACCCTGCTTGTAGCAGGCCAGACCAAGATTGTGATGGGCGTCTATCAGCAGGGGTTCCATGCGGAGAGCCTTGCGAAGATAGGTTTCAGCCGTATCATATTTGCCATACTGTCCGGCAAGAGTGCCATACATATATTCATTCTGCACATTTTCGGGAACGTGCGCCTTGTATTTGCCGGTAACCGTGGTCGCCTTTGGCAGCAGCTGTTCAACCGGTATAGTTTTTGTCGATTCGGAAAGCTTTACCCTCTTTTTTGACTGTCGCGATTTCTTTCTACATCCGGTTTGTGTTAACAGCAGCGAAAGAGCAAGAAAAATGCAGAACAATACTCTAAACTTACGATAATTCAATGATTTGCGCTCCTGCCTTTTTTGTTGTATGCGCTATTCTAGCACAGCTGGTGTTGCTTGCCAAGCTACATTGCTGCCGGTTTTTTTTCTTGAAAAAGTCAGCACCCGGTGGTTGCCACTGTCAGCCATGAAGATCTCATCGCTGGTCACAGCTATGTCCGCCGGGCGCCTGAAAACGGTTCCGTCAGCACATTGGCTTAAGTAAGAAAGCCTTATTCCCTGTGGTGTGTAGAGTCCGAGTTCGTTGGTGCTGTCGTCACATACCAGTATCAGTCCGTCATCATCTACTGCGACACCACATGGAGATTTGAGATGATCACGTATCTCGCCGATAAATGAACCAAGACGATCGAACATCGCTATTCTGCCCTTGCCGCGATCGGCAACATAAATCTCACCACCGCTGTTTGTTATATCGAGCTGAGTCGGATCTTTCAGCTGTTGTGTGCTCCAGCCAAAACCACCAACTTCGAACAGTTTGTCGCCGGAAGGAGATATCTTGAGAACTCTGTCGGCGCGGCCTTCAACCACCCAGATGTTGTTTTCGCTGTCGACCTTGATACCGCGTGGCCGACTCAGGCGATTTCTGCGGTCATCGCTTTTGGGATAAAGATTGCCGCGGTAACTGCGATAAGAATCGAATATGCAGACACGTTCATTATTATGATCGGAAACGTAAAAATTGGAGAAGCCTCCAACCGCGACATCAAACGGATCATCCAGGCTGTCTTCGCGCTCTTCGCTGCGGTCACCAAAAGAAAGACCGAACCCGCCGTGCTGCGCAATAAACCTGCCGTCGCGGGCAAGCCTTACTATACGGTCGTTACCTGTGTCGGCGACCATAATTTCATTCTTTATCGCATCAAAATCAAGGCCTGAGGGATTGTTAAACTGGCGTTCGCCGCTGCCGCGGCTACCTGTTTGCCGGATACTGGTCATCTCAATGTTGAACAGCTCAACGATACCACTGCGGTTGATTATTCTTCCTGCTGGCAGCGGCAGGCGGTAGGTGCCCTTTTTCATCAGTCTTGGCCCCCACAACAGATCAATTTGTCTGCGACCCGGAACCGTTGAAGTAATCGAAAGACAGCCGTCGTAGGGCAAATTTATGCGAAAATCTGCGGTATCGCTGGCTATGCTTAACTTAACCCAGAGTTTCTCTTTGAAATTATCTTGGCCTGCCAGAACAATATTGCCTGAGCTCATTATAAGGGCTGAAAAAACTGCCAGGATCAGCAATTTACAACCGTTCATGTCTGCTACCCCTTTATCTGCCTTGATCCAACTTTGTTTTATCGTTCGTTTTCACTTTGCGGAAAATATCTCTGAGCTGTTGCAACGCGACAAGGTTGCGTGGTCCTGGTCTGATGAACAAATCCTGATCCATGGCGTGAATCTGTTTGTTCTTAACTGCCCGCAATCTTTGCCAGCCTGGTCTTTTGCTGACATTATCCTTGTCAGTGAGAGGATAGGCGATAATAATTATTTCCGGATCTGCGCTCAGAACGGTTTCAGAGTTAACTACCGGAAATTCGGCCATGTCGGAAAGTATATTGTCTCCGCCTGCAGTTTTGATCATGTCGCCAATATAACTGTTTTGCCCGGCTGCCTGCATCGGGGTATCCCATATCTCGAAATACACTTTTGGCATGGCTGAAGCGGTTGTTGTTGTAAGTTCGGCGGTTTGCGCCTGCCAGTTGGCAGAGAATTCAATGCCCTTTTCTGGTTTGCCGACCAGTCGCGACAGCTCTTCTGCCATAACCGGCAGTTGCTCGAGCCTGGTTACCGTAAAGTTTACGTAGTTGAGCCCCAGCTGCGAAAACAGCAGGGCATACTTTTTGTGCATATTGTTAACATCGACCAGCAGCGTTGGACGTAACGACATAATGCGTTCGATGTTAAGCTCAAGCGCGCCGATTTTAGTTGTCCTGCGTGCTTCCTCAGGATAGTTGCAGTAGTCTGATGTGCCCACGACATGTCCGCCCAGCCCAAGGTGAAAGAGAAGTTCGGTCTGAGAGGGTACCAGAGAGATAATTCTTATATCGTTGGCTGCATTCGCCGTAGCCGTGAGAAAAAGTGTGAGAGCCAGGATGGCTGAAAATAAGACTGCAAAGTGTTTCATTGGTTGTTTGATTTCTTTTTACGCTGTTTGAAATAATCACTGCGAAAGCGGTTGTGATCGCCAAGAGTTCGGGCAAATCTGTGTCCCCGCTTTCCGTCAGAGACGAAGTAAAGGTAATCTGTTTCGGCTGGTTTTGCAACTGCAGCCATTGCCGATGCTCCGAAATTTGCAATTGGAGTCGGTGGGAGTCCCGGGTTCAGATAAGTGTTGAAAGGAGAGGCGACTTTGAGATCTTCAAACAGCAGCCGGCTTTTGTGCCCACCAAGTGCATATAAAACCGTTGCACAGGATTCCAGCCTGATATTTTTGCTGAGGCGGTTGTAGAAAACAGATGCGATAATCGCGCGCTCGTGCGCAAGTGCAGCTTCTTTTTCTACTATGGAAGCGAGTATACATGCTTCATACTGACTTAGTTGGCCAGGTAGCGGCTCAACGAAAATACGGTCGATCTGGTGCCTGGTAAGCCGCAGCATCCTTTCTGCAACTTTTCTGCCTGAACTTGGCCGTGCGAAACTGTATGTATCAGGGAAAATAAGCCCTTCAGGCGCTGGAATCAGAGCCCAGTCGGAAAAAATCCTGCCCAGAAGTTGCGGGTCTGAAACTGCTTCTATGAATTCCGGGGCGTTGCAGACGCCGTTGTCTTGAAGTATAGCAGCAGCCTTTGCGATCGTAATTCCCTCAGGAACGGTCACTTGGACGGTCGGCATGTTTCCTTTGAGAAGCTTGAATATAACTTCATAAAGGGTTTCATTCCCGTTGAAGGTGTAAATTCCAGGTTTAAGACGTTGGTCTACGGCAATAAATCTGACGTAAATACGAAATGCCAGGGCGCTGCGGATTACTTGCTGCGTCTTAAGCTGAGTGGCAATTTTTCTTGTGTTGCTGCCCGACTCAACGGATATTTCTTTTTTTCCGGCATTGGCTACAGGAAGGGCCATTTCGCCAAACCAGTCATAAAAACCGATGAGTAGACCAATTGTACCAAAAATGGCTAGAGCTGCAGTAAAACGGAAAACTTTGACGATGCTCACTGAACCTGAATAACAGTCTTACTCTGGCTTTTTGACAAAGTTCAAAATAGTATTCCGACTGTTGTCGAGAACATATATTTCTTCAGGATTCTTGGCAATTACCCCGGTAGGATACAGAAACTGACCGCTTTGATTGCCGAATTCTCCTACTTTTGAAATCAGCTTGCCGTCTGGGGCGAGTATAACAACAGGAACTTCGCCAAGATCAAGTATGTAGAGATTGCCGGATTTGTCGATGTGCATGCCGGAGGGCCCTTTGATATCTTCGTATTCACCCTTTTCTTTGTAATCAGCAGCAAAGTCGCCATTCATGTTTAACTTTACTACTCGCTTGCCACCGAAGTCGGTTATATAAAGGTGGTCATTATACAGCAGAATAGAAGTGGGGAAAAGCATTGCTGCCTTGCCTGAACCACCTATGGTGCTGATAAATTTGCCGTTGGCATCGTATTTATAAACTTCAGGTTGTTTTGACATGATGACATAGCTGTTTCCCTTGCGGTCGATGCATACATCCATGGGAAATTTCATCTGGTCGCTAATGCGCAGGTTTGGCTCGCCGTTTGGGTCGAATCTGACTATTTTGTTGCCGCGCTGATCGCACACAAGTATGTCGCTTGTGAGAGGATTCACTCCTATACCTGTGATACTCTGTAATTTGTAGCCGGTGCTTCCTGATTCCCCGGCTGCCATGACCGAGTCTCCATTCGAAGTGATCACCTGGATTCTGGTGTTTCCTGCGTCGGCTATAACAAGATCGCCGTTGTTGGTAATATCCATGTCAGTGGCGCTCAAAAATTCGGTTCTGTTTGAGCCGGACTTGCCAAATTCTCTTTCAAAGCGGAATTTATCAGGAACACAGCCAGTGCTTAAGCCGGCTAAAACTATCAATATAAGGGCCAAGGTCTTTTTCAGCATGGAGCTATTTCCTTCAGAACATGATCTTAATTCAGATATCATAAATCAAAAAAATATGATTTGCAAAATATTTCTTACAAATGTATAATTAACTAAGATGAAAAAGAAAATTCGACAACACGGTTTTACACTCATTGAACTGATGATAGTAATAGCTATCATAGGCATTTTGGCTGCCATCGCGGTGCCGAACTTCCGTCGTTCACGTGAACTGGCAAGACAGAACAAATGCTTCGAATTTTCGGCACTTCTTAGCCGTACAGCTGAGTTATACAGTATCGAACGCAAGCAGTACCCCGCTGCTATAGCGGACCTGGCCCCGTTCTTGAGTGGCAATCGTTTGCCTCAGTGTCCCACCCAAGGTATTTATGATTGGGTCAAGGGTACCGAAGAAGGTCTCCCGAACGGCAAAAAGGTTTTCTGTTCTCAACATGGGTGTGCTACCTCTACTTGGGGCGGTTGACAAAGTTACAGCATAAAAAAAAGCCGGCGGTCTGATGTACCGCCGGCTTTTTTATTCTGTTCACGATTCTGATAAGAGCAGATTGTCATTTCTGGTAAGGTTTTGCGATATATCGACGTGGCCGCTGTCTGACGTTGTTTCGCTGCCATTTATCAGGAAGCGAACCTTAGCGCGTGAGTCTAGTTCGGTCAGTGAGTTTACCAGTGAATACACGCACAATACCTGCTCAGCTGCGCCAAGGTTGTTTACCGCTGCAAATTCCTTGCTAAGATCAACAGTAAAAACGCCTGATTCGAAGAACAGTCCGCGTAAGGTCGTTCCTTCTGGAATGAGTTGATAAAGGGTGCTGCTGCCTGGACCTTCCAGCAGTGTTTCAACAATCTGGCGCGCTTGCGCTATGAGCATCGCCCGCTTGCGTACCCTTCGTTCCTCAGGTGCCAGAATGTCTTTCCCCCTATGACCAAAGTAAACTCTTAGAGTATGGGCTTCTTCTGCCGGAATA
The DNA here is from genome assembly GCA_002839435.1 of Candidatus Riflebacteria bacterium HGW-Riflebacteria-2. Lineage (GTDB taxonomy): Bacteria > Muiribacteriota > Ozemobacteria > Ozemobacterales > Ozemobacteraceae > Rifleibacterium. The sequence continues at coordinate 28,395 of PGYA01000028.1, read as the reverse complement.
AACTCTTCCTGGGCATTTGTATCAGCCTGTTGCGTCTGGCCTGCTGTTGCATTCCTGTTGTCAGACTTTTGTTGTGCTGTGATCTCAGGGAGAATCTTTTTTGCAAATAGAAAGTAACCTGATACTACGAGTCCGATAATTATAAATCCCATGAGGACAAATAGTAGTTTTTCCTGATTATGGCGGGAAGGTTTGCGTTTGTTAGCCATTAGTTACCTCTTTTACTGGTTGATGACTATGCCGTTGAAGAAATCTACGACGGCGTTGGCTATTGACTGGGCAATGGCCTTGCGATAATTGTCGCTGATAAGGTTCTTGCCTTCAGTTGCATCTGAAAGCATTCCGGCCTCGACTACCACTGCAGGTATCATGACAAACCTGAGCGGTTGCAGGGGAAGCTCTTTTACCCCTCGATTCTCTACCCTGAGATGTTTGATCAGGCGCTCGTTGATTTTGCTGGCGAGGAAACGGTTAAGATCGGTTCTGATGCCTTTCAGCCATTCATTATAGACCGCGTCGTAACTTATTCCCTGGGCCGCTTCATCGACGTGGGTTCCTGCTTTGCCATAACTGTAGCATGCCGTTCCTGCCTTACTTTTGTCTGCAGAACCGCCAAGATGTAGAGATATGTAAAGGTCGCCGCCATGCCGGTTGGCAATGCCGAGACGCTGATCATGCGACATTTCCACATCGCTGTTTCGGGTCAGGAGTGTTTTAAAACCCGCTTTTCCCAGGCAGATCGCCAGATGACGTGCTATCTCAAGATTTATATGCTTTTCATCCGGGCGCCCCTCATAATGAAATCCTGTGTCAGAGCCGCCGTGGCCAGCATCAATTATTACAGTCCGTCCTGAAAAGTCCTGATTTGCGAGACTGGCGGGCTCTACTTCAATGTTAATTTCAGGGGCTGATTCCATCTTAGGTGCGACTGGAGCCTTGGCAGCCTGCGTTGTACTGGTTTCGATTGTGGTGCTGGCGACAATGACAGCTGTCTCTGAAGCTTGTGTCGCATCAGGAGCGGCAAACGAGATGATCATGCGGAAGGGGCCGCCAACTGTTTCTATCGTTGGTTGAGCCATTTTGTTGATCGGGTAAAAGCTCAGAATAAGACCTTTGCGATTTGGACCACTGTTTATATCGAGTTTTGCAATATCGCGGCCGACCGGGTTGGTGCGCTGTGTGGGAATCAGGTTGCGGCAGCCGGAAATTGTTAACCGGTAAAGTCCGTCTTTAAATTCTGGCTGATAGGTTATGTCGCCGCTGAATTCAAGCACAACGCGGGTATGATCTTCTCTTGAACTGTGACGCAGGGCAACTAGAATCGCCTCTTCAGGGGCAGTCGCTGGCGATTGTGGCGCCGGCGTTATGGCCACGGGCTGTGGAGGAACTTCTGGCGCAGGGGTTATGGCGATCGGAGTAAGTGGCGCGGGCTGGTTAACCCGCGGTTGTTCTTGTAACGGTGCCGGTGGGGACTGTGTCTGTATTCTCGGAGCCGGTGTCTGTAGAACTGATGTCTGCTCGTTTGCGTTGAAAAATTTATTTAACGACGCGGCAGGAACCATTATCTGTCCTTGCTGAATGCGGGGCGGCGCTGCCATGGCTACTTCGCTGCCATTCACAACCGCAGTAGCGCTATCGACAGTAAGCCTTACTGTTCTAAGGCCCTGTCGCATCACCAGTATTTTTTGAAGCGGGAACCACTGGTAAGCGATTCCCTGTGATTCGGCAAAGCTACGTGCGCTTATATAACCGTCCTGGGCTGAGGCTAAAGCCGGTGCCAGCAATATAGTAATGACCAGAGCGGTAAACAATGTGGTTCTACTCCACCGGGCCTGTGAAAGCATCAGTAGCGTCCTCCCAGTTCTCTTTCAATGTCACGCTTAGCATCTTTTTTCTGCAGGGCTTCACGTTTGTCATACTTTGCCTTGCCTTTGGCCAGGCCGAGTTCGACCTTTACTTTGCCGTTTTTGAAATAAATTTTGAGTGGAACCATCGTCATTCCATTGGTTCTTACCTTGTGGCCCCATTTGATGATTTCATTTTTATGGGCGAGCAGTCTGCGTTTTCGCTCAGGTTCATGCCCGAGCCGGTTTGAAAAGGGGTTCGGGCCGATATGCATGTCGTGCAGCCAGAGCTGGCCGTCCACTTCTTCGGCATAAGAATCTTTGAGAGTGACCTTGCTTTCTCGGCAGGGCCTCAATTCAGAGCCGAGCAGGACAATGCCGGTCTCGAGTTTTTCGATGATAAAATAGTCATGATAAGCTTTACGATTGGCCGCAATTATTTTGAGGCCGTCATCTTGCTGCTTTTTTGAATTCAATGAGGTCACCTGCTTTCACTCCCGGGCCAAATTCTTTTCTGATAAGAGCCCAGCTGGTATTTTTGTAAACTTTTGTCAGCAACAGTTCGGCCGAAGGAATATCTGGCGCCCTTCCGATGACAACTCCGGTGTCAGGGTCGGAAAGCGTGCCGCCGGCCTTGAAAGAACGCAGGCTGAGGCTGAATTCATCTGACAGACTAAGCCCTTCCTGCATGCCAAGGTTGATGATCACCTGGCCGTTCAGCTTTTTTACAATCTTACCGGCGGCCACAACTTCGTGCTTGCTGACTGCCTTAAACATATCGCGCATTCTGGCATATTCCGAGTGCCCTGTGAAGCGTTGTTCATGCAGTCTGAGCAACGGCTGAGCAACGTAGTCCATGCGCGCTGCGAGCATGCGGTCAAAGCCTTCGATAAAATCAACTATATTGACATCTCGCATTGAAAGCAGGTCGCGATAAAACTTTACGCTTGCCTGCTGTTCGCCTTTGTCCCAGAGTAGTCGAGCCAGTCTTATCAGGTATTCATGATTGCCACCGTAAAGAGCGACGGCCTTGCGGATTTCTACTTCTGCGCCGTCCCAGTGCCCTTCGTCAAGCAGGTGTATGCCCTTCAGGTAGGCCTCATGCGCAAGCTTAGCTCTCTCAGTTGTTTTAAGCATCTGTGGATAAGAGGGATATTCGTTGTTTTGTAGAGAAAGTGCTATGCGACGGTCTTTGATGAGTTGATTCAAGCGTTCTACTTCTTCCCAGTGGAATATTGCGTCTTCAAGCCGGCCTTGTTCGCGATAGAGCTTGCCCAGCCAGTAATGCGCCTTGATCAGATTCGGTTCCTGCCGCAGGGCTTCGATAAAGCAGTCTTCTGCGGCTGAGAACAGCCCTTTCCGGTAGTTCTGGTATCCCTTTTCATAAGCGGAAAGCGCGCGATCTGGCTTTTGAATTTCTTCTGTTTTCCAGGGTGAGCCGAATGCAGTAACGGTAAATACTGTAAACAGCATTATCATCAGCAGAACTGCATGGCTGGAATGTCTTTTAAAAAGCATCAGCGAGTCTCCGTCAGACAAATATTATTCATCTAACTTATCGGCAATTCTGAGTGATGGTCTGAGAAATGCTTTATTTTGCCGAGAGATACTTTAGCGGATCGAGATAGCGTCCACCTGCCAGTACAGAAAAGTGCAGGTGCGGGCCGGTAGCGCGGCCGGATCGGCCGACAGTGCCAACAACAGCACCACGCTTGACTCTTTGCCCTTTTATGCATTTGATTTTATGCATGTGCCCGAAATACAGAATTTTTCCATCTCCGGTTTTGACTTTTACCAGGCGCCCAAGCAGACCGGCGTGGCCGGCGCTGACGACAACGCCATCAGACGGGCAGACTATGCTGGTGCCCTGTCCGGCTCTGATATCGACGCCGTTATGAAAGGAACGCTTTTTGGTAACCGGGTGACGCCGCATGCCGAATGCTGAAGATATGGAGCCTTTTACCGGCCAGAGTTTACTGGCAGATGTTACTTTTTTGCTGCTGACACTGACTATTCTATAAGTTTTTGTCGGCAGATTACTGGGAAGCCCTGCCCGGATGTCGCTGATTTTCGAGTCGGCAGCAGCAAACAGCTGTTTAAGCGGTTGCCAGAAATTAAAGTTTTCTGCAACAGGCTTGTAAAATGACGCACTCAGATTGAACGCGGTGCATTCATTTCTGGGAGAGATGAATTGCAGAAGAAAAAGAGCCAGAAGTATCAGTAGGGCGCGACTGCGATTGGAAAATGCCTGCGATTCGTAATGTGTCATCAGGTCAGTCGCCGCTTTTGCCGGCCGAACTTTTGTAGTTCGGATTGATCAGGTTGAGGAATTCACGGTTGTCCTTGGTGTTCGAAATGCCTTTAACCAGCATTTCAATGACTTCCTGTGAGCTCTTTTCTTCAAAAGCCCGCCGCAAAATGATCACCTTTTTGAGATCTTCGGCATCCATCAACAGCTCTTCCTTGCGGGTGCCAGACATCTTTACGTCTATGCATGGGAAAATGCGCTTGTTGAAAAGCTTGCGGTCAAGGTGCAGTTCCATGTTGCCGGTGCCCTTGAATTCTTCAAAGATAACTTCGTCCATCTTCGAGCCAGTGTCGATAAGTGCCGTGGCAATTACTGTCAGACTGCCGCCGTGCTCGATCTTGCGGGCTGCACCAAGAAAACGCTTGGGTTTGTGCAGGGCGAAGGGGTTAACACCACCTGAAAGCGTCTGCCCGGCAGAGGGCATTGAAATGTTATAGGCACGCGCCAGTCGGGTAATTGAATCAAGCAGGATGACTACGTCGCGGCCAAGTTCGACATGGCGTTTGGCTTTTTCGAGAAGAAGTTCGGAAACCTTGATGTGGTTGTTGATATGCTCGTCAAAAGTAGAAGCCAGAACTTCAGCGTCTACCGAACGACGCATGTCAGTTACTTCCTCCGGGCGCTCATCGATTAGCAGAATCAGCATGAGGACTTCCGGGTGATTGGCGGTTATCGCATTGGCAACCTGCTTGAGCAGAGTTGTCTTGCCAGCCTTCGGCGGTGCCACGATCAGGCCGCGTTGACCTTTTCCTATCGGGCAGATAAGATCAAAAACACGCGTCGAAACATCTTCGAAATCCGTTTCAAGCCTGAAACGTTCAGTCGGGAAAACCGGCACTCCGTCTTCGAAGCTAATGCGGTTGCGCAGACGGTCGATATTGACACCGTTAACGGCTTCAATTTTGAGAAGTGCGTGATAGCTTTCGTCATCTTTGGGCAGCCTTACCTGAGCGACAATTGTGTCTCCACACATCAGCCCGTAGCGCTTGATCTGAGACGGCGAAACGTACACATCGTCATCATTCTGCACGTAACTTCTGGTTCTGATAAAACCATACCCTTCCTGCATGATGTCGAGGACGCCTTCAGAAAGAGCCAACCCCTGTTCGTTGAGCTGAATTTTCAGAATAGCCCGTATCAGATCCTGTTTTTTCATCTTTTCGGAGTTTTCAAGATTCATCGCCTTGGCGACTGCCTTGATGTTTTTTACAGGTTCTTCACAGAGCTGAAGATAGGTGAATGATGGGTTTTCCACAATAGCTTTCCTTTCAAGGAATACCAAAGAAATATCTGGGGCACGCCCAGGTTGTCAGCGAGGTCTTACCGGGGGCACGATCGAACGCGCAAGCTGCATGAACAGCATGTCGCCCATTCCGATGCTCATTGTTTTCGAGCGCTCCTGGTCGAGCATGTCGGCAAAAATTTCTTCTGCCTGGCCGCCGTGAACAATGCCGGTCTTTTTTACGGTTTTGCGCATTTCTTTCAGCATCTGGTGCATAAAAATAGATTCAAAATCAGAACAGGCTTTCTTTAATTTGCCAAGCTCTTTTTTCTTGGCTTCAGGAAGCTGTTCGATTCTGTCTTTCTGCAGCGCCGGGCTGAGAATGAAACTGCTCATGTATCAGATTCCGAGTTGTGATTTGATTTTACTGAAGTGTGGGTTGTCAGGATTAAGCTTGATAGCCTTATCGAGGTTTTCACGTGCTTCAGAATAATTGCCGAGTGCGTGCTGGACTTCTGCCAGTGAGCAGAATGCATCAGCGTCGCTGTAAAGCATGCCGAAACTATAATGGTAGTCAACGTCTTCAGTGTCATATTCTACCGCTTTTTCCAGGTATTTAACGGCTTCTGCCAGGTTGCCCATGAAGAAATACGAACGGCCGATGTAGTAGTGGCCTTCGGCAAAACGCTTTTTGATGTTGGTAAGCTCTTTATAGCGCTCTATGACCTTGTTGAAAAGCCTGGTCGCTTTATCGCTGTTACCCATCATATGATAAGCACAGGCAAGCGTAAAACTCGACATGATGTCGTCTGAGTTGGCTGCCAAAGCGGTTTCCAGGTTGGAAATAGCTCCTTCGAGTTCTCCGCGCATCATCATAATGCGGCCGATGTGTCCGTAAATTTCTGTGTGTGTTGGCTTGAGGTCGAGGGCTTTGCGCAGGTAGCCAAGGGCTTCTTCGTGTCTGCCAAGATGGGCAAGTGAGCAGCCGAGGTCAAAATTTGAGTTTTGATTGCTCGGGTCGAGCTCGAGTGAACGTGTGTAGGCGGCAGCCGCTTCTTTTACCAGACCCTTTTTCATGTAGTAGTCGCCCAGCTTGTTGTGCGCTTGAGCAAACTCTGAGTCTATAGAAATGGCCTTTTTGATTTCATCAATGGCCTGTTCTATTTTGCCACACATTGAAAAAGATATGGAACGATCCAGGTGCTGATTAGCACGATCCCGATCCTCTATTGAAATTGGTGCAACCATAGTATTGGGAACCTCGCGTGGGGAAATCTTGTCTGTTATGAAAAAATCAAGACGTTGCAAAATGTATAACATAGCAAACAACAAAATAGCAAGAAATTCTCGAAAAAAAGTCTGAAAAATTTACCGCAGTTACATTATCTTGAGCTCGCCATGCAGTGCACCGGCTGCGTTAACCGCCTGAAATATCGCGATAAGATCTTTTGGCGTTGCTCCGACAGCATTCAGTGCTGCGACTAGATCATCGACGGTAGTTTCACCCTGAACTGCAACCATGCTGCCCTGAATCTGATTGCGTTTTGTTGCAGCATTTCCGGCTGGTTGCTCCTGGTCGTCAATCTCGATCCTGATGCCATTGTGCGAGATGACTACCTTGCTGATGCGAACATTACTGCCGACTATGACCGTGCCAGTTCTCTCGTTGATAACTACCCGGTTGGGTTCCTCGATAGACATTGGGAGATTCTCGATATTGGCGGCGAAGCTTACCGGGTCATCGGACATGCTCGATGGCACGCGCACCTCGATGTGACCTGGGTTTACAATTGTCGCCCAGCCGATGCCATAACGACGATCTATGGCCTCTTTGACCTTGCGGGTAAGAACTGTGTCCTTTTCCTGAAGCAGAACGCTGAACTTGCCGCTGCGCGCGAACCTGTCATCGACACCGCGTTCCATAATCGCGCCATTAGGCACGTAGCCAACCGTAAGGTGGTTCTTTTGTCCGGCTTTTCCTGCTGCAGCGCCACCGGCACCAGATTCGAAGCCGCCAATAGAAACCTTGCCCTGGGCAACGGCGTAGACCTGGCCGTCGCCACCTTTTAAAAGTGTGGGCAGCAGTACGCCGCCCTGTAGGCTTTTGGCATCACCGATCGAGCTGATCGTGATGTCAAAAGGTTCGCCGGCGCGCCCGTAAGAGGGCAGCATGCCGGTTACTATGACCGCGGCAACATTTTTGCTCTGAATCTGAGCTGTCGTCAGTTCCATGCCCATTTTTTGCAGCATGCCGCGAGTCATCTCGATGCTCATCTCACTTTTGTCCCCGGTAGCGTCAAGACCGGTGACCAGGCCGTAGCCCAGCACCTGGTATTCACGGTTACCACTCAGGCGTGAAATATCTTTCAGCCTGACCTGAGCCTGTGCCAGCAATCGGTTTTCACTTCCCGCTGCCAGTAACAGAATGCTGGCCAATACAAAAACCAGAATAGAATTATTGCGCTGTGATCTGTAAGCTTCCATGCTGCTCTTTCCTGTTTTTTATTGCCCGGCAAATCAGGCTCCAGTAATATTATCGACATTTTGCTGGCAGTTTCTTAGACCTTGCTTTTTCTAAGGCCAGAACCCCAGTATTCCTTCATCTAAAGAAATAACCCTAAGATTTGTGTACAAATAATTAAAGAAATATTGTAAATGTGAAAACTTTTTGTCAGAATATAGGTAGAGAGATTAGTAGGAGAAAAAATTGCCGGAGGTTAACTTATGAGCAGGCATATGCGTAAATTTTTATCTGTCCTGATCGTCTTTGCATTCTTGCTGCAGCCTTTTGCTCCACTGGTGGTCATGGCCGCGGGCGACAACCAGAAAGCCCAGATCGAACAGGCCGTTGCTGACTACCAGAAGACCTATGACGAGATCATGGCAATAGAGGAGTGTGAGCTCGGCAAGACCGCAAGTATCGTTATTGACACCATCGATGCGGCCAGAGTTGCCTGGAAAGAGGCTGAAGAGGGTGCTAAGGCAGCGAAACGGGCCGCGGAAGATGCCGCCCGCTGGATCAGAGATCATGCGGTTGCGCCTGTAGCGGAGGGCCTGGCAAAGTTCGGAGATTTTGTCACAGGCGGGGCCTTTGACCTCGAAGAAAAACTGAAAGAGCATGAGGCAAAGGTTCGTGAAAATGAGGCCAAAGCCAGAGAACTTGAACTAGAGGCCGAAAAGAAGCAAAAAGAAGAAGAAGACTTCAAAAAATATAAAGACGAGATTGAAGAGGCCAACGAACAGATCAAAGAGATCAAGGCCGACGCTCAAAAAACCATGGATCTGCTTAAGAGCGGTGATTTTGAAGCCGCCGCCGCGACCGACCCGTCCAAGGTTCATGGCACCATGGATGCAGGGGCAAATGCGCTGCGTATATACCAGGATGCGCTCATCGGAGCCGGTGAAAAGCTTGTTTCGACCGGCGAAGTTATGAGCAAAACAGGCGCGGTCTTAGGTGCGGTTTCTCTTACCCTTAAAGTTATCGCAGCCGTCTGTGCTGGTACGGTTGTAGCTGCTCCGGCAGCTCCGATACTTACCTCTATTTCTGGAGTTTGTGATATCGCCGGTAAGGCAGTTGGTATTGCATCTGTGATACTGAACGCTGCCGGTAATTCTCTCATCGAGGCCGGGGAGAAAGCAATTACCAGTGACAGGGATTTTGCTGTCGTTATCGGCACAAATTCTGCCAAAGCGGCTGCCAGCGAAGCAATTAAATTTGGCACCAAAAAGATTACCGGCGGAATTGTAAGTGAGATTGGCGGTGGCGCCTTCGATGATATAGATCCCACTGATTTTACAACTAAAGCTGTTAAGAGCCTGCTGACCAAAACTGTTGGCGATCAGATCGCACCAGTTAAAAAAGACGCTACCGGAGCTGTGAATTCTGGCATCGACAGTGCTTCAGATGCCATATTTGGGCCTCTCGGTAACGAAAGAGATGAAGAACCCTTGCCCGAAGCTTCAAGCCGACCGGGCCTTAATGGTGGGGGAAGCTGGTAAGTTGCTTTTGCGACATTGCCTGCTTTCTGAACGTCACGTAACTGACTTCTTGGCAGGGGTAAAGGAGTAGATACGTGCGCCCTGAAGCGCCTCTCAGATTGATATTCCCGCCGCCCGGTTTCGGGCGGCGGGGTTTTGTACTTTTTCTCGTCTGCACTCTGGCTCTGGTGATGATGGTGATGATCATCGGTCTGAGCCGGCACAAAAGTGGCGCAGTTCTGCAATTAAACCGCACAATAGAACAGGAAAGAGCAGTAACTCTGGCTCAGGCTGGAGTAAATGAGATGCTGGCATCTGTAAAGGCCGACATTAATGACAAGGATACTTCGGTTGGCAAAGCCATTCATCAGTTCTGGAAAAACCGACCTGCAGTCAATGGCTCCAAGGTTATATATAACGCCAGTTTTGATGCAAACCGCCTTAAAATGACAAACCAGCTGGTCGAGGAAACACTTGGCAGTCGTGGCGATGTTTCAGGGCAGCTTAGCCTGGTGATTACCGAGCGGGTTGCTGGAATTCCAAGGCCGGCATATCTCGGTTATGTTGAACTTGTAGCCCGGGCCAAGTATCGAGATTACCCCAAAGAAACAAGAGTCAAAGAACGTCGCGAAATCAAGATAGTTGATCTTTCAGATCCCTTTCTCGATAAATATGCGCTTTTTGTCAAAACTTTCTGTCGCACGATCAATAACCCCAAAAAGCGTATAATAGTGCAGGGCGTTACTACCAATGATCCTGGCAAGTATTCGTTTGCTTATCTCGGAAACCGGTCATATCCATCCTGCCCGGAGTTTCCTGCCGGCAGTAAGAGCGCAGAAACACCTCCGGTAATTCTTGATCTCGATTTTGAGAAAGACAGATATCTGCTCGGCTCTTTTTATCAGCCGGCAGCGTTCAGAATGAAAGACAACCGGCTTTCTCAGCTCAGCGCCGGTAACCTGTTTTTCGTCAACCCGCCCGTTGCGTTTTCAAGAGTTTCTGGTTCGTTTTCTTTGGCTGCAGATTTTCATAAAACCACTGAGCTCTTAACGATCTATAAGTCTATAGTCGACTCGGCCAGGCCAGGTGCTGACCAGGAAGGAACGCTCAGTTACATGATTTATCAGGATTATCTGAAAGCTGGCGGTAATCCTGCAAATTCCGAGGCTTTCCGGTCGCTTGTTAGTACTCTTATGGCCAGTTGGCAATATCATTATGGTTATACCGATTACACCAGAATTTCTCAGGACAATTCGTTTGTAAGTCAGCACCCGTTTGTAGGAGTTTTCAGCTATTTTGATGAGGTCGAAAAATCTAATCCGATGCGTGCTGTCGGTGGGAAGATGCCGCTGCTTTTTGGTGAAGCACGTAATACGCCTGTCTACGTCGAGGGACCTGTCTTTTTGCGCTTTTTCAAGATCGCATTTACAGACAAGATCGAAGTGAACTTTGACCTGAAAGATCAGATAGTACCTGTTTCTTTTCCGGCCGTGGCACTGCATTACGAGAAAAACCCCGAAACTTTCAGCGGAAAAGTTTTGAATCCACCATTAGATTCGCGAACCGACCGGCTGATGTCAATGCCGGTCGAACACTTTTCGATCAATAACTTCTATTTTGGAGCCGGCTCTGTTTCAGCTAAAACTCCAACCGCAGTGAAGGGCGGAGTGGAAGGATACGACGTGTTTCCTGCTTTCGACCAGTCTCTGCGCAGTATTGCTTACTATTATCAGACAGCGGATGAATTCGTCAAAGATCGTGTCAGACTGATCAACGGACAGAAAACTCTCGATCTCGATGGCATTTCGCTGATCATCGGAAAAGGCGACCAGGCTCTCGATCTATCTGGCGTTCAAAAGTATCGTGGTAAAGGTAAAATCATACTGGGTGAGGGTAAATGCAATATTGGTAATCTGACCCCACTCAAACCGGATGAAGATTATCTGGGTATCTATCTTATGTATGGCAGATTTGTTATCAAGAGCGCCGGGCCAGTCGCCGAAATTCATGCGTCCCTGGTCGCTACAACCTGTCTCAATGATAACTCCCAGACTTCGGCCAGCGCCGAGGGTGGCATGGAATTTGACGGTAAAAGCGTCAATCTGCTGGGAAATCTGGTTATAGACAACCTGTTTGAAATGCGTGGACTGCCTGAAGGTGGACATCTTCGAATCGTTCATGACCCGGGTCTGTATTTTCCAGAATATCCGGTGCGGGTCAGCGTAGGGCAGACCAGATCGTTACTGGCGGTTGATTATGCTCAATGACCCCGCTTTGAAAAAAATCGTCATAAGAGTGGTAGTCGTGTCGTTTGTTTTAACGCTTCTTGTCGCTGCACCTTACATCGCCAGACGACTGCCACAGTCAGATGGTGAAACAAAGCCTGGCAGCAAGGTCATTCGCTATGGAACGAAACGCTTTTCGTGGAATAACTCGAAAGGAGAAGACGATCAATCCTCAACTGGCGAAATCTCGACAAAACAGCTCAAACCGAGTTTTGGCAATCTTCCGAATGAGCTGTTCCCCGGAAACCGACCGTTTTCACTCAATTTTCACAAGCTGCCGCTTGATTACATGATACCGCAGCAGCCTGAAGTAACCAGAACAGCAATCAGAAAAATCAGGCAATTTCAGGTGGCCGAACTTGCTGCCTTTGAAGCGCAGCAGGCCATGGCCAGAAACTATGAAAAGCCTCAGCTGAATAACGGGGGGCTGCAATGAAGAGTAAAAAATGCTCTGGCGCCCGGCGCGGCGGCTTTTCTTTTGTTGAAATTGTAGTAGCAACCGGCGTTGGTCTGGTTTTTTTTGGTGGTCTTATCTATTTTGCCTCTACGACCAGAGTCGAAACCAGCAAAGCCGAAAACTACCTGCGGGCGTTGCAGATTGCTCAGGAGACCCTTGAGCTTGTTCAGTCGATTCCACTGTCAGAAGCTACGGGTAGCGGAGTTCAGATATTTGAAGGCTCTCTGGTTGATCCAGATACCAGCCAGTCTGTTAAGATACCATTTCATAACTCATCAGGATGGCAACCGCAAACCAGAACATACCCGGCTGAATACAGCAAGGCCTGGTTTTATCGTAAAATTAGTATTGCCCCGCTACCTGCCGGTATTCCAAACGCCAGATTCATGCGCAAGCTGACAGTCGATGTCTACTGGAACGAGAACAAAACTCCCGAACGCATAGAAACTATTGGAGCAGAGCCTGATCGAATGCGAAAATTGACGCTGTCAACCCTGCTTTTTGACGAAAGTGAGATCTATTGATGCTGACTGGGCCTGCAGATAAACAAAGAGGCTTCACGCTGGTAGAAGCGGTTATTGGCGTTGCCCTCGCCACGTTGTTGATGTTTTCTGCCTATCAGGTTTTTTCTTATGTCAGCAAACAGCGCAGCCGAGGCGATGTTGACCTGCAGGAACTACAGGGAGCGCGTTATGCCATCAATTTTCTGCGTCGCGATTTTCGCTCGGCCAGCCCACAGATAGCCGACACAGCTACTCTGGCGCAGAAGCGCGCGGCTCTGCGTATGCCAGTTGTCGAAGCAAACGCCTTCAGCATAGGCAACGAAGCTGTTCCGGTAATCATCAGTGACGGCGAAATTCATTTTTTCAAGCATCTCTATAACACGCCCGAAGGGTCATCTCAACCGGCAACTGAACAGGTAAACTATCGGATCGACACTGCCCGCAAATGCCTGGTGCGCTCTGTGGCCGGTGTCGAAACGGTCTTTAAAGATATCAAAGGCGCTAAGTTCGAACTGTATGCGCACCCCCTGTCTTCGGCGCTGCCGATGCTGCTGGTTACCCTGCGTATAAATGCCGATCCGAAAAACGAAAAAACCGGCGAACACAAGTTTTTCGAGATGACGACAACCATTTCAAGCGCCATTACCAGCCCGTTCATCAACAACCCCTACTGGCACATCGCCCAGGATTGAAAACCCCAGAAACTCGATTTAAACCGGCAGCTGGGCAAAAACAGTCTGGCTGCTGATCAAATCATTTATCTGGAAGTGGTGATCAATTCTATGTTGGCTTCTATTTCCCGCAGGAGTTCATTCTTGCCTTGTTCTTGGGCCAGGGCGGCGGCGCGGTGCAGAATGCCGAGTGCTTCATCGAGTTCGCCGCGCTGCGCGTGCGAAATGGCCAGGGTCTGGTTGAACCATGGGTCTTTGAAATCAGTCATTTCGCAGCCGAGCAGGCAGAGTTTGGCAAAATGTTCGGAGTTGAGCGTGATTTTTTCTGAAAGCTGAAGATTGATCAGCTGTTGCAGGGAAGGCAGGTGCCCAAGTTTTGCCGCTTCTTCGTAGGGTCTGGCGGCTTCGGCTGGCTTGCCCGAGCTTTCAAGAGCTTTGCCGAGGCTGTAACGGGGCAGGGGAGAATCAGCAAAAGCTTCGGCAGCCCTTTTATACATCTCTACTGCCATCGTTGGCTCTTGCATTTCCATGAGGCAGTTGCCAATTCCCAGCTGTGACGGCATGTCTTCCGGCGCTGCTGCTGCTGCCATTTCATATGTGCTCTTGGCCTGTGCAAACTCGCGGTTGCGAAAGTGCAGATTGCCAAGGTTGCGTAAGGCCAGAAACATGGCGGGATCGGCCGCTGCCGCAGTTTTGTAGTGCGCTGCCGCCAAGGTTGTGTCTTTGCGGGCAGCGGCAATCAAGCCAAGGTTGAAATAAGCCTGGGCAAAGCCCGGGGCCAGATCAAGTGCCCTTTTAAGTAGCGTTTCTGCTTCTGCCAGCTGGTTCTGTTGTATCTGCAAAGATGCCAGGTTGTTGAGGGTGTCAATGTTGAATGGGTTCAGCTTAAGCGATTGTTCAAACAGATTTGTGGCTGCCTGCGGCTGGTCGTTGAGCCGCATGGCCAGACGCGCTGCGCTTCGATGATTATATGGCTGGCGGTCGAGTGCTACGCGGGAGACTGCGGTAGCACTGACTTGGTCGCTTCGCTGCTGCAACTCTGCCAGCTCTTTCGCTAGATCCGCCAGCTGCCGGGCATGATTGTACTGCAGGGTGAATGGCGGTCTGCTCATACTGCTGATAATATGTTCTAAATTGGCTATGGCATCGGCATTGCTGTATCCCAGCAGCTCCAGCATTTCTTTTTCATCGGGAAAGGAGAACCCAGGCGGTAGTTTGTTCTTTAAAGGTGTTTCGACCATCGCCCAATAAACACTGCGGGCGACGAGATAGTGCCCTCTGAACGTCAGATGGACATGGTCGTAGATAAGATTTTTACCTGTTGTCTGTTCGGCTGATTTTTCGGCAAAAAGATTGGCTAAGAGAACTGTTTCGGCGCCATAGCTTTGTGCTATTTTCTGGGCGGCAATGTTAAACGCGTCGGTGGTTCTCACTCTGAAACAATCAAGATCGACAGCTTTTTTGAATAGTTCTCTCGCAAGCTTCCTGTCGCCTGTGCCATTATTCAGAAGCGCGGCCAGGTAGTTATAAAGAGCATTATTTTTTGCTGTATTTTCAAGTTCTTTGGCCAGCTGGGCGGCGGTGGAAGTGTCGCCTTCACTGACTTTTTCGCCAAAAGTTTTGATTTTGTCGAGATCAGCCTGATTGAGGCCTCTGGTATCAGACATGAAGGGTGGGCAGTCTTTATGGTTGACCGGCACCTGGCACCAGACGACAGGTATTCCGCGTTCTTGCGCCAGCTTGCAGATATCTGACATATTTGCCTGCCAGTTGGCGAGGCACTCTTTCACAAACGGGCTGTCGGCCGGAATACTGTTCTTAAGGAACATTTCGAGCCCCTGCCAGCCCTTAGTAAGTTCTGTCGGCATCCGGTCGCTTTTAAGCGCCTGAATAATACGCAGAGAAGATGCCCAGATGCCAGTAAGGGCGGCATTTCGATTCTTTGCCAGACCGAAGACGCTGGCCGGGCCGTATGGCCCGATGAATTCGTTGTGACCGGCATAAATAACCAGTGCGTCAGGTTGATAATTGACGATTTCCCGGCAGAATTCGCGCAGTACCCAGCTGTTTATTGCCGGAATCCCGGTATTGATGACTTCGGCAACCTGCTCAGACGAGCCTTTGTTGAGTGCGGCCTCGAGCATACGTGCGAAAGAAAAGTCAGCAAGCTTCTCGCCGCGGGCTGCCGATTCGCCCAGAACAAAAATGCGCAGTCGCTTTGCCGGCTTGACCGCAGGCATGATCTCTGGCAGCGGCCGGCGCGCCAGATTTCCCGGAAAAAAACGACGGGCAGCCTGGTAATTGATGCGTAGACAAGGCGTTCCGTCCGGCATGCTGTCTTTTATGAACAGGCTGGTCGGGTAACCGATGCCGACTGCATGACAGGCCAGTTCCGCCAGGCCCAGCAGGAGCACCGGAAGAACAATCAACAGTAATATTGCCAGCGTTATTTTTTTCAACAAACCCATATTAGTCCATGATTCATTGCCGGAAATTATTCATGCAGGCGCGCGCGCGCGATTTCAAGTTGAAAGCTCATTCGATTACGATTACGAGCACGAGCACGAGCACGAGCACGAAGTTAGAATATTGTATACATAAATGTGCCGAGGGGTGAGGAGCTGGCAAGGGTGAGCAGAATGCCGAGCATCAGCAGGCTGATGACTATCGGCAGCAGCCACCACTGCTTTTTCTTCCATAAGAAACCGAGCAGTTCGGCGATTGTTGCCATTCTGGTTGTTGTTTTTTCGAGATTATTCAATTGTGTTGTCCTCTGTTTAAGATTGCTGAGTAAGGTTCTGATCGTCATCAGAATCTGGTTGCTCGCGATAACTCAGCGCATTTTTGTCGATTTTCAGCTGTAGCGGAGTTTTGCCGCTGATGCGCAGAATCAGAGCGATTGGAACTATGGCTACTATATAGAGTATGCCGAGAATGAGTCTGGTATTGAACCAGCCGAGTGCGGTGCCGATTTTTAGCCAGGCGGCATGCGGAAATTGCAGCCAGTCAGGCTTGAGCAAAGCCGGCAGTATGAGACAGGTTGCCAGAACGAGAGCCCAGGTTCTGGCATCGGCCTGGCGAAGTAGAGGCCAGAGACCTATTGCAAGAAATGCGGTTCCGACCAGCAAGCCAAAATTGCGCAGTTCACTGCTGCGTTCGCTTGTGCCAGACAGGGCTTCAGTTGTCATTTGTTCAGTCGGGTGCAAAGGTTTCAAGTCCCAGTTTCTCTATTATTTCTTTTGGCTGATCTTCTTTGCTAAGATAGAAGTTCTCGAGCACAAGGCTGTCCATTTCGGTGCGCATGAAGCATTTGTAGGCATCGACAGGCGTGCAGACAATAGGTTCGCCGCGCACATTAAATGAGGTGTTCACTATTACGCCGCAGCCGGTTTTCTGCTCAAATGCCTTTATCATAGTGTGATAGCGCGGGTTGGTGTCTGGATGAACTGACTGAATTCGAGCCGAGCCATCGACGTGGGTTATTGCCGGAATTTCGGATCTTGCTACATTAAGCAGGTCAAGGCCGGTAAGAGTTCGCTGCTCTTTACTCAGTTCATACATGCGCTCTTTCTTTACCTGTGCTGTCAGCAGCATGTATGGTGTGTCGCTGGCGAGCTCAAAATAGTCTGAGAGGCGTTCGCGCAGAACTGATGGCGCAAAAGGTCTGAATGACTCGCGAAACTTGATTTTGAGGTTCATCACCTTCTGCATTTTTTTTGAACGCGCATCGCCGATTATGCTGCGGGCGCCAAGCGCACGCGGGCCGTATTCCATGCGGCCGCAAAACCAGCCGATGACCTTTTCGGCTTCGAGATCGCTGGCGATTTTTTCAAACAGCGGCGAATCGTCGATTTGCGTATAAGGAATCGCGTGCTGGTCGAGAAAGGATTTAATTTCGGCGTTGGTGAAGGCCGGGCCAAGGTAGCAGCCCTGCATCATGTCTGGCGCTTCAGGTTTGCGCTGATTTTTGAGGTGCTCGAACCAGACGCCAAGTGCTGCTCCGGCAGCCCCGCCGGCATCGCCGGCCGCTGGCTGGATCCAGATTGATTTGAACGGGCCTTCGCGCAACAGGCGGCCGTTGGCCACGCAGTTGAGCGCTACGCCGCCCGCCATGCACAGGTTTTCGCGCCCGGTCTCGGCATGCAGGCTCGTGCCCAGCTTCAGCACGACCTCTTCGCAGACCTCCTGAACCGATCTTGCCAGATTCATCTCGCGTTCGCCCGTTTGCTCGTCAGGTCTCTTCGCTGCGCCGCCAAAAAGTTGGCAGAAGCGGTCGTTGAACATGCTAAGACCGGTGCAATAGTCAAAGTAATCCATGTTCAGGCGAAAGGTGCCATCTGACTTGACATCGATGAGATTGTCGAGAATCAGCTGCTTATACAAAGGCTTTCCGTATGGAGCCAGTCCCATCAGCTTGTATTCGCCGCTGTTGACCTTGAAGCCGGCATAAACCGTAAAAGCAGAATATAGAAGCCCGAGTGAATGAGGAAACCTGATCTCCCAGAGTTGCTTTAAGCTGCTGCCGCTGGCTTGCCAGGCGGTAGTGGTTGCCCATTCACCGACTCCGTCAAGGCAGAGAACTGCTGCTTCTTCAAATGGCGAGGGAAAAAAAGCTGATGCCGCGTGCGAGCGGTGATGTTTGTAAAAGAAGATTTGTTCTGGCAGATTGCCGAAGCTTTCTTTGACCAGCCGGGCAATCTCTGACTTCATGAACAGTCTGTCCTTGATCCAGAGTGGCATGGAATGAAAAAATGAGCTGAGTCCGGCCGGTGCGAAGCTTAAGTAAGTTTTGAGAAGCCTTTCGAACTTGATAAAAGGCTTTTCATAGAACACCAGAATGTTGACCTGCTGCATGCCGATGCCAGCACTATTCAGACAATATTTTACCGCGTGCAAAGGAAAGCTGCTGTCATGTTTTATGCGGGTAAAGCGCTCTTCCTGTGCAGCCGCGACGATCTTGCCGTTATGCACAAGGCATGCGGCAGAGTCATGGTAATAGGCTGAGATCCCTAGGATATACATCAGGATGTTCCTTCACACGTATGTAAATTTATAGCAGATTTGCTGATGTAATTTCAATGTATTGTGCACAATCTGGTGCAAAAAAATAACCGCCCGTATCGGGCGGTTATTTTAGATTAACTTATTATGTGCGTATAAAAAGTTTACAGCACGCTCTGAAACAGTCTGGTGACGATACCGGGGCGGTTAACTCTGCCGACAACGCCTCTGCCGTCAAATTTGATCTGGGCATCGGCTAGGAGTTTGGAATTAATTACGTTGTTGCCGTCTATATCGCGAGGGCGGGCGACGCCACGAACTTTCATGATCTGGGTTTCACGGTTGACCACAATCGAACGACTGCCTTCAACGAGCAGATTGCCGTTAGCGAGCACTTCGAGTACGGTAGCGGTGATTGTGCCGGTGAGTTTGCCTGAACGGGTCGTTGTGCCCTCACCGTCAAATTCAGTGTTAGACTCGGTTTTGCCGACGAAATTCTTTACCAGGTTCTTAACGATAGGAATTTCAGGTCCGGTAGATACTTCGTTTATGCTTTCCTTCTGAGTGCTGGTGGTAGCTTTCGACTGAGCGTTGGATTCTTCTGAAATTACAATGGTGATTATGTCACCGGGCTGGTATTCGCGTGCATTTTTAGACGAATAGAGATCGTTGCCACTCAACCACAGAGAGTTAGCCGATAGACCACTGGCTACAATCATCATCAGGCACAAAGCCAGCAAAATTCTAATTCTGTGCATATTCTACCCTGCCTTTTTCTTTTATTACGCCACGTATCCGGCGCTGGTTCTGCAAGTTTATCAGGGTGATTTCGTCGCCTTCACTGCCGCCCTGAACTGCCCGGGCAGGAATCTTGAGCGACAGCGTGCCGCTGTTGAAATGAAAATCAACATTTTCTCCGGGCTTGATGACCCAGGAGTCACGCTTTGCCACCTTAACGAAACTTTCACTTCTGAGGTTACTGTCTGATTTGTCACTGCTTTTGCAGATGTTACCGGAACCAGTTGACAGGTCGCTACTGCGCAAAACGGTTCCGGCTGATTTGAAGCGGCCGAGGCATTTTCCCACAGCTTCGGCATAGGTTACCGGAATATTGCTCTGGTCGCTCTTTACTTCGACCTGCTTTCTTCTGATCATATTGTTGTTGATCGTTTCGCCGGGTCGGGCCAGCCTCGTGAGTTCAGCGGCTTCGACGATTCGGCTGACGCGAACCTGTATCAGCTGGCGGAAAGGGCCGCCGTCGGTTTGTGCCGTCAGCACGAAAAGACGCATGCCAAGAATGTTGTCTGAGTTGGTGTTTATTTCCCAGTTTTGTAGGGCGCCGGGCAGAACTATGTTGGTCGGCACGCGTGACAGGTCGACAGCCAGGTCTTCAGCGTCTGGGCCTTTGCAGAGCGAGGTGATGCGCTCAGCTATATCAGCGCCCTTGAGCATCGCTCCTGCTCTGCGTATGGTGACGTGGTCGGGGATGGAAAGCCGGCTGGCAAGACTGCCAAGTTTGCGCTCAATATCAGATCCGGCAAGAACCAGTTCGCCGAGAGGGTCGGGGATATGCCCAAGTTGAATTGCCGCAAGGTTTTCGCGCAGTTCAGGGCTTGCTTCGCTTTTTATAAGGCAGTCGGCCTTTATTTCGCTGCTGTTGATAAGTACAGTGGACTTGAGGGCGGTGATCTGGTCCTTTGCCGAAGGCATTATGATTGCAGCGTTGGCCTGACAGCAGCACAAGATAGCAACGCCGCAGCCAATAACGATTGAGCCGATTCGCCTGGTCAGGTTATATTTGTTCAAGGCTGGTTACCTTATCTACGCAGGTTGTTGGCGATCTGCAACATGGTGTCAGATGTCTGAATGGTCTTGGAGTTCGCTTCGTATGCGCGCTGGGCGACGATCATGTTGACCATTTCTTCGACGACCTTGACGTTGGCCATTTCGATAAATCCCTGGGCGATTTCGCCAAGTTCTTCAGTTCCAGGAATGCCAACCACGGCATCACCCGAACTGCCGCTCGGAATGAACAGGTTGCGGCCAATGGCCTTGAGACCGGCCGGATTGATGAAGTTGGCGGTTTCGATCTGGCCAAGAACTTCGAGGTCGACCTGACCAGGCATCTTGGCGGCGATGATACCCGAGGAAGTGATGTTGAGGCCAATAGCCTCACGCGGAATGGTAAAGCCGGGCAGAACCGTGTAGCCGTCTGAGGTTACGACAACGCCGTCTTCAGACAGTTTCCAGGCGCCGTCGCGCGAATAGGCGATGTCACCGTTGGGCAACTGAATCTGAAAGAAGCCTTTGCCCTCGATTACCACGTCGAGCGGTTGCTCGGTCTGCTGGAACTCGCCCTGTGAGAACATGCGCTGGGTAGCTACCGGCCTGACACCATGACCGAGCTGAATACCTACCGGGTAGGTGTTGTCACTCGATATTGGCGCTCCAGGTTCGGCGATTGTTTGATACATCAGATCCTGAAAGTCGACCCGGCTCTTTTTGAACCCCGTTGTCGTTACGTTGGCAAGGTTGTTGGAGACTACGGCGATGTTGGTCTCCTGACCTTTCATGCCTGTTGATGCAGACCACAGTGATCTCAGCATAGGCTTCTATTCCTCCGCTTCTTTCAGATTATGCGTCAGCGGCGTGTTGCGCCGACCGAGTTGATTGCCTTATCAAGAAGGCCATCATGCGACTGGATAACTTTTGAATTCGCTTCGTAAGCGCGTGATACTTCGATCATGCGCACCATTTCCTCAACCAGGCTGAAGTTAGGCTTTTCGACATACCCCTGCTTGATATTGCCCTCGGCTCGCGCAACTTCGCCGTAGGCGCGCACAAACTTGTTGGCGCCTTCCTTGCGAAAGGCCTTGCGGTCTGAGGCGATGCCCTGTGCTATTCTGAACAGCGGGGCATTATCAACCAGAACCCGGCCGCTGCGGTCTATGGTTACCGCCTGCCCTTCGCCAACCTGCACTCTCTGCAGGCGGGTGTTGAGATTGCCCTCTTCGTCAAGGATACTGCCGGGGTTTTCATCAACTGGTTCGCTGTCGGCAAGAATGTAGTCACCATGCATATTGGTGAGGAAACCCTCATGGTTAATGGTTAGAATGCCATCACGGGTGAACCTGGTGCCTTTGCTTGATTCGACAACGAGAAAGGCTTTTTCGTTTTCGAGGGCGATATCGAGGTCGTTGCCGGTGTAGTCGAAGGCGCCGGCCTTGAAATTGGTGAACGACTCATCGACAATTACGCCGGTGCCGAGTTCACCAATTTTAGGGAACTTGTAAAATGGTCGGGGCGGATAAAGCTGACCGTCGTTGACCTTGCGCAGCACCATTGTCGGCAGCTCCTTGAAGATGCCTTGATCCTGCTTGAAACCGGCCGTGTCAACGTTTGCCAGATTGTTGGCGACCATGTCCTGTCTGACAATTTCGCACAGCATCGATGATGAAGCTGTATATATGCCACGTATCAAGGTTCGCTCCTTCTGGCACGCATCGTGCCGCAATGGTCTTTTTCGCTGCAGTTTTTGATCTGTGTCAGCACTGTCGCGCCGATCGGGTTGTTGTGAAAGGCCAGTTCCTGTGCCAGATGTGAATGCAGGCACTTGACGCCATTGAAATCTCTGCTGCCAGCTACAGTCGTTTCGGCCAGTATTTCCCTGATATGTTCGGGCAGTTCGCCCGGATATATTTTTTGGGCCAGGCTGACGCGAAGTTCTGCTACTTCTTTCTGTCCATTCATGAAATTTTCTCTGAAAGCTTCGTCCAACTTGAGTCTCTGTGAATATTCTCTTACCTGCCCCTGCTGCTCAAGGTTCGCTACCAGCGCTTTAAGGCGTGGGCAGACCAGCCACAGGAAGGCCGGAAAAGGTTTCCAGATGCCATCTTCTTTAAATACCGGGTCGGCGAGAAGAACCTGAGGGCTGCCATCAGGGCAGAAGGTCTTGACCGTAAAAGGTGTGCGCGGGTCGCGGCCGAGAAGCTCGACTGCTGTTGTGCGTTGTTGTTCTTCTGTCGGATTCAAATTTGCCAAAATAACACCTTCCCTAAACGATATATCGGCAAAATTTCTGCCAGGGATTAGGGATTTCTGATTTTTTTATTTATCAGAAAGTTAATCGGCATCTGGCGGCCCATATTTAAGAGTATTTTTGCGCAAAACCCCTGTTTGCGTTAAAATGGGGCGAAAATAAATCTGAGCTATCGGAGAAACCAACATGAGCCTGCGCTTTCTTACTGCCGGAGAGTCACATGGCATCGCTCTGACCGGCATTATCGACGGTATGCCGGCTGGCGTAAAGATCGCGCCTGCCGATTTCGCTGCTGTTCTCAAACGTCGTCGTGCCGGCTATGGCCGCGGCGCCCGCCAGCAGGTTGAAGCCGATGAGGTGCGGGTAACTGCCGGTTTGCGCGGCGGTTATACGACTGGTGCTCCGATTGCATTGCATATAGAAAACGCTGTTCACCATGAATTGCGCGAGTTTATGCATCCCTTTGCCGAATCAGATGAAGAAAAAGTGGCAATACCGGTGCCGCTGCCGGGTCATGCTGATCTTGCCGGGGCGGTCAAATACGGATTAAATGACTGCCGGAACATTCGCGAACGTGCTTCTGCCCGTGAGACTGTTATGCGGACTGCCTTGTCAGTGCCGCCACGCTGCCTGCTGCGCGCGCTTGGCATCGAGTCTCTGTGTTTGCTTGAACAGATTGCATCCGTTGTCGCCGATATCGATTATCAGCGCAGGCCGACTGAGCTGGCAGCACTTATTGCAGACGTCGGCGATGACTTTATGACGCCCGACAAGGCTGTCGTTTCGACCTGGAAAAGTCTGGTTGACTCAGCTGCCGCCGCCAATAAAAGTCTTGGCGGTACTGCTGCCGTGATTTTCTGGAATCTGCCGGTTGGACTTGGCAGCCACAGCCAGCATGATCTGCGACTTGATGCGCGGCTGGCAGCATCGCTTATGAGTATTCCGGCGATCAGAGGGGTTGAAGTTGGCTTCGCTCAACCGCAGGCACATGGACTCTGCCAGGCTGCTGACCCGGTTGCTTACTCATCTGAGAATGGCTGGTCGCGATTAAGCAATTATGCTGGCGGTCTCGAGGCCGGCATGAGCAACGGCGCGCCACTGATTATGCGCTTTCACATGAAGCCGCTGCCAGCTAATGCCGGCCTGCCTTCGGTTGACCTGAGAACTGGTGAGCCAGCTGTGCCGGCATTCTATCGCTCAGACACTCAGGCGCTTACTGCGGCAGCTGTTGTTGCCGAATCGGTTGTTGCGGTCGAACTTGCCTCGCAGCTTCTGGTAATGACTGGCGGCAACACCCTGGCAGAGGTTCATACCCGCCTTGAAGAGTTGCGGCATCGACAGCAGCGTCTGCCTTGATAGAATCAGTGCTGCCTTTGTGACTAAAAGGAGAAGGGGCTGAACCCTTTGGTTCAGCCCCTTTTGTGTCGGAGGTATCAGAACGATGTGTCGAATGCGTTGTCGAATGAGTCGTCGATCGTGCCGGCCGGCTGGTTGAATGACGGCTGTTGTGTGGCAGCGGTCGTTGGCATGCCTGCCGGAACCAGTGAGGTCGGAGCGGCTGACTCGATACTCTGGGCGATGATGTGCGGGGTGATCAGGATAATGAGTTCCTGAGACTGGCCCTTCTTGCCCTTGAAGCTGAACAGATTCTTGATGATCGGAATATTGCCGAGCAGCGGAATCTTGTTGCTTTCTTTGCCTTCTTCGTCTCTGATCAGGCCGCCGATGAGAATCTCTTCGCCGTCTCTGACGCGAACGGTAGTCTTGGCAGAGCGTGTGCCGATAACCGGATACATGTTGTTGTTAGACCATGATTCAACGAATGATACTTCTGGTTCAGCGTCTACAGTGATGTAGCCGTCGTCGTTGATGCGTGGTGTGATTTTGAGCTTGATACCGGTGTCTTTTTCTTTCGGAGGCTGGTCAGCGCCACCCGGGTAGATAACCTTGGTGCCGACGATAATTTCCGCTTCCTGACCGTTAACCGCCGAGATCTTAGGATTCGACAGAACCTTGGTTTCGTTGCGGGTTTCGAGGGCTGAGAAGGTTGCCTTGAACAGCAGGTTCTCGCGATAGAAGTCGCCGAGTCCGAACATGTCGCCCTGCTGACCGGTGAAGGCTTCCTGATAGAGGCCAGAATCCGGGTTAACTGCAAAGTATTCCTTGGTGGAGAGTACTGGCAGTGATTCGAAGCTTGAATATGCTGCGTCGGTTGTGCCGACCTTGCCCTGCCATTTGAAGCCGATACTCTTCGAAGCGTCAGTTTTTACTTCGACTATCTTGGCTTCCATCATGCACTGGTGAACAGGTACGTCAACAGTTTCGATGAGCTTTTTGGCCTGGTCAATCATTTCCTTCGAGCCTTCGATAATGAGTGCGTTGATGCGCTCATCCGGGGTAACTGAAACGCCACCCTTGGCCGCTCCGGTAGAAGCACCGAAGAGCTTGGCCACATCAGCAGCTTTGGCATACTGTAGACGTCTGGTGACCGTTTGCCCTTTTTCGAAGGCATTGATGAGCTTTTTCTCATCGGCAAGGATCCAGGTGTTGCCAATCTTGCGAACCGCAAAACCGTTGGTTTTGGCGATCAGATTCATGGCTTCTTCGTAGTAAACGTCTGTCAGCTTGACAGTTACGCGGCCGCTGACGCTCTTTTCAGCAATGATATTCGTTCCTGACTGCTGGGCGATTACCTTGACGATCTGGCGAATGTCAGTGTCTCGGAAATCAAGGGTAATGTTGTCATCGGCTCTGAGAGAGCCCGGCAACAACAGTGCGACAGTGAGAGCCGCAAACAGTAGTAAGATGTTGGTTTTCTTCCTGGTGTAACCCGTGGAACACATTCTTCTATACCTCCGAACGGGAATGTCCGACAACAAAATCTCCGACAATTGCCATTTCTGGTTTGTCAGTTGATACATCGACAAGTTTTTGTGATTTATGAAGCAAATTTTTGTTTTTCTTTCGCTCTTTTTTGTAACCACATGATGGCGGTTAAATAAGAACCGCAACCAGTATCGACTGGTTGCGGCAGATTATTGACCTTAAATAATAATTTTTGAACTGATTGTCTACAATTAAATCATGGCGTTCTATCAGGCAAGATAAGGACAGGCCTGTTCTGAGTCTGGTTCTGTTTTTCCAGTTCTGAAGCGATGCTTTTGTAACCCATTGTCATAAGAGCTATCAGACTTATCAGGCCCCAGGTTATCCACATGAAATTCCTCTTCATTATTTCTCCTTTGTTGTTCTGTCGTCGGGCGTTCTGCCATCGACCATATCAGCAGCAATGAAAAAGGGCTGTAGCATTACGATTTCCTGTTTTGGCAGGCGCGTTCTGTTACAGCCCTCTGGCATGCAATCAGCAGATCACTCTTTTTCGTCGCCGCCGATTTTGAAGGTGTGGCGGCGTTGTTCCTTGTTTGAATAAACAACAATACGGTCATTCTGAATATCGACGACTTTGAATTTGCCGTCAACTATCTGATCCTTGGATACAGTGTGCTCTTCGTCTTCAAACTTGATTACTGCGAGTCTCGCTCCTTCGTTGCCGACAATACCGGTAACAAAGACTTTGATTGGTTTGACCGGTGGCGGCTGCGGTTTGCTGTCACTCGGTCTTGATACCGGCTGAACGGTTCTTACCGGAGGTAGAACAACTTTCTTTTCGACGATTGGCTTGAATGGGTCCTTGTTCGGAATTTCAGGTGCGAAAGAAAATTTGTTTATCAGCGAATCGACCTGTTCCATTTCGGTCATCTTGGATGTATCGACAACGCTGCCTGAAGACGGGCTTTCGGCAACCATGCCATCGCCACCTTCAGCTGCAACAGGGGCATCTGGAGAGGCTGCAGTATCGCCGCCAAGATCGTCCAGGCCTCCGAAGTCATCGAGGTCATCTACAGCGAAAACGACCGGAACGGCAAGAAGGAACACTGCCAGAAAGATGATTCCCAATAATTTAGCTGGGCTGTATCTGTTCATACTAGTCAGGCCTCCTTTATTTATATTCCACTGCCCATGATATAGACTTTGGCACTGAGAGTTACGCTGAGAAGAGGACTTTTACTGTCACGGTCAATTTCGGCAGAAACCGACACATTCATTGAGCCTGCCGCCAGGTTGATGATCTTGCGGCGTTCCATGATTGTAAGGAAATTACCGATGTCTTTGAAAGTGCCCAGAACAGTCATTTCAACCGGCAGTTCAGACCAGTCTTCGGCGCGAACCAGAGGTGATATTCTGATATCCTGAAATTTCACCTTGAACTTGTTGGCGACGGTTTCTGTAGATTCAAGCAGCTTGGGAACAACGGTGTTGAGCTGGTTTGATTCCATCTGCAACTTGTTTTTCTGCTCTGTCAGTTTCGATATCTGGTTGCGCAGTTCGGCCATCTCCTCTTCGATATTGGCGAGTTGAGCTTTTTGTCTCTTCAGGCCTTCGATTTCGGAGCTGATCTTCTTGCCTTCCTCTTCCATCGGCTGGTAGTAGTTCATGTAGAAAAACACCCCGGCACCTATTGCGATAACCAGGAGGAAAATCGTTACTACGGCAAAGTTGTTCATTTCAACCTCCCAGATTCTTGTCGCCGAGATCTCGCTTGATGCGACAGTTCACTTCAAAGCGCCAGACCGGCATTTTTTCGTAAATATTCTTGGTTGCGCTGGTCAGAAACACTTCTTCAAAATGTTCGTGACCCTGCAGTTCCTGTATGAACTGCTGAATACCCTTGGTCAGCTGACCGCCAGTTTTGGGTTCTTCGGCGCCGTCTTCGTTACACGAATAGGCAGTGATCTGAACCCGGCGGTCGGAGTCGATACGCAGATTGGTTATCCACACAGTTTTTTCGGGCACAACGCTGGTCAGGTTGCTGAATGCCTGTGACCACTGCAGCAGTGTCGCGCCTGAAAGCTGCTTGAGCCTGGAAATGTCTGATTCGATTTTGCCGCGTTCCTGGCGGAGGCGGTCTTTGATATCGAGTTTTGACTGTTCGCGGGCAATTTCGTTTTTAAGTTGCTGGCGCTGAGCGATCGCGTCATCGTTCATGCCTTCAATCATCTTGGTTCCGGCCATGAAGCCGGCAACGATACCGACAACGCCGATGACGAAGAAAATGGCAGCGAACGGAACCTGAATCGGCTTGCGCCGTTTGACCGTTAAAAGGTTAATTCTAATCATATTAGTCTTCCACCACCCCTCTTAAGGCAAGCCCGATGGCGACCGTATACTGTTGCAGGTTGTCATAGAGTTCATCAGGATCCGGAGCGGTAACGGCAATTCCCTCGAGCGGATTGCCCATGAACACATCTACACCGAGTTCATTGCTGATGTATGTGTTAAAGCTCCTGAGATTTGAGCTGCCGCCGGAAAGAATTATCCGGTGAATGAGAGGTTCACGAGATTGCGCCTTGAAATAGTCGAATGAGCGCCTTATTTCAGAAGCCAGCTCTTCAACCGTGGTTTTGACCACTTCTGATATTTCATTGGCGCCGGCATCACCGATGCTTACTTCAGCTTCTTCGATCTTGAGCGCTTCAGCCTGATCGAATTCCTGCTTCATGACGTCTTTAATCATTTCGGATATGTTGTTGCCGGCAATCGGAATGTTTCTTGTAAACATCAGGTTGCCTGACTTGAGAACCGAAATGTTTGTGGTTCTGGCGCCAGCATCGATTATAGCTACGACTTCGCCGCCTTCCTGGGTGCTCGCTGTCTGCATATATGAGCCTTCGAGCGCGTTGATGGCCGCGATAGTATCTACATCGACTACTTCCGGGGTAACACCGGCGCTCTTGAGAACGTCAGTATATGAATTGACCAGGTCTTTCTGGGCAACCACCAGAAGAATCGAATACTTGCCGCCACCTTCTTCGTCTTCTTCGACAGTGCTCAATACGGCATGCGTAATGCTTACTTCATCGATGGCATAAGGAACATACTGTTCGGCTTCGATGCGCACAGTCTGCTCAAGTTCATCCGGCGACATGACCGGCAGCTTGGTGAAGCGCATGATCACGTTCTGCCCGGAGATTGATACGAAAGTCCGTTCCGGTTTGATTTTCCGGCTCTTAAGAATATCCTTGATGA
>PGYA01000182.1 GCA_002839435.1 Candidatus Riflebacteria bacterium HGW-Riflebacteria-2 | reverse complement strand
AAACACATTTTTCAGACGACCCGAT
This sequence comes from Candidatus Riflebacteria bacterium HGW-Riflebacteria-2, assembly GCA_002839435.1. Lineage (GTDB taxonomy): Bacteria > Muiribacteriota > Ozemobacteria > Ozemobacterales > Ozemobacteraceae > Rifleibacterium. The sequence continues at coordinate 1,026 of PGYA01000182.1, read as the reverse complement.
ATTTTCATGGGGACTATTGCTCTAAGCGGCTTTTACGATATTCGAAAGTTGACAAAAGGGTATTTCGACGAAAATTGTTATTTCAATTCACCTGTTGATTATCTCCCTAATCTAAACGATAACTACTGGATGTCTTATTTGCTCAATCGCAAACATATATACTTGGCTTCGGGCAGTGGACGATACGAAAGTCCCGATCAAACTCAAACATTTTCCGATATTCTCAGGTCAAAGGATATTAAACATAGATGTGATTTGTGGGATACTAAATGGGACCATGACTCAAAAACATGGAATGAACAATTGAAACATATTACTAACTCTTTTTTATAAGTAGCGGCAATGAGCATTCTTACACTTCCATTTGGCAATAAAACAAAAGCAGAGGAAAACAGTATTCATAAATTTGGGCTGGACGCTCAATCCGATTTGGCATTTTTGCTCAAAGAATGTAAAATTCACCTCAATAAATTTAACGAACAAAAAATACGCAAAGCATTCATGATGTGTATGGACGCTCATGAAAATCAAATCCGTAATTCCGGTGACCCGTATTACACTCACCCACTTGAAGTTGCTCGCATTGTACTTAAAGAAATCCCATTGGACGAAACATCGGTAATTGCGGCTTTGTTGCATGATGTCCCCGACCAGGGCGACGTTTACCATATTAAAGACATCAGACTGGAATTTGGTTCTACCGTTGCTAATATAGTTGAAAATATATATCGAATCGGTCATATTGAAAACAACAATCTACCGGTTGAAAATCAAGCTGAAAATTATCGAAAACTATTGATTTCATTATTCCGCGATGTAAGAATTATACTTATCAAATTAGCGGACAGACTTCACAATATGCGAACTTTGGAATATTTATCCGAGGATAGTAGAATCAAACTTTCCAGAGAAACCATGGATATATACGCACCATTTGCCAACCGATTTGGCTTGCGTAATTTGAAATGGGAATTGGAAGATTTAGCATTCAAATATCTGAATCAGGAAGCATACGAAGAAATCAGG
>PGYA01000181.1 GCA_002839435.1 Candidatus Riflebacteria bacterium HGW-Riflebacteria-2 | reverse complement strand
CGCGATCTTGAGCTTCCCGATCACCATGGTGGGCTGTCTGCTCGTGGTCGTGGCGCTCACGTTGCTGTTCATGGGGGGGGCGCTGGCGCGGTTGCCGACGTGGGTGTTGCCGATGCTCGGCATCGGTTCCTGGCTTGCGCTGACGTGGGTCGCGAGCCGGGCCGTTCGTCTGGGGTTTCGCGCCAGGCAGGCGGGGCTCCCGGCCGGCAACCGGTGTGCGAGCTGTGGCGGGACGCGCCTGCGGGACATTGCCTCCGCGCTGCGGGAGAACGTGCCTTGTCCTTCGTGCAAGAGCCGCTCTTTTCGACTGCACGCTGTCGACATGGTCCCGGGGTCCGACTCCGTCAGCCCCCCATGATTTGTACGTACACGTCGCGCTTGCGGCCGCAGTTGTCGAAGTCGCAGAGCACCAGCTGCTGCCACGTCCCGAGCACCAGGCTGCCACGCAGCAGCGGAATCGACACGGACGGCCCCAGCAACGCACTGCGAACGTGCGAGTAGCCGTTACCGTCCCCCCAGCGCGCGTCGTGGTCGTAGTGCATCTCGCGGGGAGCAATGCGCTCGATCGCCGCTCGCAAGTCGTTGACCACCCCAGACTCGTACTCAATGGTCGTGATGCTCGCGGTGGATCCCGCCACCCCGACCGTGACGAGGCCGTCCGTCAGCTTCGAGCTTGCGATCGCGGCCTCCACGTCGCCTGTGATGTCGAGGATGTCCGTGCCCGACGTCGTCTGCTTGTGAAACGTGGTGAAGAACATGGGCCAAGGGTAGACCCAAATCAAGAGACGCCGCCGGTTGAAACCGACGGCAGAGCCCGCTCGTGGGGAGTCGGGCGGTGGCGTAGCATTGCCGCCGACGGGCAACGAGCACACGCCCCAACCCCCGTGTTAGCCGTCCCCGCCCTGGCATTTGCCGCCAACACCCTTCGAACGCACAACGGGAGCCCGCAGGGCTTTGGGTTCCGTTCATGAGGTCGAACTAGCCTTCGGTTTCAACCGGCGGCGTCACTAGGAATTACGAACAGGAATGCGAATTCGAACTAGGAACCGGCGGAG
>PGYA01000027.1:13741-71425 GCA_002839435.1 Candidatus Riflebacteria bacterium HGW-Riflebacteria-2 | reverse complement strand
TGACAAGGTTGAAATCGGAAAAAAAAGAGCTGAGAGTCTGGCACACGCCTTTGGTATTCACCCAGCAATAATCATGTTTCCAGAATATGAAGCTGAATACATACAAAAAGTGGCATAGGATAATCAGTTGATTCACCTGTGGAACGAGTGATTATAATAAATTGAAGAGGCAGAACAATCGCGTAGACGCGGAAAAACCGGCCGGTTCACGGGTCTTGCTTACGCAACACCCGCGCCCGTCTCTCATTTCCGGTCATGACTGGCGTTAAGCCGAATTAACAACAACAGAGCCATTCTCCATGTCTTGTGGTATAATCTTTACATGAGATTCAACATTGATAACTTCCAAAATGAGATTCGGGCCCTCTGCGAGCAATTGTCGGTGGCTCGATTAGATCTTTTCGGCTCGGCAATGACTGACGAGTTTAACGATGAAAGCGATCTGGATTTTGTTGTTGATTTTCTGCCCAACCAATCTAATCTGCTTGATAGATTTCTTGCATTACAGAACCATCTTCAGAAAATTTTCAACCGTAGAATTGATCTCATTACCAGGAAATCCATCAGGAATCCTTATCTTAAGGCATCAATAGAGAGAACAAAAAAAAATGTCTTCGCTTCATACAGCTGAAAAACTTTTATTTGACGTTCTTTCCGCGTCAAAGTCAATTCAGGAATTTACCCAGAATCTTGACAAAGAATCATTTCAATCAAGTGAATTGATTCAGAGTGCCTGCGAAAGAAAGTTTGAGATAATCGGTGAAGCTCTCAATCGCCTGAAAAAGTATTTCCCAAAAGAGGCTGAGCAGATTCCAGAGATTGAGAAGATTGTTGGCTTCCGAAACATTATTGCTATGGTTACGACATTGTTGATTCGGAGATCGTCTGGGAAACCATTCAATTGTACGTCCCAAAGCTGATAGAAAACATTAAAAGAAAAGTATCGGTTTAACAATCGCGTCGACGCGGAAAAATCGGTGTAATCGGTGAAATCTGCGGATTGGGCTGTTTTTCTGTGGACAGTTTTTTTGGCTAATCGTCTTTGTGGCTCTGTGGCTTTGTGCAAGGGTTAGGGGCTATTTCTTCTTGTCTTCTTGTCTTTTTTGTCTTTCTTTTTGTCTTTTTTCTTGTCTTTTTTGCAGCTGCCGTCGCACTTGTCTTTTTTACTTTTACCACATTTGCATTTTCCCATGTTCAGATCCTTTCAGCCGAACCAACTGCGTAAGAGCAGGTTGGCGAGGGCGATGGTCGGGGCGGTGTCGGTCTTGAACAGGCGGCGGCCGAGCCATACTGGCTGCCAGCCTTTATCGAGCAGCAGATTTACTTCGCGATCAGAGAAGCCGCCTTCGGGGCCGGAGGCGAGCCAGATCGAGCTGCGGCCGGGCTGCACCGGCAACTCGTGCAATGAAACGGAAAGAGCTTCTTCGTGCAGCAAAATCGGCGTAGTATCGGCAGCGGGTGCTGGCAGATCTTCCAGTTGCGTCGGTTCGGCTACTTCTGGCAGCAGACAGCCGCCACATTGTATCATCGCAGTTGCCGCGATCTTGCGCCAGCGTTCGACCTTTGTGGCCCCTGGCCCTTTAACGATGCAACGTTCGGTAAGCAGCGGCACAATCTTGACAACGCCCATTTCGACGGCCTTTTCGATGAGCCATTCAAAGCGCTCGCCCTTGGAAACCGCTGCAAAAACAACTGCCTGCAGGCGTGGTTCGCGGCCGGGCGTCTGCCACTCTCTGGCGCTGTACGAACCGTTGCGGCCAAGAACCGCGATGGCTTCCTGGCCTTGTCCATCGGTGATCACGAACGCATCGCCCTCGCGCAGGCGCAGAACGCGCTCAAGCCGATGCCGATTGTCGGCATCGAGAGTGCCTTCGAGCGAAGACTCGATTACGCGGGCATGCGGGACCATCGCTCAAACCTCAAGCTGGGGCGCGTCTTCCCAGAGATCTTCGAGATTGTAGAACTTGCGGGCTTTGGGTTGAAAGAGATGCAGCACAAACTCGCCACCATCGATCAATATCCAGTTCGCGGCCTGATCAGATTCAAGTCTGACACCGCCGACGTTGGGAATCTTGATGAGTTTGGCCACGGTATCGGCAAGGGTCTGCACATGCGTGCTGCTGTTGCCGGATCCGATTATGAAATAATCGGTATATGGCACCAGACCGATAAGGTCGAGCACAACAAGGTCTTCGACCTTCTTGTCTTTGAGCGCCTCGATAATTATTTTGATTGATTCAGGAACAGCTGTAGACTTTGACAATGAAACCTCCGGAGTTAACAAGAGGGAGCGCATAAACTGCGCCCCCTCGCAATCTTTTTACTGACAGTCGGCAGACAATTTTCAGATGCCTTTAAACACCGAGTAAACATAGCGACCGAACATGTATTTCTTTTCTTCGACGAAATCAAAGCCTTTTTTGAAGGCAGCCTGGTTGATCTCGAGCATTTCCTTCTTGCCGCCGGGCATAAGGTCTGGCAGAGCGGCTACGAGATCTTCGAAGGTAATGAGTTTGCTGAACTTCGAATAAGCTCCTGCCATTACCAGGTTTGCCACGCGCGGGTTGCCGAGTTCTTCGGCGATTTCGCTGGCCGGTATTTCGACGAGTCTGATGTCATCGCGGAATTCCTGGCGCTCGATCAGAGAAGAGTTATACATGAGCATGCCGCCAGCCTTGATCTTAAGGTTGAACTTGGCAACCGAAGGTCTGTTCATGGCAATTACCGTATCCGGAACGGTTACCATTGGCGAAGCAATTTCATTTTCGGAAAGAATTACCGTGCAGTTTGCCGTGCCACCACGCATTTCGGGGCCGTATGATGGAATCCAGGAGACATGCTTACCGGCATGCATACCGGTTTGAGCCAGCACCTTTCCCAGAAATAGTATGCCCTGGCCCCCGAATCCTGCCAGAATAATTCTTTCAACTTTTGACGACATATACGCCTCCTAGGGTGTTATTGCTAGCTGTCAGGATTTTTCGACGCCATGGATATCTTTGAACGTGCCAAGTTTGAATACTGGTAACATGTTCTCAGTCAACCATTTGTGCGAATCGGTCGGTTTTTTGCCCCAGTTGGTCGGGCAGATAGAAACCACTTCGACGAAACTGAAGCCCTTGCCCTCTTTCTGCAATGTGAAAGCATTAAGCAGGGCTTTTTTGGTTTTCATCAGGTTAGCCGGGTTGTTTACGGTGACGCGGGTTACGTAAGCCGGACTTTCGAGTGTTGCAATGATTTCGCTCATGCGAATCGGGTTACCAGCTGTCGCGGCATCGCGACCGTAAGGCGAAGTCTGGGTTTTCATGCCGATCAGCGTAGTCGGTGCCATCTGGCCCCCGGTCATGCCGTAAATCGCATTGTTAATGAATACGACGGTGATGTTTTCGCCGCGATTGGCGGCATGAATGATTTCTGCGGTTCCGATGGCGGCCAGATCACCGTCACCCTGGTAGGTGAAGACGATAGAGCCGGGTCTGACACGCTTGATCCCGGTGGCCACCGCAGGTGCGCGACCATGCGCAGCCTGATTGAAATCGAAGTCGAAATAATCGTAGGCAAAAACCGAGCAGCCAACTGGCGCAACGCCAATGGTGCGGTCCTGGATTTCGAGTTCATCGATAACTTCGGCAATCAGGCGGTGAACTACCCCGTGATCGCAGCCGGGACAGTAGTGGAAAGGCTTCTTGCTCATGCTCCGTGGTCTGGAAAATACCTGTTTCATTTATCCTGGCTCCTTTCAGTCGGGTCTGACTATTTTGTCGACTTCGTTGAGGATTTCGAAATCAGACGGGATGGTGCCGCCGGTTCTGCCAAAGAAATATACCGGCTTCTTGCCATTCACTGCGAGTTTGACGTCTTCAACCATCTGCCCGCAAGACATTTCGACAACCAGAAAATTGCTGGTCGTCTGCTGAAGTCTTTCAAAAACCTGTGACGGGAAGGGCCAGAGCACTTTCGGGCGGATCAGCCCGGCTTTGATGCCACGCTTGCGGCACTTTTCGACGACGGTCTTGAGAATACGCGAGATAATACCGTAACCGACCAGAATGATCTCGGCGTCATCACAGAGATGTTCTTCGACGGCAAAATCTTTGTATTCGCCCTTGCTGAACAGGTCTGTCATTACCTGATATTTCTGGTAGAGATGCCAGTTATGCTCTTCGAGTTCATCTACATCGAGGAAAATTGAAGTGCAAAGGTTGCGTTCATTTTTGTCTTTACCCTGGTAACCAAGTCCCCATTTTTTCGAATCAACGTCGTAATCAATGGGATCAGGCAGGCTTACTGGTTCCATCATCTGGCCAAGAACACCGTCAGAAAGTAGAAGTACCGGGTTTCTGAAACGGTCGGCGAATTCAAAACCGGCCACAGTCATGTCAGCCATTTCCTGAACTGAATTGGGGGCGAGCACAAGAGTGCGATAATCGCCATGGCCACCACCGCGAGTAGCTTGCCAGTAATCAGACTGAGCCGGAGCTATGTTGCCAAGGCCCGGACCGCCGCGCACGACGTTGACGAGCAGACATGGAATTTCGGCACCTGCGATATAAGAGATGCCTTCCTGCTTGAGACTGACACCTGGGCTCGAGCTCGATGTCATTACTCTGGCGCCGGCGCTACCTGCACCATAAACCATATTTATTGCGGCAACTTCGCTTTCAGCCTGAACAAATACACCTTCTACTTCGGGCAGACGTTTTGCCAGGTAGGCTGGCAGCTCGGACTGCGGAGTAATAGGATAACCGAAATAGTATCTACAACCGGCACGCACAGCTGCTTCGCCGATAGCTTCATTCCCTTTCATCAGTACCTTTTCAGCCATTGCTCAACTCCTTATTTTTCTTCTTTATAAATTTCAATTGCGACATCAGGACAACTTCTGGCACAGATGGCACAGCTGGTGCATTTAGCTTCATCAGTCATCGAAGCGGGATGCACACCCTTGGCCGTAAGATGATCGGCAAAAGCAAGAATCTTGAGAGGGCAGCGTGAAATACAGATTCCACAACCCTTGCAGAGATTTTCATTGATAACCCATTTTGACATTTTGTCTTCCCTCCGGAATATGGTCAATGCGCGCTGTTCGCGCAGTCATAACCTTTTTTTAGTGCCGCCAGATTGATTTCGAGCAAATCTTTCTTCTTGCCGGGCACCAGATTAGGAAATGCCTTGAGAAAGGCGTCGAAATTCATCATATCACTGAACCGGGCATAAGCGCCAGCCATAACTACATTTGCTGTTTTATCACTGCCGGCTTCTGCTGCGAGCTGGTTGGCAGGAATGCCGCAAACCCTGATATCAGATCGAAATTCTTTCTGATCGATCAAAGACGAGTTATAGATAAGGGTGCCACCCTTCCTGATCTTGTCGATGAATTTGGCGACCGACGGAATGTTCATCGCAATCAGGGTGTCGGGTTCAGTAACTATCGGCGAAGCGATCTCGTGTTTCGAAATAACCACCGAGCAGTTGGCAGTGCCGCCGCGCATTTCAGGGCCGTAGGCCGGAATCCATGACACGTTCTGCCCTGTCATCATACCGGTTTCAGCCAGAACTTTTCCGAGGAAAAGTATCCCCTGACCGCCAAAGCCGGCCATGATGATTTCTTCTGTTTCCTTTCCCATGTTTTTACCTTCTCCTTGCAAGTAGGCCGAAAATCAGCAGAGAAGCTGCATCAACCTGTTTTACATATAGATACAACTTAACCACAAATTTTTCAATTACAAAGCTGTAAAAAACAGCAAATCCCGGTCAAAATTTCATCATTGCCTGTGTTCGTGCGTGGATTCTGCGACGGCGCCTACGCCTACGCGCAGAATGACAATATTCTGGCTACGCATCAGGCACCGTGCCAAAATGCCAGGGAACGCTCCAGTAGCGCTCAAGCACGAACAGAGGCAAATCCGCCATTTCGGCAAAACCCGGCAGATCAGCCGCCTGAGTACCAAGCTCACGTGCCAGCCCTTCAGCAGCAACCGCAAAAGCAATCGGCACCCCGGCTGTCGCGGCAAATTCCCGCACCCGCTTTAGACCATCATAGAACAGCTCGACCGTGGTTTCGCTGCCAATATTTGGATTGGCAACAATATGAGTGACCTTCATCGCGCAGAGGCCGCACATGTGCCGGAAGTTTTCGGCGATCTCGGCTGGATGTGCAAAACCTGGCCGAAATGGGTTGATTACAAAGAACACATTGGCGTTGCGGGCAGCAGCCAGCTCGCTCATGCGCGCCAGCGGGCGCAAACCGGTTTCGCCGCCGCCAATATCACAAACGATCGGCAGTGAAATATTTTCGACCGCACCCCAGGCTGCCGCCGGCAAAGCTGGAATATCGCCGGAAACAACCCGGTTAACCGGGCAGATAACCGAAACATTGTGCTTTTCGACTTCGTCGCGCAGTTTGCGCACACGAAAAAACGGGTTGACTATGTCAAAATCGATAAGCGTTGAGTTCTGGTAACGGCGGGCTTTATAAAGCGAAAGATTGAGTGCCAGTTCAGTTTTGCCGGCACCAGTGCCACCGATTAGAAAAGTGGCTGGCGCCGGATTGTCGGCAAAGGGGAGGTTCATCAGAGATCGAGTTCCCGCCTTGCCAGTTCCATGAATTTGTCGTAATTCGGATCATCGACGCGACCAATCATTTCGTGCATGACGATTTCCATGGTGGTAATTACAGCACCGGCGCGGCGCATTTTGTCGAGCGCAACATGCCAGTTGACCTTTTTGGTTGAACTTGTGGCATTGAGCACTACATGCACGCGATAACCCCGGCTGAGGGCGTCGAGAACGGTCGGGCAGATCGAAATATGGGTTTCCATGCCGGCGACAATCAGGGTATTGGTATTCATGGCTTCGAGACGCAGAGTGAGGTCTTCGCTGCCGAAACAGCTGTAGCGGCTGCGCTTGATCGGTTCTAACCTTGGCACAAGTTTTTTGATTTCTTCAATCGTGCCACCGAATTTTTGTGGTGACAGTTCGGTCAGGAGAACCGGCAACCCTATCATGCCAGCGAAAGCCACGAGAGACTTCACGTTGTTGATCATTGCCTCTTTTTTGTAAATCGGTTTGATGCACTTTTTCTGAACGTCACAGATGAGCAGGATGCTGCCTTCACGCGAAAGGATGTCGGGATGTCTCATTGTTTGATTATCTCCTGGCTTATATAGTCATCTTAAAGTTTTCGCCACCGTTATTATCCCATTTCTGCTGAAGGTTGCCATCATGATCGACCGACAGCATATTGAAACAATAATTGATTTCTTCGCCACGCGGAGCCCAGATTTGCGCCCTGAACACCCTGGGCATCTCAATTTTTTTGACAGCAACCAGGCGGCCGTGTTCATAAAGGCGGTCACCGGAACGATAAGCGGCGTGGCTTACCGAAAATTCGCTGCCCCAGTCAATACCATCTACTTCGAGCTCGGTATCCTGCGGATAAGACCAGTTTCCGAGGCTCCAGTGCATGCGGATATGGACACAACTACCTGAGTGATCGATATATTCGAGGGTTTTCGGCATCACCAGCTGGGTAAAGTTGTCGCTGACCTTTTCGTCGCCGTTGCTGTAGCGTATCTGAAAAAAATAGTGAAACAGATAGCGTTCGGCGCCCTCAAAATGTGTCGGAATACGGACTACCCAGGAACGTCGCAGAGGAGCGGTTCCCCATTCGGGCATCATTATGAAGGTCTGGGTATTTTCCCAGTTTACCGGGCTGTTAAGATGGCCAAGTGCCATACCGAACGTCACCGATTCGATGTTGTCTTCCTGGTCCACCCATTCTTTTTTAAGATAGGTGAACCCTTCAAAGGGAAGAGTAGCAGGAACTTCGAGCGCGATACCATCGGAAATACCGGCTTTGTTCTGAGCGGTTGCGGGATCTTTTTCGCTGGCAAGTGCTGCTGGTTGTGTTTTCATTAATTCGCTTCCTGAAATTTGGCGCTATGAAAGTATAACACAATCATCGCCGATTTAAAAAGTTCATCTACTCGCCGAGAGTTTTTTTTGCCGAATCAATATCCCTGATCATCGCCTGTGCATCCTTCGCTATTTTACTGTCAGGCATCAGACTTATCACTCGTTGAAAAGAAACCACGGCACGATCAAATGCAGCTGAATCGCCGGCAAGTCCCTTGTCGGTCCAGGCCAGGCCCATGTGATAATTCAGTTCAGGATTTTCACCGTTCTGCTCAAGCGCAGCCTGGTATTTTTCAAGGGCTTCGTCAAGTTTGCCACGCTTGTAGAGGTCGTATCCTTCGCTGTGCAGACCGCTGGCAACACCTTCCGGGGTTGTGGGCTGAGCGGCACCGCTGGCGATATCAACCGGGCGGCGCCGGCGATGACTGCGTGCTTCTTCAGCCCGCCTGAAGCGCTCTACTTCTTCCTTTTCAGCGGCTTCAAGTGCCAGACGTTCTTCTTCGGCCCTTTTCAGCATGGCAACGCGCTGATTCTCATTTTTGCGCCAGCGATCAATAGCATCCAGAAAAGGCTGCATACGCGCAGAATATTCGCCGGGGTCTTTTCTGAGGGGTGCAAAAAGTTCTTCGGCATAGGCGTACATACCGTTCATATACTGTAGCGCGGCAAAATAGTAATGCGCTTCGCGATCTTTCTGATCCAGTTTGAACCTTTGCGAATAGACGTTTTCAGCACGTGCCAGCAGGCCTTTATCATCAACTGCGCCCAGCTTCGGGTCGGCAAAAACTTTAACAAAATAGATGTCTAAGGCGGGACTGAGCCCCTCTCGCTCAAATGTTTTATGAACTTCAGCCAGCGGCCCGCTCGCTTCGCCAAAGTAATCTTCGAGTTGAAGATCAGGCTCCTTCGGCGCTTCTTCAACAATTTCGATGTCGTCAAACACCAGCAGATCGCGTTCACTTGTATCAGAAGCAACTTTAGACTCTGGAATCACCAGACCGTAGCGTCGTAGACGGGTACCGGAACCCAGTAAAGCTATCGCCTCGGTTTTTACCGGATCAATGTTCAATAGAGAAACCGGAGTTTTTATCTCGCCCAGCATTTTCTGGAGCTGAACGATACGCGGGTGATCCGGGGCCTGCAGAGCAGCTTCGCGCAAGACATGCCGGGCTTTGTCGAGAGCTTTGAGATCAATATAAACCTGCGCCAGCCAGACACGTGCTGCAAAATTCTGACGATCTATCATCAGAATGTTCTCAAATTCAAGAGCAGCTCCGGTAAGATCACCCCGATTGTAGCAATCCTGACCCTGCTGTAGAAACCCGCTGATGTCTTCCTGGGTCTGAGCTTTTACAAGTTTCAAACCTGGATAAAACAGCATGATAACTATAATCAGCAAAAAAGTTCTGAGCAATCGTAGCTTCATTGAAAAAACACTTCCTGGCCAAGAACTGCGATTTTGATATGATTGCGGGCCCGGGTCTTGAAGACATGCAATTGCTTGCCGGTATAATTGATACCGCCGGCTGCAATCATTTCAAGATAACCGTTGTTATTGAGATCAGCAAATGTGAGCGGAGCGACTGTCTTGCCAATATACTTCGGGTATCCTGGCAAAGGTGTGCCGTTACGTGACAGGGCCATAACATAACCAGCTCTGACACCTACTCCTTCCGGGTTCCAGGCGGTGAATACGAGGTCGGGCCGACCATCACCATCGATATCGATTATTCGCGGCGCATGATAAATCGCATGCCCGGTCTTGAAAGGCCAACCGGCAAGTGCCCGGCCATTACGATCACATACGGTAACAGTGCCATCAGCCTGAGCGATTATGAACTCGTCCCGGCCATCACCATCGAGATCGGCCAGCCGCGGCGCAGTATGTGCGCCATCGCTGAGCGGAAATTCGTTGAGTTTGGTTCCCTCTGTGTTCCACATGACGAAGGTCTTGTTGGGAGTGGTGGTATATACCTCTTTGATGCCGTCACCATTGATATCGCCGGCATCGACATTGAATGGCCAGGTCAGGTTGGCTGAGGTTTCCTGTGGCCAGCCCTGTTTAGGTACACCATTTACACCAAAAACCATTACCTTGCCGCCGTCATCCTTGGCAATAATGTCTTTGATACCTGAACCGTCGAGGTCGCGAGCAACCACTGCCGCCGACACCGAGGTGTTCATGCGAACTTCCCACATCAGACGGCCTTTTTCATCAATACGACTCACCATTCCAGACTTTGAGCCAATAAACAGATTGTGCAGGCCGCTGCCATCGACATCAGCGATTTCGGGAGCAGAAATCAGGATCTTGCCGCGAGTATTAACCACCCAATTTTCCCGGCCAAGAGCATTCAGACAATAAACCTTGCCATCTTGTGAAGCGACGATAATCTCAGTCGTGCCGTCATTGGTCAGATCGGCCAGCTGCACGTCGGCAAGAATCGGCCCACCGGTCTGTTTGGGCCAGTATGGCGGCCTGAAAATCTCACGACCGGTCGTCGAAAAAATATGCACTTTCCCGTCGGTCGCTCCGAAAATGATATCTTTGATACCGTCGCCATCAAAATCATCGATCACCTTGGGCTGGCCATAGATGTCACCATGTATCTGGGCGGAGATCATGAGATCGGGATCAGGTGGAACATCGCTCGAAGACTGTGCCATAACCGGCTGGCAGGCCAGAAACAACAGAAGCACTGTTATCTGAGCCATTATCACAATATTTTTCTGCATGGCTGTCTCCTCAAACCTTTAATAGACGACAAAGTCCCGATAAATCTTGATCAGGGCGCGCAGCTCCGCGGTCATGCCGGTCGCCTTAGCCACCCCGCGGGTGGTTACTTCCCAGATGTCGTAATTGCCTATTTTTATGCCCTTGCTGTGATGCCCTACGTTGTAAAAACGCCGTCCACCCTCTTCGTATGGGCGAACGCTGACCACCTTATATTCACCATCAGCGAACTCGATGTTGTATTCTTTGCTGATGCGGTCATTGGTGTAACGCGGCGGGTATTCCAGATCGTGATTGTTCATATTGTACTGGTTCACTATATTAATTTTAACTTTTTCGAGGGCAGCCTGGGCAAAATTTCGCGCTTTTATTCGTTGTGATTCAGCAAAGATCATGTCAGTGGTCAGACGCGAACTAAGCCAGTAGGCAACACCAAGAATAGCAAAAATAACAAGCAGAATAAGTGACACCATGGCCACAAAGCCACTTCGTCGGGTTCTTATAAAACCTTGCCTGTCAGTCATATTCTCTCACCGTTTTTACGCAGACAAGATCAGTCTCGAGCCTTACGGCAAAGTCGATCTTTTCTGACCTCTCTGATTTTTTCGGGTCGGTCAGGGTTACCTTGATTTTGATCTGGCGAATATCGCCGGGATCTTCTGAAAAATAGAGATCAGACGCCTTTTCGGCAATAACCGAGCGCTTGACGTTGCCATCGTGATCAGTCTTCTGTCGAATCAGTTCATTTTTATCGATAAAATACCTGACGTGATCGCGCTTATTCATGTTGGTAAAGGTAGTCAGAAAAAAAGCCACTTCTTCGCCGCCGTTTTCGGGGTTTTTATCCTTATCGAAAATCGTTACGAGGTTGGGAAAAAGATCACCGATCTTTTCGCCCTGCAAAAACATGTGCCCATCTTCATCCTGGCGCAAAATCGGGTTGACCTGCTTGAAATCAGTAAAAATCTGCTTCATGACCAGTTGTATCTTCTGGTTGAATTCCATGTGCTCCTGTCCCCATTTGAAAGTGGCAAGATTGCTGCGAAAAACCATGATCAGAATCAGAATGATAACCGCGATGATCAGAACTGAGACGCTCAGTTCTAGAAGTGTAAAACCTTTTTTGCAGCGGATTGTATTCATCAGAATGTAGAAGAAGTCTTGAGATTGACAGTATTGGTGTTAGCCCGGTAATTAAGCAGGCGAAACTCCTTGGGCATACCGTTTTCGAGCCAGTTGAGAATCACCGTGAGCTGCAGCAGATTTGGCTCACGGGCACCAGTGCCGAGAACTGTATGGCCGGGGGCCTCCTCGATTACCAGCGTGCCGGAAGCCTGGTATTTTACCCGAAAAGTTTCAGGTAATGTGAACTCGGGATAGTTTTTATCAGGAATATTTATGGTTACAGGAACAGTCTGCCAGATAAACGAGTCGCTGCGGGCGCGGTCGAGTATATTCTGTGCGGCAATCGATGCTTCGAGAATGACGCCACCCTTCTCAACTGTGCGCGTTCCCTGAATAAACATCATCAGAACCGGCACCACGCCAACTCCGATAATAAAAACAGCGAGCATCACTTCAATCAGGGTAAAGGCGCGCTTCTGCATCAGAGGCCTCTCCTTTTGCGTGCTTCGATTTCGGGCGACACGTGCTCATCGGCAAAGCGATCAAACGACTGCAGATAATCTATACCAGCCCGCGCATTTTCAGCGGCATGCGAATGCGGGTATTTTTCGACAATACGCTGATAAGCCTGCAACGCCATTTCATTCGACTTGTTACGAAAATAAAGCTCAGCGATACACAGCTCGGCAATACTTGCCTCTTCAGTGTTAGGGTAGCGTTTCACCAGCTCATCAAAAAGATTTATGGCATCAGCGAACTCACCTTTTTCCATGAGTTCAACGCCCTGCATATACTGTTTTTCAAAGAAAGAGCCAGCCTCAGTCCGCTTTTTGTCACCGGCTGCCCGACCAACCTGGTCAATAGAATAATTCAGACCTGTCTTGTCAAGCATTTCGAGAGGTTTTTCAACTGTCGCTGCTGTGCCGGAAGCTGTTCGGACGGCAGGCAGTCTTTCGGCAGTGTCAGAACGGCCGGGCGGGGGCAGAGTCTTCTGCCCGCAGCAGCCGGTAAGCTGCCAGAGCAGGCATGCGGCCAGAATCAACAGACTGTAATGAGCTATTCGCATGGCCTCAGCAGAGATGATTCGATATTGTCCGGGCGATACCTTCGACCAATCCCTTTATTTCGCCTTCGTCAGGGCCTTCGGCCATTACCCGCACAAGGTTTTCAGTACCGGATGGACGCACCAGAACGCGACCACGCCCTGAGAGGCGCTTTTCGGTATCTCGAATCGCTTCGACGATCTCGGGAACATGTTCGTAGTCTTTGGTTTTAACTCGAATATTGACCAGCACCTGCGGCAGTTTGCTCATCACGCCACTGAGTTCTTTGAGGGTTGCACCGGTCTCACGCATAATTCTGAGAAGGTTGCAGGCGGTCAGCAAGCCGTCGCCAGTCGTAGCGTGATCAGACAGAATGATATGCCCGCTCTGTTCACCACCAACAACCGCCTGATTCTTCTGCATTTCTTCAAGAACGTAACGGTCACCAACCCGGGTTTTAAAGACCTTGATGTCGTTATTACGCATCGCGAGGTCAAGGCCGAGATTGGCCATTACCGTAGTTACCAGGGCATTGCCCGGCAACTTTTCGCGGTCTTTGAGATATTTGGCAGTAATGGCGAGAATAAAATCGCCATCGATTATGTCACCATCGCTCGAAATTGCGATAACACGGTCGGCATCACCATCAAACGAGAAGCCAATATCGAAATGCTCTTTTTTCATGACGCCGAGAATTGCTGAAATACAGGTCGAACCACAACCGTCATTGATATTGATGCCGTCAGGATTGACGCCAATCGCATCTACGCTGTAGCCAAGATCCGCAAAAAACTTTGGGGCCCATTTGGAAAGGGCTCCGTTGGCGCAATCGAGCGCAATCTTGAGACGACGCGAACCCACGTTTTCGCCGGCGACCCGCGCCAGGCTGCTGAGCCAGAAACTCGCCGAAGAATCATCATGGCTGACACAACCGATTTCCTGACCGGTTGGCAGTTCAGTTTTTCCACCCGCAACAAGCTCTTTTTCGATGGCCTCTTCGACCGCGTCAGAAATCTTATAGCCATCAGGACCAAAGATTTTTATGCCGTTATCGGCGAAGGGGTTGTGCGAAGCACTGAGCATTATGCCGCCCATGCCCTGCAGTTCGCGTGTAACAAATGCAACCGCCGGAGTCGGTAATACGCCAAGCAGGCGCGCCTCGGCGCCCATTGAAGCAACTCCGGCCGCCACGGCATGTTCGAGCATGTCGCCGGAGCGACGGGTATCTTTGGCGATAAAGACAGGGCGACCCTGTTTTTTGTGATTGAGCATAAGCTGGCGAGTCGCCAGCTGAGCGATACGAAAAACGGTGTTGCCGTCAAGCGGAAACTTGTTAGCCAGGCCTCTAACGCCATCGGTTCCAAAAAGTCGGGCCATTGTTTAGCACTCCTGAAAAGTCAGCTGTTTAAGAAAGTATACCACAGCCCATCAGGATTCGCGCGGCAAATTTTGTGACGGCTTGAACTGCGGATAACTAAACAGACCGGCTGCAAA
This sequence comes from Candidatus Riflebacteria bacterium HGW-Riflebacteria-2, assembly GCA_002839435.1. Lineage (GTDB taxonomy): Bacteria > Muiribacteriota > Ozemobacteria > Ozemobacterales > Ozemobacteraceae > Rifleibacterium. The sequence goes on along the minus strand of PGYA01000027.1, from coordinate 57,112 downwards.
AGCCGGCCTGAATAAAGGATCCAGAAGGGAAATGATTCGTCAGGGAGCGGTCGCCGCAACTTCGACAGCTTTGATCATAACATCTGAGCGGAGTATGATAATGCCGACGACCATTGCGAAAAGGCCGACTGATTCAGCAATACCCATGGCAACGATGATATTACCGAAACCTTTTCCACCGTTGTCAACCAGAGCCCTGATACCAGCACCACCAATAGTGCCCTGCACGTATGCCGAAATCAGTTCGCACATACCGACGCCAAGCGCGATACCGAAAAGGACTCCACCATTTTCGGCCACGCCTGCATAAGGGCTCATAGAACCGTAAAGAATCAAGCAATAAAGGGTCTGGCTGACTGGCATGCCAACGAGACCGATGAATTTACCAGAAAGCGGCTTCCCTTCCTTGCCTTCTTTAGCCCAGCCGGCGGCGGCGGCGGTACCTGCGGCTCTGATGCCCAGGCTGCTGCCCAGTCCACCAAAACCCATGATCAGACCCAGAGAGAGTTTACCCAGCATAGCTAACATTTTCTTGCTCCTTAAGAGAGTTGATTACTTGATTTCCTTGAACGGATCGTATTTGCGGCCAGACCATTCGAGCTCGAGGTGATTCGAAAACTCAAGCAGGTTGAGACGAACACCGTGCGCGAGAATGGCGATCACACCCAGAATCATGTTTGCACCGTGTCCAGCGATATAGACCGGAATCGCAAGCAGAAACGGCAACATGCCAGCGATTTCATTGAAGGCGCCGGCAACCTTACCGCCGGCCATACCTACGGCCCAGAGCCTGATATAGCTGACGATATCGGAAAAGCAGTTCGAAGCGTTCTGCAATACCGCGCCAATCCCTGCCGGAATGCATTTGAGCGGATTGAGCGACGGCGCTGTGAACAACAGAATCAGCACGGCCGAAATTTTGAACAAGGGTATTATGAATTCGAACGGCAACACAAAAGGTTTTTTGAGAATAAGCATGCAGATGACGCCGTATATGGCCCAGAGAAACATTATCCAGCCGGCATCGCCAAGCAGCGAAATATCAGGCTTGCGGCGGCGCGCTTTCATTACGTGCGCCAGCGTCAGATGACAGACACCCATGAGTAAACACACACCCTGCAGAGTCAACATGCCCGACTCGGTATTCGGGTCAAATGTGTAACCTGAAAAAAGATGCCAGGTTTCGCCGAACCAGGTGTTGGTAAGTAATCCATAAACCGCGATACCGCCAAAGAGAAACAGCCCCAGGTGGAGAAAAACACGGTCAGCCCCACGACTTATCAATGGCTTGTAGGCAACGAGCAGGGCAATAAAAACGATCAGACCATAACCGGCATCGGCCACCAGAAAAGCGGCGAAAACCGTGAGCATTAACAGAAAGAGTCCGCTGGTATCAGGCTCGTTGTAACTCGGCACCATACCCATAAAATCGTAAAGTGGTTCGATGCTTTTAGCCCAGGAGGCGTTCTTGAGACTGGTAGGCGGCACATCTTCTTCGGCGGGAACACTAACATCAATTGCAACCGGCAGTTCTGCTTCTTCAAATGAAGCAGTGAGCTCAATCAGCCGGTCTTCCGGGCACCAGCCGGTAAGAACGAAGATTTCTTCCTCGCCATGCGCGCCGGTCTCAACTTCGGTGAAGCGCCGGCGATTCAGCAACTTGGTGTAGTATTGCTCAATATCTGCGATGCGCAGGGCGATACAGGCCAATGAATGTTCCTGTTCCGAGATTATTTTCTGGCAGACATTGATTTCGGCAGTAATTTCTTCGATATCACGCGCCGGCCGCACGACTACCGCAAATTTTTCCGACACGCTCAAAGGCTGCCGGGAAGCGGCCATGAATAAAGCAGTGCCGCCGGTCTGCGATATTTCTGCAATATATTCGGTATTAATCTCGGCGACGGCATCAGCCGGGCCGCGATAAAAACCTATATTCAGGCCATTTTCTTCGAGCCAGGCGAGATCTTTGAGGCCGAGATTGCCCCAGGCTGCAGTTTCTTCGAGTTCCTGGCGCAGAGCTGCTATTTTATCGCGCTGTTCGGGAATGGCCTTCTCGTGAACGAGAGCCTCTTCAACCAGACGCGAGGGTGTGCCTGGTGTAGCAAGTTTACCCTTGAGATCAGGATTCAGCTGTTGCAAAAGCCCGATTACCTTGCGGGTATTCTCGATCGATTCGTTGAGCGTTGCCGGAATTACGACCGTCTGCACCGGGTCGATATGAACCAGTTCGGCCTCGCGCAAAACTTCAAGCACCGCCTGACGGTCGCTGGTTCTTGCTGCCAGCAGAAGCTTTTTCATTGGATGAATCATTGCTGTTGGCTCCTTAGCCTGCTGACTTGCCCTTGGCGATCTTCGAACGGCCAACGGCTGACGTCTGTTCTTCGGCCAGAGAAATGCGGATGAGCCTGATATTCTCTTTTGACTGAGGAATCATGACCTTTTCGAACAGATTCACACGTTGCGTAACCTTGCGCAGTTCTTTCTGTAGAACGGCTTCCTGTTCGTAGAGGACTTTCATCTGTTCGCGCAGCTCGAGCAATTCCTTGAGGAATTCAAGACCAGCATCAACCCAGAGCGGGGTGCTGAGGCGGCTGTAATCACTGACTTCGTATTCGACATTGGTGACGACCGGCAGTTTGATACCGGCAACGTTTTTAACACCACGCTCGATACCCTTGACCTTTACCAGTCTGGTAATTGGCCCGGGCAGCGACTCGGAGAACAGTGCGGCCCAGTCATCGCTGCGGGCGATCATCGCCTTCATCTTTTCATCAAGTTTTATGCGCTGTGCGCGTACCTTGAGAATTTCCGACTGGATCTGCTGTTTCTTGAGCACCAGCGTCGGCAGAAAACGACTGAACATGGCGAGTTGACGCCGCTGTTTAAGCAGTTCCGGCCGGGTTTTTTTGATTTTGTCAGCCATGCTAACTCACCGTCACTTCTGCGGCCAGAACTGGTCGCAGAGACTCGATCTGATACCTGTTTCACGCGGTTCAAAATGCTCGGCAAGGATTTCCCAGCACTGTTGCAGGGCATCAAACAGGCCGACGTTGGCCGAAAAGCTCATAATCTTCTTTTCGAAACTGTCGCCGTATTTGAGGAGTTTCTGATCCCAGTCTGACATTTCAAAGCCCATCGCGCGCTTTTCCCGGGTTTCGCGGCACTTGGCATAAAGCTGAATGCAGCCGTCCATGATCGCACGATGGTCATCGCGGGTCTTGGCGTTAACCTGCTGTTTAAGGCGCGAGAGAGAGCCAAAGGGGTCGATTACGCCATTCTTGAGATAGAACTGGCCCTCGGTGATATAGCCGGTGTTATCAGGAACCGGATGAGTAACGTCATCACCGGGCATTGTGGTGACTGCCATCAGCGTGATCGAGCCGCCTTCTTCGAAAACAACAGCTTTTTCGTAGCGCGAAGCGAGCTGCGAATAGAGATCGCCCGGATACCCGCGGTTCGACGGGATCTGTTCCATGGTGATCGAAATTTCTTTCAGGGCGTTGGCAAAGTTAGTCATGTCGGTAAGCAGAACGAGAACCCTCTTGCCCTGTACCGCAAACTGTTCGGCTACGGTCAAAGCGATATCGGGTGTCTGCAGACATTCAACGACCGGGTCGGAAGCGGTATGAACGAACATGATCGAGCGCGCCATAGCGCCGCCCTCTTCGAGCCTGTTCTTGAAGAACAGGTATTCATCGTATTTAAGACCCATGCCGCCGAATATAATAACATCTGCTTCAGCCTGCAAAGCAATTCTGGCGAGCAGTTCATTATAAGGTTCGCCGGGAATCGAGAAAATCGGCAGTTTCTGACCTTCGACGAGGGTGTTGAAAACATCGATCATCGGAATATTGGTCGGAATCATGCGATGCGGCATCAGGCGCACAGCCGGGTTAACCGCCGGGCCACCGACTTCGATGAGGTTGTCGGTCAGTTCGCTGCGCCCGTCGCGCGGTTCGCCGCCGCCCGAGAATATGCGGCCAAAAAGATCATCACAAAAGCTGAAGCGCATCGACGAACCCAGAAAAGAGACTTTGTCGCCGGTCGAAACGCCGCGGGTGCCCGCGAAAACCTGCAATGATACGTTATCGTCACTGACTCTGATGACCTGGGCAAGCGACTTGCCCCATGAGCCTTCTACCACGGCGAGTTCTTCGTAAGTTACGCCGGTCGCCTTGAGAGTAGCGACGTTACCAGCGATATTGTCGATTCTGGTGTAATACTTACGCATTGGCGGAGGCCTCCTTGCTGCTCATGGTTTTCTTGATCTCGGCCTCGGCCTCTTTCATGCGGTCGCTCTGCCAGGGCGCGTAGTTCCAGTTGCGGAACTGTTCGGTAAGCGTAAAGAACATGTCGCGGGCCACACTTTTGTCGGTAATCGTGAATTCATGTTTGAGCACGTTGCAGACCATGTCGAAAAGATACTGCTGCCGGTCAGTCGGACAGGCGGCATCGACTTCGTCGAACGAGTTCTGCTGCAGATATACGTTGTCGAGAAATTCTGACTTCAGATAAATAGTGAAGTCGTCGATCGAAGTGCCTTCTTCACCGACAACCTGCATCATTTCAAAGATGCCTTTGCCACGGCGCAAAAAGGCGTGTGCCCAGGCAACTTTTTCGACCGGAATGGTGCCGGTGTATTTCGACCAGGACTCAAGCGGATCGATGGCCGGAAACCGGCGGGCATACGAGCGGGCGTATGACAGGCCGAGAAAAGAGCCGACGACCTTGAGCGTGCCCTGGGTTACAGGTTCTTCGAAGTTGCCGCCGGCCGGACTGACGGTGCCACCGATGGTAAGCGATGCCCGGCGGCCGTCTTTGAGCTCAACGATGCCACCACGTTCATAGAAGCGGGCAATCGAGCTTTCGAGATAAGCCGGGAAAGCTTCTTCGCCGGGGATTTCTTCGAGGCGGCCGCTCATTTCGCGGAGTGCCTGTGCCCAGCGCGAGGTCGAGTCAGCGAGCAACAGCACGTTGAGACCAACCTGGCGATAGTATTCGCCAAGCGTAACAGCAGTATATACTGACGATTCACGAGCGGCTACCGGCATACTCGAGGTATTGCAGATAATGATGGTGCGCTCGATCAATGTCTTGCCAGTGCGCGGATCCTTGAGATGTGGGAATTCACGCAGAGTTTCGACAACTTCACCGGCGCGTTCACCGCAGGCCGCGACGATAACCAGATCGATTTCGGCGTGGCGGCTGGTAATCTGCTGCAGAACCGTCTTGCCGGCGCCGAATGGGCCGGGAATACAATAGGTTCCACCGAGCATGACCGGGAAAAAAGTATCGATAATGCGCTGTTTGGTGATCATTGGTTCAGTCGGCAGCAGGCGCTCGTTGTAAATGCCCAGCGGCAGACGAACCGGCCAGCGCTGAATCATGTTGACCGAAATCGTCTCGCCGTCATTCTCGAGAACGGCGATTTCGTCTTCGACTTTGTACTTGCCGGCGGCGGAAAGCTTTTTGACCTTCCATTCACCTTTAAGTGTGAATGGCGCCATGATATTGTGATCGAAAATGTTTTCTTTTACCTTGCCAAGATTCTCAGCGGCAGTTACCGTGTCGCCGATGCTGGCAGATGGAGTGAATTCCCACTCCCTTTTGCGGTCGAGAGCCTTGAGATAGTGACCAGGTTCAAGAAACTTGCCGATTTTTTCAGCCATTTCGGGAAGCGGGTTCTGCAGACCATCATAAACCATGCCGATCAGGCCTGGTCCCAATTCTACCGAAAGCAGTTCGTCGGTTATTTCAACCGCATCCCCTACCTTCAGCCCACGAGTAAGCTCAAAAACCTGCATGTCAGCACGTTTTCCGCGAACCCTGATGATTTCCGACATGAGCCTGACTCCGTCAGAACGCTGACAGTAAGCAACCGCATTCTGTCGAACCGAAGCTTCAAATTCAGCTGTAACCATATTGCCATAAACAGTAACTATTCGACCGGTTGTACTCACAGGCTGGTGACCTCCTCGAGAAGTTTGCGCCCCACTTCAGGGCGTAAGCGTGCATAGCGTTGGTGAATGCGCAATTCAAGCATGTAAGCGACCAGTTCATCGACAGAAAAAGAGAACTGGGCTACGGCCCGGCGCAGATAGTCTATTCGAGCCTGGTCGAGCATTTTCTCGGCCTTCATCGGCTCGCTTGAAGCTCTGGCTGCTTCAATCAGCTGGTGCTGGTCGGGCAGGTCAGATAGCTCTTTCATGAATTCAGGTATAATAGCATCGACATCGGCGGGAAGGCGGCCGGCGGCGCGCAGGCGCTCGATACGGAGACTGGTGCGCAGCGCGTATTCCCACTTTGCCCATTCCTTGAGCAAACCCGAGCCAGTGACATTGCCAAGTTCGAGCAGCAGCTCAAACCAGGCCGCGTATACTGCAGTCAGCCAGTCGGCTTCTTCGCGCTGATGATAAGTTGCGAACAACTCCTGAAAGCTTTCTGGCAGTCGCTCAGACAGATTCGGAAAATAATCGCGACTACCCTGCACATAATAATTCAATGCGCACTTTTCGATTTCGTTCTCGCAGTCGAGCAGATCTGCGAGCAGCAGCAAGCCTTCATCGCTTTCTTCGCGGATTTTTGCCATGGCATCTTCTGGAACCAGTGGTTCACCAAGGTTCGGCAGCGACGGTAAAAGCGTCAACAGGTAAAAAAGGTTATCTGACACTGTTAATCACTCACGCCAGTAACTTTTTGAGTTCGGGTGAAAGCAACTTTTTGAAGGTTTCGGTTACCGACTCGTCAGTCAGCTCGAATACCTCGCTGCCCCCACCGGCACGCATTTCAAAACCAGCCTTACTGAGTTCCTGACCGAGTTTTGCAACCGCGCCCTTTTCCTTGAACTGTGCCAGCACAACGTCGGCCAGAGGTTTGGCAATTTTAGCGCCGAGCGATACTTCCCAGTCTTTCTTGTCTGACTGGAGTTTCAGCATTTCGACGATGGCACTCTTGATAACCTCTTTTTCGTTGAGGCCCTCTGCGACTTTGTCTTTAAGCAGGCGCGCGCCAACTGCTTCGATGTTTTTGCGGAAACTGTTGACGAGATCACGGGCAACCAGTTTCATTTCGTCCTCAGAGCGAACTTTTTCCTGTTGTATCTTGTGTTTGGCCTCTTTTTCTAGTTTGGCAGCGTCATTCTGAGCGACGCTGACAATCTTTTCAGCCTCTTTGCGGGCATCAGCGAGAATTTTGGCAGCTTCGGCCCTGGCGGCTTCGATGCCGTCTTCTCTGAGCTGTTTAGCAAAGGTTGCAACATCCATTCCCATAATTATCTCCTTGGACTCAGCTAAAAAAGCGTATGCTGATTTTTAATTGCATAGATTTAACATGATTACGCCGAATTTTCAACCGTGCCAATTCCAGCTTTGTGAAAAAATTGTCAAAGCAAGACGTACGCGTTATTCCGGCAAGACTGTAGTTGCTTCTTAAAATTCACCGACTAACCCGAGAATTGGGCCGCTGTACTGAACTTTTACAGCATTTTGTCCGACATCTTCGCTGTAAGACACAATATTACTGCGTTGCGCGGCAGAATCATCTTTTTCACGGCCAAACAGACTTTTTTTGACATTTCCGCCACCGCCATTTTTCCAGCCAAGGCCAATATACCAGTTCTCTCGCTTGCTATCCGCCTTAAGTCCCAGTCGATAGCCGACGAAATAACGCTCCTGAGCTGAGCGATCTGACTTCTCTTTACCCGTGTCCGCAAAAGAAGAATTTTCAGACCCAGAAAAATCCTGCTGTGGCAGCCTTTTCTCATTACGTGCATTGAATAATGGCATGAAGAGTTTCCCGTCCGGGTTTTCCAATACCGGAGAAAGCTTTTTTACCACGGAATCTTTGAACCTTATAACAGTGCGAACTGTTGAGTTCTCATCAAGACCGCCAAGGTTGCCGGAATCTTTACGACCGCTCATACCTTCCGCCAATTCACGCTTGTCTTCATTCGCAACCCTGGCAGCCCGCAAAAAGTGCTCTGACTGATAACTCTCGCTGGCTTTGAATCTGATGGGCGCACCAGCAATCCATGTTCCCTGCTGCACCTCACTGCTAAGGGCAACTCCTTGCTGATCGTTTCCCTCAGCCACCCCATTCTGAAAATGCAGATTCAACAACAGTAAGAGTGAGGCCAGAACTATACCAGCCCTTTTGTGTTTCATATTTAGTCTTTCTGAAAATATTCAAATATTTTCTATTACAGTTTATTACCTGCTACAACGGCTGTTTTTAGCAAATTCATTATCCCCTGAATTAAAAATCTGGAAAAAACTGCAAAAAAATTTGAGATAACAGCGGCAATTTGCAGAGTAGATCGACTGAGCAAAGAATGGCCGGGGACCAGAATAAAGCAAGACAAAATATTTTTAAACTTAAGCTGCTGTTCAGCCGATTAGTTACCTGAAGAGCATTAGCTTGAGGAGGTAATTTATGAACCGTTGGAAACGGGCGGCGATTCTTTGCACCATTGCCGTCGCCATCAGCCACAGTTCGCCGCTTGCTGCCGCGCTGAACCGAAACAGCATGAACGCAGAAACTGCTGCAATCAGCGTTGCAAAACATTTCCCGACCGACATGGCCATAGGTGTTTCGCCAGAAACCCCTTTAACAGTTGAATTTGGTGGAGCCGTCAACCAGTCTTTCTATGAGACGGTCAATTTCAACCTGTTCAAAGGCACCGAACCGATAACCGGCGAGCTTTTTTACAATCCGTCAGCCCGGCAGGTGATGTTCAAGTCGGGGCAAACGCTGCAGCCTGGCCAGACTTATACTGCCCAGCTCAGTTACTATGATGGACTCGGCCGCACTTCAGAAAAGGTCTGGACATTTCAGACTGCCGGCACGACAAGCACACAGCCTCTTCCCGCCTCTTCAGCAAGCACGAACCAGCCGCCGGCGCAGGAAAGCAGCCTGGTACTGACCAATGCCAATATGGGCATCGGAACGATACGTGCTGACATGCCAATGGAAATTTCTTTTTCGGAACCGATCGACATAGTATCACTCAGAAGCGCTCCGATTCAGCTGTTTGAAGACAACAAGCCGATAGGAGTCGATTATAAGCTGTCGCGTGACATGAAAACCATCACAGTAAGTCCGCGAACCAGCTTAAGGTCGAATGCCGCCTATGCCATCACGGTTGAAAAGACTCTGGCCGCGACTACGGGCAGCCGCATGCGCCAGAAAACCCTGATTCCGTTCAAGCTGGCGGGCAATATTGACGAACCCATGGTAGACCGCCATATTATCGAAGAAACTCCGGCACCTTCAAGAGCGCATAACTCACGCAGCACACCCCAGAACAACGCACCAGTTGCTCAGCCTTCTGTGGCTGCCGCCAGACCAATGAACACCCAGATGGTTGCCAGACCGGTAAGTGAACCGGTTCAGATCGTCGGACTCGCTCCACAGAATGGCAGCCGCGTCACCAACCTGACCCAGCCTGTCACCATTGCTTTCAGCGAAGAAATCATGCCCGACACTCTCAATGAATTCACCTTCCGGCTCGAAGATGACTTTGGCCCGGTTCCGGCCAGAATTCATTACTTTCAGGGGCACAAACAGGCAACGCTTACCCCGGTTGGCCTGCTCGACAGCAACAAGAACTATCGCGTCGTAGTCACCCAGGGCGTCACCGACAGCAACGGCAGCCCAATCAGAAGCGGTATCAACTCAATGTTCTCGACCGCATCACCGGTTGTGGCACCGCAGACCCCAAGCATGACTGCCCAGGCGGCACCGACCATGCGTGCGCCCGCCCGCGAAACTGCCGAGCTCGAAAATTTCGGCAATGAATATCAGCAGAATGGCTACGATGCCGCCGAAGCCTATAACGAAAACCAGCTGGCGGCACAGCGCAACCAGCAAGCTCAAGCAAGACAGGCTGCCAACAATCAGCCCCGCAACCAGGCCATAAACTATACTTCGACTCAGGCTCCGGCTGACCGTACGGTAAGAACCAAAGCACAGGTTCAGGCGGCAGACCGCAGCAATCTCAAGGCTTTCAAGGTAACCTCTATTTATCCTGGCGCCAACTCAGAGAACATTTCACGCCGGGCCAGAATTGCCGTGCATTTTTCTGAACCGGCCGACCCCAAGACAGTCAACAACATCAATATCTCAATCTTTGGCAACCAGGTGCGTGTCGATGGCAAGGTCAGCTATGACCGCCAGAACAAACGCGCCATATTTGTTCCCACCTCTCCGCTCGATCCCAGAACCGATTATAAAGTCATCGTCAGCGACAAAATCATCAGCCAGATGGGCGAACCTCTGGCCCAGCGCTTTGCCTGGGAATTTGCTACCGCCGAAAACTCAAGACAACAGCAGTATATGCCAACAAACCGCACGGCCGAAGCCGATGCCGCATTCTTCATACCGCTGGTTGACAGCAAAATTAAGCGGAACCCGGGACAGAATACCGCTGTTGGCAGCGCCCAGAGAACCATGAGCAACAGCAGCACATCTTTTACCTTCGTGCCATCAAAGCACTGGTCGTTCAAATCGATGCGTCACATTTCCAACAAGGGCATTCTCAACGCGTTTCCCTTCGTCTATACCGACAGTGTTACCAGATATGAATTCGCCAGCGCCATCAACAACGCGCTCAGCAACCTCAAGTCGATGCAGCATGCGCCCAGCAAACCACGACTGCGCATTGCCGACATGGTCGAGCTCGAACAACTGGTAATAGAATTCAGAAGCGAACTGAAATCATACAATGTAAATACAATCTGGTTTGAAAGCTTTCTACAGCAGCAGGGCGTGAATCTGCAGCAGATAGAGGCCAAAGTGAACAAACTCAACGGCGCCTGATCAAAAAAACCAATACAGGCAACCGCCGCCGGCAATAAGCTGGTGGCGGTTGTTTCATTTAGCCAGAATGAGATCGAGAACCGGTATGTTACCGGCAACAAAAGTATTCTGGTCGAGAACACTATGAATGGTTCCCATTCCGTCGTGCCAGTTGCCGTTAGTATCAATATTCTTGTCATTACCGGCAGTCAGAGCCCCTTTGAAGGCAAGACTGGCAGAGTCACTGCCCTGTAAACTGTATTGCCAGAGATACGGACCATGCCACCTGCCAAGCTGACTGTCGAGGCGGCCGACACTGCTTTTGAATCTGGTAAAAATTGGCGGCGGCGCATGCTCGCTGCGACAGGTCATAGCGACACCAAAATCGCCAGGGCCTGATGCTCCAAGCTGGTAGGTAATTGCGCCGACGACGCTGCGTTTTTCGAGCTTTCTGCCTGCGTTCAAATCATCGGTATTCAGTCTGGCCAAGATTTCCGGGCGGGTACCGCGCAACTGCACAGCCAATGTGGCACCGCCTGTCAGCGGCGGCAACGCCATACCATATTTCACGCCCCAGGGAAGATCATCGACCAGGCGGGAGAAATCGATCGTCAGACAACTGAAATCCATCTCCCATTTGCGCGAAGGATGCAGCACAGTCTCTATTTTTCCGCTCAAAGAGGCTGGAAATCCGAAAAATCGGCTGCCTTCATCGCCAAAGCTGAAAGTGCCATCAAATAGTTTCCAGCTGCCACTAAGCTCAAGCACTGTTATAAACAGACCCTGAGCAACCATGCGCAGACTATGGCATTTTCCTGACAGGTTGCCCAAAAAACCAACTTCGCTGTTGAAAAGCCAGGAACCGCTGCAATCGATGCTTCCGTCAAAGCCGAAGGGAAAAGAATCCTGCCAGACTGGGATCAGCCAATGCGAAACTTTTGCAATATCAAGGGTGGTAGATGAGATATAACCGCTGATTTCCGGGCAACCACGCCTTTCGGCAAGAGAAATCTCGCTAAAGATCTTCTGCCCGAACAGATCAAGATCAAGACTGCCTTCAATCTTGTGCTGACGCTGCTGTAACAGCCCACGGAAACTGCCACTGCCAACCTGCCTTTCGCGCAGGCTAGCCAGGAATTCTGCCTGTAACAGCAAACTGCCGGAAGCCGGGCCCGACTGAAGATTGAAACTGCCAAATTCAATCTGAAAAGGGAAATCATGATACGGACTGATAGCCGCATGATCGATCGAAAAACTGGATATTTCCAGATTGGTGGGCATGCCGGCAAAACAGGCAAAGGAATGATAATCAGGAACTGAAGATGAGGCGATCGGGCTGGTTGCCATGCCGACAAGATCGAGACGGGCAACGCTGGCAGACAGCAGCAGTTTTCCGCCGGTCAGAATTCTGGAAAAATCAGTATGGGCCTCAGCATCACTAACCTGTAGATGGAGTGGCGGATTGAGCCTTCTGACATTCAGCGTTGAAAATTTGAAACCGGTTGCCAGACTGCCTGAAAAACCCTCAAGCTCGATTTTAATGCCAGAGCCGTTGGCATGACTGCTGATATACCAGTCGACCGCCTTTTGCGCGAATGCTTCTGATTGGAAGATAAACGCGACAATGCCCAGAAAAAAGAACGACAGTACGGCAACCACCATAAATACCCGTCGATAAATGCCAGACGGGGCTCTTCTCTGTTCGTCGGTCAAAACAGGATACCTGCTCTCTGAAGTTTGTCATGCGAATCCCGCGCAAACAGCGTTTTGCGGGATTTTCGAGGCGTAACCGGGAGATTAAGAGTAGTATATCCAGCGCTCGAGATCAAGATGGTAATTTAATATCTCGTCATCGGCAAAATATACCTGGCATTCATGCGCGAAACTTTCGGCGCAGTCTGAGCCATGAATGAGGTTATGCTTGACGTCAAGCGAGAAATCACCTCGGATAGTGCCGGGCTGCGAGTCGTCAGGACTGGTTGCTCCCATCAATCTGCGGCAGAGAGCAATAGCGTTACGCCCCTCGATCACCATGGCCACACAGGGAGAAGAACATATAAAACTTACCAGTGAATCATAAAAAGGGCGACCCTTGTGGCATTCGTACTGCCGGGCCGCCTGTTCTGGTGACACCTGAACCATTTTGAGGGCCGCAATTTTAAGCCCCTTCTCTTCGATTCTGGTTATAATTTTTCCGATAAATCCACGCTGTACTGCATCAGGCTTGATTAAGAGAAAAGTCCGTTCATTTATCTGGGTCATTCATCATTCCATCGCTACAAGATTGAACTGCATGGAATAACATGAATTATGACCCGATTCTTTCAGGAATATGAATCCATCACTCAGACTCACAACCGATTCCAGTCTTGCACGAACCTGAGCCTCAGAAGGCGACTCCATCAAAGCAATCTGGTCATTAAGCATGAAATCCTCGACAGTTATCTGCAGCTTATCCTTAAACACAGAGAATTTCAAGTCAAACAAACCCTGAGTATTGGTGTAGAGTAATTCTATCGATCCGACAAGTGCCGTCTCAAGTGCAACCTTGATACGGTCACGCGCGGATTCTTCGACATTGAAGTGATCGCATATTCCGTCAAGCGTTAGTAGCGCATTGGGCAAATAACATCTATGCGCTGGAATACGCATATGCAAAGACAGTTCGTCAGTTCTAGTGCTGCTGGCAACAGGGTTCATATTCATCCCTCCCAAGAGTAAAAGCGCAGAACTTTGGGGCCACGTTATTCTTTTGCAGCGATTATCTTGATAACTTCTTCTTTTGTCGTGGCTTTTTTGAGGTCTTCGATGAGATCCTGGTAGCGCAGAAGTCTTGAAATTCTGGCCAGGAGCTTGAGATAAAGGCTGCCTGATTCAACTGGCGCAGCCAGCAGAAATATAAGATGGACCGGGTCGCCATCTACAGAGTTGAAATCGATACCCTTGCCTGATCTGGCGAAAGCAATGGATACCTCGTTTACGGTATTGGCACGGGCATGAGGAATAGCTATACCAGCTCCGATCGCAGTGCTGCCAAGCTTTTCTCTTTCGAGAACGGCATTGACAAAGTGATCATGATCGCTGACTCTTCCGGACCCGCACAGCATGCCAGACAGTTTGGTTATGGCAGTAGCTTTATCATTAACATCCAACTGAAGCTCGATGAAGTTGTCCTGAAGTAATTCGGATATCATAGCCTTTTCTCCTCGATAGTCTTATACTTTTAATGTAGCATAAAGTGTGCCAACAATATAAATCCTTCTTAGCAGCCTGTCAGGCTGAAACAGAAACAAAGTCATGTGCATTTTTTACACCACCGGTACATCAGTGTAATAATAGCACACTTTTCGGACAAAACCAGTGAATAAATAACACTTTTGCAAAAAAACATTGCCGAAAAGTATACAAACAAAGGGAAGCTGCATCAAAGCAGTGTCAACAAGCCTATAAATTCAATGTAGACGAAGCATCCCAGATAATTTTGTGCAGAGTTCAGTCGGATTCGAGGTTGTGCTTCTTGAGCTGATGGCGCAAGGCAAAACGGGTCAGGCCAAGAATTTCAGCAGCCCGGCTCTTCTTACCCTCAACCTCCTGCATAACATCTACAACTATCTGCTTCTCGACAGAATCTATGTAATCCTTAAAGTTAAAACCAGCGTTTTGCCAGGGCTTGGCCGTCTCGTGCGAAAATGCGACATAACCAAGATCAGAGCTTTTCTTCAGCTCATCAGGCAAGCTGGCCGGCCTGATAAGGTTGCCAGTTTCAAGGAGAGTAGCTCGTTCAATAATGTTGCGCAGCTCTCGTACATTGCCGGGAAAGTTGTACCCTTCCAGGATACGGAACGTATCATCTCTGAAGCCTGAGATATCTTTGGAAAATTCTTTGCGGAACTCTTCAAGAAAGTTCTTCGCCAGCAGCAGAATGTCATCGCGCCGATCACGCAGAGGCGGGAGATTAACAGTGAAGACATTGAGACGATAGAACAGATCCTGGCGCAGTCGCCCATCTTCGATAGCCTTTTCAAGATCAGCATTGGTGGCCGAAATTATGCGCACGTCAACGTGAATATCAGCTGTACCACCAACGCGTCTGAACTTGCGCTCTTGAAGGACGCGCAACAGCTTGACCTGCAGCGACGGATCGAGGTCGCCAATTTCATCGAGAAAAAGAGTGCCGCCATTGGCAAGCTCGAACAATCCTTTTTTTTGCTTTTGCGCATCAGTGAAGGCGCCTTTTTCGTGTCCGAACAGTTCTGATTCAAGCAGGGTGCTGCTTACCGCCGCCGCGTTGACATCGATAAAGGGTTTATCAGCGCGGGCGCTCTGAAAGTGGATCTGACGAGCTACCAGTTCTTTACCGGTGCCGGATTCGCCCCGGATGAGCACGGTTGTGCGGTCAGTGCGCGCAGCCATACCTATGTGTTCGCGCAACTGTTTCATCTTCTGGTTTTCGCCAAGAATTCGCGAAAACTTGTTTTCGAGCATCTCCTGATAGTGATGCAACTGACTCTTGAGCAGATTAGCCTGAACAATCTTGTTGATCAACAGGCTGACTTCTTCGAGACTGTAAGGCTTGGCGAGGTAGTCGAAAGCTCCCCGTTTCATGGCGTTTACAGCTGTTTCAACATCGCCATAGGCAGTCATTATTACGACAATGGCGTCAGGATCAACTCGTGTCACCTCGAGCAGCAGATCAAGACCGTTACTGTCAGGCAGTCGTACGTCGAGCAGAATTATGTCGCTGCCATGTTCGTTAAAATATGCCAGAAAATCACGCCCGTTCTCAAAGGCCCGCACATTGTAACCCTCGCTCTCAAGAGACTCCTTGAGGGTCCAGCGGATCATCTCCTCATCATCTACTACAAGTATATCTATAGCCATTTAATTCACCAGCCCGGCCCGGCGAACGGCCTCAGCAATAAAAGGCCTGATCTTTTCGCCAGAAGTTTTGAAAATAGAAAGAAAGCATTGATAAAGTATTTTGCTCCTGCTAAATTCAAGGCGCCGCAGAATATGCTTCTGCAGCTCAATTTCCTGTTCACTGAACGATGCAATCACCGACTTTAAAGCAACATCAGACTCAATGTCGAGCAGCTCGTCGGCAGCAGCTTTTCGCGTGCGCTTCGACAGGTCCGTTATCAGCCCGGCAAGAACCTCGAGGTATTCCTTTTTGCCGGTCGCCCGGTAAAAAGCGCCGTTCACGCTTGCCTTTACCGCGCCATCAGGATCTTCCAGCAGATGCTCGAGATGCTTCAGAGCAGCGTTACCGTCAAGCTTGTGAAGAGCGCGAGCCGCTGCAAGACGAACTTTCCAGCTTGCTTCTTTGCTCGATCCAAGGATTACTGGTATAACTTCATTGCGACCGATGCTGGCAAAAGCATCGATGATGGCACTACGGAATACCGGATCCTGGGTTTCCGGGAAAATGCGTTTGAGCAGGCCGAGAGATTGTTCGCTGCCGATTACCTTAACGGTTTCAAGAGCCTCAAGAGCGACCTTTTCATCGGCATCGCCAATCAACTCAACCAGAGGTTGCAGCTTTGAATCAAGTTCCAGATAACGATAGGCAACAGCAACCGCCCGGCGGGCTGCAGCATCCTGATGTGAGGCGTAAGAAGCAATCTCTTCAGGTTTGTTCCAGCCAACCAGCTCATAAGTCTGAATGGGGGGCAACGGCGAGCGCAGCTTGACTGGCTTCCACTCACGAAAATCGAACAACGGCAACGCGGCCTTGTGAATATCCTCTGAAACGTAAATCGAAAAATCGAGAGCAGCTTCAGCCAATGTTTCAGCAAGATAAGCCGGCTTGCCGACCCATGTCGGTTCAGCGACCATACCGCGCCCGATCTTGATCAGTTTACCCATCGCCAGCCCTACTGCTACACGGGCGCGACTGTCGCGCAAAAGCGAATCACCTTCAAGAGCGCGCTTGAATCGCGAAATGACTTCGAAAGAGACAACAAGTGCTTCAAACAGTGCGTCATCGCGACCTTCATCGCGGCCAAAAACCCATATCCGGTCAAGCTGTGAACCGGCAAAGCACGAATAATCGAAAGAAAACGGCTTGTCAAAAACTGCTTCGGCACGCTTGACCAGCTTCAGCAGGCTTTCACGGTCAGCCAGAACTTCTTCGGGAAAACGAAGCTGAACCGCGGCAACCACGGCATCCCTGTCTTCGGCATCAGTCGGTGTCGCCATTCTCTGGTCAAGCATAATGCGCAGGCGCATATCTTCTTCGCTGCCTATTTCCAGGAGGGGAACTCTCTCGCCGTCATTCGGCCGGGAAATCTGGCGAACAGACGCTTTTTCAACTGGCTTTTGCGGTTCAGACAGGGCATCCGAAGGGTCGACTCCTGATTTAATCGGATTTACCGCTGGCTCAGGCTCTTTCTGTATTGCCGGTGGATCATTCTGTTCTTCGCTCAGAAAGCCGGTGTCTTCTTCATTATCGTCAAGCGAAAACATGACGAAAACCAGCAGAAGAATAACAGCCGCGATAACAATCATTAAAATAGAGTTCATCCTGTAGTCCTTTATTTACACAGGCCTCTTGCCTGATCAGATGCTTTTGCGATAACCCAGTCTCTCAATCCACTTCTCGTCACGACGCCAGTTCGCTCGAACTTTAATCCACAACTGTAAAAAAATATCACGTCCGAGGAGCTCGTTCAACCTCTGCCGGGCAATCTGTCCAAGAACCTTGATTCCATCGCCCCCCTTGCCGACGATTATTTTTTTATGGTTTTCCTTTTCGACATAGATAGTCGCTTCAACGAAGGTTTTGCCGTTCTCGCGCTCCTTAAACTCCTCGACCTGAACAGCAATTGAGTGCGGAACTTCCTGATAGTAACGCTGCAAAGCGGCCTCACGAACGGTTTCTTCGACTATTTCACGTTCAGAAAGACTGGTATAATCGTCGATGTCAAAGGCAAAGGGGCCCTCCGGCGTCACCTGTATAAGAGCAGCCAGAACCTCTTTAAGCCCTTCATCTTTCGCGGCAGCCGTTATAAAAATCCGGTCAAACTTGTAAAATCCGGCATACTGCTCGCGAATCCTGGCAATTGCTGCATCATCTACCAGATCAGCCTTGTTCAACACGAGGAACAGCGGCATACCACTCTCGGGATTAAGCTGGGCAAGGTAATTCTGGTCTTCTTCAGGCATTGGTTCTGACAGATCCACCAGATACATACCAGACTGCAGTCCCTTGACCGTCGACATAATCTCCTCGTGCATGTAAGCATCGAGCTTGTTTTTAACCGCATGCAAACCTGGAGTATCGCAGAATACCATCTGACATTCATCAACGGTGAGAATGCCAAGAATACGCTTGCGTGTTGTCTGCGGTCGTTTCGATACTATCGAAACACGCTCGCCGACAAGACCGTTGACCAATGTTGACTTGCCGGCATTAGCACGGCCAAAAACGCCTATTGCACCAAATTTTGTCATTTCATCCCTGCTTTCCCATGTCGATCGTCGCGCTGGCAGGCTCGTTCGGCTCTTTGCCGGCAACCGGAGCAGTTTCTTCAACACCATTAAAAGTCAGCTTGTGCGCCGGCGAAACCACCTGCACCCAAACTGGCAGATCTTTTGGAAAAAGATATTCACGGCCGTCCGAGTCTTTATAGCTGGTCAGGTCGCGTGGGTTTTTCTTTGCCCAGATTACTGCAGTCTTTTTGCCTTTTTCGAGAACCCAGGCCTTGCCACTGCCAATAAAGCTTATCTCCTGGCGACCGGCCTTATCAACAACCTTCATGGCAGCAACCTGCACAACCACAGCAGAAGCCTGCAGGGGTTTTTGGGTTTCGCGGTCGACATGCAGCACTTTGTTCATATAGCGCTGATAAACCCCATTTTCAAATTTAAAATCAAGGGTGTAATTGCCATGATATCTGATACTGACGGATTCGCCGGCTTCGGCCGGTTCACCAGTATACATACCATACTTTATCAGCCTGGGAGCGGCCGGCAGCTTCATACTGATCTTTTCTGACATGTAGTCATAAATACTGGAGCCCCTGCCATAAAGATTGTGGGGAGCCTTGCGCGTATTATCACGGAAAAAAGGCTTTGAGTGCTTTATTTCATCGACAGAATTAATTTTACTTTTTGAAAGATAGGCGTAGCCGCCTGGACTGCTTCCACAATGCACATAAAGAGCATCAACCTCGAGCGCCCGATCGATAAAATATTCACGGCAACTACGAACCGGCCCAAGAAGACCGGGCAATCTCGTATAAATCGCCATGAACCTGGTGATACCACCTTCAACCGGCATTTCATAGACTATATCGGCCTGGTCGAGGCCTGATTGCGGACGGGATTTGTTATGATTCTCGATCATAACCGCAAGCGGACGCATTACCCGGCCTTCGGATGCGACGAAAGATACCGGAGCAATCGGAGCCGAAGCGGTTTCTACTACAGTCGGCAGGACCGGGGTTGCTGTGGCCGGAACTGGCGTGATCTGTGGCGTATCGACAACCGCAGTGACAGTCGCCGATCCAGGAACCGGTTCTGGCAGAATCAGTGCCGGAACCGGCAACTGCACCGCTGCCGACGCGACAGGCTCAGACTTGGACGGAATGACAAGAGTCTTCGTCGGCTTTTCCGTCGTAGGAACAGGCTTTTCAGGTATTCCTGCCGGACCAGAAGTTTTACCACTGGCCGTCTGTTCACCTGGTGGTGTGATTATTGGAACAGGATCCGAAAGAACCGGAGTTTTCTGCGGCATGTTAGCCGGAAATGGTGATTTTTGTGGCTGTATCTTAACAGCAGCGGTTGCCACGGGAAACTGCATTTTATTGGCATTCTCGACAGCGGGGCTGAGAAGCGAACGCAGGTCGATCGGCTGAAAATAGGGCCGCGGATGGGTTTTGAGATCTTCTGCCAGTTCTTCTGGTGATTTTGGCTGATCTATTGTGCTGCCAGGAGCTGCAGATAGGGTATTCGTGCGCATTTTCACCATGAGCGAGGCCTGTAACTGCTTCGATTCATTAAAAAGTCCGCCAAGCTTCTTGACATAGTGATATTTTAGAGGTGTATTCACCGACGAGAACTGCTCAATGCGCTGTTCAAGGAAAACAAGCACGGCTGCAAGATCGCTTTCTGCCCTGTGATCGGTGAGCATGGGAGATTTCGAATCCGGCGCCAAAGCTCTTTTCATTTCAAGATTGACCAGGCTGATTGTGTCACGCAATTCAAAATACTGTCTTATCTCGGCAAGACCAGCAGAATCAGAGGCTCCTGGAATTCCGGGAGCAACGAACAGCAGAAGAATCAAAACAATTACAGCGGCTCTGCTCATGCAACTACCTCACGTATCAATGTGGAATGACAAATTCTTTTTCGGGTTCTTCGCCGATGGCATCAGCACTTTTACCTGGCTGCACAAGCCCGCCGGAAATAACTACCTTCATGGCATCTTCAATATCCATGTGAGTATCGACGATTTTCGACTTTTCCAGAATCAGAAGAAAGCCTGAAGTCGGGTTCGGTGTAGTCGGCACAAACACGGTCACCATATCAAGATCGTCGAGCGCCTTTTCCCGCAGCGGGATAATGAAGTCAGCGGTTACAAACCCGATTACCCAGCAGTGTTCCTTGGGATACTCCAGCATGACAACACGCTTGAATTCTCCATGATTTTTCTGGATTACCACGTCGGCAACCTGTTTAATGCCATTATAAAGGGATCTCACTACCGGAATGCGCTCCAGTGACCCTTCAATGCCGGTGATGATACGGCGGCCAACGTAATTCTGCGCGATAACTCCGACGATCACACAAATGATTGCAGTCAGAAACAGGCCGACGCCAGGGACTCTATAGCCAATTGCATTGCTTACAGCCACCCCGAGCAAACCATCGGTAATCTGAAACACAGCGTACATAATGTAAAGGGTAACCATAAGTGGCACTAGAACAAGCACCCCGGTTAACAGATACTTGCGCAGCAGCAACAAAATCTGGTTGAGCTTCTCTCCGGCATCAGATATGGTATGGTTAAGTCTCTCGTGCTGAATTGGCAATTTCATAATCAGTTATTATTCCTGAATATACGCAGCCATTCAACTTTTCGCTGGCTGCTTTCGATTATCCGCATTTTAACTCCATCTATCAGAACAGTTTCGCCGGCCTCGGGAATTTTACCTAGAACTGCCACCACCAGGCCATTGACAGTAGTTTCGCCACTGACCGGACTAAGCGTAAGACCGGCTTTTTCATTCAGGCGATCGATATGCATATCGCCCCTGACGTTGATACTGCCGTCATCATTATACTTCAATTCCGTGCGCGGCTTATCAAATTCGTCATGTATTTCTCCAACCACCTCTTCGACCAGATCTTCGAAGGTTATGATGCCGCTGACCGAAGCAAACTCGTCAAGCACAACCGCCGTCTGGTAATTGCACCGACGCATTTCCTTGAACAGCTCAGAAGCCAGCTTGGTTTCAGGCACGAACAGAGGTGTCGAAATTATCTCTTCGAGATGCTTTACGCCACCTTCTTTCAGGAACAGATCTTTAAAGTAAAGCACGCCGACAATTTTGTCTACATGTTCCCGAAACACTGGTACGCGGGAAAATCCCGACCGAATAACCGTGTTCTGCGCAACTTCAAGCGGCGTATCGATTTCGAGAGCCAGCATGTTTATTCTCGGAATCATGACTTCCCGGGCAATTGTATTGCGAAGTCCGATGATTCCCTGTGCCATACGGTTTGAGTGGTGTGCTATCGTACCGGTAGAAGCGCCATGACTGAGTAAAATCAGCAGTTCTTCACGTGAAAGGCCGCTTTCGGTATTCGCCGGAACCCGAAAAAGCCTCATTGTAAAGCGGGTCAAGCATGACACTGTATATATCGGAAGTTTGAACAAAATTTCGGCAGCCGTCAGCAATTTGAGGTATTTCAGACAATAAACCAGGGGGCGGCTGTTAAAAGCCATCTTCGGCAGAAATTCACAGAAAAGAAAAATAAATAGCGACAGCAATACCGTTCCGGCCTCGATCAGCGAGGGAATCATTCTTTCCATAAGAACAGTCGCCAAGGATGTCGCTATGACAAGACAACTGTTAATGCCGATCAGAGTGAGACCAAGGTAATGATCTGGAGACTGGGCCAGCTTAAGAAGCCGTTTTTCACGAGAGGTCTCTGGCAACCCACGCGATTTATAGCGGAGATAATCAGTATCCAGCGAAACAAGGCCGGTTTCGGCACCATTAAACACCGCGTTCAGCGCAAGAAAAACCAGAGTCAAAACCAGATAAAATACGATGCCAGTCAATAACGGTTCTCCATGGCCTTTGGCGTTACTCAGCCGCAGGAGAGTCAGACAAAAGTGACTTCATCGTGAATTTGACCCGCAAAATACGGTTCCCTTTGATCTCGGTAACCTGAAAGATACCTTGCGGCTCTTCAAAAGACTCGCCTCGTTGCGGAATCCGGCCGAGTTTTTCGAGAACGAACCCGCCGACCGTCTCAGAATCTTCATACTCAAGTTCACAATTCAGCTCAGCTTCGAGATCGCTGATGCTGTAACGAGCATCAATGCTGTAAATATTTTCATCAAGCTGATTCAGCGGCGCCTGCTCTTCAAGGTCGTATTCATCGACGATTTCACCAACGATTTCCTCGAGCAGATCTTCGATGGTGACCAGACCTGAAATACCGCCATATTCATCGACAACCAGCGACAGATGCTGCTTGCGCTTTTGAAATTCACTCAGCAGGTCATTAAGCTTCTTGGTTTCGGGCACGAAAAAAGGCGGGCGCAAAAGCTTGAAAAGATCGTAATGCACTTTTATATCGTCAAGCTTGATGAGGATATCCTTGACGTAAAGAATGCCCACGACCTTGTCTATGTTTTCGTCATAAACAGGGAAACGTGAATGACCATCTTCGCGGATGAATTGCAGCAGATCGTCAAGGCCAATGTTGATAGGCATAGAGATAATATCCGGACGCGGCACCATGACTTCACGCACCAGTGTGTCGCCGAACTCGAATACCGAATTGATCATTTCTTTTTCGTCGCGTTCGATAATCCCGACTTCTTCGCCGAGGTTAAAATAGTTGTCGATTTCTTCCATCGATGTCGAAGAGCCAAGATGACTGTTCCAGTCAGAATATTTTGAAAAGAACTTGCTGATAAACCATATAGTCAAACCTGAAAAAGGCGTAAACAGAAACATGACAAAACGCAAAGGTTTGACGACAACGCGCGAATAACCATAGGCTCCAAAGATCGCAATTGTCTTAGGTGTGATTTCGCCAAAAACCAGGAGAACAACGGTCATAATCAGCGAAGAAACTGCGACACTCATGGTCGGACCAACACCAACCAGCTCGGTTAAACGAGACTTCGGCAGATATTCCATGAAAAAGCTTGTGGCAATAGCGGTTGCAGCGACATTCACCAGAGTATTACCCATGAGCAGCGTAATCAGCATTCTCTGTTTGTCAGCAAGCAGTTTGAGGATTTCCCCTGCCTTTCTGTCGCCCTCATCCTCCATCTTTTTGAGACGGAGCGGCGAAAGTGCAAAAAATGCGGTTTCGGCAGACGAGAAAAACGCAGAGAACACCAGACAGACACAAAACAATATACCCGTAAACGCATCATCCATAGCTTTTAAATAAAAACCCTTCTCTGGTCATGCTTATCTAATCGACGGCAATGGCCCGCTTGATCAACGGGGCAGGTTCTTCACCTTCAAAACAGCTCAAGATCTGTTTCTCACACAAATGCCGGAAAATTGTAACCTCGCGCTCGCGCATGCGCTTGAGCTTGAGCTTACCCGAATGGTCGTAACCGTGCAAATGGAGAAGCCCGTGGATCAGCAGGAAAACGATTTCGAGCAGAGCTGGATGCTTCAGGCTGTCTGCCTGACGAACAGCGGTCTCAGTGCTGATTACAATATCACCGAGCATTCTGATTTCTGCTTCAAATTGTTCTTCTTCCATGGGAAACGAAAGGACATCAGTTGGTTCGTTTTTACCACGATAATCACGGTTCAATTTCTGAATGAAATCATCATCACAGAAAACCAGCGAAAGCTCGGCATTCTCAGGCGAGGCTTCGAATCTCATGATCTCTTCGGCAACTGATTTGATGAAATCGAGATCGATGGAGACCTGTTCCTGACGATTACTGATCAGTATTTCCATCGGCGGCTCCCTTAAGCTGGTTTGATAATTTTCCCGGATAGTCTACTCTGCCATGGTACATTGAAGTTAGAGTTCTGACAAATGTCTGTTCTATTTTTTCAATATCCTTGAGAGTAAGCTCGCTCTCGTCGAGCTGGTTTTCATCATTGAGCTTGTGTTCTACAATGCGTTTGACCAGGCCTTCGACCTTACTGTGCGTATGCTGCGGCAGCGTTCTGGCGGCAGCTTCGACCGAATCAGCAAGCATAAGAATTGCAGCTTCCTTAGTCTGGGGCTTGGGTCCAGGGTAGCGAAAGCGTTCTTCATTGACCTCGTCACCGTCTTTAAGCTTCTTGGCTTCTTCAAAGAAATAGCTGATAAGTGTAGTACCATGATGTTGCGACATAATCGAAAGAACGCGCTCAGGCAAATTGTATTCGCGGCCCAGATCGAGACTGTCGCGGATGTGCCCGATCAGAATCAGGCTCGACATGTAGGGAGTAACCTGGTCATGCCGGTTCTCACTGGCCTGATTCTCGGCAAAATACGAAGGCCGCTTGATTTTACCAATATCGTGAAAATAAGAGGCAATCTTGGTCAGCAGCGGGTCGGCATTAACACAGTTGGCGGCAGCCTCAGCCATGGTGGCAACGGCGATGCTGTGTTGATAAGTGCCAGGCGCCTCTTCGGCGAGTTTTCGCAAAAGCGGCTGGGAAAGGTCGGTAAGTTCAAGCAGTCGAGAATTAGTTGCCAACGAGAAAGCACTTTCCATATAAGGCAGCACACCATTGGCCAGGATGCCGGAAAGAATGCCGTTAAGCAGCCCGAACCCCACCCTTGTAAGTATTTCAGAGACCTGAAGATTTGGCATATTATCGGAGTCGAGCATCAGAAAAGCAAGAACTGCAACAGAGCTCGCCAGACCGATTTTAATGCCGGAAGACCCGATAAGGTTACGCACATCACTTGCCCGCGATACGGAACGCCAGGCAAGAATACCGGCGATGGCGCCGAACATGCTGACTACGACAAAACGGGCATTTGATTCTGCCACGACAAACATCATGAGACCTATCGAAAATACATGAAAAAGCGCTATTCTGCTGTCAAGCAGCATGGTCATCAGAAGAGCGACCGCTGGCAGAGGGGTCAGAAGAATGGAAAGGTATGGCTGATCAAACATGATGCCGACGGCATGCGCAGTGCGGGCGAGAACAAGAGTGGTCAGACACAACACGCTGAGCAGCTTATACTGCTCAGCGTCGTTGGCGAAACTCTTTTCTTCCAGGCGCAGATATACCAGTGAAAGAACCACTGCCAGCAGCGCAAGCAAAAAATTGCCCATCAACGACATCATCTTGTTCTTCTGCATCTGCTCAGTGATCTTTTTGATTGCGGCAAAATCATCAGCAGTTACGATGGCACCCTCATCGATGATCTTCTGACCTTTCTGAAAAGTTCTGACAACTGGTTGAACAGCACGAGCCGCCGCTTCGCGCTGCAGCCTGGTACCTTTCTGATCTTCCACCACGTTGATACTTATCGCGTTGCGCACCAGGGCGTTCATTATCGTTTTGAACTGCATGTTTTCAGGGTAACTGTCGACACTGTTTTTTATTTCTGCGCGTACCGTTTCGAGATGCTGCTGCGATATTCTTTTCTGGGCCATATTCATAAGCAGCTGACGGGAAGCGCTTATCAAATTCTCAAGCTGCGCCGGGCGCAGAGTACGCAATTGAATAAGGCGTTCCGGTTCTAGAAGCGATTCCCCGGGAAAGTATGATGCAATGAGATTCTGAGGTGGCTCAGAGGTCGGAAGTTTTTTGAATTCGGCAAAAAACAGCGTGAGATCAGCCGTAAAAACATCAAAACGCTCGAGCATCTTCTCTTCTGCTGCCGGTAATGGCTCGTAAACGGGTTGAACTCTCTCGCGCTCTATGGCACGCAGCTCTTTCGTCTTGTTCTCGTCAACAAAACTGATCAGTCGCGGCGAACGGATTGTCTTGGTCGCAGGCATACCTTCTGTTACCGAAGGCGTGAAACCAGCCGGGTCGATAACCAGTATCAGAACAAGCAAAGCAAAAAACAGCGCCAGCCACATCACAAACCTGCGCTGCAGAGTTTCTGGCACGTTAAGCCACTCGAGAAAGCCCGAGAGTATAAGACTGTGCTTATCGCTCACTTCTTTTCTTTTTCCCGCTTCTGGTATGCATCGAACGCACTGATTATTCGTCTGACTACTTCATGTCTTATCACGTCTTTACCACAAAGATCAATAAAAGATACTGACTCGACCGAACCTATAATATCGCCAAGAGTTAACAATGATGAATCTGAGGGGCGGGGAAGATCGATCTGCGTATGATCGCCGGTTATTACCAGCTTTGAGCCGTGCCCAAGCCGGGTAAGAATCATGCGCATCTGTGGCATGGTCGTGTTCTGCGCTTCATCGAGAACGACGAAAGCTTCGTTAAAAGTTCTGCCTCGCATATACGCCAGCGGAGTTATCTCGATAATCCCCTGGCGGACAAACTGTTCGAACTTGCCCATGCCGATGAATTCCTGTAGACAGTCATAAAGTGGCCTGAAATGCGGATCGACCTTTTCCTTGATGTCACCCGGCAGATAGCCAAGGCTTTCGCCGGCTTCGACAACTGGCCGCGACAGAATGACCCGACTCACACGTTTTTCTTTGAGAGCCTTGATTGCCATTGCAGTGGCCAGATAGGTTTTGCCGGTGCCAGCCGGGCCACGGGCAACTATGACCGTATTGTTTTCTATCGTATCGACATAATTCTGCTGCCCGGTGGTCATTGCCCTCACCAGACGCCCGTTGAACGAGGTTATCAATTCACTGAAAGGCTCGCTCTTCTCGCTCAACCCAGTATCTTCATCGACAAACTGGTCAAAAAGGCGGCGCACTTCATAATGTTCCATGGCGCCAGACCTTTCGATGCGACGGGCAAGCAGGTCGAGAAACTTCTTGACCAGCTCGATCTTTTCAGCCGGCCCTTCAAGCATCAGGCTGTTTCCGCGCGCACGCACAGCCAGCTCGGGGATGCCCCTGATCATTACCAACCCTGAGTCTGTGCCGGCACCGAGTATGTGTCGGGAAACTTCTTCTGAGAGATCGAGATTTTCCTGGATCTGGCTCATACTCAAAATTCTACCTCGGGAGAGTCTGGCTGCATATCTAAAAGTTCTGGCAAGTCACTGTCAGCCTTTTCAATAGTGATCCGGCCCAGGCCACCGGCCTGAAAACGCCTGATGACATCGGTGGCGGCACGCTCTATGTCAGGAACACCACCTTTGCGGCAGAAATTCATTCGACGCGCATAATCTTCGATGAATAAATCGTAACTTTCGCCACATGCAACGAAACCTGGCAATACGCCATTGTTTCCGGTTATGGCAAGAATCTCAGACAAAGTTTTTGCCTGGCTCCAGGTGTCTTCATCCTTGCCAGGCATGGTGTTGATAAGACGAAGAATGTCGCCGCGGCGCAGCAGGCCATAGTCAAGAATTCCCGGCAGGTCGAGCAGTTCGAGCTCGCCACTCAGCTTGATCCATTGGATGCTGCGGGTAACTCCCGGCATATTGGCAGTACGAGCCGCTTTTCGACCGGCCAGAGAGTTGATCAAAGTCGATTTACCGACATTCGGAATTCCGATGATCATGGCGCGGCGAACCTTGCGGGCTGGAGGTTTACAACCGGGTTTTACGGTAAAAGCCGCAGTTTTTATCAGACTGGTCAGGCGCTTAACCGACTGACGATCGCGACAGTCAAGAGAAACAGCAGTAAGCCCCTCATCCGAAAAACGGTCGAGCCACTTTCTGGTTTCTTTTTCATCAGCCAGATCGGACTTCGCCAGCGCGATGACCGAATTCTTGCCAAGACGGTCGATAAAGCCTTTAAGACGCGAGCCATTTGGCATACGCGCGTCAACAAGCTCAACAACGAGGTCTACAACCGGAAGAAAGTGATCGATAGACTTGAAAGCTTTTTTAATGTGGCCGGGCAATTCTTGTTTCATTTGAAAAAATTCAGTTCGCTGCTTCGGCTTGATTTGCGGATGCTATGGCCAGAGGATGGCTCCGTATCGGGCTGATACGATTCATCGGCAGATAATTAAAAACAGCCTGCCCTTTAAGATTGGTCAACGGCATCGGCCCCCAGAAACGGCTGTCGGAACTGTTATTGCGATTGTCTCCCATGCAGAAAAGACAACCTTCAGGAACAATCGTATGAAAAGGCGACAATGGCGGTTCAGCGATATAAGGCTCTTTCAGAACAGTTCCGTTGACTACTACCTCGCCGCCCTCGATATCTATACAATCACCGGGCAAACCGATGACTCTTTTAATATAATCCTTCGGCGGAGCCGTGATATCCGGGTTGGGGTATTTGAAAACTATAATATCTCCGCGATCAGGCAATTTTAGCCAGATGCGTGGGCCAAAAGGCAGTCGGCCATCGAGCGAAAGATCGATTACATAGGCAAAACGGCTGACAAGTATGCGGTCACCACTGCGCTCGAGCTGGCCGGTAAAAGGGTTACGCTTCTCTCCGAGCAGTGTCGGCTCCATGCTGCCGGTCGGAATCCAGAAAGCTTGTAAGACCAATCCTCTGATAATTATTGCCAGAAAAAAAGCAATAAAAATGGTTTCGTTCCATTCGCGAAACGAACCCTTGTAATGCAGATCAAACTTTTTTTCGTCGATTATGCCGCCTGCGGCGTCAACAGCCTTTATATTGAGACTGTTGACGCCGTTGCGCAGTTTCAGATCAGCCCGGAATCGTCCACGCATACTCGTATCCACCGGCACAATAGAATACCTTCTGGTGAGAAACGGACGAAAACCATGCTCTACGCGAACATGAACGCCATCGTTTCCCTTGCCACTTATGCTGCCGGAAAGCTGCAGTTCTGACGCAGCCAGTACCTCATCGAGGTCGAGGGCTTCCAGTGCTATCGCCTGGTCACCACAACGGATCGATATGTCGTGAATAAAAACCCCGACCCTGGGATCGGGACTAGTTGATTCTTGCAAAATCAGTTTTTGTCCTTGGAAAAGATTTTGTCTTTGACACGGGTCTTCTTACCAACACGGGCACGCAGATAGTAGAGCTTGCCACGGGCAACCTTACCACGGCGCAGCAACGAGATAGTTGCAATGCTGGGTGAATGGAGCATGAAAGTTCTTTCGACGCCAACGCCGTAAGAGATCTTTCTGACGGTGAAGTTTTCGCGCAGACCGCTGTTGCGGCGCGAAATCACGACGCCTTCAAAGGCCTGCAGGCGTTCTTTTTCACCTTCACGGACCTTGATTTCCATGCGAATGGTATCGCCTGGAAGAAATGCAGGCATTTCCTGAGCGTTCTTCTGATAATTTCTTTCAATACTTTCGATTACGGGATTCATAACTGAAACTCCTTCCGGAATGATTTTAACCTGTTAAATGACCACTTCTAGCTCAGCATGGTCTGCAGAGCCTCTCTGTCAGATTCTGACAGATCCGCGGCCGCGAATACATCTGGTCGGCTGACAGCTGTCGTCAGCAGCGACCGGCAATGTCTAAAGTCCTGGATATCGGCATGATTGCCTTCCTGTAGAACGGCCGGAACTTCGTGGCCTTCCCAGGTGGCGGGGCGCGTATATTGCGGGTGATCTAGAAGTCCTTCGTAGAAGGAGTCCTGTTCAACCGATTCCTGCCGGCCCACCGTGCCGGGTATCATACGTGAAACAGCGTCAACAACGGTCATGGCAGCAATTTCGCCGCCGGTCAATACATAGTCGCCCATCGACAGTTCGAGATCAAACTCGCCGACAATGCGCTCATCAAAGCCTTCGTAGCGGCCGCAGACCAGGATCAGCCGGTCATATCGAGCCAGCTCCCTTACCAGTTTCTGGTTTAGCGGTATCCCCTGTGGGGTCAGCCCGATTACCGGGCCGGGAGCGGCCAGTCGGCGCACATCTCTCAGGCAGTTCACCAGCGGAGCTGGTTTGAGAATCATGCCAGGGCCGCCGCCAAAGGCTGTATCGTCTACCGTTCGGTGTCGGCCATCGCCATATTCTCGAAAATTGTGCAGAACTATTTCGACAAGGCCGTTTCTGACGGCCGACCCGAGAACGCTTTCTTCAAATACTTTGTCAAAGAGCGCGGGCAGAAGAGTTACGATATCTATGCGCATCTCATTCTACCGGAATATGAAATGAAACCGGTTCTACCAGTTTAATCTGTCTGGTCTTGCGATCGACAGAGCTGATAAACACCTTCATGAAGGGAATCAAAACTTCCGCCCCATCACTGATCTTAACCACCAGATACGGGCTTGCCGCTTCCGCTTCAAGCGAGACAACTTCACCGGAAACCTCACCAGCAGGCCCTATAACCTGCATTCCTGCCAGCTCATCGGGATAAAACTCACTGTTATCGCTCAACTGTTCGCGCTCTGACCTGGGGATAACCAGCAGGGTGTTCACAAAAGTCGCAGCCGCATCACAATCATCGATATCGACAAATTTTATCTCGACCGCATCGCCGGAAAAATGCTCACGCCAGTTTTCGATTTCTACTGGTTCAGGCTCTCCCGTCAACCTTTTTACCAGAACCTGACTGCCAGGGCTGAAGCGTTCAGGGTAGTCCGTGTTCATTCCTATCCTGAGCCAGCCTTTCAAGCCCACGGTTCTGCGAACCTTGCCGATCACAATCCAGGAGTCTTCCTGGGCGGAATTTTCCTGGCGGTTCAGGCGCATGATTCGAGGCTGCGACATGGTCGATGTTTCCAGTTGTCAAAGAACGGGCCTTTTCAGACCAGCTCCATAATCACCTTTTTGGTGCCGGTATTGGCTGAAGACCTGATGATGGTGCGCAAGGCATTGATAGTGCGGCCTTTTTTGCCGATTATCTTGCCCGAATCTTCGGGGTTGACCTGAACCTCGAAAACCACGGTGCCATCACCCTCGATCGGGGTAATCACCACTTCTTCGGGGTGCTCGACCAGAGCCTTCACCAG
The DNA here is from genome assembly GCA_002839435.1 of Candidatus Riflebacteria bacterium HGW-Riflebacteria-2. GTDB lineage: Bacteria > Muiribacteriota > Ozemobacteria > Ozemobacterales > Ozemobacteraceae > Rifleibacterium. The sequence continues at coordinate 26,148 of PGYA01000027.1, read as the reverse complement.
CTTTTCAAGCGTAGCCTGTACAGTCTGAGTCATAGGTTACCTCTGCACGCTCAGGCGCGCTTGGTCCAGACCAGTTTAACTGTACCGTTTTCAGCCTTCTGCTGAATTTTAACGATGCCACGCTGGCGAAGAATGTTTTTAACAGTCTCGGTCGGCACGGCGCCATCATTGAGATACTCAAGAACAGTTTCTTCTTTGAGATCGACGATCGGCTGTTCAGTCTGCGGAGCGTAGTGTCCGAGATTTTCGAGCGTCTTTCCGTCGCGGGTCTTGCGGCTGTCGAGAGCCACGATGCGGTAACAGGGTCTATGCTTGGTGCCAAGCACTTTCAATCTGATAGAAACGGCCATTTTAAAAACTCCTTGCTGATATTCTGAAAACCGCTGACGCGGCGTTTACATTCCAAAAAACTTGGCAAACTTGCCCTTGTTGCGCTTGCCAAGACTACCAAGCTGCTTCATCATCTTGCGCATCTGCGCAAACTGTTTCAGCAGCTGATTTACATCCTGAATAGTGTTGCCGCTACCATCGGAAATGCGTTTGCGGCGAGAACCATCGATAAGATCTGGAGAATTGCGCTCGCGCTCGGTCATTGAGAGAATGATCGCCTCAAAGCGCTTGAATTTCTTGTCGTCGAAGGAAAATTCTGAAAGGTTGCCGGCAGCCGAAGAGAAACCCGGAATCATACCAAGCAGCTGATCTAACGGCCCCATTCGCTTAATCTGATTGAGCTGATAGAGAAAGTCGTTAAAGTTGAACTCGGCATCGAGAACACGTTTCTCGATTTCCTTCATCTTCTCTTCATCCATGTTTGCCTGCGCCTTTTCGATAAGCGAAAGCATATCACCCATGCCCAATATTCTCTGGGCCATACGGTCAGGATAAAATGGTTCGAGAGAAGAAGATTTTTCGCCAATACCAACAAATTTGACCGGCTTGCCGGTTACTTCTCTTATCGAAAGCGCCGCGCCGCCGCGGGCGTCGCCATCGAGCTTGGTGAGAACGATGCCGGTCAGTTCAAGAAGGTCATTAAAACTGGTTGCGCTGTTGACGGCATCCTGGCCGGTCATGGCATCGACAACCAGCAATATTTCATGTGGTTGAACCGCTTCCTTGATGTCCTTGACCTCGTCCATCATCTGCTCGTCTATGTGCAGGCGACCAGCAGTATCGATGATAACCACATCGAAATCTTTATGCAGGGCATGCTCTATCGCCTTTCTGGCAATGTCAGCCGGACGCATTCCCGGCTCACCAGTGAACACTTCCATGCTCAGCTGATCGCCGAGAACCTGCAACTGCTTGATGGCAGCCGGGCGATATATGTCGCAGGCAACCAGCATCGGGTTCTTCTTTTCGTCCTTGCGCAGATGCAGACCAAGCTTGGCCGAAGTCGTGGTTTTACCGGAACCCTGCAAACCAGCCATCAGAATGATAGTCGGCTTTTTGGATGAAATATTGATCTTGGCGCGATCGCTGCCAAGCAACAGTGTAAGCTCTTCGAGAACAATCTTGACCACGTGTTGGGTCGGAGTGAGACTCTTGAGAATTTCGGCGCCGAGACACCGCTCTTTTACTCGCTTGGTAAAATTCTTAACAACTTTAAAGTTGACGTCTGCTTCGAGCAGCGCCATTTTAACTTCGTTAAGAGCGGTATCCACATCTTTTTCTGTCAGTTTGCCCGATTTTCGCAGCTTGTCGAAAACCGAAGCAAGCTTTTCAGAAAGGCCCTGAAACATTGCTTGTCTCCTGTTTTTAGGTCGAGAACGGCAGAATAGAGCTGTCAGTATAACTGAAAGCAAAAAAATAGTCAAGCCATAATGTACCCCGGATAAAGCACAGAACTGTCATCAATACGGAATAACGCTTCGATTTACTCAGCTATGCCGCAAAAATGCAAAATATACTAATTTTTTGTTGACAGTTTTTTTATAGTATGCCTATATTGCATTCAAATCTTAGTGAAATCAACTGCAACGTTCTTATCTTGAAAGGGGTAATCGTCATGCCTAAACTGCTTGAAACAACAGAAGAAATCAAAATCCTCGCCGCCCAAACCGACTGGGATGACATGGACGACGAAGAAGAAGATCTCGAAGACGAAGACGATCTCGATGATTATGAAGACTTCGACGACGAAGACGAAGAGCTAGAAGACTTTGACGACGAAGATGCCTTCGAAGAAGGTGAAGAAGAGGAAGAAGACGAAGAAGAAGATGATGAAGAAGAAAACTTCGAAGAAGAAGAGGACTTCGAAGAAGAAGAAGATGAAGAAGAAGATTTCGACGAAGAAGAAGAATTTGAAGATGCCGACGAAGAAGATGAAGATCTCGAAGACTTTGACGATTTCGAAGACGAAGAAGACGACTTCGAAGACGAAGACGAATAACTGACCCTTCCGCAAATAAAAAGCCGCCCGGACGCGAGCGCATATCCCGGGTGGCTTTTTTATGCCGACCGAGCGGCAAACAATCTTACGCCCAGGGCAAGTCTTAACAATAACAGACCCGCCGAAAAAAATATCATGCCGGCAAAAGAAAAGGCCCCTCGCTGACGAGGGGCCGGGAAGCCAAAATAGTTTATTTGATCAGGCGGTGTTGCGCAACAACCAGTACCGGGCTTTTTCTTCTTCGACAATCCTGCCGATATCAGCTTCCGAAATGCCGAACTCTCTGATATCAGGACGATTGATCAACCACATCCAGTCGTCATGGTTCCACTGGCCGCTTTTCGAATGTACAAACTCACGTAATTTGCCAAGCAAAAGTTCTTCTGGGCTCAGCCTGGGTTTTTCAATTTTAACCGGAGCCTTCTTTTCGGGCTCAGCGTCAACTTCCTGCTGCGGAATAAGCGCGCCGGAGTAAGCATACACCTTTAGCCCGCCACGTTTGCCACGTTCAAGCAGATAATTTTCGCGAACCATGGCCTGGAAGAGACGATACATCGACCCCTTTTCGTTCTTATCGAGTCTTGACTTGAAGAGATCGCGGTTTACGTCATTTGCAGTAAAATCTTCGCAACCTTCAACGTATTTCATGATTTTTTTGACGTTCTTCGAAATCACCTGATGCAGATGAATGTTTCTGTCCTTGTCACATCTGCGCTTGTTCCTGGTGCCCTCGACGACCCCTTTGCAAAAGGGAAGCTCACATGTTCTTTTACGTCCCACGATCTTTACCTCTACATTAAGAATGTCAATGGTCTACACAAAACAAAATCTGTTCAATTGCATAGAGTAACCAAGCCGCGAACAGTTGTCAACTTTTTTAGAATCAAAAAGGTACCCTCTGCCGAACAACAGCAAGACCACAGTGCGTGCAACACACGCAAAGTACCGCCAATTCTGGACAACGTGCAAAATCACCGGTAATTCTTCAGATCATACAAATTGCCAAGCTGGATGAGTTATTGTATAATGCCGAATAGACAGACTAATAGCAAGGAAGAGAAATCGATGCCGCAGCTGCGCAAAGACCCTGTAACCAAGCGTTGGGTCATCATATTACATGAGCAGGCGAAGAAGCCTTCTGACTTTCCGATCGTACATCCTGAAAAGCAAAGCCTGAAATGCCCATTTTGCTCCGGAAATGAAGCATCAACGCCAAATGAAGTATTGTCATATCGCGCACCTGACACTCTGCCCAACCAGCCCGGCTGGGAAGTGAGAGTCATCCCGAACAAATTCCCGGCGCTGCAGATCGAAGGCGACCTCGACCGAACAGGCATCGGTGTTTACGACATGATGAACGGAGTCGGAGCGCATGAGGTTATTATCGAATCACCCGGGCATGATGATGGCTTTCACAATTATACGGTTGAACAGATATCAAGAATAATACGCACATACACTGACCGCTATCGCGACCTTAGAAGAGACAGGCGCTTCCGTTATATCCTTATTTTCAAGAACCAGGGATCGGCGGCCGGCGCCAGCCTTGACCACCCGCACTCGCAGCTTATCGCTACTCCCATTATCCCGAAACGGGCGATGGAAGAGGTCGAAGGTGCCAAGCGCTATTACTACTACAAAGAGCGCTGTGTTTTCTGCGATATCATCCGTCAGGAACTCAGCAGTGGCGAGCGCATCGTTCACGAAAATGAGCAATTTGTTGCATTTGCTCCCTTTGCTTCACGCTTTCCCTTCGAAACCTGGATCGCCCCCAAAGAACACCGCGATTCTTTTGGAGATATCGAAAGCAACGAGATTGAAGCGCTTGCCAGCATTATGCACAGCACACTGCGCAAGCTTATCAATACGCTCGACAATCCACCATTCAACTATATTATCCACACGGCCCCCTGCGATGAGCACTGTACAGATTATTTTCACTGGCACATTGAAATCATGCCGCGCCTCACTAAGGTTGCGGGTTTCGAGTGGGGATCAGGCTTTTACATTAACCCGGTCGTCCCCGAACAGGCCGCGAAATTTCTTATAGCCGGCAAATAGCAGCAGACCAGGAGCAGAGCATGCCACAACTGAGAAAAGATCCGGTTCTGAAACAATGGGTAATCATTTCGCCAGAGCGTGGCAAGCGACCCTCTGATTTCAAGCGCCAGAAAGCCGTTCCCGAAGACTACAGCAACTGCCCATTCTGCGAAGGGCATGAAAAGATGACGCCCCCGGAAACCCTTGCATTCAGAAGCCCAGGCACTCTTCCAAATCAGAAGGGCTGGTGGGTGCGCGTGGTTCCCGACAGTTCACCCATTCTCAAACCGGAAGGCGATTCAGGTCGTGAAGGCATCGGTATGTTCGATGCGATGAACTCAATCGGCATTCACGAAATGGTTATTGAATCGCCGAATCACACTACCAACATCTGCAATGCAACATTTGAACAGGTAAGAGAGATAATCTGGGCTTACAAGCAGCGCCTCATCGAGATCAAAAAAAACCCGCGCTACAAACACTTCATGATCGTCAAAAACAGCGGGATTGGCGCCTCGAGCATTTCTCACTCACATTCTCATATAGTTGCCACGCCTATAATACCCAAACGCATAGAAGAAGAACTCGAAGGCGCGCGTGAGTATTACCATTATCACGACCGCTGCCTTTTTTGCGACATCGTTAAGCAGGAAGCCAAAGACGGGCTTCGGGTCGTTCACGAAAGCAATGATTTTATTGTGTTCTGCCCCTTTGCTTCAAGATTTCCTTTCGAAATGGAAATTACACCTAAGTTTCACATGCCTTTTTTCGAAATGATCGAAAACGAGCAGGTCTTCGGGTTCGCTACCGCACTGCAGACAGCCTTGCGCAAGATGGAAGCCCTGCTGCCCGGGCAGCCTTATAATTTTGTTCTGCATACTTCTCCCTGTTCAGATTCCTACCGTGATTTCTATCACTGGCATATTGAGCTTATCCCCAAACTCACCAAAATAGCCGGATTCGAATGGGGTTCTGGATTCTACATCAACCCGACACCGCCCGAAGATGCCGCCGAACAGCTGCGCGAAGCAAAGATCTGATCCATCAATAGATCAGAATTATTAAGGTAATCCACAAAAAAATTGTTGACTCGGAAACCCGTCGATGCTATACTTATCATTACCGAATGGGGCTGTGGCGCAGTTGGGAGCGCGTTTGAATGGCATTCAAAAGGTCGTCGGTTCGATCCCGATCAGCTCCACCGTGAGACAGTATAAAGGTGTCTCATAAAGTTTAAAAGACCCGCTGATGAAGCGGGTTTTTTGCTATCTGGCAACTCGCTTGGACACCCCTGTATCATATTTGACTTATCCCTTGAAAATGATTGATTTCAATTTGTGGAATATAAATTCATATGCTTGGCGCGTAAATCTAAAATGAGCTGTTTAGCTATTTTTTGTGGAATAAATAGCAGAAAATCTTCTTTGGTTTTCTATCGTTGGTTACCCGACAGAGTTATAAAACAAAGTCACATAGTCATACCGTCAGTATAAATAGATGACTGGTTTCGACCATTCTTTTTGCTGTTATATAGAGCGATATCCGCTTTTTCTATGAGCGAACCCTTTTCCTGGGCATGCGTTGGACAGCTGGCAATTCCCAGGCTTATGTTAACGTGAATTGGCTCATCCGAGCCGGGATATTCGTGAGCAGCAATAATTTCTCTAAGTCTTTCTGCAACGAGCAATGCCCCATCGGCGTCTGTTTCCGGCATTATTACGGTAAACTCTTCACCACCATATCTGGCAACCACATCTATGTCTCTGAGCGTTTCTTTTAACAGGCGGCCTGTCTCTTTTAAAACGATATCTCCGAGTTGGTGTCCATACGTGTCGTTGAATTTTTTAAAGTGATCAACATCAAAAAGAATGAGAGACAAATCGCTTTTGTATCTGCGGCTTCTACTGACTTCCTTTTCAAGAACGATCTGAAAATACCTGTGATTATACAGCCTTGTGAGACCATCTGTTATTGCTATCTCGTAGATTCTTGATTTTTCCATGGCCATTGCCATTTGCGCACACATGGTATTCGCGAGATGCAGATTGTCATCGTTAATTTTAGCCTCATCGCTATTTACAAGGTTCAGGACTCCCACAGGAGTACCCTCGTTAACAAGCGGAATGCAAATCAGGTTCTTGATTTCTGACTTGACCCCGTCTTCGTAAGGCTTGAAGCCTGGAAAAGGGAAAGATTTGACAACGACAGTCTCAAGGGTTGAAAAAGCCTTGCCTGCGATACCTTCGCCTGGCTTCAGAATAATTCTGGGAGTCGGGACAGTTACATTCTCACCTGTTGCGGTTTCAAGAAGCAAAATATCATCTTTGTCTATATAGCGAAAAATAGAGCCTCTCGCTGAACTCAAACTTTGCATTGCCCTTTCTAGAATTGCATGCGAAATCTCAGAAGTATTTGCCGCAAAATTTATCTCTTTGGAAATATCAAACAAAGTAGTCAGATCAAATATTTTTCTTTTGAGAGAGAGTTGGCTGGCATTTAGAGCTTCAGACATATGATTAAAAGAGTCAACCATAGTCTGAACCTCTATCCCACCCGCAAGATCAGGAATTCTGGTGTTAAGGTTGCCGCCTGCAATTTCACTTGCGGCAAGACTGAGTTCGCTCAGCGGACGAGTTGCCAGCGCGGCGCTCAAGAAACAAATTACCGTCATTAATAGCAGAAAAATGCCCACAAGTAGATAAATACGATTAAGAAGGTTTTGCTTGAGTCTGTTAAGCTGGTCTAGATTAAAACTTGCGTCAACAATTGCCAAGATCTTGCCATCAGAATTTTTGACGGGCACATAAGCAGTCATCCAGAAGCCATACGCATCTTCATATTCGTCAATAAGGGCAATGGTGCCGCTGCCCCAGGCTTGTGCCAACTCATCAGGAATATCCATGACAGGATGCCCATAACAATAGCCATCACCGTAGTAATCTTCAGCATCAGCAATATTGATAAAATATGTTCCAGTAAATTGTGACAGAGAAACCCATGAAAGGCCAAATGCTTCTTTATACTTCTGCAGAAGATTTTTCAGTTCTTCATAGTATGGGTCTGTTTCAACGTCAAGTTTTTCGAGCCGAATAATCTCGATGTCGTTAGATATTGCGGAAGCAACTGAAGTAAGAACAGACTTAAGCTTTTGAGAGTAGGCACTATGGCTGTAATTATATATGATAAGGTTTGAGGCAAGCAGGGCGACCAGTCCTGGCACGCCAAACATCATGAAGATCTTCCATTTAAGTGAGATCCTGCCTAACATATCATTACAACTCCATTTTTTTCACATACAGTATCAGGGTGTCAACTCACTGATTACTGCGGTTTGGCTTCCATGATCATCAAAGACATAGATACAGGAATGAAGCGAATCAACAACCATAACTTGCTTTGGCGCTCTTAAAACCACTATGCCAAACAGCATTTTGAGCTGGCTCGTCGCGTGCTCTGGCAACTTTGCTGGAGAAAAACTTTTTACAAAATTTAGATGGTTGTCAAAAACCGAAATGCGCATATTGCCAAATTCAGATACATATAGATTGCCGCTATCATCAAGATCAAAGTGCTTCGGAAAATGAAGCTGGCCAGGCTGTTGCCCTTTTTCGGCCAGAACTCTCTTAAACTCACCAGTCTGGCTGAAAATTTTAACATAGTTGTTATACGAATCCGCCACAAGCAGATTTCCATCAGCTGTCAATTTGACTTCAGAAGGATAATAGAGATTATCAAGGGTGTGCCCGAAAGTGCCAAAAGACCGATCAACTGAACCATCTGCGCCCACAAAAACGATGCGATGATTTTGTGAATCGGCGACAATGCAGCTGCCATCAGGCTGAAGAGACACTGCTCCTGGCGCGCTCACCGGGCGCTCTTCGTCTTCCCATGCGAAACTGCGAAGCAGACTGCCTGAGTAGTCAAAAAACATCAGATCTACTGCAGGAGTCGAGTCAATTACACCGTCTTTACTGCTTACAACAGTTCTGTTATTCAACACAACGATCTCGGTCTCGCTTATATCAAGCCCCCAGATAAACTCAAAATTGCTGTGTCTGATTGCGGTAATCAAGCGAAAATCTCGATCAAACAAAACGATTCTGTTTGCCCTGAAGTCACTGATTGCGACGGTCTGTTCGTCAGGCGAGGCGGCGATGAGGTTTGGACGGTGAAAATTTAATGGCTCACGCTGAGCTTGCCGCACTACAATGACGAACACTGCTATCACAAGAGTGGCAAGCAATAGAATCAGTCTAATTTTTCCTTTTGATTTAAGCATTCTCAGTCAGAAAAAAATATTTTGGATAGACATAAACCCTTTACAGAGCAATATTAACATGCTGAGCCAACACATACAAACTTATAAAAGCCCGTACATCATACCAAGGCTTCGCCTCTCGCACCAACACGAGTCGTAAGCGGAAAGTGCTGACGAACGCGGGGCTTGCCTCGCGAGACCCGCAATCCGACAGCATTTTCGAGACTACGCACTGGTTATGCGACTTTTGGGTTCTTTATGCAGGCATACTGAAAGCTATTCGCTGCCGAATTTCTATGAGAGATCGCCGCCTTCTTCAGCTGATCATGCTGTCTCCTCTGGTGCCTCACAGCAGCAAGACTCTACATACTCTCAACAAAACCTCTGAGAATAGGCATTGCCAGCGCTAGTCGATTGTGATTCGCTCCACCGATAGAGATCCCGGGTTTTGTCTAACAAAACCCGGGATTTTGATATTCTCGGCAGTTGTAATACTTACTTGGTAAGCATCAACGCTGCCCCACCCGAAGCAAGCATATTGCCAAGCTTGTTCTGATAAGGGTAATCATCGATCTGCATGCTTTGCAGAAAACTGGTAACTGACGCGGCGTGGGCATCGGTGGCGTCAATATCACTGCCTTCATGGTTTTTCCAGCTGATTATGGCGCCAGATTCGCTGATCTCAAAGCTGGGATTTGAAGCCACGTTCTCACGAACCTGCCAGTAATTGGCGTAGTCAGTTCCCCATTTGAAGGCTGGAACCGTAGGGTCTCTAACCGTATCAGACCTGAGATAGCCGCGCGCGGTGAGTGAGGCGATGGCCAGCGCTATAGCAGCATGTTTGTCGGCGTCGGACGCCGTAATATCAGGCAGAATAATCGGCTGACTAGATACAGCAGTATCTGTCGCCATTTCGCCGGCCATATAAGCGAGATCAAAAGCTTCGCGCAACTGACTCAAATCGACATCAAGACTTTTCTCGACCGATCTTCGAGTTATCATCTCTTCGCCCGGGAGAATCTGCAGGGCGATAATACTGCCGATGATTATCACTATCAACATCATCAGCATCATCGCGCCACGACGCCTGCGGCATGTATTTTTCATACGCTTGCAAATGCCCCCTGGTGAATTAATATTTCGGGTAGATAATAGCAGGAATGTACTTTTTTCAACCCCATCCTGAATATATTATAGCATCAAAATCAGTCAAACAGGAAATCTAAAGGCCTGACATCAGCCGACAACGACAGGTAAAACTTTTTATGAGGAATCTGACTGCGCCAGCTTGCTGATTTATGTTACAATTCTGCCTGATACAAGATCTGCGAAAGGAAGCTCCGGGAATGTTGACCGAAAAACACAGCTTTGCTGCCGGAAATTACAGTTTCAAACACACAGGCAAAACCATTCCGATAACCTTTGGCTACGAAACTTACGGGCAGCTCAACCAAAGGGCCGACAACGCCGTTCTCGTCTGCCAGTATTTCACGGGAACCAGCCACGCCGCCGGCAGATATGCAGAAAGCGACCTGCTGCCCGGCTGGTGGGATACGCTTATCGGCCCCGGTAAAACAATTGACACAGACAGGTATTTTGTTGTCTGTTCAGATGTTATCAGCAACATAAATTTCAACAACCCGACCGTTATCACTACCGGGCCTGGCAGTGTAGACCCGACGACCGGCCAGCCCTACGGCATGAATTTCCCGATTTTCACGCTCGATGACGTGGTAATGCTGCAAAAGCGCCTGATTGAATCGCTCGGCATCAAAAAACTGTGCTTCGTTGTCGGGCCATCCATGGGTGGACTGCAGGCTTACCTCTGGGCTAAACTCTTTCCTGAATCGGTTGAAAAAGTCATCTCGGTAGTAGCCACCCCTATGATGCGCCCGTCCTGTATGATGGTGCCTAACCAGCTTGGCATCGAAGCAATCATGCTCGACCCCAAATGGCAGAACGGCAGCTACTATGATTCCGAAGCACCTTACAAAGGCCTGCTGCTTGCTTTCAAAATGCTGTTGACCGCGACCCGAACCGATCACTGGGCCTACAGCAACTTCAACCGCACCTTTCTCGACCCGACGTTCATAACCTGCGCGAACCCTTACCAAAGCTTTAGCGGACGCTTTCTCGTTGAAGGTGAAATTGAAAAGTCCGTCATCTCCCGCATGCAGTATTTCGACCCGAATGCCTACATTTATATCGCCAAAGCCAATACACTGTTTGACCTGTGCGAACCTGGCGAGACTCTTAAAGAAGCGCTGAGCAAAATCAGAACGCCGGTTCGCATGATTATCGACGAATCTGACCAGATGTTCACACCCGAACAGGCAGAAGAGGCACGACCACTGCTGCCTGACTGCAAAATCAGCTATTACAACAGCCGCAACGGGCACCTTTCATGTCTCTTCGAGACCGATTATCTCAAGGAACCCCTTGCCAGCCATATAGCCCAGTAGTAGAGGAGTTCATATGAAATCTAAGCTTGTCAGCATTGAGCAGGCGGTATCACTGATTAAGAACGATGACAGAGTAGTAGTCGGAGGCTTTGTCGGCAGTGGCCACCCGGAAGCCCTGACTTCGGCTCTCGAACAACGGTTTCTTAAAGAAGGGCAGCCGCGTAATCTCGAACTGTATTTTGTTGCCGGCCAGGGCGACGCCAAAGACCGAGGCCTTAACCATTTTGGCCATGAAGGCATGGTAAAACGCGCAGTTGGTGGTCACTGGGGCCTTGCGCCCAAACTCGGCAAACTTGCGCTCGACGACAAAATCGAGGCCTATAATCTTCCACAGGGCGTCATTTCGCACATGTTTCGCGACATGGCGGCCGGCAAGCCCGGCACTATAACACACGTCGGCCTGCAAACCTACGTTGATCCACGACTCGAAGGTGGCAAGGTCAACAGCCGAACCACAGAAGACATCGTTGAAGTTATCAGCCTCGACAAGCACGACTATCTACGCTACAAGCATTTTGGCATCGATGTCTGCCTTATTCGAGGCACGACCGCTGATGAATTTGGCAACATCAGCATGGAACAGGAAGTCGCACCACTCGATGCCCTGTCACAGGCAATGGCAACCAAGCAGCGCGGTGGCATAGTCATCTGCCAGGTTATGCGCCTGGCGAGAGGCGGCGGCATAAACCATCTGTTTGTTCAGATTCCTGGCATTCTAGTAGACTATGTTGTGCTCGTCGACATGGTTAAAGAACCACAGCTGCACATGCAGACCTTCCTTGAACAATATAACCCGTATTATTCTGGGCAGGTGCAGTTCCCAGAAAACTCCCTGTTTAAACCAATGGAAATGAGCATTCGCAAGATCATCGCCCGTCGCGGGGCGCTCGAATTGCTGCCGCTCGGAAACTGTACAGTAAATCTCGGCATCGGGATGCCGGAAGGTGTCGCCAATATTGCCCGCGAAGAAAATATCCGCGATAAAATGACTCTTACTGTCGAATCCGGCCCAATCGGCGGTCTGCCGGCCTCCGGACTTTCTTTCGGCGCTTCCTACAGCCCCTCATGCGTGATACCGCAACCATCACAATTTGACTTTTACGATGGCGGAGGCCTGGATATAGCATTTCTTGGCGCCGGCGAAATCGATGCCGAGGGCAACGTCAATGTGAGTAAATTCGGCCCAAAATTTGCCGGCTGCGGCGGTTTTATAAATATCACCCAGAACGCCAGACGCGTCGTCTTCTGCACAACTTTT
>PGYA01000027.1:0-13721 GCA_002839435.1 Candidatus Riflebacteria bacterium HGW-Riflebacteria-2 | reverse complement strand
AGCACGTCTGACAACCGCCTGCAGATAGTGCAGGAGGGCAAAACCGCCAAGTTCGTCAATAAGGTCGAACAGATTACTTTCAGTGGCAAATACGCTCTTGAGAAGGGTACCATTGTCACATATGTCACTGAAAGAGGAGTATTTCAACTCGAGAAGGAAGGCCTTACCCTGACTGAAATTGCTCCAGGAGTAGACCTGCAGCGCGATATACTTGACCTTATGCAGTTCAAGCCGCGGGTTGTCGCCTCGCCAAAACTCATGAACCCCACGATTTTTTCTGAAAGCAAGATGAATATTACCGATTAACCGCTATAAGAAACGTTGAAGCAGGAGGAAACAATGCAAAAAATTATATTCAGCCTTATTCTAATACTGGCGTGCTGTTGTCAGGTGTCGGCTGAAAATCAGGACTATCTACAGTGTATGGTTATTGGCCAGGAAGCAGATCCTTCCAAGGCACGCACTTTGCTGCGTGATGCACTTAATGCCTGGCACCGTGGTCAGCGAAGCGAAGCGGTAGAGCTGTATGAACGTGCAGTAATCGCAGATCACAGCGTACTACGACACGAAGACCATGGCCTTGCTATGGCGCTGCTTGATAAATACCGCGCTGTCGATGCTCCGCAGACCGTGGCAGCTCTTTGTCGACGCGGTTTTTTCGAAAACATTCTGATCGGCAATCTTGAAGAGTCCATGATGTTTTATGAAAAAGCCGCCGCGGCAGCTGTAAATCCCGATGATGCACAACTGGCAACTGACGAGGCAAAACGCCTGCGTGAGCAGCTGAACTATATCCGCGAATGGCAAAGAAGCGTGGTAAGAGAAAATCGGATATTACGCGAGCGTGACCGCCAGCAGTATCTGCAACGGACAGCCCGCGAAGAACTGCAAAGCCAGGTAACAGACATTTCGGATGAAGTCGAAGAACTACAGGAACGCATAGCATTTCTGCAAAAACAGGAAAAGGAAGCAATGGAAGACATGTATTCTTCGATGCGCAGCGCGGCACGTTACCGCCGGCGCTATTACTACCCCGGCGCATATCAGCAGGGAGCGCCAGATCCAACGGCTAACATGCTTCCTGAAGGCAGTTCAGGCAGCGACAGTTCGGTCAGAATGGGCCAGGGAACGAACCCTTATGCCGGGCAATCAGGCGAGGGATACTCGGGCGACGTCGCGCTCAACCGTTTCTATATTTACCGAAACCGGGCGCGCCGCGAAGAAGATCAGCTGGCTCAGATACGCGCCGAGATAACCGGCTTACAGCGCCGCGTTGCCGAACTTCAGAAAGCAGGCAAAGAATTACGCGAACAGGCCAATCCATCGCCAGTCAGATAATTCGGCCGGATGGTTAATCGAGATCTGGTTTCATGCCGACTTCGGGCTGTTTTTCGTTGAGGTATTCGGCAGGACTGCCAGGCAGGGCAAAGTTCAATACAATTGCCACCAGGCCGCCGGCAATGATACCCGAACTCAATATTCCATGCATCCAGACTGGCGCAGCTTTAATCAAACCTGGTTCAAAGCTCACCCCGAGCCCTGTTGCCAGCGAGACGGCAAGAACCAGAGTGCCGCGCCGGTCGATAACCTGCGAAGCAATGATTCTGATTCCCGAAGATGCCACTGTTCCGAACATTAAAAAGGTGGCGCCACCAAGAACTGCGGCGGGCATCAGGGCGGCAATAGCAGCGACATAAGGGATAAGACCAAGAACCACTAGAATTGCCGCAACAAAGTAACCGACATAACGACTGGCAACCCCGGTGAGCTGTATAATTCCGTTATTCTGGCTGAAAGTCGTATTCGGGAATGTGTTAAAAACCGCGGCCAGCAAAGAGTTGAAGCCATCTCCGAGAACGCCGCCTGAAACACGTTCAAGATAGAGGTCGCCCTCGATCGGTTCGCCAGAAACCAGAGAGGTCGCTGTGATATCGCCGATAGTCTCTACCATGGTGACCAGATACAAAAGAGATATCCCGAAAAAAGCCGAAAAATCGAATTCAAAGCCGTATTTGAAAGGCACCGGCACGGCAATCAGGCTGGTCTGTGCCAGAGCGTTAAAATCAACTTTTCCCATAGCTATGGCCGCCAGATAACCGGCAAGCAGCCCGGTGAATATCGAGCTCATGCGCACCCAACGGTTATTGAAACTGTTCAAAACCAGTATGGTGACAATAACGAGGCCGGCCAGCGCCAGATTGTGCTGAACAACCGCGACATCAATATTGCCGGCCAGAAAGCCGTCCAGAACGGGCTGACCGCCAGCGCAGCTCTTCATTGCCGAAGCAATAAGCGTCATGCCGATCAAAGTGACCACCACACCGCTGACAAGAGGAGTAATCAGCATGCGCAAAGGCTTGATAAAACGGCTGCATACAATCTCGATGAATGATCCGACAAAACAGAGACCGAAAAGCAACGGCAAAACCGATTCGGGCGACGCACCGCCGGCAATCTTGGACTGCCCGACAGCAAGCAGCACACCAATAAAGGCAAAACTGGTGCCCTGAATACTCAAAATGCCCGACCCGACAGGGCCTATGCGCCTGACCTGGATAAAAGTAGCAACCCCCGAGATCAGCAACGACATGCCGACAATATAGCCGGTATCGGTGAGATTTATGCCAAGCTGCTTGCAGATGATAAGCGCCGGCGTCATTATTGAAACTGCGATGGCCAGCAGATGCTGCAGTGCTGCGAACAGAGCCTCTATGAAGGGGGGACGGTCATGAACACCGTAGATCAAACTGTTACGCACAGCTTCAGTGTTATTGTTCTGCAATTTTATACCTCAAATTGATTGATAAAAAAACCATTCAGCCTCGATTCAGCGCTGTGTATCGACGGCAGCTAACCGGCGCGTCTATAAATATATACGCAAACCAGCTTTTTTTCAGCAGGATTCTTTGCAGAAAAAAAGCTGTGCCCAGGTGGGCACAGCCAGTTTTGAGAACGGCAAAACGCTCTATCTCTGACCTCTGTCGATAATTCTTACATCGAGAGATGTATTGTAGACATCGAAGATCAGGTTATTGAAAGTGCGTATGCGATGAGTTTTTGGATATATAGCAAGCGGGTTGTAGGGATCCTGGTAATATACCGGATTAGACGGCAGGCTGACCGCTTTATCGCTTATCTGACCGCTGATCGCCCAGGTTTCACGGCCGCCGCCGGCATCCATGCGGAAGATACGACGATGCACCGGCATGCTGATCTGTTCGAGAGAACCTACGGGAGCAGGTATGAGCTTCTGAAGTCTGAAAAAGTCGAGGCCGATTGCAGTGCTGGCTGTTATGTTATCGACGCCACGCAACTCAAACCTAATCGGCGAATCGACTTCCAGTTCCTGGCCGGGGGTTTCCTGCAGTCTTGCCAGAAGTGGGCTTATCAACGTCCCACCGACATCGACGTTGCCAAGATTCGAAGGAGTCGGGTTGCCGGTCCAGATTTCGCTGTCGTTGAGGAAAACATAACCGGAGAAATTACCAAAAGCCGCAGAATCAGGCGCAAATCTGGTAATGTCATGCTTTTCGTCATGAACGGTTATGATAAGATTCGGCCTCTTTGTATCGATAAGCAATATTTCACCAAGCTTGAAGAAAGGCTCTGTGGCGACAGAATTTCCACTGGTGTCTCTGATACCTGAGATACCAAAAAGCAGCGGGTCCATCTCAAGATCAGCCACCGTGAGATCGGCGACGATTTCATTCGGCACCTTGCGGTGAATGGCTTTATGCTGCGGCATGCGCCGGGCAAAATCATTCTTGTCGATTCTGATAACGTAAACCGAGCCAAAGTTAAGAGGTGCAACATCAATTTTCGCCGAACCAAAGCCAAGATCGTAATCCTGCAATGACGAAACAGAATTGATGGCGGCCGCCTGATAGTTTGCTGAAGCAGAATGTGTTCCGAAGACATGCTTTCTGATTTCCTCTGGACGCTCCCAGGCAAGGAATGCCATCGGGTTGTTATCTGGCACCGAAATTAATATTTCATCGGGGTTAGGGGTTTTACCATCGACTGCGTTATAAATAAAGCCCAGGTTTTCGGCATAGAGATACTTGTGCGAAGCTTCTGCCAGTTCGATCTGAGGCGGCCGCCTGTCGCGCACCAGCACCTTAACCAGACCAGTAAGAACTATATCTTTGCTTCTCGGTTCAGGATCACCGGGCACCGCAACCAGATTACCCAATGCATCAAGTTCGTAGGTAATAGGAATGGTTTCCCAGAGAATCTGGCGTTTCATCGCGCAACGCAACTCATATAAGCCAGGGTCTGAAGGGATTCTAAAGGCATCTTTCCACTGATCAGGGCCGTCTTCTATATCTACGCCGGTTTTAATAGTGAACAGATTGTCATCAGGTGACGGAAAATCCGGATCGATCTGCGCAATAGTCTGCGGCTTTCCCGAACCAATAGTCTGCGTCTGATCGGGCGGAATATAATATTTGCCAAAATTCAGGTTATTCGGATCTATAATACGCGTGCTCCAGTTGGCCTGAACAGAAGCTTCGAGCCAGCGTTTGGAGTCCGGCTTCATGCGGGCATCACCAGGATGCGGCGGTTCTATACTACGAATAGCCTTGACAAGCTGAGTAGACTCAGGATCATCTACCAGCCATTCCTCGGTTGCCAATTCATCAGTAATAAAGTAGTTGCCAAAAGCACCATTCTCGGCAAAATCTCGTACGAGCCAGGTGCCGTCGGAGCTCTTTCGCCGAATACGGATATTCGCGACCGATTCCATGTCCGGCATGGCACCTTTAACAATTATGTGCATCTTGGCGATAGTCGATCCATCTTTTGCCTTCCCCTGGGCCATGGTGCCGTCGTTCGGCCGGAGCACAGAAGATAGAGAAGCTACTGTCGAGCCATAGAGCAGTGCATCAGTATCATACCACTGATATTCAGCAGTAAGCTCAATATCGTATTCTCCGTAATCAAATGATGCAAATATATAAGGACGATAGTAATCTTCATCAACGCCGCGCTCATAAATAAGATTGCGAGAGGGCAAAGGCTGATTGGCAGCATTGACCGTCTGATAAATGCGCCAGGTATATTTAACACATTCAGTATTATCACTGCCGAGTATGCGCAGGGTAGAAACAAAGCCGCCGATAAAATCATTGGGAACATCTATTTCGCCAGAATGGCGGTCAATGCGCCTGAAACGTTCATCAACCTCGGGATCTGTGTAAACGCGCTGATTTATCTTTCCGTTATGTAGCGGATAGTTTTCGACTTCGAACTTGTAGGTTAAGGTTGGCGAAAGGTTATTGCTACCTTCGGCAACTTTATAATCACCGGCGCCGCCATCTTTATATGGCCCGTTGATATCAATTTTAGCAGTTCTTTCACCTCTGGCTTCTGGAGGTGTTGCAACGTTTACGACCGCCATTTCGGTTCGCGATGCATTGCCCAGGCTGGAATGTGTAAGATAGGGATCTCCCTGCTTCTGCCATTTGCTTATGTCAGTAAGATCTGACGTACTTGCGTAAGGGTAATATCTGATGTTCTGATCATAAATGCGATGACCAATCAGCAGGTTGCCTTCTTCCGACTGAACGCCGCTGATATCTTTCTTGAATACAGTTTTATAAACATTCTGTCGGTATTTAACCGTTCCAGGTCTGATATCACCGCTGACAGCCCCCCATGTAACCGAAGTGCGCATCGGGAAAGTGAATTCAAGATGACTGACCGGAACCGTATTAGACTTGGTATAAAACAGATTGCCGTGGCCAT
This sequence comes from Candidatus Riflebacteria bacterium HGW-Riflebacteria-2, assembly GCA_002839435.1. Lineage (GTDB taxonomy): Bacteria > Muiribacteriota > Ozemobacteria > Ozemobacterales > Ozemobacteraceae > Rifleibacterium. The sequence continues at coordinate 7,973 of PGYA01000027.1, read as the reverse complement.
CGGTTGCGATGCCATCAAGATCAGTTCCCAGGCCTGAATGAATAATTATTTTTGCGATCTTCTTGGCTGCATAAGTGTCTCCAGGCACTTCCGGCAGACCTTCGTCGCGCTCAATCTGATAAACACGACCAGTATTATGATCATAGAAAAACACGGTGCCACCCTTTAAATACCACTGGTCAGACACCGTAGAACCGCCATAACCAATTGACACCGGGTAGCCGTAATAAGAGCTCAACCAGTTATCAGCGACATCTTTGCCGAGGACATAAACATAGTCTTCGCTGACACTCTTCATCGATACGCCGATATTAACTGAGGTCGTGTTGAACATCGCGCCGATTACCGGATAAGTCGGGTGTCTGACTCCGTCAATATCAATATAGGCATCGGTATAATCTATCTTGCGACAATAAAAATACGATTTTGAAAAACGGTTGAATACCATGGCAGTGTGCCATTTGTCGGCTGGCAGAGGAACCACGCTCTGGTCTATGCCGCAACCGTCGAAACAGCCATTACGAATATTTCTGGTGATATCGACTTCAAAGGATTCAGCGACCTTCGGTCCCTGTGGTGGAGTGTCCTCACCGTCACCGGGATGCCATGTGTGACGATAATATTCGTGATAAAGACGCTTTTCAACGTCACTGTACATCTTCCACGAATTCGACGTTGTAATAAACGGGTTGGGGTTCTGATATGCATGTGCATCAGTTTCGTTTGCTGCCATCCAGCCGGCAGGATACGGCCAGCCAAGAGCCGCAGGAGTTGTACAGTGATACCACTGACCCCCAGGTATCTTCATCCGCTTGAAACCGGGATCGCCGCCAACAGCATCATTTAGAACCGCCCAGGAACCTGCCGGGTGCAGGCCACGCTCGCAGGGGAAATGCCCAATGCTGCCCGGTATGCGACCGGAGCCATTCACCTGGTTTATACACCTGTGCCACCATGCCTGACCAGTGAAATAACCGTCGGCCTGTTTAAAGTTTACGACTTTCTCCTGGGGACCGGTGTAACTGATCCATGGGTTGTCTTTTTTCTCAGAAAATGTATTCAGAGCAAGGTCAAGATTAACGCCGATACCATAGGTCAACCCAGGGTAAAAGAGCTTCTCCGGCGACCCTGTGGGAGTTCGGTTAATCTGATAAACGCCATCAAGATCGTTCTGAACATGGTTATCATCTGATACCAGCAGGAATGCAGTGCCGTTTCTCTCATAAAGAGGATCAAGAGCATGCACGGCCGGGCCGCTCATTAAAACCAGCAACAGGGCCACCAGAACAGTGCAAAACCTTCTCATGTTGTCACCTCCGTAAAATTCCTGCCGGCTCAGTTAATACGCATCTCTCTGAGCACCTGGGCTATAAGCCCGCGGTTTGCCTCGCTGATCTTGTATTGATACAAAATATAATTGACAGTCTCAATTGTGATGGGAACTCCACCGATCAAAACTCTTGGAACTACGTCTGGTTCGACAAGACGCAGTCCAGAACGGGCATGCACCGTTCGCCTGATACTTCCGACACGGTTTTGAAGAAATGTATTGCGCAGCTGCTCGCGATATTCAGGATTTGGCGCATCCTGAGGCGGCGGTTCCGGGCTTGCTGCCAGCAGGCGCTTATATAGTTCCATTTCCTGATCACTGCTGCGTCCTAACAGGGCGGGGTCGATAGAATGAACTGGTTTGTTCGGAGCAGGCCACCCCATGCCGGCGCTGTTCATAACTGTGCTACAGTTTTTAGAGCGCATCACATAGGTTGCTGCGTTCAATATATCCTGCTGTATCTGTGCAAACTGCTTCTGTGTCTCTTCTTTTGTAGTAAAACGAGGAGACTCTATGAGCTCCTCGATTTTTTCACATTCCATAATAGCCTGTTCGAGAGCTTTTCGCGCCTCGATACTCTCACGCTGAAATTTTTCTTCATATTCGCGAATCTGGGCACCATAATCAACACGCGCCAGTCTGGCCTTGTCTTCTGGTTTATCAGAAGTACGCAATTTATCAAAGCTTAGCGCAAGAGAGCTGATGGTTGAATGATTGCGATCGGCCAGGCGGTTAAGAGCGGCCTGTTGCCTGGCAACTTTGCTTTTAGCAGAAGCCAGTTCTTTGGCATGATGGGTCTGCAAGGCCTTAATCTCAGCCCCCACCTTGATAAGCCACACATCGTATTCCTTTTCACCGATGAGCAAAGGGGCTTTCTCAAATACACCAAGCTCAAAACGGTAATTGCTCATCAGCGGATGCAGAATAAAAGTAACAGGGTAATCTATTGTCGCAATATTCTGCGCGACAGCAGCATTTGTAAGCAAACAAAGGACAAGCAGCAGTTTCATCACTCTCATTTGCGGGTAGCCCCTCCTTTGCGGGCAGGTTGTGTTAAAAGTTTTATAGCATCGTCGGTAATGTCAATAGAACCAGTGATAACCGGAGATAAAAGATTTATCTGAGCACCAAGCCTTGGCACAATGCGATCAGCCGAAGCTACCCATCTTTGCAGGAGCTGACCATCAGAAGAATTACCATGCCGCATATGTACCGAATAACCTTCTTCGATCCAGGGATCGACATTTTTTTCATAAGGTAATGGCGAAGGCACGCTCAAAACCATTGAACATTTACGCACTTTGGCAGCATTGCTGATTGCAGCGCCCACATCAGCCATGATCTGATTGACCTCGGGCAAAATCAACGTTTCTATAGTGCGACCGCCAAATTCCATGGCCGCAATATTAGCTGCAATTTCTTCACGAACAGCCGCAAGCTCTTTGTCCAGCTTTTCCTTGCGCTCCCAGAAATCCAGTTCAGCTGCCTTTTTGCCTTTTCGGGAAGCGACAAGCGATTTTTCGAGATCGGCCACGCCAGCATCTTCGCGGCTGTTAAGCTCCTGCAGACGAGCTTGAAGTTCGAGTCCTCTTTTCTGCAACTGCTCGATTGGAATCTGAGCGGATTGCCCGTCTTTGAAACGGCTCACCGAGAAATCGAACTTCAACATACGCGGATGCGCAGAAATAACCTCGACATAGCGAACTGTGCCGATATTATCTGCTGAAGCCGAGCTCGCCAGCAGTAATAAAATGATGAACGGCAGTAACTGAACCAATACATTTTTCTGGCAAAAACACTTCATTGGGCTGATGCTACTCCTTCCGAGAGAACAGTATCCTCTTCTGGCCACGCAAAAACCATACCCTGACGGCCCCATATCCGCAGATGCTTGAACTGAACTGGTGGCCATGCAGAGGTTAACGAAAAATTCAGGGTCGAATCTATCTCGTCAATAAACTCGATCTTACCGCTCTTACGATAAACAACCACCTTGCCGCTTATCGGCACTGAAATCTGAATAACCAGTGTCTGCCAGGCCCCTGACTGTAGAGCATCGCGAAAGGCTCTGACCAGTACCGGAGAAATTTTTAGAATAACGCGACCGGCAAGATTATCATGCATATTATCTGTCAGAGAGCCAAAAGCAGGCAAAACAGCACGAAACAGCTGTGCATTTAGCTCGCAGCCATTATCGTCTGAATCCCCTGTGATTACGCTTTCCCAGGTGGCTGGCAAAGACAGACCGGACATCATGACCATGTTAGCCGCCAGCACTACCACACCCGGAGAGATCGCTGGAGTATAAAGGGTTGTAAAAATTTCTTCCGGCAGCGAATTGGGGTCGCAGGCCGATACTATTCCAGAACATGAGAACAAAATTATAATCAGCAGAGTTCTTAAAACCATTCTACCGATACCCCCCGCAACAGATTTGCCCTTACTTCCTGGACGACTCTCGTTTCATGACCGGAACGACGCATGGTAATTCGCAGCAACAGCTGTATCTTGCCATCAACCGTAACCTGCTGAACTTCAAAAAGCTCGACGTCGCGCAGCGTTCTTGGTGGGCGAAGGCTCGATTCGGGTGCAGCCACAAAATCTCCGCCGAGAGGCAGCGCCCACGGCATTGCCTGCGGAGGCATCAGCGAAGGATCGATATATGTTCGCAACTGCAAAGAACCATTGTTCGCGCTTAAAACTACGCCAACCCAGGTTCCCGCCACTTGTGCTGGCGCCAAGCTGGAATAAAGAGTACAGGGCGTTAGCATGTTGGCAAATCCAATCACGCCATTCAACCCGGCGACAGGCATAGCCAGATTATTAGCTCCTGAATGCAGATGAACCGGCAATTGAAGAGGAGGATCGATGACATTATCGCGAAAGACCAGTGCGTTTCCAGAAACCTCAAGAATAGTACGCAATTCTTCGAGAAATAGCTGCGATTCCTTTTGTGCGCGCGTTTTCCAGGAACCAAGCAAAAAACTCTGGCTGCCTGATCGATAAAGCTGAAAAACACCGACCATGAACAGACTCAAAATACTGGAAGCAACAATAATTTCTATAAGTGTGAAGCCGTTGTGCCTTTTCATTGGACTGGCCTCCGAACGGCTTCAAGAATGTGCTCCTGAACCCTGGTAAGCACGACCTCACCGGTCTCCGCCAGCTGTTCCACCGTCACTATAATGCGTATGCCGTCAGTCTGATAAAGCTGATTGGTCATCAGTTGCATCTGGGTTGAAAAGCGATAGCGCTGATTAACCTGATCGACAAATTCACCATTGAGAGTATTGTCATGGTTAAGGTAGGAAATCATGGCCATATCACCAAGACCGGCACGCATGGCGCGATAGGCATAATAAAACTCAGCCGGCCTTTTCTTGAACTTCATAGCAGCAAGCTGGACAATGCCCTGACCAAGAAAATCAGCTTGAGCACGCTCAAAATGGCGCTCGTTGATCGGTCGACTCTGGGAGTTATCACGTATATAACTGACCGCGACAATCAGCAAAAACATTGACAACACCAGAACGATGATCAATGCCATTCCCTGATTTTTTTTGAATTCGTTCATCATAGCTCCAGATTTGCTTTAAAGGTCGACATTTCGACATTCTGCTGAGCACCGTGTTCGATCCAGGAAACGACGACAGTTGCTACCTTCGCGACATTAGCCGGGATATTGAGCGTCTCTTCCGGGCCAAATACCCAGGTTGTCGGATCCTCAACCGTATAGTTGGCAGCGTTTACGTTAACCTCACGAAAAGAATAGGAAACACCACGTTCAACTACGCGCAAACTGACGTTAAAGGTGAAGTTCTCGATCTCGACATCGCCAAGCGGCAAAATAACCTGCCCGGCGGAAGCAATACTGGCGTTAGAAGACACCAACGCGTCAAATGAAACTGCTAAGGCCTGATTTAGACGGGCCTGACACAATTGAATGGCCACTATCTGCCGCTGGTCACGTCTGGTACCCTCGAAGCCCTGTCCCATCATGGCCGCGATAGGAATCATGGTGCCAGCAAGAATCAGAACCGAAAAAATTATCTCGGTCAAGGTAAAGCCACTTTCAGAGCGCAAACTGGTACCTCCGATAATACGAGAACTGTTCTGAATGTAAAAGACCCAGTCTGTAGTCACCAATAGTATTTCTAGTCGCAACTAATATGCCAGTGATCTACACCCTGAGTTGAACCTCATCTAATCATAGCATACAGTGCTAGATAAGTGTTGTTTTTTACATGCGTAAAAAATTTTTAACACAAACAGCTGAACTCAGGCCGAACTCTTTTCTAATCTGCCTTTCAATCATCTGATAATATTTTCACGAGCTTTCGGGCATGTTCTTCTGCAATAGACAAGGTTGCCGACAAATTCTGCGGCGCATAGAAGGTTTCCAGCTTTTCATCAAGACGAAAATCAGCAGAGCAGGTCAGAATCCAGGCCAACCCGCCAGACCAGTAAAACAAGCTTGCTGCCTCGCTGTCACGATAAATCATTCGATTGGGACCGGAAAGATCAAAGGTTACCACTCCATTGTCCTGTTTGCTGAGAACATCCCTGCCAAAGCCGCCAGTAGAGGAAAATCCCAATAATCGGCCAATTGTCGGAACTATATCAACGTGACTGGTCATCTTGTCAATTTTTGCAGCAGGAACATCTTTTCCCAGGACAATGAAAGACGTGTGGTATTGCAATATTTCGCCACCATTGGCATGAAAAATCTTGCCGTCTTCTCCCAGCATTTCTCCATGATCCCCCATAATTACCAACAGTGTATTGTCGTAGAGACCTTCTTCCTTGAGGCGCGCGACGAAATCGCTTATCAGTTCATCGGTATACAGAACCGAATTACGGTAACGGTTGGCAAGTCTGGCAGCTGATTCAGCAAAATCAAGAGTCATTATCTCAGAATTGTCTTTCAGAACCGGGGTATACTTTTCCAGACGCTCGGGATACCAGAATGGGTAGTGCATATGAAACAGATAAGCTTCAACCAGGGATTTTTTATCGGAGTTCTTGAGCATATGAATAACCGCATCACACTGAAGACGCGAATTTTCATCATACGAAGTTTTTGGCGGAGCTGACAGTGCGTGCTCTTGAAAATACTCGCGAAAATGCACATAACGATAATCTGGATAAAAAAGGCTGCCGCTGGATCCTGAAATTCTGGTAAATTCGTAGCCAGAATTCTTCATGAACTCTATCCATGCGCTTGACTTCGTCTCATAGTCACTCCGAAAAGGCACCAGCGGCAAAATTCCGTAATACAGCGCCAGTAAAGAACCCTCGGTATCATTGGCGTTGGAAAGGTGATTGCGACATTGAATTCCTTCTTCTGCCAAAGCAAGTGTACGTGGCATATATTGCATCATAAAATCCTGGCGCATGGTCTCGATGAGAATAATCACCACATTCTTCTCTGAATGCTGATTCAACCAGGAAAACTCAGGCTGCCGCGCAAAAGCTTTCTCTGAAATGCTGCCGATATCTGCCGGTATTATCAATCCGGCATTATTAATGCTATTGAAGATCGGTGGATCCGGCAGGGGAAACCAGAAGTTGCGCAAGCGAAAGTTCATGTATTCAGTTATAGGAATTTCGGGAGCAAACAGATGAAACTGGAAATGCAGCGGCAAAAACAATAAAAAAAGCCCAAAAGAATACAGTTTCTTCCTGGGTAACTCAAGAATGGCACCATACCGCAATACCGGGAAAGATAAAGCAATCATCAAAACGAGAACGCCTACCGGCAAAAGATACATGGAGGGAGTTAAACCAGCATTGGCAAGCGAATCAAAAAAGCCGGTATTAAATGTGCGGAGAATTCGAATATAGTAAAAATTCAGGTGCTCTCTGGTGAGCAGATAATGAACCTGATCTATATAAAGAGCCAGGGTAAGACAAAGGTTCGTGACATAAAAAAACAACATCAGCCATGAAAACCTTGAAACAAGAAGCACCTGCAAAAACCAGATCAATCCGGAGAAAAGCAAGAGAACGCCAAAGAACCAGATTCCCATTGAGCCAAACGCCAGTCCTGCTGCTAAAAACACGATGAATAATGCAGCAGGCATGCGAACATAAACAACAAAACCTGATTTATTGCCGGCTTTGACGACATAAACAATAAAAGCAAGAATTAACAATCCCCAGAGAATACCGGTATCAATCCCGCCAAAAAGCGCATCAAATGCAGCAAAATCTACCTGAAAAACAGTTCGGCAAAAGTATAAAAGAACCACACTGAAAACCGCGAACTGCACAAGAAGCAGGAAGGGACCTTTTTTGTGCAGCAGCGTTGCAAAGTTTGAGAACAAAATGTGGAAACTCCTGAATTTAGTGCATGTATCCTATCACAACATAACCCATCGATAAAGGATAATATGAGAGATCCATCGCCGAGACGCAAGCTATGCGGCCTACACCGCTGCGCAGGATCAGATGGCTCTAATTGCCTGACGGCAATAAGAGCCATCTGAAAAGGGTGAAGCCCCAGCACTAAACACTTTGGTCTATATTTAAACCTGTTCAGCAGAGCGACCGAGTTAGAGACCAGTATGCGGGAACGATTGTCGATTACGATTACGCGCACGAGCACGAGCACGACATCAATACTCTGCTCTCAACGATACCT
>PGYA01000180.1 GCA_002839435.1 Candidatus Riflebacteria bacterium HGW-Riflebacteria-2 | reverse complement strand
GAACGCACGGCGCGAGGGACGGCTCATCGGACCCTGGCGCTCGTCGTCCGCGCCGTTCCTTACGGTGAGTCTGACCTCGTGGTGGGCCTGTTCACCGAGTCGCTCGGACAGGTCGGCGCGATGGCTCGTCGAGCTCGGGCGCCAGGACCGCGGAAGTTGCACCTCGAGCCCATGCACACGCTCGACGTGATCCTACAGGAGCGAGCAACGGCTTCCCTGTTGTCGCTCACGTCCGCGTCGATTGTCCGGCCTCGGGTCCGTCTCACCGGCCAGCTCGACCGCCTTCAGGCCGCGGGGTCGGCTCTGCGGTGGGTCAGGCAAGCGACGCCGTTGCGTACGCCCGAGCCGGACGTTTGGGGCTTGCTTCAGACGCTGCTCGACGAGCTGGATCAGGAGCGTCTCCCCGCGGTTCCCTCGGCGTTGCTGGTGATAGCCGGCCTCCGTCTGTTGGGGTGCTTGGGCTATGGGCTCGACCTTGACGCCTGCGTGGTGTGCGGGCGTCCCTGCCCGCCCGATCGCGCCGCCCACGTGGACCCCGTCCGGGGCGGACTGGTGTGCCGTCGATGCGGTGGGGCCGGGCGGATGCTCCGAGGGGCCACCCGCCAGCGGGTCCACCTCGCCGTACGAGGCGAGGCTGTTCTGAGCGAAGAGGACCTGCCTGCGTTGATCGAATTGCTCGAGTCTGCGCTGATCGCTCATGCCTGCGTCAAGCTCGACCGTGGGGCAGGGCCTTCGTCGATCCCGGGATCCGTTCGGTAGCCGTCCGTGCCGAAACGAGCCTGGTTTCCCAGGTTCGATTCACGCCGACTTGGCGTGCAACGGAGGGAATGTGGCTGTATAAGGAGCTCGTTCCGCGTCCCGATGCGGAACCCACGTACACGGTCAGAGCCCGGCGCCTCACCTCTCGCGCCGCGCCTAGGGAAAGGACAGAGCCATGGCCCGAGTGTTCAACTTCAATCCTGGTCCGGCAGCGCTTCCGCTTGCCGCGCTCGAGCGTGCGCAGAGCGAGTTCGTCGATTTCAAGGGAACGGGGATGTCCATCCTCGAGCACAGCCATC
>PGYA01000179.1 GCA_002839435.1 Candidatus Riflebacteria bacterium HGW-Riflebacteria-2 | reverse complement strand
ATAGCCAGATTGATTTGATTTGCTGCCGAATTTTGGTTCTTCATACCCGAATTAACCACCCTGAATTCCGGCTCCAACTCTTGCACTTCGTCAATTATCGAACTAAGGTGGCGGCTGATGTCAATCACTTCTGTAATTGTCATATTCACATTGTCGGTGAATTTAGTGATTTCGCCGATTCCCGATTTGACAGAATTTTGCATTTCCTTGACCATATAAGCAATGTCCTTAGCTGCGATTTTTGTCAAATCAGACAATCTGCTTATTTCTCTCGCCACAATCGAAAATCCTTTGCCGTATTCTCCGGCTCGTTCTGCTTCGATTGCCGCATTGAGCGCAAGCAGACCCGTTTGGTCGGAAATTTTGTTTATAGTTGTGACGATTCCTGAGATTTTCTTTGCTTTGTCTTCAACTATAGAAAATTTATCATAAAATAGCTTAGTCGAATTTACAAATCCCGAAACATGTCTCTCCATTTCGTCGAGTTTCACTTTACCGTCTTGAGTGTTTTGCACCGAATCTTGTATTCTGCCACTAATTGCATCCATCGTTTTGACAAGCTTATTCGATATAGATGCGATCTCCGTGCTTGACGCCGTTACTTCATGCGATGATGCAGCTTGTTCGGTGGCACTTGTTTCCAAATCTCTCGCCGATGCATTGATTTCATTGACGGCACTTCGGACTTCGAGCGATGATTGCTGTACTTTGCCAATCAGCGAACTGAGATTGGATGTCATAATCAATGCTGTCCGAACTAAGCGTACGACTTCGTTTTTGGAGTTCAGAAATGAATCATTATTTGTCATTATCCCTTTCTTTTCGTAATCGCTTCTCAAATCTTCAATCAATGCTTGAGCTTCTTGAAAATCTCCGGCTGCGAGGAACTCACCAAGTTCGACAGCTTTGGATATAGGCTTGGAAATATTTTTCGAGATTAAAATAATGATAATGAACAAAATGATAAATCCTGCTAATCCGATTAGCAAAATCAAAATGCTCCGAGAGTTAACTTCTTCCATAATTTCATCACGCGGGAAAAACAAACCCAAAGCCCATCC
>PGYA01000097.1 GCA_002839435.1 Candidatus Riflebacteria bacterium HGW-Riflebacteria-2 | reverse complement strand
TTGCGAGGAGGGCGCCAGCCCGACGAAGCAATCTCACTGACAGAAGGATTGCTTCGTCGCTACGCTCCTCGCAATGACAAGTTTTATGCATGCTTTCAACTTTGACAGAGGACTAGTTATGTATGCGTTTTAATCCATGCGTTTTCAGGGCTGGCCGCCAATTAGCTGTAACAACTCTTCGGTGCGGGCCTGCATGAGAGCTTCGTCGCCACGCGATTCGACATTGAGGCGCACTACCGGCTCGGTGTTCGACGAGCGCAGATTGAAGCGCCAGTCTGGCATTTCAAGGCTGATACCATCGACTTCGTCGCTGGCGACTGCCTGCGCGGCGTATTGCTGCCTGACTTTTTCAAACAGGGCAGCCGGGTCGCTGACACGGCGGTTGATTTCGCCGCTGGCCGGAAACGCACGAATTCTCTCATCGACCAGTTGGCCGAGTGTCTTGCCGCTGCTGCTGACAAGGCCGTAAACCAGCAGCCATGGAATCATTCCGCTGTCACAGTAGGCAAAGTCCTTAAAATAATGATGCGCACTCATTTCACCGCCATATATCGCATCTTCGGCGCGCATGCGCGCCTTGATGAAGGCATGTCCGGTCTTGCTCTGCACCGGAACACCGCCGCAGCGAGTCACTATATCAACTGTATTCCAGGTCAGACGCGGGTCGTGAATTATGCGACTGCCGGGCTGACGCCGCAAAAAGCTTTCGGCCAGAAGACCGACAATATAATAGCCTTCGACAAAGCGACCATGCTCATCAAAAAAGAAACAGCGATCGAAATCGCCATCCCAGGCGATGCCAAAATCAGCTTTTTCAGCGATTACCGCATCAGCTGTGGCTGATCGATTGTCCGGCAAAAGCGGATTAGGTATGCCATTGGGGAAACTTCCATCTGGCACATGATTAACTTTGACGAAACTACAGGGCAGATGCTTCTCGAGCAGATCGACGACCGGGCCGGCACAGCCGTTTCCGGCATTGACCACGATCTTCAAAGGCTTCAGAGACGGCATATCGACATAGCCGAGCAGGTGTTTGAGATAGCTATCTCTGACATCGAGATTCTGTCGGGTACCACTATACATCGACTCGCTGAACTCTCCGGCTATAGCCAGATCGCGAATCTTGTGCAGGCCATCATCGCCGCTGATAGGCCGCGATCCCTTGCGCACAAATTTCATACCGTTGTAATCGATCGGGTTATGGCTCGCAGTAACCATGATGCCACCATCAAAACCCTGATTAAAGGTTGCGAAATATATTTCTTCGGTGCCGCACAGGCCAATGTCATATACATCGACGCCGCCGGCCATCAGTCCATCCGCCAGTGCGCTGCAGAGATCGGCGCTGCTGTGCCTGATGTCGCGACCGACGACTACCCGTTCCGGCTGGAGAAACTCAGCACAGGCACGCCCGATACGCTCGGCGGCGTGTGGGTTGAGCTCATCTGGCAGCCGACCACGTACATCATAAGCCTTGAAACATCTCATTAACTCCTGCATGGCAACCTCCACAAAATAATCGGCAACAAAAAAGCCGCCAGTAACGGCGGCTTTTCGGCATCGGGGCGACTGGACTCGAACCAGCGACTTCATGGTCCCGAACCATGCGCGCTACCAACTGCGCTACGCCCCGTAACGCCTGGTAACTATAGCAGAAATACCTTAACAATGCAACAACTAAATCTTATGATGCAATTGTTATAATACAATGATATCATGAAGGCATGAATGTAGCGACTTCCGGTTCCACGGGTTTGGATAAACTCAAAGCGGTATTCTTTCTGGGCCTGAGCTGTAATCTGACTACCTTTACCGGCTGTGCCATCACCTGGATAATAATGGCAAAAAACGGCTGGGTAAGCGGCATATGGCAGACTGCACTCACGGTTCTCGCTTTCATTCCCGTATTTATGGCTGACGCTATCGACAATTACACCCTCGGACGCATCCGCCTCGAGCACATCAAGGGCTGGGATGACGTACAAGTTTCGGTGCACGGCCGCCAGAAAGTTGCCCGCTATTACCAGTTTTTCCGCTTTCTTTCGATAATACCGGCCTATCTTCTTGCCGCTACCATGATTGCCAGCTATTCTGACCAGCCCGAGATGACACAACCGCTTAAAATAGCCTTTCTTTCGGCATTCGCTGTGCAATTTTACCGCAGCTACTGGCTTCTCAAAAGACATATCGCTACGCGTCTGCCATCATTCGGCGGACGCCGTCTGACCGGGCGAACCCTTATCATCGCCAGCATATTCACGCTCTGGTTCATCTACTTCTGGAACCTGCCCGCGCAGCCTTACAGCCTGAGCCAGATACTCGGCTCCGGCCTGTTTTATTTTTTCATCGCCGCCGTGCTGCATCCCCTGCCGACCAGATATTCGCTTACCCGACCGGGTCGCCCGATTGCACGCGGTAATTTTTTCAAGATCGAAGTTATCGACGACGAGCAGCTTAATTCGCTGCCCGGTGCGGCCGAAATCAACGACACGCAACGCCAGCCATTTGCAAGTGCCGGTTTTCAAACTCTTGCCAACATCAGAATGCCGCTGATTGAACTGCCACTCTTTCAGTCCTGGGGACAGTCCCTGATTTCCCAAGACAGAAAGACTCTCATGCTGTTACTCGGCTGCGAACCGCATAAAGGCATACATCGCTGCCTGGTCTCGCGAAATTCCGACAAATACGTGATTACAACGGATTTCGGGGCGAATCAGGCCAAATTCCCGGCTACAATCGATTATCTTGTGCAGGATCGCAAAATTTCCGGCGAAAGCCTGCTTCAGCAGCATCTTACCAGAATCACCGAAAGCGCCGTGGCGTTGAGCGATCCGCCATGGCAGCATCTTGAAACAATCATAAATTCAGTCATAGCCTTTCTCGAATCTGAAAATGCCAGAACCCGTTCTGCAGAACTTTCGGAAGGCGTCGTCAGCAATGAGGGAACCACCAGATGAGCCAGAACAATAACAAAGTTAATGTTTCACGCCGACCTGTATTGAAGCTGCGAATGTTCGTTTTTCAACTCGTGGCACTTACCGCCGTCTGTCTGATGATGAGCACCAGCGAACTCAATCGCTGGCGCCGGCTCAGCGAAACTCATATCAACAGTAAAGGCGTCAGCCTTGTTCGCACAATTGAACCACATGTCATGCGCTTTATCGACGAAAACAACCTCGCCGGTCTCAAAAGTCTGGCACAATCGCTTACCTCTTCAACAATTCCGCATAATGATGTGATTTCTGTCCAGATACTCGACGGCAGTCTGCAGAAAATCGCCGAATCTTCCAATGAAGCGCCGATGACCCGAGGTGGTATGACACATCTTCCTGCTACCGTGGTAATCGCCAATCCGCTTTTCGACCCGCACACCAATCAACCACGCGGCACTTTGCGCATGGTGTTTTCCAATCGCTATTTCGAAGAAAAAAGCCAGGAAGTCGTCAACAGTTCGGTGACCTATTTCATCATCGGAATGATGCTGGCGCTGCTTTCAACCTGGCTGCTGTCACGCATGGTTCAGAGCCCAGTTGACAAGCTGGCGGAAGCCGCCATAAAAATGTCGGAGGGTGAAGGCGACGTTCGCATCGAAATCGAGGCTGACAACGAAATTGGCGTGCTGGTCGATTCATTCAACCAGATGAGCACGCGCATCAACCAGCACCTGACCGAGCTGCGCCAGAAAAATCTGCATCTCGAACACAAGGTATATGAACTTTCGACCCTTCAGCACATAGGCCGCTCGCTCAGCAGCATTCTCGATCAGGACATGGTCTACGAAACCATAGTCGATAATGTTATCAACGTGCTCAGCGGGGTAAAACGCTGCTCTTTCCTGCTTGTTGATGAGAAAAACAACGAATTTATCTTCAAGGTAGCCAAGGGTCTCGATCCTGAGATCATACCCGAAGGTGGCCGCATGCCGATTGAAGGTGGTATTGCCGCCAAGGTCTGCCACACCGGTGAAGCAGTTCTGCTGAACGACATAAACGAAGATGACGACACCAAGTTGCTCGAAGAGAGCAAGGTTGTGCGCAGTTCTATCTGTTCTCCGGTCAAGATAGCCGGCAAAGTCATCGGCATTCTGTCGCTGAGCAACCGCATATCAGGCATCGCTTTCAACGAAACCGATCTGCGCCTGGTTGAAGGAGTCTCGATCGAAGCGGCGCTGGCGATCAAAAATGCCCGCCTCTGGCAGGATCTAAAACGCAAGGTTCTCGAACTCAACACACTGCACGAAGTCGGCAAAAACCTCAGCCTGGTGCTTGACATCGGAAAACTGCTCGAGCTCGTTCTTGATCTCACAGCCAATGTACTTGGCGGTGTCAAAACCAGTTCGGTAATTCTGCATGACAGTGAACTCGACTGTCTGCAGGTTATGCTCTACAAAGGCGAGCGCACAATCGAATCGATGCAGCCGATCAAGCCAGGTGAAGGCATAGCCGGCAAGGTATTCAAACGTGGCGAACCTATTATCATTAATGACTTTCAAAAGCCGAGTGAAGGCGAAATCGGCGGTGGACGCAGTTCAATCTGTGTACCCCTGAAGGTCAAGGAAAAAACCATCGGGGTTCTTTCGGTATCTGACAAAAAATCTGGCGACCCTTTCGACCAGAGCGACCTCGATATGCTGGTCACCCTGGCCTCACAGATTTCTATTTCGCTCTACAATGCCCAGCTTTATGAAGATCTTGAAGCGAGTTACCTGTCGGCAGTGCGTGCGCTCGCCAATTCCATCGATGCCAAAGATGCCTATACCAGAGGTCACAGTGAGCGTGTCGCTCGCTATTCCATGGAAATAGGCCGGGCCATGGGGCTCAACCCGATCGAGATAAAGAATCTGCATATCGGCGCGCTGCTGCATGACATCGGCAAAATTGGTATTTCTGAAGCTATTATCAACAAAGATTCGCGTCTGACCGATGCAGAATATGAAGAGATCAAAACACACCCGGCCCGCGGCGCCTCGATTATCGAACCGGCAAAGTTCCTGCGCGAAAAGGTTCCGTTGATCAAGTATCATCACGAACGATTCGACGGCAAAGGGTACCCCGAAGGATTGAAGGGCGAAAACATCCCGCTTATGGCACGAATTGTCTGTGCGGCTGACTCATTTGACGCCATGACCAGCAAACGCGCCTATCGCGATGTAATGCCACTTGAAGAAGCCCGCACAGAGTTGCTGAGATGCAGCGGTTCACAGTTCGATCCACGCATAGTCAGTGCATTTCTTGAAGTGCTCACAGACGAAAAGAAAGTCGAAGCAATATCCAACCTCGGAAAATGATGGAAAAAATCTGGAAATTAAGACAGTATGATGAGACGCAGCTCGAAAAGCTTCGTTCAACCGGTTTTCCCGAGATACTGTTGAAAATCCTGGCCAGTCGCGGAATCTGCGACGAAGAAAGCATCGAGCGCTATTTCACTCCGCGCAGTCGCTACCTTTTTTCGCCATTCGTCATCGATGGCGTGTGCACTGCGGTAAACCGTATATTTCAGGCGGTTGAAAGAGAAGAGAGTGTAAGAATTTATGGTGACCGTGATGTTGACGGTATTACCTCGACCGTGGTGATGACCGAGACAATGCGGGGGTTTCACAAACTGGTCGATTACACAGTGCCGGTGATTGAAGACGGTTACGGCCTCAACCCTGATTATATAGACGTCGCGGCCCGCGATGGCATAAAGCTTATCGTTACCGTGGACTGTGGTATAAGCAATCGCGTCGAGGTCGAGTATGCGCGCCAGAAGGGCATAGACGTCATCATCACCGACCATCACGAACCGCCCAGCGAACTGCCTGACGCCGTCGCCATAGTCGACCCCAAACTGCACGATTCGTGCTGTCCGCAAAAGAACATTGCCGGCGTCGGGGTCGCTTTCAAACTTGCGATGGCACTCGAAATGGCCCGCTGCAACCGGCTCAGCCAGCCGCTTGTCGCCTTCGACCTCAGCGACCACGACATAGCTGCCGTTCGCTTTGCACCCAGAGAAGGTTTTCAACCCCTGCGCAGCATTGACCGCGCCAGCCTGGCCGGCTGTGTGCCGGTTTTTTACAGCGAAACTGAACGCCGCACCATCGGAGAACTGATGCCGGAAATACTTTCCTGCGCCAGCTCAGATCTTGCTCTCAAGCCGGTTTTTGTTGACAAGGTAATCGAAGCCTGTATTCCCGACGAAGCAACATTGAGTAAAAACGAGATCAAAAAAAGCCTGAATCTTGAAGAAATCGAGGGCGGCCGCGCACTGCTGCTGATCTATCTCAAGTGTTTAGAAGGCAAACTGCCTGGCGTTAAAGCTCTGTGGCAGCGCAGCCTTGATATTCTGACGATCGGCACTATTGCCGACATGGTGCCGTTGCACGGCGAAAACCGGACTTTTGCACAGATGGGGCTTAAATTTGTCGGAAAAAGCCGACGCCTCGGTCTTAACAGCCTGTTTACCGCGTTGGGCTGGAAAAACCGCCAGGTTACCGAGCGTGATATCAGTTTCAGCATCGCACCGATTCTCAATTCGTCTGGTAGACTGCGAACGGCCGAACTGGCAATCGAGCTTCTGTCTACCAGTTTTGCTCCCAAGGCCGAAGAACTGGCAAAACAGCTGTTCGAACTCAACAACGAGCGCAAACGCCTTGGCGAAGAATGTTACAATACCGTCAAAGGCTATCTGATAGAGCAGAACGACCTCGAGAACGATCGTATACTGCTTGTTGTCACTCCGGTAAAGAACCAGGGGGTCACCGGCATCGTCGCTACACGTCTGATGCTTGATTACTGCCGACCGGTAATCGTGCTTCTCGAAGATCAGGGCAAATTTCTTGGTTCAGCGAGAAGTTTTAAAGACATCAATATCATCGAAGCACTCAACTACTGCTCGCAACATCTTGAAAAATACGGCGGACACATCGGCGCAGCTGGTCTTACCATGCCAATTGGCAACGAGAACGCTTTTCGGGCCTGCCTGCGCACTTATGCCAACGCCCACATCCTGCAATCTGACCTGCAACCAGAGTGGCTTATCGATTCAGAACTCCCGATAGAAATGATTGACGAGCAATTTCTCAAAGATATTCTCAATTTTGCTCCGTTTGGTATCGACAACCCGGCACCGGTTTTCATGGCCGAAGGTGCCATATTCCAGGAGATCCGCAAAGTTGGCGAAAGCAAAAATCACCTTCGTTTCAAGTTTCGGCGCCAGAACGGGCGCAGTATTTTCGGTATAGGTTTCAATCTCGGCGACATAATGGCTCCAGATGTCTTACGCGACGGCACCTGCGATCTGGTGTTCCATGTCGAACCGAACGATTACAACGGCGTCAGATCGGCTCAACTGATGGTGCTCGACTGCCGGATTAGAGGGTTCAAGTAAAAGGCCGGAGGAAAAATGGAAATTCTTGATCGCCCGCCTCTTGATAGATATGACTTTTCGCGCATGGTCAACATGTGGGAAAACCTGGTTCTCGAAATTGTCGCCGACATGATCGAGCGCCGTGAAATGTGCGACTGTCAGGACTGCGTTCTTGACACGACGGCGCTGGCGCTTAACAGTCTGCCCTCCCGCTACTGGATACTGGGCAGTTATGACGCCTTCTGCCCACCTGAAAAGTTCACCGAAGATTCGATGAACGTACGCCTCGCTCAGGAAGCAGTAATGCGCGCTTACCAGCTGGTTTCCCAAAACCCGCATCATTGATAACTATTTTGCCGCCAGCCCCAATATTATGTAAACCAGCGCAAGATTTTCCTGAATTATTCTGCGATGCCTGCCGATACTTTGGCAGAATGAGGCTTAAAAATTTACAAGACAAATTCAGACTGTTCTGATAACCTGATGGGTTAAAGGAACCACTCAGCAAGAAATTCTCGGAGGTCTCTATGCAGTGTCCCGGTTGCGGATTCGAAAATGAAAAAGATAACAAATTCTGCAATATGTGCGGAATG
>PGYA01000178.1 GCA_002839435.1 Candidatus Riflebacteria bacterium HGW-Riflebacteria-2 | reverse complement strand
GCTGGCAGCCAAAGGTAACATTGCCGTTATTCAGGACGGGGCTAACAAAGGGGTTTTAAAAGCCACCAATCAACTGCCTCTGATACCAACTCGAAATGGCAGTCCGATTACCGGCGATCTGGACCTTGGAGTTCTTCGTCTCTCAATTACCTGCAGCTTGCCAGCAAAACGAGTTCCAGGATTAAGAACCCGTCCAAGGGTTATCAAGAAGAACATAGCTTTCAAGGTCAAGCCAAATGCCAGAGTTTTCACCATAACCCCAAAAATGCTTGGGCTTGATTAATGGTGACAATTGTTCCAATCATATAAGCTGTTTTCGACAATTACGCTTTTAATGAAAACCACATCAGGTATCCGGCGAATCAGCCGGGTGCCTGTGGTTTTCATTTCTATTTTGATTTCTGTTTTCCCTGTTGCCCTGTCAGGATTTTCAG
This sequence comes from Candidatus Riflebacteria bacterium HGW-Riflebacteria-2, assembly GCA_002839435.1. Lineage (GTDB taxonomy): Bacteria > Muiribacteriota > Ozemobacteria > Ozemobacterales > Ozemobacteraceae > Rifleibacterium. The sequence goes on along the minus strand of PGYA01000178.1, from coordinate 652 downwards.
CCTGTATGGCAATGAAGGAGACTGTTCCTGATCCGGTTACATTATTAACTGCGGAAAAAGTTACAGTATCAGCTACGAAATCGAATGCTGAGTCCATTACTGAATCAGTTCAGCCCAATGTTCCAAAGGTAATCTCTCTGGCGGAATGTGTGGCTCTGGCTCTCAGAAGGAACACTTCCATCAAACTTGCCTACATGGATAGAGTGGTACAGAAATTCAATTTCGAGACATCTACGGAATACCCCTTCAGACCTTCAGTTGGAATTCAGACCGGAGTCTACAGATCCGGTACACGGCAGACAGTACCCTCTTCAGGCGAAGCCAACAGACGAGCCTTTTCCGGCTCAGTCTCTGTTGAACAGAAACTTCCCACTGGAGGCCGAATAGGACTTCAATGGAACCCACTTGATCGTGAATCCAATATCCAGACCGCTCCGGGTTATTCCACTGATATCACATCCAGAAATCAGGTCTGGCGACTGGGTTTTTCACAGCCCATCGGAAAGGGAGCCGGAACAGGGATAGGTACTCTGGCCATACAGGAAGCCCGTATCAGGGAGTGCATGGATCTTCTCACCCTCAAGACCACGGTAATGGATACCGTAACATCAGTTATCATTGCATATCGTCAGTTTCTGCAGGCCCGCTGGGA
>PGYA01000177.1 GCA_002839435.1 Candidatus Riflebacteria bacterium HGW-Riflebacteria-2 | reverse complement strand
CAGTGTAAACCGTTGTTTGCGATTGAGGTTGACTATTTTGTATTACTGTCGCTGATCCAATGATATCTCCAATAGAATAACGGACTCCATCTAATGGAGGATCTGTAAATGTGTTTGTAGTATTTCGCAAAATTAAGTATCCGGTTGTTAAATCACCAGGGTAATTATCCTGAACAGGAGGCCAGCTTAAAGTAACAGAAGTATTTCCTGCATTAACAGTATATGCTGTTGGAGTAGTTACTGGCCAGTTGGGTTGTCTTAAAGAACGCCAGAAATCGCTGTTAGCTGTACTGGATGCGCTGCAGATATTTGGTAAACCAGGTGTCAGATCAACTGAACTTCGAGCAGTATAAGTAGTTCCAATTTGAGAAGGAGTACCATAATCCGTTAAATTTGCTCCTGGGCAAACAAAAACAGCTTCATTATTACCAAGGGTTTCAAGATGATTCAATTTTGGATCTGACATTGAAGCAAAAGAAATCCCCGGCACAGATTGGTGTGCTAACGCATGAACATGGTTGTTTGCGGCATCACGTATTTCAATAATATCCCCCGCGGCAGCAACATTAAGTGAAGTCCCATTCCAAAGCGGTGTTGTTCCAAAATCCCCTCCTGTAAAATAATCAGTCCTATTGGCACATACTCTTATAAACCCATCGCTTGGATCTTGATCCTGAGGTTGAGGATTACCGGCTGAATTAACTGGCCTATGCCAGACAACGATAATAGTTCCGGCCCTGAGGTTGCGCCAAAAAGCAACTGGATTGAAAGCTATGCGAGGTTGCCAATTAGTCTGTGCTGCATTATTATCGCCAAATGTCCAGTTGCGGATATCAAGATTATCCTGTATAACTAAAAATTCCGTCCATTCATCTCTGGGGTCTCCAGCATTATAGTAGCTACTTACCACCATTTGCTGGGCTTGTGATGTTTTAGAAAACAGAAGGATTGCCGCCATAAGGCTAAGCAGGTGAATAGGGTACAGAAATCCCATCAGGTTACAGATCCTGTTTTTCACAAATTCAGAATTAGTAAAAAATAAGTGTCGTTAACCGCTGAATCTGCAATAGCTTACCAGGCAAAAGAATGAGATTTCTGT
>PGYA01000026.1 GCA_002839435.1 Candidatus Riflebacteria bacterium HGW-Riflebacteria-2 | reverse complement strand
CAGCAAGAAATTCTCGGAGGTCTCTATGCAGTGTCCCGGTTGCGGATTCGAAAATGAAAAAGATAACAAATTCTGCAATATGTGCGGAATGGGATTGCCCGGTGCCGGCGATTCCATAGATAACCCGGCTGAAAGAGAACCTCTCGATCTCGACCTGTCGCTTGATCTTTCCGACTCTGCAGATCAGACTGATACCGGCATGTCTTTCGACCTTGACAGCAGTGAAACCGGCGGACTCGATCTTTCATCGGATTTTGCCGACAATCTCGACAAAACGGCAGAAATGGATCTGAATCTTGGCAGTGCTGCTGAAGAAGGCGGACTTGACAACGATTTTACTCTTGATCTCGACAGCAAAGCAGGCGATTCTGGCGATCTGAACTTTGATCTTACAGGTCAGGAATCAAACATCGACCTGAACCTCGATCTCGGTAGCGCCGCTTCTGCTCCTGCAAATATTGAAGATGCCTTCGATCTCTCGTCTGACGTCGAAAATGAGCCTCAGGGCCTGAGCCTCAGCATCGATGATGACGAAGATCCTTTTGCCGCCCCGGATGGCGCCGAAATATCGCTTGACCAGGCTGCCACCGATGACCTCGATCTGAACCCGGTAGAAGAACCCATGCAACTTGACCTGGGCACACCCGCGCCAGCTGAATTCGACCTCGAAAGCGACGATTCAGATACCCTTCAGATCGATGCTCAGACTGCTGCTGTCGAAACCGAAGGATTCGACTTTGGCGATCTTGACAGCGGCGTAGGAACTGAAGTCAGCCTTGAAGAAACAACCGATGACAGTCTCGACAGTCTTATGGTGGAAGCGCCACTCAGCGCGCCCCACCCCCACAGCGCAAGCGAGGACAGTGCCCTGGAAACTGACGGCGACGAGATAACCTTTGACATCGCCACAGAAAGTGTTGAAGAGTTTAACATCGATGTCGGCGATGATCTCGGTGTCAGCACAGATGAAACGACAGAAATCAACCTGGAAGAAGAGGGCGATGATTTCCTCGATGGCCTCGTAATCAGCAACGAACCAGCTCCAGTTAAACCAGCTCCGGCAAAAGCCGCTCCGGTATTCGAAGAACCTGAGGCTGATGAAGATCTCAGCAACCTGATCCTCGGCATCGAGGGCGGGGTTGCTCCGGCAAAGGCCACAGCAGAAGAAGAGTCTGTTTTCGCAGATGAAACTGTTGACGCCGAAGATTTCACTGTCCAGGAAGAATCTGACAGCGAAAACGATTTTGACATTTCGACAATCGCGGCCCTCGGCGAACCATCACACATGGCGGCAGCACAGGATCATGGCGAAGAAGAACATATGCATGAACCAGTTGTTCTTGAAGAAGCACCGCCGCTGTCACCGCTTGAACAGCTGGCAGAACTCAGGCAGATGCTGGTCGACAGCGAAGACCCGGATGAACGTTATTCGCTTGCCCTGCGCATTCGCGATCTTAATCTCACCGATTCCGCTGGCGACTTTATCAAGCTGTTAACCGATGATCTCAAGGATATCAGGGAAATTGCAGCCGGGTTCCTCGGCGACATCGCAGCCAGAGAAGCAATCAGGCCTCTTGTCCAATGCCTGAGCACCGATCATGCCCAGCTCAAATTTATTGCCGCCCGCGCTCTCGGCCGGATCGGCCAGGAAGAAGCGGTTGTACCTCTCATCAAACTGCTCGAAGAAGATAACGAAGATCTACGTTACGTCGCCCTCGAAGCCCTTGGCAAGATTGGCGCCGGTTCTGCCCTCAAGGCGGTAAGCGCCTTTCTCAAGAGCCGTAACAATGACCTGCGCTATATAGCCTGTGAAGCAATCGGCAGCATCGCTGACCCCAAATCAGTCACAGTTGTCCTGCCAATGCTCAAAGACCCCGAATTTGAAGTTCGCCTCAAGGCAATCGAAGCCCTCGGACGGATAGGTTCGACCGCCGCCTGCGATCAGCTGCTTGTCGTGCTCAGTGAAGAGAATGAACGCATCCGCATGGCGACAATACAGGCTCTCGGCCAGATTCGCAACGGTAACGCAGTCGATCCGCTCATCGATATATTCCAGGTCAGCAATCCACAGATCAAGGAAAAAATCGTCTGGGCTCTCGGCGAAATCGGCGATGCCCGCGCTGTCGATCCGCTGCTCAAAATTTCCAACAGTTTCAACACCAAACTTACTCTGCTCTCGCTTGAAGCGTTTGCCAGCATTAAATCGCCCAAGGCCAGCCGCTACGTTCTTGCCATACTCGAAAAAGACGACCCGATGCTGACCCTTAAAGCCATTCAGGCCCTCGGCGAAATCGGCGAAAAGGCAACTGCCGGCAATCTGGTGAAATATCTCGAAGCCAGCGAAAGTGAGCATAAAATTGCTGCTGCCAGAGCCATTGGCAAAATCGGCAATCCAATCGCCATCGAACCGCTGGTTCTTCGTCTAACTGATTCCGAGAGAGACGTCAGACTGGCCGCCATCGAGGCTCTTGGCTGCATTAAAGGCGCCAAAGCCATCGAACCATTGATCCACTCGCTCAACGAGCAGGATCCGCAGATTATAGAAAAGGCCGAATGGGCGATCTGCGAAATGGGTGAAATGGCTGTAGATCAGATCACAAGAGCAATAGAGTGCGAAGAAAATCATGCGACACTTGTTTCGCTGGTGCGCGTTCTTGGCAAAATCGGCAGTATCAGAGCCATCTTCCCGCTGCTGAAAGTTCTCGATATCACTGACGACAAGAAACTCAGCACAGCTATAGCCGACAGTCTGCTGGCGATAGATGAATTCCTCAGCACTTCTAACCCGATCTCGGTCATCCTCAAGGAAGGCTATGCCTGGTCGCAGTTCTCAATTGCACAGGCATTGAGTAACCTGCAGGACGACCGTGCTTTCGCTCTTCTCATCAAAATCGCCAAAGAAACTCTCACCGACAAAGACATCAAAAAACTGGCCGGCATACCTGACCGCCGCATTCTTGAGTGCAGCAGCGAAATTCTGCACCTGATAAGGCTCAACGTCGCCCATCTGTTTGCCAAGGTTGGTAACGACAAGGCGATTCCGGTTATCATGAACTATTTCATCGAAAGCGACCAGACCCAGCGCCAGTGGTGCGTAGAGGCGCTCGGCGGCATCAAAACAGAAGGCGCGCTCGATGCCCTCATCGATATTCTTAAAAAGCCTGAATACCAGATTCCGCTCGATCTGCTGTCGAAGCAACTTATTTCAAACCAGAGCCGCAAACTCGTCGAAAAGTTGATTCTTGGAGCATCACACCCGGCGGAACCGGTACGTATCGCCATTGCCACCGTCCTCGGCGACACGCGCGACCCGCGCGCAATAAGAACTCTCTCCAATCTGGTCAAAGACAGTGCCGAAAAAGTCAGAAGTGTTGCCATCGAAGCCATCGGCAAAATCGGTACTACCGCAGCAGTACAACCCGCCATTGAAGCCCTGCGTGATTCGGTCGAAACCGTACGGGCCAAAGCCGCAGAAGTTCTCGGCGAACTCAAGGATACTGCCGCCGTCGAATTCCTGCAGAAAACGACAAAAGATGGCTCCGAACTGGTACGCCGCCTCGCAGTGAAAGCTCTCGCTCAAATGGCCGATGCACGCGTTCCTGACATTATAATTGCCGCTATGTCTGACAAAGCCGAGTTGGTTCGCAGCACAGCGGTAATGGTTCTCGGCGAACGCCGTGACCGCGTTGCCTTGCCGCACCTGGTCAAGTCACTTGAAGACCCCGCTGAAAAAGTGCGCGAAGCAGCTGCCGAATCACTTGCCAAGATTGGCGACCCGATGGCGATCATGCCAATGCTTGCCCGCCTCGACGACCCTTCGCCGATTGTACCGCTTGCCTGCAGCGAAGCTATTGTCAGCTTCGGCGAAAATTCCTACGATGTACTGATCGAAGCCCTCAAACACGCGGAAGAGCGCATAAGACGCCACGCCTGCGACATTCTGATCAGAATCGGCGAAAACAACCTGATCAACCGGCTCGTGCGTATCGCCCAGGATCGCAACAACTTTTTGCGTGAAAATATCGCCCGAATTCTTGGCCGCATTGGTAACAGCAGCGTAGTCGAAACTCTCATGCGCATGCTCGCCGACCGCAGCAGTGCCGTGCGAAAAACCGCTGCTGAAGCGCTCGGAGCCCTGCGCGATATTCGCTGCCTCGTGGCCCTCAAGCAGACAACCCGCGACCAGAGCAAAGAAGTCCGCCAGGCGGCCAATACGGCTCTACAGGAGATTTTCAAGGCGCACAAACTCGCCTGATCCGCATTTAACACCGGGAAAGGGGCTACTGCCCTTTTCCCGGTGTTTTTATGCACTTTTCGGGCAACCCTGCGGCATGTTTCTCATGAAACAGCTCTTTATGTGTAAAAATCAGCATACTTATCTGATAATTTTATACTGCACAAACAGCAGAGTTATGTAAACCACGCCGCCGGAATTCACAAAATTGAGTTCACTCAATGGCCGAAAAACGAAACAATTTGCCATGGCAGGCAGTTGCAGGTATGTTTATACTGTGGGGGAAAAAGATATGCGTGACTTTCTGATGCGGCCAATGTCGATATTGCCATGTTCGCGCAACCTCACCTTTGTGCGCGCCGATGCCTGTACCCTTTATGACGGCGACGGCAAAGCCTATATAGATACATTTGCCGCCAACGGCAATGTACTGGCCGGACACGCCCATTCCCTCGTGATTGCAGCATACAGCCAACCGGACGAACATTCAGCCAGAAATCTTTTTGCCGATCTGAGCCAGCTGCTGCCAGGTTATCTCAACAGTTTTCAACTGTTCAACTCTGGGATGGCTGCCATGCAGCAGGCCTGCCGACTGTCACGCCAACGCCGGAAACGCCCATATATCATCGCAATTTCCGAAGATATTGTGCAGAATTCATTTCTGGTCATGTCGTCTTCTGACGAAGATCATTTTGCCCCGCTTTTCTCGATTGATACTCATTTCGAGCTGGTCAGCCACAACCTCAGCCACCCCCCGGTTACCGGCGACAAAAAGCTTTCGCAGCTGGGTAAATCATGCAAGGGCGCCTGCCTCTGTTCACTCGAAAGTTTATTTGCAGAGCTGGCCGACAAGACTGCCGCAATCATTATCGAGCCTTCCATTGGAGTTGGCGGATCAATCGAACCCTGTCGCAACTTTTTCGGCCGTCTTAACGAATTCTGCCTGGCTTCAGGCATCGATCTCATTTCGAACGAAACCCAATGTGGAATTGGCCGCACCGGCAGTCGCCTGTTCGGATTCCAGCTGCTCAACATCCACCCCGATATAGTCTGCGTTGGCCCGAGTATCGCCAATGGCTACCCGATCGGCGTAGCTATCTTTGCCGAGCACTTTACCGATCTTGTCGAACCGATAAGCAAAACCGCCTGCTCGGCCTGTTCAGCTGCCAGTGCTACCCTCAAGCTGATTGCCGATAACAATCTGCTGCGACGTTCCGAGCAGCTTGGCGAATTTTTTAAAGAAAAACTGCATGCAACAATAGGTACACACCCGTTGCTGCAAAATATCCGTGGCCTCGGACTGATGATCGAAATAGAGCTGATCAGCCAGGAATCAGCTCTTGCAACGCATCACCGCGCCAGTCGCGCTGGCCTGATCACCGGTACCGGCAACGTCAGACCCGGCATTCTGCGCCTGACACCGCCGCTGATTTTTACTGCCGACATGGCCGAAGAAACGGTAAAAATACTCGCTGCCGCAATTTCTGCAGCGGAAGATTAAGCGCTCCCTCCCGCAATTTTCCCATGTTCACCAGCTGACAAATATTTTGTTGCCTGATGGTGACAAGGGAGGTTAAACTTGGCCAATACATATATCTACAACCTTGGAGGGAATAATGGAAATCAAGTTTGGGACATCTGGCTGGCGCGCTATTATCGCAGATGAATTCACTTTTGCCAACGTGCGTATCTGCAGCCAGGCAATTGCCGACCATCTAACGGGTATCGGCCAGACACAGGGCGTAATAATAGGTTCTGACGCCCGTTTCATGTCTGCCCGTTTCATGGAAGTCTCGGCCGAAGTATTCGCCGGCAATAACATAAAAACCTATCTCTGTAACCGCGATACACCGACGCCAGTTATCAGCTTTGAAATTCTCAGACGCAAGCTTTCCGGCGGCATCAATTTTACTGCCAGTCACAATCCGCCAGAGTATCAGGGGATCAAGTTTTCACCAGCCTGGGGTGGTCCGGCGCTGCCTGAAACCACCGGCGACATCGAGAAACGCGCCAATGAAATCATGAAAAACGGCGAGGTAAAACGAATCCCGCTTAGCACAGCAATCGAGAAGGGCCTGATCGAAAAAATCAACCCGATGGAACCCTATCTTGACGAACTGCGCAGCAAAATCAACCTTGCGGCAATCAAGGCTGCCAAGCTTAAAATACTGGTAAATCCGCTTTATGGCACCGCCCGCGGTTATCTCGACCAGATTCTCAAGGATGCCGGCTGCGAAGTCACCGTAATGAACGACAATCTCGACCCTTATTTCGGCAATCAGCCGCCAGAGCCTTCCGAGGCACATATTCCCGACATGATCGCCCGCATGAAGCAGGGTCAGTATGATCTCGGACTGGCTACCGATGGCGACGCCGACCGCTTTGGCGTGCTTGGCCCGAATGGCAGGTTCTATGAACCGAACCAGATTCTCGGCATGCTTCTCGATCACCTCAAAACCACCCGCGACTGGCCGGGCGCAGCCGCCAGATCTGTTGCCACCTCGCATCTTGTCGATGCAGTAGCAAAGCATCATAAAATCGAGCTTATCGAAACCGCAGTTGGTTTCAAGTTCCTCGGTGACCTCATCGCACACGACAAAATCATTATGGGCGGCGAAGAATCTGCCGGCATGAGCATCCGCGGCCATGTTCCCGAAAAGGATGGCATAATCGCCTGCCTGCTCGTGGCTGAAATGGTAGCCATGCAGAAAAAGCCAATAGCGCAGATTCTCGACGACCTTTACGCCAAAGTCGGCACCTACCTCACTCAGCGCGTCAATTTCCGGCTGACCGAGGCTGAAAAAGTCAAAGCCGTCGCCAACATGAAAAACGACCCCAAAGAAGTTGCCGGTTACCAGGTAAAACAGGTGGTCAGAATCGACGGTACCAAGTGCATTCTGGAAAACGACGCATGGGTTCTCGTGCGATTCTCTGGCACCGAGCCGGTAGTTCGCTTTTATGCCGAAGCCCACGACGAAGCCACCCTGGCCAGGCTGTGCAGCCAGGGCGAAGCTTTTGTAAAAGGCGTCTGAACGATCAAGTAAAAGCCGGTGGGCAGATGTTGCCCGCCGGCTTTTTTTGCGACTGCCCCCGCCTACAACGGCACTTGATTTCGAACATATTTTGCCGATATTATATATGGGAGGATCTGTTGTATGTCAGTGCGTCCAATTGATATTAAAACCAATATCATGGGAAATGATGAGGCCAGTCGCCTGCGCGAGCACCAGAAAGCTCAGGAGGGAGGTCTTGCAGAGCAGATTGCCCAGAACAAGAATGCCCAGACACAGAAAACTGATACGGTACAAAAAACCGAAACGACAGAAGGCAAGGTCGTTCGCAAAGAAGACGAGGAATCAGAAAAGAAAAATCGTAATAACCCGCAGCAGTCAGCAAAGGGAAAAGACGACAAAACTGAAGAGGAAGAGATTAAGCACCCGCAGATTCCAGATGGAACGCGGGGCCTCAAAATCGATATAAAAATATGATGCAGCTGTTTAAGCGTTGGATAACTTTGCTGGCTCTGCTCAGTTTCCTGATGGCGTTCACTGTGCAATGCCATGCCAGCTACGAAGAAGATTCGTGGGCATACAACCGCCAGGGAATGCTCAAGGTCTCGCAGGGTCGGCTGAACGAAGCAATTCATGATTTTGAAAAAGCCTGTCAGATAAATCCTTATAATGATACTGCCCTTGCCAATCTTGCCTGCGCCCGTAATAACCTCGGCGTGATAATGGCGCAGCAGAAAAAGTTCGACGAGGCTATCAGGCATTTTGAGGCAGCAAAGGCACAGAAACCCGAAGAGATTTCGATTCGTTTAAACCTTCTCTCTGTGCTGGTGAATCTCAAGAATGCCAACGCTGTCGAAAGAGAAGCGCGCGAAATTACCTGCTTGCGGCCAAAGGATGTAGAGACCGGGCTGAAAATTGCCGCAGCTCTGCAAAAAACTGAAAACCGCAGCACAGCCGTGCTGACTCTCCAGGATCTCGCCAGCCGCGTGCCCGACCATGCCGAACTGCACGCCACCATCGGGCGACTGCTTTATAGCAGCGGCCAGCTCGACGACAGCGCCTATCATTTAAAGCGAAGTCTTGAACTGAACCCCGGCGACGAAGAAGTAAAAAACCTGCTGAAACAGCTTGACCGCGAAACCAGCGTCGAAGAAAGCACTGCCAACTATACCGGATTGCATTTCAATCTGACCTGCCCCGACAGCTTCAGCGATGCCTGGGCGAACGAAGTTCTTGAGCTGCTCGAAGAAGCTTACGAACAGGTCGGGCAGCAGCTTGATTTTTATCCGAATCAACGTTCACAGGTTATTATCATGCAGACAGAAGCTTTTCGCAAGGTGCACGATCTGCCAGAATGGGCCGGCGGCCTTTATGACGGCAAGATCAGACTGCCGGTACCGGCACGCAATACCAGGCCGGCAGCGATAAAAGGCGCTATCATGCATGAGTACACCCATCATGTCGTCTATCTGATAACTTCCGGCAATTGCCCGATCTGGTTCAATGAAGGACTCGCGCAGATATTTGAAAACAACCACGAAAAACTCGATGAATTTTTGAACCTGCCGCCCGGTAATTTTAAATCATTTGGCGAAATAGACAGCATGTTCAAGCACAACCCCAGCCGTACAACAGCCGCTTCTCTTTATCAGACCGCGCTGGCAGCTACTGCAAAAATTGTTGCAGATCACACCTGGGCAAAAATTGCCGGATTCCTAGAATATCTCGGTATGGGTTACGATCTCAACCACGCTGCGACCGAAGCATTTGCCGTTGAAATCGTTGAGCTTGAAAAAGCCTGTCTGCCCTTAGAAAACATCGCACAAACCGAATAACAACGGCTGAACTTAATACGGCAGACCTGAAACAGCTAAACTTATCAGAATGCGGTTGATAACCTCGATAAGCAGCAAGAACAGCATGGGCCCGAGGTCGAGATAGCCCGGCCCAGCTGGAATAAGCACTTGAAAACGCTTGAGCACCCTGTCGATGCGACTGGTAAGCGGTAGAATAGCACGTGGTGGATTACCCGGCATTATCCAGGTCAGCAAAACTCTTAGCAGTACGATAAACTGCAGGGCGCGCAGCAGATTGATTACCACAACCAGCATAATCAGCCTCCGTCTTCAGCAAACAGGGCGGTACCTATGCGCACTATAGTTGCGCCCTCAGCAATGGCGATGGCAAAATCACCCGACATACCCATCGAAAGATGCTCTGCCCGATAAGCCGGCCCATGCAGGTCACGACTGCGCTCAAAAAGTTCGTGCAGTCGCCTGAAACAGCTTCTGACAACCTCGGCGTCGGCAACCAGAGGAGCCATACCCATCATGCCGCGAATATCGAGGTGCTCACTGTTGCGGTATCTGTTGATAACATCGAGTATTTCATCGCAACCAAACCCCTGTTTGGCCTCTTCGCCTGAAATATGCACTTCAAGAAGCACCGGGCATAAACGATCGGTCTTCTGGTGCCATTCTGAAAACTGGTCCAGCAACTCACAACGGTCGATCGAATGAACCATCTCGGCAACCGGATAGACATACTTTATTTTGTTTGTCTGGAGATGACCAATAAAATGCCAGCTCAACCCGGTTTCGCCAAGCAGAGTCGATTTGTCACGCAGCGACTGCGGCCGGTTTTCACCAAAAATTTTCTGCCCACAGGCATGCATGGCGGCGATTACATTATGATCGACAGTTTTTGAAACAGCGCACAGCTGCACTGAGCCGGCAGGTCTGCCGGCAAGCTGCTCAGCCTGAGCGATCTTTTCCCTGATTGCAGAAAGATTTCTTGCAAGATATTCCATAATTTATCGATCCGGTCTGGTGCGTTGCCGCAGAACGTTGATCGCTAGCGGTCTGACTGCAAGACGTTCAACCGCCTGTGGGTTATGCGTGATTTTCAGGCTGTTCTCTTCGGTATTATCAATCCAGCGCTTCAGATTGCCACCGATACAGGCACCATGCACATGAATTTTGAGACTTCGGCCCGAAAACAGACGGCGGAAAGTGACCGGGGCTCCTTTCTGGGGTCGGGAGGTGCTGGTATAAACTCCGGCACCCGGCTTGTAAATCGCGGCGCGAATCTGCCATTCGCGCGCAGCATCGACAAATTCATCGTTCGCGCTGTTTTCTTTGATATAGCGTTCAAGATCGACGGTTGACAGCGCTGTGCCTTCACCGGCAATCAGCAGCAGATTCATGTTTGAGTCGAAATTGGTCGGGCCGGTAATGAAAATATGGCCAGGCGTGACCACGATAAGGTCAGTTCCAATATCGCCGCGTAAATAGACAGAGCGCTCAGAAAAGAGAATACGTGCTCCACGCAGGTTTTCGCCGCTGATATTGTTGTAGCCGGCAAAATTGTTGTCTGAAGACAGAACAATATACTGTTTCTTGAATTCATCCTGCTCGAGAACCACCGAATTCGGACCACGATAGCTGTCTGAATAAAGCTGCGCCTCGCCGGGATGGTAGTCTACGTCAAGCGCAGCGTTGCTTATATATCCGTGGCCTTCATTGTCGATGTAAATCCCGCGCGCGCGCGCGATCTCGCGCAATGCATTAAAATCAGGTCGCCATGGCGGAATATAGGCACGATAATAATCAGAATCACGGTCTATCAGGATATCGCCAGGATTGCGGCCCTCAAGGCTGTCAACGGCATGCTGTATGCGCAGACTGGAATTCATTGCCACGGCGGTATTACCCATACTGATTCGCGGCTGGCTGGTTCCGCGGCGATAAAAATAAAGTGCTGACTGAACCGGGCCAAAAAAGTTGTGAGTATCTACGACCAAAGGGCTTTCGCAATAAAGCGGCCCGATACAGGGGGAATCGCCGGCCCGTGTGTAAATGCTGCCATAATTGGCCGACAGCTGATGAGTGCCACCAATAGGCTTGAAAGGATCTTCGCCACCCGGCCTGAAAAGCTGGTGCAACAGAAGTGGATCGTAGCAGATACCAAGGCGCGACAGACGGCCACTGTCAAACATCTCCGAATTGGCTTCGACAAACTCTTCGAGACCGCCCGAACGTTCAACCCATGGCTGAATCGGGATTCCATAGTAATACTCATCCAGGCTGCCGCAAACTGCGAAAGTTTTGACAATATCGTAGAATTGCACTACCGCAGCAGTTGAAAAGTGGAACCCGCCACAACGTCCTTCAGCTATTATCTGGTATTGTAGACCTTCGTTGAGCAGTGTGGTTCTGGGAATATCTTCTTCTCCCATCTTGCGGATGGAGATTATCCGGAATGCGGCTGTGCTCTTCTGGCCATAGGTAGTCCAGCTCGAGCTTTCTATATTCTCTGAGAAAAAAAGCGAAGTCAACGCGGCTGGTTCGGCGGCTCGATCTGAAGAAGTTACGGCGGCACGCATCCTTTCGACGGCGTAATTGATGCCGGCTTCTGCCGCAAGACGGGCCTGACGCCCAGCGACCCGCATCAACCCGAGATCGCGGTCAGCCTGATAAACCCTGTAAAAAAGTGCGAGAACCAGCGATAGTGTGAAACAAATCATCACTACCAGCGGAATCAAGGATTGTTTTTCGTCTGGGACTTTGTTCATCGGTTTCTCAGGTTAATCAGGCGCACAAATTCTCGACTGCCTTTCATGAAGCCGGAGGCATGGGCAACAAATCGAATTTCAAGAAGGTCAGAGCTGATACGGGTAAATTTTCCCTCGCGACAGTTGCTTACCAGCGGGTTTTCAAAGCTGCCAAGGCGGCGCAGACTGCTGGTAGAATCACCACTTCGCGAGACATACACAAGGTTATTATCGACAAAGGAAAACCCTTCGCGACTGGCATCGGGCAACAGAGTGCCGGCATCAACAGCGGCTCGAAAAAAGCATTCGCGCGAACTGCCGTTGAATGGGTGTTCAAACTGGGCTGAATTGGAGATTTCCAGACAGATTGCGTCTAAAACAGTGTTGATATGCTGGACCAGTTCATATTTTCTCTGGGCATACTGCACGTCTTCCGAATTGAGAAAGAAGAAAAAAACCGAGGCGCCGCCAGCAATAGCAAGAAAAACAGTGAACAGCACGATTTCCCATACGGTCAGTCCTGATCTTCTGTTCATGGTCTTGTCCTCGCTCGCAGATACTCGAGACTCAGGCTTTTGCCGAGGGGAAACATGCCCCAGCGCACGGTAGCCCTGATCATGACATTGGCAGGCATGTCAGGATGCGGAAACATTTCGACCCGTCCCTGTAAACCGATGTCTTCGCAACCAGCTACCGCTTTGTAACTACTGCGGGCGCTGACACGCTCATACGGGCGGGAAAGTGCTTCTTCCATGAGATTCTCGAGTGCTACCGAAGCACGCAGATGTGTGTCTGTTTCAAATACCGGAACTGCCTTGATCGACCACAACTGAACAAACGGCCACAAAAAAAACGTGGCGATGCCCAGGTAGATGAGCTTTTCGAATATTGATCTGGAGCTGGATTCCGACATTTATCCTACCATTCAGTTCAATGCTGCATAATCGCGCAATTCACGCATAAAACGCTCTGCCATAACGATTTTTTCTTCATCTTTGGCTACTGTCACATAATGTTTCCAGGTATCTATAGCTTCTTTGTGCATTCCCAGACGCTCATAAATTACCGCGAGGTTATACAAAGCCTTGTCAAGATAGGGATCCTGCTTGAGGGCCGCGGTATAAACGTCTGTTGCTTCTTCGTAACAACGCTCCATATCGAGCAGGCAGGCCAGATTGTATAGTGCCTGAGTATTCGTCGGGTAGATGTTGAGAATTTGACGGTAACTTTCGGTGGCTCGTTCAATGTCGCCGCTGTTGAATAGATCATAGGCTTTGGCAAGACGTTTTGACAAATCGCTGTGAATGACTGGAATTACCCGCGCCTTTTTGGCAGCTTTTGCCGTGCCTTCCTTTGCCGCGCCCGGATTGGCGGCATACTGTTTATAATAGTGCTTAACCTTGCGCACGTAGTTACGTGTTTCGCGAAATGGCGGAATGCCCTGATATTTTTCGACGTTGCCAGGCCCGGCATTATAAGCGGCCAGAGCATAATCGAGTTGTCCGTCAAAACGTTTGAGCATCATTCTCAAATAGTTGGTGCCACCGAGTATGTTCTGTCTGGGATCGTATGAATCATCGCAGCCAACCAGTCTGGCAGTCGATGGAATCAGCTGCATAAGGCCCTGAGCGCCTTTTGAAGACCGCACATTTGGGTCAAAATCAGATTCAACCTTGATTATCGACTTTATCAGATAGGGGTCAAGGTCATGCACGCGAGCTGCTTCATTTATGTATTGGCTGAAAGTCTCATCATTCGGCAGCATGAATTTCTGGGCAGAAGACTGGGCACTTACCGCGAAAGTAGCTTGAGATGGAGAATCCGGGCCTTCCCGCTCCTTGCGCGTGGTTACAACAATCTTGTAATTACGGTTGGGCGGGCAGTCGGTCAAAAACAGACGACCATGCTCATCACGGTAAGAATAGATTGCCGCACCGGCTTCTAACGCCAGAGTCAACATCATTAAACCTGCAAGCCAGATTGAACGCTTCAACCGGGTCCTCCTCAAAATGGGGATTGAATAGATTATACTCTAGTTGCATCGGCCAGATGTTGAATTTTCATTATAGCCTGGCAAAAAAAAAGACTGCCGAAACAGTCTTTTTTAAAGGTCGGTTATTCAACAGAAACTCAGTTGCGGTGCAGGTGCTCCCAGCTCAGTACGCACGAGGTAAAATGCCAGAGGTCATCTTCAGAAATCTCGCGACCGTCGGCAATCTTTTTGGAAATCCCATCGCACAACCAGCATTCCCGCTGCTGCGCAGCATACAAAGAGACAAGCTCATCCAGTGTAGGAGGTTCAGTCGGAATCGGGGGCACGACTTTAAGAACTGGCTTCTGCACGACTTCATTGCCGGCAACACTGTTAAGAGAATCAGTGTGTTCATCAAACATTGGGTTAACATTCGTCACAGCTACGGAGTTACTCATTACTACCTCTTCTGATTTCACTGCCAGGGTGTCGCAATTATATGGATAAAGACATCGCTATGCAAATGGCGAATATTTTCTCAATCCTTATCTCATGCGACGTCTCAATAAAATACACATTCAAAACTCTTTAAACAACGCAAAAAACAACTTTTTTCAGTGCCCTATGCACGGTGCATAAAATTGTTGGCTGAAAATTCGATCAGACTTCCGTCAGCTGATCAAAAATTTTTCTTCGGGAATTTCCTCGGAATAAAAATGTTTGAGGGCCGACTGCAACTGCATCTGAATATGCTCGCGCAGAGCCGTGCGGGCCGATGCAACCGCCTTGCGGCGCCGGCTCACAACCTTGTCAGGGTCAACTTCGGGGTCGTCATAATTCTTCAACGCACTGTTTTTTTTCAACCAACTCCTGATGTCGTCCATCTTTCACCGCCTGTTTGTGGGATGTTAAGACAACATATCGGAAAAGATCGCCACTTTCTTGACATAAAAAACCCGCCCACGACAATTTGCCGGGGCGGGTTTTAAAAGAGGCTTAGAGCGAAAGAACTTTTTCCTGAGGCTCCTGTAGAGGAGTGACCCAGCCGAACGGGTCTTCGATCTCGCCATACTGTATGCCACGCAAAGTATCAAACAGTTGCTGACTGACCGGGCCAACGTTGCGGTTGTTCACGACATAATCGTTTTCCTTGAACTGCAGGCTGCCAACCGGAGAAATGCTCGCAGCCGTGCCGGTGCCAAAAATCTCGGTAATTGAACCGGTCGTGATGCCGCCGATGACCTCGTCAATCGATATCTTGCGCTCTTCGGCGCGCAAGCCCAGCATTGAAGCCAACTTCAACACGCTATCGCGGGTAACCCCGGAAAGAATGCTGCCATTGAGCTGCGGTGTCACCAGCTGGTTGCCGTTGAATACAAAAAAGATGTTCATGGCGCCAACTTCTTCTATATAACGATGCTCGGCGCCATCCAACCAGAGAACCTGCGCGCAGCCTTTTTTGCGGGCAATACGTCCGGCCAGCAGGCTGGCGGCGTAGTTGGCTCCAGTCTTGGCTTCGCCGAGACCACCCTTTGCCGCTCTGGTAAGCTCATCAGACACAAACAGACTGATCGGGCTGAAGCCTTCCTGATAGTAAGGCCCAACCGGGCTAAGAATCACACAGTAGAGGTATGTCGAAGAAGCACGCACCCCTAGAGCACTGTCAGTGGCGAACATGAATGGTCTTATGTAAAGCGCGGCACCCTTGCTGTCAGGCACCCACCTCTTCTCGATGTTAACCAGAGCATAGATGCTTTCGAGAAAATCGTTCTCAAGAAAATGTGGCATACACAGTCGATCGGCTGAACGGTTGAAGCGCTTGGCATTCATCTCGGGCCTAAAAAATCTGACGACCCCGTCCTTGCCCTTGAACGCCTTGAGACCTTCGAAGATTTCCTGCGCATAATGCAGAACAAGCGACGAAGGATCTATTTCGAAAGACTTGAACGGACCAATCTGTGGGTTCGTCCAGCCTTCCTCCTCGTTGTATTCCATGGTAAACATACGATCGGTAAAAAACTTGCAGAAGCCCAGCTTACTCGTGTCGGTAATCAGAGGCTTGAGCGTGCTATCTGAAACAGGGTGAACAGCGATTTTCATAACCTTTCCTTCCTTGCATTTAATCTGGCATAGGCATTTAATTCAAAGCACACCAACGGCCATTATAAGACTTCTGTTGAACGAGAGGCAAGTATTTTCCCCATGGCGTTGTCAAAAGGTTAAGAAAAGCGGCACAGCTGCCGATATGGGCATAAAAAGACAAGGCAGGCAAATATGCTCGAAATTACAGCTTTCGGAATGCTGGCGGAAAACGCCGGCGCCAGTATCGATTTCTATCATGGAGTGCTGGCGCTTGAACGTGTGCTGCGAGTCAGAGATTACAACAACATGACACTTCTCCGCATCGAAAGCCCACGTGTCGAAATAGAACAAACCTGCATCGAAATCATCGACCGGCCAAACCGGCCTTACAGCAGCAACCGACAAAGACTGCGACTTATCTGCGACCTCACCGACACCACAGAAGCTCTCACACGGGCTGGTGTCGAAGTTGGCGAGAACCATGAATTCACCGATATAAACGGAGTTTCCTGGCAACTCAGCGACCGCCTGAAACGTCAATTAGATAACTGACAGGTAATCTTTCACAAGCTGCAAAGTAGCAGATAGAACACCACGATTTGCCTGCAAAACCTTGTCGGCATTCGCAACCATGGTCTCAGCCAAATTTTTGTCAGCCAGAACCCGGTCGATCGACTTCTCGACAGCAGCCGCATCTGAACAGATAAGCATGGCTTCAGCCACTCTGAGCTCTTCGACAAGATCCGAAAAATTACGACAATTCGGGCCCATCAGCAGAGGAACCGACTGTTGAATAACTTCAAGCGGGTTATGACCGCCAATGTCACCCGTCAGGCTGCCGCCGACAAAAGCAACGTCGGCCAGAGCATAAACAGCGGCAAGTTCCCCCATCGTATCAAGAATCATTACCGCAGAGTCTTCCAGGCCTATACTGCGTCGACAGCTTGTAACCCCGGCTGCACTGAGTGTCTGCCGCCATTCTTCGGCCAAGGCCGGATTGCGCGGCGCCAGAATAACGGCACGGCCGCTGGTGGCCTGCGAACGAATCACCAACTGCAGCAAACTGAACTCACCAGGATGCAGGGAGCCAAATACCACGGTTTTACGACCGGCAAGCCAGTTTCTGACAGCGGCCAGATCGACACTGCCTGGTGCAACCGTCAGATCTGCTTTCATGTTACCAAGCACCTTTATTCGACACGACTCTACCCCGACAGAGCGCAGGCGCCCGGCATCATTTTCGCCCTGAACTGCCAGCAGTGTGTAGGCACCAAACACCAGTTCGGCCAGACCCGCGAAGCTGTTATAAAAATCAGCCAGCTTGCTGCTTATACGGCCATTGACCAGAAAAAGCGGAACCTGCCGCCGCCGGCACTGCGTCGAAAATTCAGGCCAGAAATCTGTTTCGCAGACAAAAACCGCGGCCGGATGCCAGCGCTCAAAGGCTCTCTGCATACTGAGCTGCGTATCGAGAGGAAAATAAGCGGCCAACAGTCCACGCCGGCGTGCGCCGGCGATGACGTCAGGATGCGTGCTGGTAAAAACAATTCGAGAATCTGGAAATTCTCGCTGCAGGCCACCGGCAAAGCCACAGGCCACCATCGATTCGCCCATAGAAACCGCATGAATCCAGAATACATGTTGGTCATTACAACGTGGCACCTGCCCGAGATAATTGAAAAAGCCTTCTTTTACCCGGCGACTGTAAGCCCCCAGCCAGGGAACAGCAACGGCAGCGGCCATCCCGGTCAGAGCAAAAGTCAGGCGATATAGAGCCAGAGCGGCCTGCGCCCGCAGGCTGAGACCACTGCTACCAGACCCTTCTTCAACTGCCATAGCGTGATTCTCCGTGATAAATCTGACCATTTTTAAGCTTGTCAGCCGCCAGCCAACCCTCGTGCCGTGGCTTGAAACGGTCGTAAAACCACAGATACTGATCGGGATGCCTTAAAATCAGCTCTTCCATCCAGCGCGCTATTTCTGAGGTACGCGCAATTACACGTTCGTTGTAGCTTCCCGGTCGGTCTTCGCTGAACGGCGGTAAAAAGGTGGCATCATAAACCGGCGAATGGCCACGACGCAATGAATATACCGGCAGCACACTGGCACCGGTCTTAAGGCTCCAGTTAGCCGGGCCGGCCGGCATACTGACCCGGTGACCCAGAAAGTTCATGTAAACGCCACTGCGCGAACCATCCTGATCGCCGATCATGCCAAGAATCTCACCATTTTTGAGGGCGCGCAGGGCTTTTATGCCGCCGCGATCGCGGTCATGCAGGTTGATGCCCGAGTATCTTCTGAAATGATCAAGCAGACCACCGATCTCGTCTTCTTTCTGTGCAAGATAAAAAGAATTGAGCGGGTAGCCGGCCTGTGCTATTGCCGCACCAAGGATTTCCCAGTTCCCGATGTGAGGTAAGACCAGGATCACTCCCCTTCCCTTCTCGAGCTCACGATCAATAATGTCGCGACCGCGCAAAACAACCCTTTGCGCAAGCGCTTCCGGTTCCAGCACAGGAAAGCGCAGCAGCTCGTAAGTGACCAGCGAGAAATGCATAAAAGCACGCCGGACTATTTCTCTTACCGGCTTTGGCGGCTGACAATGCCGGCGAAAATATATGCGGTCAACGCAATTCTCGATGCGGCGCCTTTCGCTATGCCAGGCCTGCCAGGCTGCCAGACCGCTAGCCGCCGCCAGCACCCGTCCGGCTGTTTCCGGCAGACGACAGAAAATGTGTGAGCAGCCGATAACGGCCTTTTTAAGGTATGCCAGCCCCGGCATGATTGTCAGCCGGCCGAACGGCCATCGAGCATCTCGACAACCATGGCGGCAACTCGTTCATGCGCACCCGGCTCGCCGAGATGCGCCACTACATCAGCAAAGTCTTTCTTCTGCTGATTGTAGGCTTCTTCCGATTCCAGCAGTTCAAAAGCTTTTTCCGCAAGCTTTTCCGGGGTAAGATCGTGCTGTATAAGCTCAGGCACTGCCAGGCGATTGATAATGATGTTTGGCAAGCCGATAAATTTAGGCAGGTGATAAAAAAGACGTGCCTGAATCTCGGTAAAGGTTGATACGCGATAGCAGATGACCATGGGAGTACCAACGTAGCTTGCCTCAAGGGTCGCAGTACCGGAACTTATCAGAAGCAGTCGTGAAAGACGCATGAGATCGTAAATCTGCCCCTCGGCAAGGGTAACCGGAATGCCGCTGGCGCTGAGTTGATTGCGCAGGCACTGTTTGGAAACTCCAAAAACCTCACTGCCTTCAGTCTTGATAACCGGCACCACGAACTGGTATTGCGGGTATCTCTGGTGAATCAGGCGGCCGGCCTTAAGCATAACCGGCAACAGCAGTTCGAGTTCGCTGCGCCTTGACCCAGGACACAGACCGATTACAGGCCGGCTCGGGTCAAGACCATACTTTGCACAGGTCTCGCCTGGAGTCATGCCGGGTTTGGCGTGGTCGAGAAGCGGGTGTCCGACGAATTCAACATTGGCACCGGCGGCGCGATAAACTTCATAGGTTGAGGCAAAGTTGGCGGCAACCTGGGTTATCGAGCCAGCAGCATCGGTAATGCTGGCCGGATCAGTGGCAAACTTGCTGGGTGGGAAATAATAAAGAGTTGGTATTGCAAGCTTGTTGGCAGCATGCACGAGACGCATGTTGAAGCCAGGGTAATCGACCAGGATCAGCAAGTCTGGCCGGTTGTCGCGCATAAAACGCTTTAACCGCGAAAGCACCAGCAGCAACCGGGGAACTTGTTTTATCGCTTCTATAAGGCCTATTGCAGCCCAGTTGCTGCTGTCATACAGGAGCTTCACATCACGCTTGGCAGTCTGAATGCCGCCGACAGCGTAAATCTCAAATTCGCCACACTGCTTGAGCACATCGATCAGTGAAGCTGCGTAGAAATCGCCGGAAGTTTCGCCGGCTACGATCAGCAGCTTTTTTTTGTCGTGCACCTGCAGATTCAATTTAGTCCACCTGTCTTTTCGATTATACAACTATTGAGGCGACCAGATGCAAGATATTCACGTGCATCAGTCTCACACGCCACGATTCGTTGCCTGATCTGCTCGCACCCCGCATTGATATCAGCCGCGGGCTCTATTGTAAAAGGCTCACCCGTAATCATGACAGCCCGACTGCCCGGCAGCGGAATTTCGGTGCGATCCCAGTTTTTAAGGGTTATGCAATTCGAGTAAGCGACGCCGACCGGCACCAGCAAGGCGCCGGTCTTCTGTGCCAGCAGCACAGCGCCTGGTTTAACCTCATGACGCGGGCCTCTCGGGCCATCGACGGTGATGGCGCCAACTGATCCTGATCGTAAAAGGCGCATCATTTCAAGCAGACCGCGCATGCCGCCGCGCGAAGATGAACCTCTTACGCACTTGTAACCGATGTTATAGAGACTTCTGGTAATCAGATCACCGTCTTCAGAAAGCGATGTCATGATCACCACATTGCGGCGGCGATGGCAATATATCGAAGTCAGCAAAGAGGCGTGCCAGGCGACGATCACCACCGGACGGCCATCTTTACAGGCCTGAATGAAGCGATTAAAGGTCGGTCGTTCGATCATCACCAGACGCGAAAACGACAGAATCAGCGCCGCGCCGCCCCAAGCACGCAGCTTGAGGGAAGCAACCCGGAGCGGGTCGTCCCGGAAGCGATCAGAGCCACGCATCGAGCCGCGCAGCGTGTCGATATCGCGCTGATCTATTGCCTGCTTAAGCTTCTGCATCACATGGCCACCTGTTCGGAAAACTGCGAGCGGTAGAGTTGCGAGTAAAGCCCCTGCTTCTCGAGCAACTGGTTATGAGAGCCAATTTCGACGATTTCGCCCCGCTGCAGCACCAGTATTTTATCGGCATTAACTATGGTCGAAAGCCGATGGGCAATCATGAAAGTCGTGCGATTACTCATCAAACGGCTCAGAGACTCCTTGATCAGGTTTTCGGTTTCTGAGTCAAGCGCACTGGTAGCCTCATCAAGAATAAGAATGCCCGGGTCTTTCAGAAATGCGCGTGAAAGAGCTATTCGCTGACC
The DNA here is from genome assembly GCA_002839435.1 of Candidatus Riflebacteria bacterium HGW-Riflebacteria-2. GTDB lineage: Bacteria > Muiribacteriota > Ozemobacteria > Ozemobacterales > Ozemobacteraceae > Rifleibacterium. The sequence continues at coordinate 92,739 of PGYA01000026.1, read as the reverse complement.
CTGCCCGCCCGAAAGGTTGACACCGCGTTCACCCAGAATCGTATCGTAACCTTCTGGCTGCGCTATGATGAAATCATGGGCGTTGGCGAGTTTGGCGGCCTCAACAATTTCTTCGTGGGTTGCATCGAGTTTGCCGAACCTGATATTTTCTTCAATGGTGCCTGAAAACAGCAGGGTTTCCTGCGGAACCATGGCGATAAAACGCCGCATACTGGCCATACTGAGTCTTTTAACATCCATGCCATCGATTTTAACAGACCCGGAACTGGCATCGAAAAAGCGTGGAATCAGATTGATAAAGGTAGTCTTACCGGCGCCGGAAGGCCCGACCAGAGCAACTACCTCGCCGGGAGCGACCTTTATATTGACGTTGCGCAACACCGCTTCATTCTGATTATAGGCGAAGTAAACATCACAAAACTCTACTTCACCGCGACAACTCGTCAGTTCCTCGGCATCGGCAGCTTCTTCGACATCGACCGGAGCGTCGATTATTTCAAACACGCGCTCCCCGGCACCAACAGACTGAGAAATCACGTTGCTCATCTTCGACAAGTTCTTGATCGGCACAAACAAACCAACCAGCGCAGTCAGAAAACTTATCAACTGCCCGGCATCGAGGTTGCCCCTGATTACTTCGTAGCCGCCATACCAGAAAATTATAGCCAGACCGCAGGTATTGATGAATTCTATGATCGGCGTAGTCGCTGCATTTATGCGCCCACCCCGCATGGTTTCAGCAAAATTGGCACCATTGGCCTGTTCAAAGCGATCCTTGACGAACTCTTCGAGAGTGAATGATTTGACCACCTTAACACCGGTGATGAATTCCTGCAGAACTGTCGACAGGTCACCAATTCGGCTTTGCATGCGCGAACCGATCTTTTTCATTTTGCGCGAAAACTTGTTGATGAGAGCCCCGATAAAAGGAATAATGACAATAGAAATAACCGCCAGCTTCCAGTGCAGATAGAAAATATAGAAGCAGAATCCGATAAAGGCGATGAAATCACCGATCAGCGAAGTAAAACTTACCAGGAGATTCTGCAGAATGAGAACGTCAGCGGTAACACGACTCATCAGCTGCCCGGTACGCTGTTTTTCGTAATAAGACAGCGACAAGCGTAACAGGCGATCGAAGCAGGTTGTTCGAATCGTGCGCAAAATGCTCTGAGAAACGTAATGCATCAGGTAACCCCTGATAAAATCGGCAACACCCTTGAGAAACATTACCACCACCAGAGCAACGGCGATCCAGTGCAGAGCTGCGATATTGCGATTAACCAGAACGTCGTTGACCACACTCTTCATGATCCAGGCGGGGAATATGGTACAGACGGCTACCATGGCACTGCAAAGTATGCCAAATGCCAGTGCCGCCTTGTAATCGTTGAAATAGCTGAGAATACGTTTGAAGGTTGCCATCAGCGCCTCAGCTCCTGAATCCTGGCGGCAATATGCTCGGCCACCCGGCAACTCGCGCCCGGCTCACCCAGGCTTTGGCGAACAAGACTGAGATCCTCACGCATTTGTGCCTGTCTCTGAGAATCGTTGAGGATGGCAAGCGCCTCATCCGCTATCAGTGACGCTTTAAAATCGCCCCTGATAAATTCGGGAACGATGCGACGGCCAGCGATAACGTTTGGCAGGCCAATGTGCTCGGCCTGAATAACGAACTTCGATATGAGTGAGGTCAACCAGTTAACCCGGTAAACTACGACCATTGGCGTGCCAATGATGGCCGACTCAAGAGTCGCTGTGCCGGAAGCGACCAGACAGAGATCGGAAACGGCAATCGCATCATAGGTCTGCCCACGCAGCATGGTAACAGGAAGATTACGCCCTTTGAGATGCGGCAATACCAGCGAATCGTCTATTGCTCCAGCCACCGGCAGCAGAAACCTGGTTGCCGGCCGCTGCTGCAGAATAATTTCGGCAGCGTCAAGCAGCTCGGGCAGGATGTAGTATATCTCCTGGGTGCGACTGCCGGGAAGAAGGCTGATCAATGAATCGGCATCGCCCTTGAGTGCGGGCCTGAGCTCCTCAATTGAACCAGAAGGTTTCGCAAAGCCGATCAGCGGATGACCGAACCAGTTGACCATAGCCCCGGCACGTGCCCAGATATCCACTTCAAAAGGAAACACGACAACCGCTTCATTGATCAGGCGGGTGATCTTTTCGACCCGGCTGGCATGCCACGCCCAGACCTGCGGACAGATATAATAAAGCACATGAATGTCAAGTGAACGCGCGATTGCGGCAACTCTCTGGTTGAAGCCAGGGTAATCGATAAGCACTATCATGTCTGGACGGGTTTTTGCCAGCCAGTTTTTAACATCTTTCAATATGCGAACAAGATGGCGAATGTTCTTGAGTACTTCGACAAAGCCTATTACCGCCAGCTCGTCACTGCTGTGAATGCAGTTCATGCCGGCTGCTTTCATCATCGGCCCGCCTATGCCATCGACAACGATATCGGGAGCGATCTGCCTGAGATGATTGATTACCAGAGACCCATGTAGATCTCCGCTCTGTTCGCCGGCAAGAAAAAATATCCGGCCGGCATTCCTAAGATCGCTCACGCAGCACGCTCCTTTCTCATGGCGGCAGACAGCGCGACCGTCAATAGAATCAGCGATGTTGAGGCAAAAGTACGTTTTTCCGACTGCAGGGCCTCACTCAGGGTAAAATTCGCTTCGGCAGCGAAGCGACTGTTGGCTTCGAGTGTCGGGACAAAGGCCGGCACCGCCTCGCGGTAGCAACGATGGGCATCAGGAAATTTTTCGGCCAGGAACTCTTCCTCGAAGGGAATCATCGTCGAAAATTCAACCAGATAGAATAAAGCAACCACAGCAGCAAAAAGGGCATTGCCTGAAATCACCATAAAACCAAGAATCTTGATAAAGTTGGCAAGATACAGCGGGTTGCGGCAATGACTGTAAGGGCCAGATGTGATCAGTCGCTCAGCACAAATTTCGCGGGTTCGAGTTTTCGGACCGATATGCATGAGTCCCCATATTCTAAGACTTTCACCGAGCAAAATTAGCGGAAGACCTAATAACCAGCCATAAAGTCGAGGCCTGGCACAACCGGCCATGGCAAGAACCAATGGTACCGGCAATTTGTCACGCCAGACAAAAAAGAATTGTCCCGTTCGTTTGATAAAACCCATCAGTATATCTGTTTCAGCTGCGGGCCGGCAGATTGTGCTTTACCTGCTCAAGAATTTCTACGGCAACCTCAAGCGCATTCTTGCCGTCTTCGATGGTTACCAGAGGTTTTTTGCGTTCCTTGATGCAGGTTATAAAATGTTCCAGCTCAAGACGCAGAGGCTCAGCCTTATGGACTTCAAGCTCTTCGCGGATAATTTTTTCTTCGAGATTCGATTTGCGCCGCAAGGTTATCGCCTGATTGGCATAATCAAGCGAACAATATTTATCAAGTTCGAATATACGCAGTTTCCTGATACGCTCTTCACTGATGCGGGAGGCGGTAAGATTGGCAATGCAGCCATTTTCGAAGACGATATGAGCATTGGCAATGTCTTCGTTGTCTGTAAGAACAGCGATACCTACTGCATCAATATGCTTAATCGGCGATCTGACCAGTGAAAGAACTATATCTATGTCATGGATCATCAGATCCTGGACAACACCAACATCCTGTATGCGTGGTGAAAACGGCCCCATGCGCTGACATTCGATAAAGCGCGGACTGTCGCAAAGTGACTGCAGCTTGAGAATGGCGGCATTAAAGCGTTCAACGTGGCCAACCTGCAGGGTCAGCTGTTTCTTGCCAGCAAGAGAAACCAGATCGTTAGCCTCATCCAGGGTTTTGGTGCAGGGTTTTTCGATAAAAGTATGCACGTTACGTTCGAGAAAATATCTGGCAATCTCATGATGCAGAACAGTCGGAACCACAACGGTAACCGCATCAACTTTTCCTTCTAATTCGCGATAATTGCGATAGAAAGGCACCGCATATTTTTCTGCCAGCTCACGGCCGGCTTCGTTAACATCACAGATTCCAACAAGCTTTGCGCCTTCTATCTCGGTCAAAAGCCTGGCATGGTGCTGTCCGAGATGCCCGACTCCGATTACGCCTATTTTAACTTCCTGAGTGTTCATTTTTACCTCTTGTTATTCCAATCCTGTTTCCTGCTGCAGTTTCAGATGACCATCACAGCTATTCCGGCAGCGTCTGCCATAGAAATAACCTCTTCACGGTCGAGAAGCAGCGTCTTCATTTCTTCAAAGGCTAGACAACGGGCACGCGCCTCGATCAGTGTTTTTATGGTATCCATACCGACAGTCGGAATATCGAAGCGCATGTCCTGTTCGGGCCGCGCGACCTTTACCACTGTAACATCACCATTGCCAAGTTGACCACCGCGCAAAATAGCCTTGTCTGTGCCTTCAATCGCTTCTACAGCAAGAATGGCACGATTCTTAACCACAACCGTCTGACCGATATCAAGACCAGCAATCTGTTTGGCAATATCGTAACCATATCTTATGTCGAGCAACTCATCTTCGCTTGGATGACGACGGGTTAAAATGCCCTTTTCAGGCAGAAGAACCGAGAGATAAGTCGTTGAATCACAGACATATATGCCTTCAGCAATGAATTCCTCAGCCAGGGTACGCAACAACGCATCATCATTGCGGATGGGAGTTTTTTCAAACACCTTCATCAGCCTGGCATCCGGCCGGATGCGCTCAAACATGAGCGTCTTGGTGATCTTGCCAGCCATGACCAGTCTTTCGACACCAGCATTGAGAAATGTGTCGATCATACCCTGAAGTTCACCGACATGGAACCAGTGAATCTGGCTGACCAGTTTTTCGAGTTCAGGCGAAGTTTCCTCGCGAATGGCTACGGCAATGACTTCGTTGCCGCCCAATTTTGCCGCCTGGGCAAAATAAATGGGAAATCGGCCGTTTCCTGCAATCAAACCTATACGTGACACGTTACTCCCTCGCTTTTCTGCTCTGGCAGCCCATGACCAACCCGGAGCCGAGCATGGTGCCAAGATTATATCATGAATTGGCAAAAAAAGCCGCAAGATTCTATTACAGAATCAATCTTCAACCTGACCATTGTCTGAATCTTCTGCTGCATTGTCATTATCATCATTGTGTTCTTCAGACTTTTCGGGGGCCGGACCGGCATTGCGGCCACTGCTGCGACGCCCATCACCTTGTCCGGGATTGTCACTTCTCGGAGGCGCGTCTGTTTTCTTCTTCTTCTTGCCAGAACCTGGCGGATTCAGGTTTTTGAGCAGAATACTGAGATCGGGCTCACCCTCGCCCGGCAGGCTTATCCACCAGAGATTGCGGCCAGTCGTCTGATCCTTGCGACCGCTGACCTGATCAAGACTGTAATGCGCCTTGCGACGATCGGCAAAGCCAAGCAGAATCTTGCTGGTAATATAATTGATATCCATGACTCTGGCAGTTTCGCTGCCTACAACAATCTCGGCGTTAAGCTTGGGGAACTTGCCATGGAAAGAAGCATAATATTCGTGTTCATGCGCCAGACAGCAAAGCAGGCGCCCGCAAATTCCCGAAAGTTTGGCCGGGTTGAGACTGAGATTCTGCTCCTTGGCCATTTTGGTTGAGACCGGATAAAATGTATTCATGAACTGGGCGCAGCAGACTGACTTGCCGCAGCAGCCAATACCGCCAAGAAGACGGGTTTCGTCGCGCACTCCAATCTGGCGCAATTCGATTCGCGTCTTGAACTGCGACGCCAGACTCTTGAGCAGATCACGAAAATCAACCTTGCTTTCGGATTTGAAATAAAGAATCAGGCGGCTGTAATCATAAAGGTATTCAGCCTTGAGAAGCTTCATGCTCAGCTGGTGGTGCTGAATCTTCCCACGCGCCTGCAGAAAGGCATCCTGCTCTTTCTGTTTCTGTTCGGCAATTTTAGCACGATCATCATCATTGATCGGGCGAAGAATTTCCACGATAAAGGGATCTGATTCACCTTTCAGACCAGATGGCTTGTTATCGACAACCCGCATTACCCGCGCAATTTCGCAGCCATGCTGAGTAGTCACCACCAGATCCTGGGGCGAGTCTATTTCCATGTCGGGCTTGACAACCCAGTATATGGTAGGCAGCTTGCGCAGCCTCAGAGCAACATATTGACTCAAGGTTCGAGACCTCCGATCTGCGTAATAAGGTTTTCTATGACCAGGGCCGGCTGAACATGACGACGCAGCAGCCCAACTGATTTTCCAACAAGTTCAATTTGCGCACGCAGCAGTGCAACATCATCAACTGCGGCGAGTGTTATAATATCTTCTTTGCGGTCAAGGTTCAACAATAAGCTTTCATCTGCTCCACATGCAACTTTCAGCGCATCTGAATGCCAGTTGAGCAGGCACAGAAGCAGTTCTTCCAGCTGCTGTCCCGACCAGCCGTGCAGCAGACTGTCGATGGCTCCCTCAACATCCTTGAGCACAGCAGCCGGATAGGCCTTCTTTGCCTCAGCCAACAGCGGCTCAAAACTTTTCTGCATTGCCCGCACCGCGCTGTCAAGACGTCCTGTCAACATGTCGGCAAAAAGAATCGGAAAAGAAGCCGGCAATGCCACCGCCATAATCAGCGAACGGCAGAACTCCTTGCGGTTGGCAAGCAGCGGCGGATAAAACTCGTGACAAGGGCGGGCTGCAAGCCTGAGAGCGTCTTCGAGTGAAGTGGCTCCGGCGAAAATATCCTGCCAGTAACGAGAAGTTGCCTCGATGGCGTTGAGAAAATTCGCATGACTGTATTTCAAACCGGGAGAGACGGTCTCGGCCAAAGAAAACTCTGCCAGCAACAGAGACTGCCCGAGACGGCCTTCGCTGAGGGAACAACAGATCGCTGCGGCCTCTGCCGATAACGCGTGTTTTTCTGCCAGAACCGCACGGATTTCTGATGGCGACGGCGACGCGAACCTTACTATTTCGCTGCGACTGAGAACGGTCGGCAGAATCGCGCCGGTCTCCCTGGCAATGAGAATAAAAACAACGTGCGATGGTGCCTCCTCGAGAATCTTGAGAAGACTGTTAGCAGATGATTGGTTGAGACGGTCAGCGGGGTCAAGGATAAAGATCAACCAGCGCCCGGTTCCCGGTTTCAGGGCGGCTGTTTCCTGTAGCGCCCGCACCTGGTCTATACGTATTTCGGTGCCGTCAGGTCTGATGACGGTTACATCAGGATGACTATCACCTGCGATGCGTCGACATGATTCGCAAACACCGCAAGCATCAGCAGCCAGCCCGTCAAGCGTAACAGGCTTCTCGCACTGCAACAGAGCAGCGAAAGACCGCGCGGCCGGCAGACGGCCGGTCGATTCACTGCCGGCAAACAGGTAAGTCTGGGCAATGCGACCACTGCTGAAAGAGTAGCTCAGCTGGCGGGCGACCGTATCCTGCAGCAGCAGGTTTCTGAAACAGACTTTACTTGTTGACACCTGTTTTCCTTAAAAAGAAAAATACGCACAAAAGAATCATGATAACCAGAAAAATTGCCGAAAAGACCTGAATTCCACGATGTGGAATATCCGCAGCGAGTACCGCCACAAAACCGAAACAGGCCGAAACCATCCACAAGAAACGTGTAGTATCACGCTGTGAAAAACCTTTTTGCAGCAGGCGGTGATGCAGATGCTCCTTGTCGGCCTGAAAAATTGGCACATTTTTGGAATAGCGCCTTAAAATGGCAAAAAACACGTCAAAAACTGGCAGACCCAGCGCAATCAACGGCACAACCAGCGGAAAAAGAATCGAACCTTTGGTCGCTCCAGCCACTGACAGGGCTGCAGTCATAAAACCGAGAAAATATGCGCCCGAGTCACCCATAAAAATGACGGCCGGATAAATATTGAAACGCAGAAAAGCCAGCAGAGCGCCCATAATCGAGGCGGTCAGCACGAGAACATTGCCTATCAATACCGGTTCATGCAGATGGGGAGTCGCCAGACGCACTGCCAGAAGCGTTGAAAGAGCGATAAAAACGATACCACCGGCAAGGCCATCGACGCCGTCAACAAGGTTTACCGTGTTGGTAAGCCCGATCACCCAGAGCAGTGTCAGCGGCCAGGTCAGCAGTCCCAGTGCAACCAGCCCTTTGCCGGTAATAAAATCAGTTACAAAGTCGATCTTCACGCCGGCCGCCAGTAGAATCAGACAGCCGACAATCTGCCCGGCCAGCTTTACACGGGCCTGTAGATCAATCAGATCGTCGAGCAGACCGATCAGCATTACGAAGGTGCCGGCCAGAAGGATACCTATGGTTTCGCTGTTGTCTGTCAAAAACGGCAACGCACCAAGCAACCCGCCGATGTACAAAGCAACACCCCCAACCCTGGGAACTGGTGCCTTATGAATTTTACGACCACCGGGATGGTCTACCAGACCAAGGTTGAGAGCTATGCGCCTGACCAGCGGAACCAGAAGAGTTCCGGCCAGCCATGCGAGAATAAATGGAAATATGACCTGTTTCAAGCCCTGCGATTATAGCAGATAAAAACAGCCCTTGCCAGCCATTTTTGCCGCTGCTGCAAAGCTTATTGATAACGGCGGGTGATGTTTGCGTCAAAGCCCAATCTATGCTATACCTGATACTCTTGTTCAGACAGATATATTCTGTCTTAATCTGCTGCAAAGGAAACATGCCTGATGACCGGTTCGCGCAAAGCACACAATGCCTTTAACCTTTCCTGCCGAAAGATCAAAATGCTGCTTTTCGACTGCGACGGGGTAATGACCGACGGGCATGTCGTTCTCGGCAACGACGGCCTGGAACTGAAATTTTTCTCGGCAGCTGATGGCATAGGCCTGAAAATGTGGAATAAGTCAGGTCTTCTCGCCGGGTGCATCACTGGAAGAGCCTCACAAGGACTCGAACGCCGAGCTGCTGAACTCAAATTCGATGAACTGCACCAGAAAGTTACGCGCAAGGGCGATGTGCTTGCAGAAATCATAAAAAAACACGGTCTCACCCTCGAAGAAGTGGCCTATATAGGGGACGATCTGAACGACCTGTCGGTTGGAACGCGGGTCGGCCTGTTTTTTGTGCCGGCGAACCATCATCCTGCGGTTCGGCCTTTCGCCGACTACGTATTATCGACCAGAGGCGGTCATGGTGCAGTGCGCGAAGCCATCGACCTGATGCTTGACCGCAAAGGACTGATCGAAGGTCTTATCGAAGGATTCATCAACCAGGAATAATGCGCGATCATCTGAAAAAAATCAAAAGAACACTGCGGGCCAGGCTGGTCAAATGGCTGGTCACAATGATGACCAGACTTGACGTCACAGCAATACCTAAATTAAAACGTCTGCTTCTCAAGGTGTTTCCGCTGATTTTTGCAAAAGAAATAAAACGGGCACGTGAACTTCTGCCGGCAGAATTCGCTGACCGAAAAGACGAAATCATTGCCGGCATGGCCAGCAATCAGGTCATGACCCTGCTTGAAGTCTTCTTTTACGAAAAACTGCTGGCAGCAGACCCTGATTTTGTTCAGATAGAAGGTCGCGAAAACATCGAAGAGGCTCTGGCAGGCAAGCGTGGCATCATCATACTTTCAGGTCACTTCGGCAACTGGGAAGTTATGGGCTACACACTGACTAAAATGGGCATTCCCATGCACGTAATGGCGCGCGCTCAGGCTGTCGATCAGATGACCGAGTTCATGAACAGTTTTCGTGAAAGACGCGGTGAAGTGGTTATTATGGATAACACCATCCCGACAGCACTTAAGCTGTTGGCGCAAAATAAAACAGTCGGCCTGCTGTCCGATCTGAACGCGCGCGAACGCGGTTTTCAGGTGCGCTTTTTTGGCCGCAACGCTTCGTTTTACAGTGCGCCTGTACTGATGGCTCTGCGCAGCCGGGCACCGCTGATTCCATCATTTGCCGAGCGCCAGAAAAATGGCCGCCTGTTGCTGCGCTTTGAAAAGCCGGTCATATTCGATCGCAGTCAGAGCATGCGTGACAACATCCAACGTTATGTTGACCGTTACGAAGAAGCCTATCGCCGCCGCCCCGATCTCTGGTGCTGGTTTCATGAGCGTTACGAATTTGCCAGCCTCGGGAGAACCGGGTGATGAAAAATATTTTGCTGAGTTACTGGCTGTGGACAGCTGTTCTTGTCGGGTTCATCGTCATCATCCTGTGGGATGACAAGCTGGAACAAGCCGCCACCAGTTATGTAAAACACCGCATGGTGCTCAAAAACGTCAATTTCAGCCAGGTTGAAGGCGGGTTTGAGCACGCCAGACTCTATGCCGACATCTGCGACATGGATGACAACCAGAACAACATGAACGCATCGAATGTTCGCACGATTTTTTATAAACCGGATCAGGCAACCTGGACCGGCCGCCTGATTTCCGAACGTGCCATCAAAAACCCTTTCGAAGCCAAGTTCTGGGGCGACGTAAGAGGCTGGAACACTGACAACGAAAGAATCAGATCCGAAGAACTCCGTTATTTTTTCAACCGCAAAGAATTGCAAACACAAAAACCGGTCACCATCTGGAAAGATGATGCGATTCTGACCGGCCTCGGATTGCGTTACAGCACTGTCGATAAGGAAGCCCAGATCAACCAGCAGGTTGTCATCAGAATCTGGGATAAATCAGGCAAAACGGCCGCGGCCGATGACGAAATGAGTAATGTCACGGGCCTGCCAGTCGCCCCTCCTTTGTCACAGCTGATTATACCTTTGAAAATCGCTTCAACAACTCCAACTTCAGATGAGCTGTCTTCTGACACTGCCGGTACATCACCAGAACAGGCCAGCAAGGAACAACAACCATGAAAAGATTCATCCTGATCCTTTTATTGATGAGCTCTAGCCCTGTGTTTGCCCAGACTTCCGTCACTGCCGGCGACATGGTTATCACGAGCAAGCTTATGACTTTTTTCAAAAACGTCTACGTGGCGAGAGGCGGTCTGACAGCCGAGCAGAAAGATTCCACGCTCACTGCCGACCGTGGCATCTACGACCGCGATCTCGAAATCGTCAAGGCCATCGACAATGTTACGGTAACGCAGCCTGGCTCGGTTCTTACCTCTGATTACCTCGAGGCCTACGTCAAGGAAGACCGCCTGTTGGCCCGTGGCAATCCCAAACTTGTCCGCATCGTCGAACGCGCCAGTCCCGGCGAAGAAGGCAGCATGAAGGTTCGCAAAACCAGAGTTATCCTTACCTGCAACGAGATAGAAGCCTTCAACAAAGAAAGCCGCTTTCTGGCCAAGGGTGATGTCAGAGTAATCGAAGTTCCTTACCGCGATGGCGAAACCGAAGAAGAAGCCGCGGAAAATGAAAAGTCGCCGGTTTCCGATATAATCTGCGAAACTCTCGAGCTTTTCAGCAACGAGGACAAGGCAATAGCACGTAACGACGTCGAGATCGTAACCGAAACCCTGCGGGCAACGGGCGACAAGGCGATATATCTCAATCGCGAAAATCGCATGATCATTGTCGGCCGCGCGCACGCTTTCCAGACGTCAAAGGAAGCCGGCTCCAACGCGGAACAGGTCTCAGAACTCTACGCCAACAAAATCATCTATTACCCCGACGAAGACAGAACTATCGCCGTCGGCAACGTGCAGGCTACCGTTTTCCCGTCGAGCGGTGGCAGTTCACGTGACAAAGACAAGAACAAAGACAAGAAAAAGAAAGAAAAGAAAAAGAAAGAGAGCGGCGAAGACAATGAAAAACAGCTTGAAGTCAAGGAAGCCGGGATAAGTAATGACGAACTGCCAGAAAACCTGCCGGCTGGAGAATACCTTAAAATTAATGCCGGCGACGATGACTATGAAGATGAAGAATACATTGAAGCAACTGAAGAAGACTGAAACGGGGAACCTGGACAGATGAAAACCAATGAAACGGAAACACCAGCACAGGCGGCATCTTTTTTGGCACCCGACAACCCTGATGAAATCAAGGTAGAACTGGTTTGCAAGGCTTACAAAGGTCGCACCGTCGTCGATCATGTTTCACTCAACATCAAAAAGGGGGAGATTGTTGGCCTGCTTGGACCAAATGGAGCCGGCAAAACGACCACTTTTTACATGGTTGTCGGCCTCATCAAGCCTGACAGCGGCAGAGTGCTCTACAACAACCAGGAAATCACGAAAAAAGCCATGTATCAACGCGCCCGCATGGGAATCGGCTACCTGCCCCAGGAAGCCAGCGTATTTCGCAAGCTGACGGTGCGCGAGAACATCTGGCTGATTCTCGAGGGCATCAACATCAGTGATCAGGAGCGGCATGAGCGGCTCGACAAGCTGATGCACGATCTCGACATTGCGCGGCTGGCTGACAGCCTCGGCTATTCACTTTCGGGGGGAGAAAGACGCCGCGTAGAAATCGCGCGCGCACTGGCAGCTGAACCAAGTTTCATACTGCTCGACGAACCTTTTGCCGGCGTTGACCCGATCGCGGTACAGGATATTCAGAGCATAGTCATTGCCCTTCAGAAAAAGGGACTGGGACTGTTGATCACCGACCATAACGTCAGAGAAACCCTGGCCATAGTAGATCGCGCCTATATCATGAGTCTTGGCAAGATTCTGGTTTCGGGTTCGGCACAGTTTGTCGCCAAAGACGAGACCGCCCGCAAGTTTTATCTCGGCGAACGCTTTCAGCTCGACCAGATCGAGAAGCGCGGCCAATGATCTATATACTGATACTGGTTCTGGTCAGCGGTCTGATCGCTTATATCGGCGATGTGCTCGGCACTTACGTTGGCAAACGCCGGTTGACGGTACTGGGCCTGCGGCCACGCATCACCGCGCTCGTTGTCGCTATTTCGACCGGAATTCTGATCACTCTGCTGACGCTTGGCGCCATGACCATAATCTCAGAAGATGTAAGAACGGCGCTGTTTCATATCGACTCGCTGCGACGTGACATCGAAAACCTGCATAATGAAACACGCGGCCTCGAGCAGGTCAAGCAGCAGCTCGAAAACGAAAAAGTCGAACTGACAAAGGATGTCGAACGCCTTACTTCGACGGTCAGAATAAAAGAGACCGGCAATGTAGTTTTCCGCAAAGATGAACCTCTCTCGGTAGTTGTTGTAGAATCGAATAAAAGCTCCAGCGAAGTAATGAAAGAGCTTACCACTCTGATTATAAACCTGACTGCAAAAGTGCGCCGGCGCGGCGTGAATGTTCAGGATGAAATCGACTTCTTTACTGCCAACCGCGAACAACTTAACGGTATGGCGGCACATATAGCAAGTTCGTCGCAGGATATGGTAGTTGGCGCGATAGCCGCCGAAAATATCAATGCTGGTGAACAGCTTGGCAACGTGCGCTTCATACTGCTTCCCAACAATCTCATCTTTCGCAAAGATCAGGAAATTGCTTCCATCCAGATTGACGGACGGCTCAGTCGTGGTGAAATTGCCCGTAATCTCAAACAATTCATGGATGAAATGAACCAGGAAGTGGTAAAACTCGGCATGATAGCAAACCCACTTACCGGAAGATTCGGCGATCTGTCGTCAGATTCGATGCTTTCTTTCTACGATATGGTCAATCGTATAAAAGAGCTGAATCGCCAGTTCATACTGATCGCGGCGGTACCGGAAGACACCTACGCCATCGGCCCGCTCAACGTCACTTTCAGGTTTGAAGAAACGGGCGAACGCATTTTTTCAACACAACCCGGGCAGATCGATGATAATTCAGACGAAGAATAAAACTTGCAGTTTTTAGCCGCGACTGTGGCATAATTGTTGAGTATGGAGAAAAGTTCGTGAAAACCGGAAAATATCAGGTAAATATTCTGCAGGAAGGCAGAATGCTTGTAGATGGCGGTACCGCCTTTGCCGGCCTGCAACGTTCAGAATGGGAAGCATTCGCCAGTCCTGATGCAAAAAATCGTATTCAGCTCGGCATCAATTTTCTGCTGATCAGGTGCGATGGCATGAACATGCTTGTCGATACCGGCACAGGCCGGAAGCTTCGGCCGGCACGGCTTAAAATGATGGGGCTCGAAAACGCGACTACGGTGGTAGAACACCTTGCGGCCTTCGGCCTTGTTCCTGACGATATAACCCATCTGGTATTCACTCATCTGCATTTCGACCATTGCGGTGGCTCAACCGAAATAGCAGGTGATGCAACGACGGCGGTTTTTAGAAAGGCCGCCACATTCATTCAGCGAGATGAGTGGTCAGCAGCCTGCCGACCCGATGATTTTTCGCGCAGCAGCTATCATGTACACGATTTTCTGCCGCTGTTTGAAACTGGAAATCTACATTTCATCAGTGGCGACTGTGAAATAGCTGAAGGCATCAGCGTTGAAGTCAGCGGCGGTCATACCGCTGCCCACCAGATTGTTAGAATCAAAGACAGCATGTGCAACTTGATATATCCGGCAGACATCTGTCCTACTCCGCTGCATATTCACCCCAAGCGGCATGAGGCATTCGATCTTTATCCGGTCGAAACGCTGCAGGCACGCAACACTCTTTTGCGCCGGGCCCAGCGCCCAGACACGCTGGTTGCCTTTTCACACGCACAAAATGCGGTCTTCTACCGTATAGAATTCGAAAACAACTCCTATAAAGCGATTGCCACCGATGACTGCTGACACCCCCGGCAAAATCTATATTCTTGCTAATTCAGGCGCCAGAACGCTTGATTTTAAAGGTCTGGAAACAGCCTGCGAACGACTGGCACACCACACCGCCATCGAGATCATCAGAACCACCAGCCAGGAACAGGCAAGCAGTGAAACAGCCCGACTCAGCGCGATTCCCGGCAATATCGTAGCGGCGGCCGGGGGCGACGGCACGATCAACAACCTGCTCAATGCCCTGGCGCCAGCTGGCGTGCTCGGTATTATTCCGGCCGGCACCGCCAATGTAATTGGCCGCGAGCTTGGCATACCTCTTAAAATCGGTGATGCCGTAAAGACACTGGTAACCGGAGCGGTACAGCAAGTCGATACCGCGGTATGCGACGGCCGGAAATATCTGTTTGTAGCCGGCTTCGGGTTTGATGCGGCAGTTGCCGGCTCTGTCGGCGGCTGGCGCAAGAAGCTGCTGGGCCGGGCGGCCTATCATCTTGCCGGTCTGCTAAGTTTCATCACCTACCGCCCGCCAAAGTTAACAATTACCTGCGACGGCAAGTGCTATAAAGGCAGTTACGCGCTGATCGCCAACATGCGCCGCTATGGCGGCGAACTCTTTTTTGCGCCACAAGCCAGGTTCGACGATGGCATTCTCGACCTGGTTCTGCTCAAACGCTTTTCAGCAGGCAGCCTGCTACGGCTGCTCAATTTTGCCCGCGGCAATGGCAGATTTCCCGCTGACGTCGCCGAGTCTGTTCAGGGTCGGCATTTTATTGTTGAAGCTGACCGGCCAACGCCTTATCAGCTCGATGGCGAGGTATTTCCCGCCGCCAAACGCTTCGAAATAGCACTGGCAAAGCAGCCGACCCTCCTGATCACACCCTGATGGAAATACTTTCAACAATCTGGCAGATCGTCTGGATAGCATTGCTTATCACAACAGCGGTAGGCTCCCTGCTGCTGCTGACCGCGTTAATCCATCCGCTGCGTTTTGATGTCAAACTGCGTGGCTCGTTAAAGGGACAACGAGCTGAGGTATGGTTCGTCTACCTTTTCAGACTATTCAGAATCGGCATTATTGCGACGCCGCACACCCAGGATGTTGTAATCAGTTTTATGGGCTGGAAGAAGCGCCTCGAACGCATGGGCCGCCAGAAATCGCCCGGCCGGCCATCAGAGCCACCGCCAATTCCGCCGTCTTCTGACAGCAGCACGCCAGCAGCACCGGCGGATGAGCCTGAAAGACCTGAACCGACCGTCGGCGAGGTGCATTTAACCACAAAACAAGACTCGCCACAGTCTGACTCGTCATCTGAACCGCCGGCACAGCCACAGGTCGCAGAAAAGCCTGCAGAATCTGTCGCGGCAGAAATGCCAGAACCAGCAAAGGCAGAGACTCCTCGAGCAGCTCCCGAAATTGTCACCAGCGAAGAGAAGAAAGCCCCGCCAACAGAAGATGAACCCCAAACCGTTGAACCGGTTGCCACTGCAACACAGTCGTCGCAGGACATAGACAGTCGCCCGCTTAAGCCACTGCATGAAGTTGAAGCTGAGCATCAGACCGCCAAAGAGACCGCGACAGCCAGCGAACAGCCAGACAAAAGCCAGAGTAAAAAAGGTGACTCGTTAAGACAGATGCTGCGCAAATTCAAGCGCGATGCCTCCCGTCGTTTCAGACAGATAAAAGGTTATTTAAGGTTGTTCCGGCGAAAATGGCGTTTGTTGTCGCCGATTGGCAAAAGATTCTGGCGGCGCGGCAAAAAGGCTTTCGGACTGCCGCGCATCGATCTTCTGCTACGGTATGCATTGCATGAACCATACCTTACCGGCATGAGCCATGCAACTCTGGCAGTAGCAAGCGGCATGGCCGGACAATGGGGTGTCAACTTCATGCCGGTACCGCACTTTGGCGCGCCCATGGTTTACAGCCGCGCCTGCATAACCGCCATCATAAAACCATGGCGCCTGCTGTTTGCGACAGGCGCACTGCTTTTTGAAAAGCAACTTTATGTTGAACTCTGGCAATTATTCAAATGGTACCGCGCCAAAAAACAACATTAAAAATTTGTTTCTACCTGACGCAGTTTCTGGTAAGATATTCTCGAAATTCAGGAGGTTCCAGCGCAAATGGCAATTGATACTTTAATAAAAACAGTATTATCAGAGCTTAAAGTGGCGATAAATTCCAAGACTGTCATTGGTGAGCCGACCACTTTCAAGAACTGGACTGTGATTCCGGTTACTAGAGTCTCTTTTGGCTTTGGCGCAGGCGGTGGCCAGGGGAAGAATGATTCCGTAGGCTTTGGCGGTGGGTCTGGCGGCGGCGCGACCATTGAGCCTGTAGCATTTATTGCCATCAGCGAAAAGGAAGTCAAACTGATTTCGCTCAAAGAAAAAGAAACAATCTGGGAAAAGATTCTGAAACCCGAGGTTGGCGAAAAGATTTACAACAAGCTGATGGGTATCGCTGAAACCGCTGAAGAAACAAGCAAAGACGCAACAGAGAGCGACAAGAAAGAATAAACGGTCCGTTCCTGAAATTTTTTGAAAGAGGGTGTGATTACTATTATAAATATTGAGACAATTAAACAGATCAAGCTTTTTTCGGGTCTCGAAGATCACGATCTCAAAAAGATTGCAGAAGTAGTCAAGGAGCGTGTTCTGCCGGCCGGAACGACTCTGTTCAAAGAGGGCGACGTCGGTGACGCTTTTTACCTTCTGAAAGATGGTATCGTTGAGGTTAACAAGGAAAACAGTCCTGCCATCAACGACATCAAAAGCTCTGACGAGAGCAACTTCTTCGGCGAAATGGCTCTGGTTGAGGGTGCGCCCCGCAACGCCACCATCAAAACAAAAATTGAAAGCACAGTCCTTGAAATCGACAAAGTAAACTTCGACATGCTGCTGCGCCTGAATTCATTCATCGCATTGCGCATCATGACCGCCCTGACCCAGCGTATCCGCCGGACAACAGCAGTTATGAAAGCCGTCAGCATCGAAGAAGAAAAGAGTGGCAAGCTGATTACCCTGTTCAGCCCCAAGGGCGGTGCCGGCAAAAGCGTAACTGCTGCCAACATGAGCGCCGGCATTGCCAAACTTACCGGCAAAAAAGCGCTTCTGATCGACCTTGACCTGCAGTTCGGCGATCTTGCTTTCATGCTTGGACTCAAACCAAAACGCAGCATCGCTGACCTCGTCGAAGCCGAGTCTGAGACTGCCGATGATCTCAAAAAATTCCTGAGCGAACATCCGCACGGCTTTTCGGTACTGCCTTCGCCGTTCAAGCCAGAGCAGTCTGAAATGGTGACCTCAAACCACCTGCGCAAAATAATAAAGGTCGCAAAAACGATTTTCGACTATATTATTATAGATACTCACTCACTGTTCCAGGATCTCACCATCAACTCGCTCGATATCTCTGACTACATCTGTCTGATTATGGCTCCCGAACTAAACCACATCAAGAGCATGATGCAGTGCATGAAAGTCATTGAGACACTTAAATACCCGCCTGAGAAGATCAGAATGATCCTCAACCGCGAAGAATGCATGTATGCAATATCAAAACCCGAAATCGAAGCCAGTCTCAAACGCAAGTTCGATTACAGCCTGCACGATGACTGGAAAAATGCGCTCAGCATGGTTAACGAACAGAAGACTATCTTCGACACCACCAGTGAGTCAGTTTACCGCACCGACTTTATTCACATGATCACCGGCCTGACCGGCGAAAAAATTACCGAAGAGGCACAGAAAAGTGGCCTGCTCGGCACTCTCAAAGGTTGGTTCGGCGGTAAAGAAAAAGGCAAATAAGAGTTCATCTGCTTTATGCAAGGCGCGGGGTCGAAAAACCCCGCGTTTTTTTATTGCCTTCTGACTTCCCAGAGCATGTGGGGAAGCTGCGGCACGATAAGCCTTGCGGTTGCCAGCCTTACTGCCTTGCTGCTGCCCGGCAGACAGATCAGCATTTTGTCTCCGACAACACCGGCACAGGCACGACTCAACATCGCGGCAGCACCAATCTGATGATACGAGATCACTCGAAAAATCTCGCCAAAACCTTCCATTTCCTTGTTAAATAGCGACCTGGCAACCTCAACCGTGCTGTCACGAGCAGTTAAACCTGTGCCACCATTGGTTACCACCGCGTCAAAATCGTCGCCCGACAGCCACTCTGCCAGTGCCTGTCGCATCAACTGCTGATCTTCGCGCACAATGCGGTAGCCGGCAACCTTATGCCCCGCCGCCGTCAGCATCTCCTTGAGCAGGGCCCCCGATTTGTCGCTATTTTCATCACGGGTGTCAGTAAAAGTCATAACGCCCACCCTGAGAAAGGTTCTGGCGTATTGTTCGTGCTCATGATGACCCATTCTGTAATCCTTAATCAGCTTGAAATTATCGGTTGAGATTGACTTGCGGACTTACTGAAGCAACTATCCGGCGCAGTTCATCGTTGTCTATAACGATGAAGTCGAGAACTTCGCGATCGTGCAGGTGTGCCTCCACTCCGTCCAGAATAAGAAACGAAAGACGATCGACTTCGAGGCCGGCAAGTGGCCGGGAAGGATCGAGGCCTATCACCAGAGTGGGCTCCTGGTCAACCGCACGGCGGGTATCGAACAGATATACCGCCGCAATTTCTTCAAGTGGCGCAAACACGGTAGCGAGGAACTCGATAAAAGCCGCCGGGATTTCAGGGTCAGGTGATGAAAATATCATCTGTTCACCCTCTTCTATTTCGATATCAGTATACGGACAACGTGCTGAAAGTTCGCTGCCGCCGACATTTGCGAGCAGCATGGCGGCAAGATTGCCGGCAACTTCGGCAAGAGCCGATTCCGGCCCATCATTGTCGACTACGATTACCTGCGCGTCATCAGGCAGTTCATCCTGGGCATACAGACGCTCCCTGGCACTTTCCTGCGTCCATTTGCGATATTCGACCAGTCGTTGCAGACGTAACTCAGGGTTTGCCCGCACATAGACAATACGGTCACACAGTCCGGCAAGCCCCATCTTGAACAACAGCGCCGCATTGATGATTATCGCCTGCGCGCCAGCGGCACGCGCCAGCTCGATCTTGTGCCTGACTTCGTTAATCATGGCCGGGTGCATTATACTGTTGAGGGCGTTTATCGACTCTTCATCGACAAATGCAACGCGCCCGAGAGCGCGGCGGCAAATGGCGCCTTCAGCCATGATACCCTCGCCAAAAGTCTTCACCAGAATATGCTGCATTGCCGGTTTGGTCAGCAGTTCGTGCCCGATCGCATCGACCTCGACGTTTTCGCCAAGCCCACGCTGCGATAAGAGATTGGCGAGCGTCGATTTGCCGGCGCCGGTTTGTCCTGAAATTCCAAGTACCAGCATGTTATTCCTGCTTTCTCGGGAGATAGACGGTAAAAATAGAACCCTCGTCAACCACGCTTTGAACCTCGATCTTGCCACCATGTTCTTCGACTATGCGTAGAGCCATCGAAAGACCAAGACCGGTGCCATCTTCCTTGGTGGTCATGAAAGGGTTGAAAATGTCGGGTAACCGACTGGCCGGAATGCCGGCCCCGGTATCTTCAAATGCTATAGCGACAAAATCTTCACGCAGTTCTATGCTTACGCGCAGCTTACCTTCCGGGTGCAGAGCCTGCACAGCATTAGTCATAATATTGATGAACACCTGTTTGAGCTGATCAGGGTCGCCGACAATTTTCGGACAATCAGGCACAACACTCTTACTGAACTCGATGTTCTGCTTTTTAAGCTGGTTCTTGATCAGCTGAAAGCAGTCTTCAACAACCCGGTCAGGTTCGACATCGATAGCTTTGGGCTTGCTCGGCCGGGCAAAATCGAGCAGGTTGCCGATAATGCTTTCGAGGCGGTCAATCTCGCTCTGGATTATATGCAAAGGCTCGCTGCGCGGGTCTTTTACGCCAAACTCGCTTTGCAGCAGCTGTACGATCATTTTCATGCCGGTGAGCGGATTTCTGATTTCATGTGCGATACCAGCAGCCAGCACCCCAAGTGCCGACAGTTTGTCGGCGCGTTTCAGCTGTTCTTCGAGGGCGCTGATCTCGGTGACATCCTTGATAAACACAGCGGTACCAAGCATACCACCAGTTTCGTTACGGAAAGGAAAGGCGTTGACCTCGACGATGCGCGCCGGGCTGCTGTTTCTGATTTTAACCTTTTCACTTTCGAGAGTAATGTTGGTGGTCAGAGCTTCGACCATCAGTTCATTGAGACGCCCGGGCAAATTGTTGGTGCTGTCAAACGGGCTCCAGCCCTCGGGAAACTGCCGGCCCATGATGGTTCTGATTTCTGGATTAGCGTAGGTCGCCCGGCCTTCCGGGTCAAAAATCAGCACCCCTGAAGTCATACTTTCGAGAATACGCTCAGTAAAACCTTTCAGACGGATAAGGTCCTTGAACATGTGATCGATAGATGCAATCTGGGTGGCAATGATGCGCAGGCCGATAATGTCTTCGTCGCGATAGGCGTATGGCTTGCGGCTTCCAATGGTCAGCACGCCGATCAGACGCCCGGAAACTTCGATTGGCAGGATGAGAACCGAGTTGAATTCACTCGTATAGGTCAGATACGGCTTCAATTCCTTGGCCGCAAGGCCAACCGGGCCCTCGCCAATCAGGATCGAGCGCGGAAAGGATTGTGATACATTCTGGTCGAGTCGAGCTTCAAGAGTTTTGCCATCGGCCGACACGAAATACAAAAGATATACATCAAAATTGATAAAACTTCGCGCCACCTTGCCAAGGGCATCGTAAATATCACGAAAGTCGATAAGAGATTCGGCCTGCTGAGAAATCTCATAAAGCGCCGACAAGCGTGAATTCTTGTGAATCATTTCGTTGTTGAGCCGGAGATTTTCAAACAGCGAACCCATAAACGGAGTGATGATCTCAAGAACACTGCGCTGTTCAACCGAAAACTCGCTGCGATCTTCCGGCTTGAACATGACCAGCAGACCAACCGGCTTGCCCGAAAGCATAACCGGCCAGGCCGACATGGTTTTGGCCGGGTAATTTTCTGATATCTCGTATTCACTTGCCGGTGTGCCCAGAGCATTGTTGCGCAGACGCATGAATACCGCGAAACAGTCGCTGAGGAAAGCACCAGTCACCTCAGGTTCTGGCGTTGATTCCTGAAAGCTTTTAACAAACGGAATCATCGTGTTGCTCTTTTCGTGAGGAGTCAACAAAAGAGCGCCAGCAGATTCAGTTACCGAAACAGCGCTTTCGGTAAGAAAAAGCAGGGCACGATCGGCATTGAGATGAGAAATTGCCTGAGCGATCTCGCTCAGCAAAGAAATTGCGATAACAGGTCGCTGCTCGATACCCATAAATTGCTCCTGAAATTATGCAGCTAAGTTAACATGCCGACAAGGGAAACGCATCAATTTTTCGTGATAATGTTGAAAAGATAGCACAAGTGTATTAAGTTTGAACGAAAAGAACGAGAAGGAGTACATAAAATGGCCAAGGAAATCAAAAAGCCTGCAAAAGCAGCTAAACCCGTTACAAAAGCGGCTCCCAAAAAGATCGACGCCAGCAAACCTGTTAAACAGGCTAAGACCGAAAAACCTGCCGCAAAAAAGTCTTCTTTTCAGCTCGACACAACCGCGCAAAGAATCATCGACACCTTTGAGCAGATCAGCGCTATTCCGCGCGAATCTGGCAATGAAGAGCAGATCAGGCACTTCTTAATCGACTGGGCCCGCAGTCATAAGTTCCTTTATATCACCGACAAGGCCGGCAACCTGATAATCAAAATAGCGGCGAGCAAAGGCATGGAAAAGCATCCGACCATCGTTCTTCAGGGGCATCTCGACATGGTATGCGAAAAAACCCCCGATTCAGATCATGATTTCAGTAAAGATCCAATCCGTTTCGTCTATGACGGTGAATGGTTGAAAGCTGACAGAACCACTCTCGGTGCCGACAACGGTATTGCCATTGCCATGGCCATGTGCCTCGCTACCGACAGCAAAGTTAAACATGGACCGCTCGAGCTTCTCTTCACGATCGAGGAAGAAACCGGCCTGACCGGCGCCAGAGGCCTTGAGACAGGCATAATAGAAGCAAAATATCTTATAAATATTGATTCAGAAAGAGATGACGTATTCACTGTCGGTTGTGCCGGCGGCAAAGATACCCATATCGAATTCGACCTCGGTTATGAAGAAGTGCCCTACGATTACCGTGGCATGCACATAAAGGTCAGCGGTCTGACCGGCGGTCATTCTGGCGAGAATATTATTGATGAGCGCGCCAACGCCATTCGCCTGCTTGTCCGCATACTGCACAGCATTCGCGATCTCTGTGACTTACGCCTGACCTGGGTAAAGGGTGGAACTGCGCACAATGCGATTCCACGTGATGCCGAAGCAACCTTCTTCGCGCCGATCGATCGCCTGCCTGAGATAATGAGTCATGTGGCCATGGCCAAAGCATACCTCAAATCAGAATTTGAGCGGACTGACCCCGAGCTCAATGTTCTCATTGCCGAAATGCCGATCACTCCTGACCGCCGCGCCATGATGAGTTACATCACCATGAAAGCTCTTGACCTTCTTTATGCGATGCCGCACGGGGTTGTCGCACGCTCAACCGACATGCCGCATCTGGTCGAAACCTCTTCGAATCTGGCCAAAGCCTGGATTGACAATGGCAAACTTTTTATACATTCAAGCCAGCGCAGCTCGGTTATGACAAGACTCGATGCCATTACCCATCGCATTGAAGCCATTGCCCGCCTGGCTGGCGCGCGGGTACAGAGCGGAGCTGGCTACCCATCCTGGCGCCCGGACTTCAATTCAAAGCTGCTGTCTGCCTGTAAAAAAATCTACAAGTCACTGTTTGGCAGTGACCCCAAAGTAGAGGCCATACACGCCGGACTTGAGTGCGGACTCATTGGCAACCTTCATCCCGGAATGCAGATGATTTCGCTTGGCCCAACTATTAAGAACCCGCATTCTCCCGACGAAAGAATGTATTTACCTTCGATCAACAAGATATACAAGCTGTTGATCCAGATTCTGGCTGAGCTGTGAGGCAACCATGAAATCCCGCGACCTCAGGCTGGCATCTGCACTACTGCTGTTCTTTACCGCTCTGCTGCCGGCAATTGCCGTTGACAGAGAGGTGACTATTCTTCACACCAATGATGTACATTCCCATATACTGCCGTACGACAGCAAGACCAAAGGGCAGAACATCGGGGGCGTTGCCCGCCGTGCCGCACTTGTAAGGAAAATCAAAGACCACACCCCTTACGCGCTATATCTCGATGCCGGCGACCTTTTTCAGGGAACTCCTTTTTACAGTGTTTTCAAAGGTGAAGCCTGTCATCGCCTGGCAGTTGCCGCCGGCATTGAAGCCACCACGATTGGCAATCACGAGCTCGACAACGGGATCGACAACCTGAAAAAGCAGATCGCAGTCTCCGGCATACGCATGCTCTGCTGCAACGTCTTTGACCGCTCAAACGGGCGTCTGGTATTTCCCGCCTATCATGTTTTCGTGCGCAATGGCGTTAAAATAGCAGTTATTGGCAGTATCGGCGACAGTGCCTGGGTCGATGCTGACCGCAAATACTGTGCCCCGCTGGAGTTCAGAGGGCAAACTGCTACGGTGAAGCAGGTGGCACGGCGAATAAGGCCTTACGTAGACCTTGTTGTGGTTCTATCGCCCACCCCGAGCTGAATGAACCCAAACTGGTAGCCAATAATCCCGGTGTCGGAACCTGCCGCAACGGCCTCGGCGGCACCATAGTCTTACAGGCTGGAGAATACGGTGTATTTCTTGGCCGTCTCGATCTGGTGCTCAACGAAGTTGGCCATATATCGACTTACAGCGGCAGCCTCGAAAAAATCACCTCGCTTTATGAGCCGGCGGCTGATGATTCAGTACAGCAGCTGGTAGACAGCTACAATGATAGCCTGGAAGCGAACATGAAGGCTGTTGCCGGACACACAGCTCAAACACTCGCCCTGCCAAAAGAAAAGAAAAAAACGCACATCCTGCCAATGGGCACTTTTACGGCACAAAGCATGCTTGAGGCCGGCAAAGGCGATATCTGCCTGGTCAATTCCGGTGCCATAAGAGCCGAAATCGCAGCGGGCGAGATTACAGTCGGCATGATTTACGAGTCTCTGCCCTATGACAATACAGTGGTGACCTTTCTAATGCCCGGCGCTTCAGTTCAGGCGATGTTTGACCATATCTGCGCCAAGTATGGCAGTCTCGATGGCTACCAGTATGCCGGATTTACCGCCGACTTCGACCTTAACAGCGGCCGCGCCAGAAATCTGGTGATAGGCGGAAACCCTCTCGATAACACGAAAACCTACCGGGTCTCAACCTCATCATTCATTGCCAACGGCAATCTTGAAGGCGACAAAATGTTCGTTGGCTCTCTCGGGTCAGAAGATTCGGGTATTCTGATGCGTGAGGCTGCTCTTGCCTATCTTGCCAGGGTAAAAAACGTTCCAGATTTTTCGCAGCCACAAATCAGTCTTATCGGCCTTGAAAATCTCAAAAGAGAGAGCAAGCTTTAAGGCGGGCCCTAGCGATAAAACAAAAGATTAGCAATAAAAACCAGGCTTGATGCCACCAACACCGATGCCATACCCATGCGCAAAAAGGCAACGCGGCTCCAGTTGCCATGAAATCGGCTGCCAATGCCCCAGTAGATCAGATCAGAGATAACAATACCAGCCAGACAGCTTGCCGCCGAAAAAATCAGGCTGAGATCAAGCCCAAGCAGAAGATTGGCGCTGATAAATGCGACAGTGAGAAACGAAGCCCTGACAAAAGAATTCCCGGCAGCAATCCATTGTGGAATAACTCGCCGCCGGCTGCCCGAGATCAGATTACCTTCGCGCTGATACCAGCGCCATCTGATACTCAGAATGGCAGCAAAACTGACGACATAAGGAATGAAAAACAGCCGGTCTTCAGTCAGATTGAAGTTGGCACCACAGATCCAGCCGAAAGACACAATGAACATGTAGAATATCGGGCGCACGCGCAGACGCTCATCCTGGCTGCCGGGCATTTCGAGAAACAGGTCAAACAGAGAAATCAGAATGGTGCAGATCAGAACCGGAATATACCACTCAGGCCCAACCAGACTCCAAGCGGCATAGCCGGCCAGGGCAACCCCAATTATACCGGAATGCCCAAGTCGCCCCGAAATATTGCCAAACAGGTAGGTCGCCAGAAAAATCATACCGATAGAACACAGCTGCATGATTATCTCGGGAATAGGTTTGGTGGTGATTTTCATGATAATGAAAAGAGTGCCGAAGGGAATGAAAATATTGTCGGCGCCGCCCAGCGATATCGCTTCAAAACAGGTTACCAGCACAGAAATCAGCAGAGCTGCCAGCACGCATTCCATTCTTCCCACTTCGGTCAGCAGCAGTAGACCGAGATGAACGATGAGAAAAGTCGAGAGAAGAAAAATGAATGAGCCCTCGATACTTTTGTTTTCTTCTTCGACGTTGTAGACCTTGAAGCCGTATGAAATGCCAATAAGGGCCGCCAGTGCGTCAGAGACCGAAAGCACCGCGATGGAAATCAGGTAAAAGTAAGGTTTTTCGAGATAACTGGTCGCTGAAAAAGTCAGATAAATGGCGATTGGATGCAGAATGTCACCGCTGGATTTGCGCTTGACACCATGCACGGAAGGCAGCAGGCCAAACTTTTTGGTTCCTGCCATAAGGACAACAAAGATGATGCCAAGGCCGAGAACTGTCCAATGTGAGGAAAAAACGTAGGCGAAACTCAGCGATACCAGGCCGCCGGTAAAATGAACAAATTTGCGGGTGCCCTCCTGCGAGCAGGCGCCGGTTCCGCGCAGCAGTTCACCCAGGCCAACACAGACAAGAAAAGTGGCGGCGACAATCAGTGCCGAACCGATTTCGCTCTCCCAGTTAACCATTTTCTACCGCCCCAAATGAATATCAGTTGATTCTAATCAGGCTGACCGCTAAATGCAAGGTTGATTTGACCGAGAATGTCTTATCTGGTTATAGCTTTGATGCACTCAGGCAGATCATGTGATATACTTTTCTCATGCAAGTTAATGTAAAATTCATCTGCTGCCTGTTTATGGCTGTTATGGCGGTCTTCCACACCAATCAGGCCATGGCAGGCAATGCCATCTCTGGTAACAGGATCGGTTCGATCGTCATAACTTTCGATGCGCCAGTTATCGACAGGTGCAATCAAGCTGGCGAATTTTACAACCTGCTTGTCAGAACGATAAGATCTGAGTCAGCTGGCATCATGTCGCAGATAAAAAGCAGCGGGGCCCTGTGGTCTGCCAGTCACAACCTTAACGGAATACAGTTTGCACTCTATCATTTCGACGACCCTGCCCGCGCCGCACAAATATGCAAACGCCTTCTCAGCACTCTAAACGGTGAACTGCGCAAAAATTTCCCCCAAAAAGTCAGCCGCGAATTTGCCGACTATATTCACTCGTTACCCTCACAAAACACTTTCATCTCAGAATTTCGCCATAAGCCTGTCAGCGTCAGCCTTTCAGAAAATATGGCGGCATACGAATATGAACTGGCTGAAACAGCAGAGATTGCCAGCTTTTTTGTCCAGACCCAAACTGCCGGCAGCAGGGCTGATGTTCTGCCAGATGTTGCACCTACTGCCTACACCATTTTCAACTGGCCCGAGAACAGCGCAGAGTCATTTTTCACGGCAAAATACCTCGGAGAAAAATTCTCAAGAGAAGCCGGGCTCGACGATCTTCTCAAATATGCAATAATTTATGGTGATGCCAGTCTCAGCCTGATTGTCTACATATCAGGCAGCGAAGAAATACTTGCCGACAAAATGCCGAAATTCAGACAGATAAATCAGTTTCAACTGGAACGGGAACCGCCGGCAGACTGGTCGCAATTCAGCCTCTCACTCAGCGAAATAGTCGGCGATGACCTGCGTGATGTCGCAAAAAAAGCGTTGTTTGACGCCTGGCAAAAGCACTGGCGCGGAGAATTTAAGAGCCTGCGCGTCGATCTTCCGGTTGCGCCAAAGCAGCAGTTTACCGGCATCTGCCTGCCAGAAGCACACCAGCATCTGTTAAGTTTTTCCAATGCAGTCTTTCCAGGCTTTGCGGCAACCTGCCATGGAAATGGCGGTAATAGCTGTGACGTCGCCATTGCCATCGGCGGCGACAATCATAAAATCGTTGATGAGATACAGAATAATCTTGAGAAATCGCCGCCGGCAGCTTCGCTGTCGCTTATTCGCGACCCGGAAATGCTGAAAATCCTGTTTCATTGTAAAACCAATGAAGTTGGTGGTGTTCTGGCACGCATCCGCAACCATATCTACAACAATCTGGTTGAAAAAGGCCTCATCAGCGAACCCATTGATGTGTTGAAAATTGGTATTGCCGGAGTAAGCGGTTTACCTCCTTTCGAGATGCGCGGGTTACTACAGAAAGGCTGGGTGCCTGTAGCATACAAACGTCAGACAACGCCACTTTCCGACTATTTAAAGCTTTTGCGAGTTGAAAATGCTTCAGCAGAAAGTCATCGCCAGCGCTGGCAGCTTTATCTCGCATCAAATCGCGGCCGGTCAGAACTTCTGGCCATGATAGCCGCAACCGGGCACAGCATAAAAGATTTCGTTCTGCCACAATAATTTTTTGAGAAAGCTCTGCTGCGACTGAAGGTCTTGGTTCACCCCGGCAAACTTCATACGCTTTTTTTTTACGAGCGACTTACTTAAAACGGCTCATCTGCCGATATTCATGCTGTCCTGTATCTGCCGGTAAATTCAGGAGTAGTAATAATGGAAAATCGCTCTGGCATCAGAGAATTACAGATCGCCCGCGGCTTGATCACACTGCGTTGGGCGAGCATTCCAATAATTTTTGGTTTCAGCCTGCTCAGCCTGAAGCTCCTCGGAATGAGCTTCAGAATCGAACCTATTTACGTGTTATGCTGCCTGCTGGCTATTCTCAACGTCTTTTTTACGCTACACTTTTCTCTGCTGTCGCGCCAGATGATGGTGGCACACGGTATGAACAGCCTCAAGAAACTTCTTCTCAAGGTTATCTCCAATGCCTTCGCCGGCATCAGAAGCCGTGGCTTAATTGGAATTCTGGCAATTCCAGCAGCGGTCCCGCGTATTTTTGCGGTTCTATACCTGATGCTGCTTGAAGCTTTCAAGGATGTTTCGTTCAACATCTTTTCGATCAATAACGTCATGCATACTCAAGTCATCGGTGACCTTATGGTGATAATGCTTCTGACCAGATACACCGGCACAACCGAAAGCCCGATGATGTTTCTCAGTGTTGTTCCAATTACCGTTGCCGGCGCAGTAATGGGCTTTAGAACCGGTGCGGTTTATACTATGATGACCATAGCAGCCTGGACACTAACCAGCACGCTGGTAAAGTATCAGATTATTCCGCATATTAAATTCTATCCGCCTCTTTATGGTGACCTCAGCCAGAACTCAGGCTGGATAATTTCCAACGCTCTGGTTGTAAGTGCCGGTCTCGGCTCGGCCTCATATCTCGCCCACAAACTGACACTGGTCTTCAAGGAGAGAATATTTTTCCTCAATGATCTCCTCTACAAAAGCAATACCCGTGCGGTTTCGTCATCTATGGCGGCCGAACAGACAAGCTGTGCCTGGCTGATAGCAGATGCTTCAGGCAAGGTAGAGAAAGTAAAAGTAGACAAGAGCGGCATATTTACTGCTGATCTTGTCGATAAAAACCTGATGCAGGCGTTTCCAGAACTGGAACAATATGGCATGGCCTATGTTATTCAAGCTGTTATCACCAGTGGCAGCCGGCGGGCGCTTGAGAAAATCAAGATTCGCTCACGCGAAGGAACTGAGCACATATTCAACGCCCGATTGAGTTCATTCAAGGATTGCGAGAACCAGACGCGCATTATTGCCATGTTCGAAGACCGTACAGAAGAGCTCTTTATCAAGACACATCTTGAATCACTTAAAAAGGAACTGGCTGAGCTGCAGACCAGTTTCGAAAAAATTTCGCTCGAAAATCGCGATAATCACCGGATGTTTGAAGACATGCAGAAGCTGGCTAACGATCGCGCTGTAGAGATAGAGCTTCTCAGTCACAAGATCAAGGCCCTGAAAGCAGAAGAGAGCAATGCCAATAACCAGATCGCCAGCCTGATGAACGAACTGGCGGCCATAAAGGCAACCAATGACCAGCTCACTTCAGACCTTGAATACAAACAGATGATTCTCGATGAAATCTCTGAACTGGTGAATGTTTGCACCGAACTTGACGCTCTTACCACACTGGTCGAGAAAAAAGCTCAGGAACTTTTCAAGCTCGACAACACCTGTCTGCACATATTCAAGGCAGAAGACAGCCAGAATCGCCGCAACGAAATTCTCGACATCAGAACTGCTTCACCCAGGCTGCTCGACATTCCGCGCAACAATCCGGAAGCACTCAATCCGGTGCTCAACGAAGGCCGTCCGGTAATGATCAACGCCCAGATAACTCCTGAAAAATCTGCTTCCATGGAGATTACCAATGGTTCAATGCACCGGTTGATCGCTTACGTGCCGGTGCGACACCAGGGCAAGGTTCTCGGCATGATGATGCTCGAAAAATTTGGACAGGAAGAAAGTTCTGAAACCACAATAAACATGGTCAGTTACTATCTCAAGCATGCTTCTGCCGCGATCAGAAACGCTGTCGCATTTCGCGAATCGCAGAACAAGAATGACCGTATGCATAAGAGCATTACCCGTCTTTACACGCAGCTCGACAGTATCAAAGCCATGGTTTTTTCGAGACCGGATGAAGAGGAACAACCCTTCTTCAAGTTTCTCTGCGAATTCGCCAAGATAACCCTGGCCAGAGACGTCCTGATGGCACGCATCAGCAATGATGGCAGCTGTGATCCATGCTCGCGGGTTGATCGTTCACGCCAGTTCAAGCTCAGTCAGTATGAATTGGAACTGGCCAGAACTATTCAGAAAAACCCCATGCACAAAGCTATTCTTGAACTCGAAGAAGAAGAAACCACATGTGCAGCCTACCCGCTAATGCACGAAAACAGGCTGTTTGGGATCGTTATGGTTTATCACACCAGTGAACACCCGGCAGAAGAAACTATTACGGAATTCTGCGTCAGGCTTTTGCGTGACCGTCTCGCCCTTTACACCCTCAATGAAGAAAAGGAAATCTGGGAAACCTTCTACCACGACAATCTATCAGCCTGAGAAGCAGGCTGTTCGTCTGGTAGCTGGCAGAACAGAGGCTGCCCGCTGACTGCCGATGTTTAGATGTTGTAGTAGCCTCTGTACCAGTCGATGAATCTCGACACCCCGATTTCAAGAGAGGTGTTGGGAGCAAAACCGGTATCGCGCATCAGGTCATCAACATCGGCGCAGGTAGCCGGCACATCGCCGGGCTGCATCGGCAACATTTCCATAACCGCCTTTTTGCCGACCTTCTTTTCGATTATCTCGATGAACTTGAGAAGTTCGACCGGCTTGTGATTGCCAATATTATACAGGCGATAAGGTGCATGACTACTGGCCGGATCAGGTTCATCGCCCTGCCAGCTTTCGTTCGGCGTCGCAACCCGGTCACAAACCCTTACCACACCTTCGACGATGTCATCGATGTAGGTAAAGTCGCGCTGCATTTTGCCGTTATTGAAAACCTTGATCGGCTGCCCCTCGATGATGGCCTTGGTGAACATGAACAACGCCATATCAGGTCGGCCCCATGGGCCATAAACCGTGAAAAAACGCAGACCGGTAACCGGGGTTCCATAAAGATGCGAATAGGTATGGGCCATCAGTTCGTTAGCCTTTTTGGTAGCGGCATAAAGCGATACCGGATGGTCGACATTGTGATGTACCGAGAACGGCATACGGGTGTTTGAGCCATAAACCGAGCTTGAAGAAGCATAAACAAGATGCTCGACCTTGTTGTGACGGCAGGCTTCGAGTATGTTCATGAAACCAACAATATTGGCGTCAATGTAGGCATGCGGGTTCTCGATGCTGTAGCGCACCCCGGCCTGGGCCGCGAGATTTACCACACGGTCAAAATGGTGCTCGGCAAAAACCCGGTCAAGCGCGGCACGGTCATTGAGATCGGCCTTGACGAAGACGAAATTCTGGTGATTGCGCAAAATATCGAGGCGATCGGTTTTCAGCTTTACATCGTAGTAATCATTGAGATTGTCGAGGCCGACAACGTCGTCACCACGTTTTAGAAGGTAAATACTGAGGTGAAAACCGATAAAGCCCGCGGCGCCGGTAACCAGAATTTTCATTTGACTGCTCCTGCCTTTTTTTTGATGTTATCTTCTTTTTGCCGGCGCTGCAAGCCCGATTCTGATTTTTATGCTATACTTCGACAATCAGAATTTACAGAAAAGGAGAAAGGAATGAAGCAATCCTCCAACCGGGCATTTCTCTCAGGAAATGCAGCCATCGCCCGCGGTGCCTGGGAAGCCGGCGTCAGATTCGCCTCGGCTTATCCGGGTACCCCGTCGACCGAAATTCTCGAATATTGCGGTACATACAATGAGATCGATGCGCAATGGGCAGTGAATGAGAAGACTGCCATGGAAACAGTCATCGGGGCCTGTTATGGCGGTGCCAGATCCTTGTGCGCCCAGAAGCATGTCGGCCTCAACGTGGCCGCCGACCCTTTTTTTACTGTGGGTTATACCGGGGTAAACGCCGGACTGGTGATAGTATCTGCTGATGACCCCGGCATGCACAGTTCACAGAACGAACAGGACAACCGCTATTACGCGATGATGGCCAAGATTCCGATGTTCGAACCTGCCAACAGCCAGGAAGCCAAAGATATGACCAAAGCGGCCATGAAAATGTCGGAAGAATACGACACACCGGTAATGCTGCGCATGACCACGCGAACGTCACACTCTGAAGGCATTGTCAGTCTTGGCGAGCGCGAAACCGCACCAGATCGAGAGTTCGTACGCGACATGGCCAAATACTGCGTGCTGCCCAACAATGCCCGCCGCCTGCATGCCAAAGTTGAAGAGCGTCTGAAAAAGGTCGCCGAATTTGGCAACAATTGCGAATTCAACCGCATCGAAGCTGGTGACACGCGAATCGGCATCATCTCCTCTGGTATCAGCTACAGCCATGCCCGCGAAATCTTTCCGAAAGCTTCATACCTCAAGCTTGGCCTTACTTTCCCAATACCAACGGAACTGATTAAAAAATTTGCCGAAAGCGTCGAAACCCTTATCGTAATTGAAGAAAACGAACCATTCATCGAGACCGCTGTACGCGTTCTCGGCATAAAATGCATAGGTAAAAACCGTCTGCCAGTCTGCGGCGAACTCAACCCGGACATCATTCACGAGTCCCTTAAGGAATTCGTCGACAAAGCCATGCCGCAGACGACAACGATGCCAGACGTTGAAATTCCTGTGCGACCGCCAGTTCTCTGTCCCGGCTGCCCGCATCGTGGAATTTTCTTCATGCTGCGCAAGCTTGACTGCACTGTCACCGGCGATATCGGCTGTTACAGCCTCGGCGCTTTTGCGCCTCATAACGCCATGCATACCATTGTCTGCATGGGAGCCTCGATCACCAACTCGCTTGGTATCGAAAAAGCCATGAAAGATAAAATTCACGGCAAACTCGTCGCTGTTCTCGGCGAATCAACTTTCATGCATTCAGGCATAACCGGCCTCATTGACACCGTTTACAACAAGGGCCGGCATGTAACCATGATTCTCGACAACTCGATCACTGCCATGACCGGGCACCAGGAAAACCCGGCCAGTGGCCGAACTCTCAAAGGTGAGCCCGCCAAGGTTCTTGATTTTGCCGCAATCTGCCACGCCTGTGGCGTAACCAACGTTCATGCCGTCGATCCTTTCGACCTCAAGACGGTTGAAGCAACGCTTAAAACAGCACTTGCCGACAGCGAACCTTCGGTAATCATCGCGCGCCGCCCCTGTTTTCTGCTCAAGAGTTACAAGCCAAGAGTGCGCCTGGTATCTATCAACCGCGATAAATGCGTTAAATGCGGAATCTGCTGGAAACTCGGCTGCCCGGCAATCGAAGTCAACCAGCAGGACGGCAAGACCCAGATCAACCAGGCCCTTTGCGTGCATTGTGGCCTCTGCGCTGCAGTTTGCAGACCCGGTGCCATTACCCAGGCAAAAGAGGAGGCATAAGACATGACCAAAAACATTCTACTCTGTGGTGTAGGTGGTCAGGGAACTCTTCTCGCCAGCAACCTGCTGGCTGAATGTGCCATGGAAGCCGGCTTCGATGTTAAAAAGTCAGAGATTCACGGCATGGCACAGCGTGGCGGCAGCGTAGTAAGCCACGTTCGTTTTGGCGAACGCATCTGCTCGCCCATTATCAGAAAAGGTGAATGTGATATTCTGCTGGCCTTCGAAGAACTCGAAGCCCTGCGCTGGACCGAATACCTCAAACCAGGCGGGCTGGTCATCAGCAACGCCCAGAATATTCTGCCAATGTCGGTTTCGGCCGGCAACGCCAGATACCCACAAAACATTACCGAAACCCTCGCCAAAATTTCTGCCGAAGTGACTTCGGTCGATGCTATAGGCAAAGCCCGCGAACTCGGCAACCAGAAGTGCCTCAACGTTGTTCTGCTCGGCGTGCTCGCCCGCCATGTCGATGAGATCAAGCCCGAAATCTGGCCCGAAATGATCAAGAAAATGGTGCCGCAGCGCCTGCAGGAACTCAACCTGAAAGCGTTCAAAACCGGCTGGGAACTCGCCTGACTTTTATGAAAAAAACAGAGCCGGCAAAATGCCGGCTCTGTTTTTTTATTAACAGTTCAGTTGCGGCGGCGGTCTTTGATATTGCCAATCGCAGTTTCGATAAGTTTTTTGCCTTGATCCGGGATTTTGAGATCACGCAGATTAGCGAAAACCTGTTCGGCGTCCTTCTTCTTATCCTGCATCCAGAACATTTCTGACAGCATCAGTGCAAATACCGCTTTCTGCTGATCGCCAACCCGGTATACCATTTCGCCACAAAGTATTTCGGCGCGATTGAATTCGCCATCATGAAAAAGCCTCTGAATGTCGCCGATAACACGGCGCTCATGCTCATTAAGGTTTAAAGGGAGCTGGAAAGGGTCGTTTGTCAACAGGGTTCTTCCTCGGACAGGAGGCGCAGAAACAGGTTGTGGCTGCCCCGGTGGCTGGTTCATATCTGGCACCGCTGCCTGTTGCGTTCCTGGCGGAATCGGCAGGATCGGTTGCTGCGGATCATTTGACACTACCGGCGGCTGCTTTAAATCAGCAGGTTTCCGGTTCCGCCGCGCGCCAATAAAATAGCCGGCCAGCAAAGTGAAAAAGATCAATCCGCCGACAACTCCGGCAACAATCAGCTTTTTATGTGAATCAGAAAGGCCGGTTTTCTGCTGAGCAGCAGAAGGTTTTTTGGCGGCTGATAAAGTAACACCCGGCGAACCATTCTTGAGGACCTTGTAAATTTTGATCTCACGTGTCGCGTTTTTAAGTTCCTGGGCGCCGAGATCAACCGAGCCAAATTCATTGCGGTTCATAGCAAGATAAGTTGACTCTGAAATAAAAACATCGTTGGTATCGGCAAAAGTCTGAATTCGTGCGGCAATATTAACCGGGTCGCCAAAGAGGTCACCATTTTCGTCGATGCCGACTTCGCCTGTGTTAATACCTATTCTGAAACGCACAATGCTGTCAGGGTTCATCATCTGGGCATTGCGACTTTCGAGCTTGCGTTGAATCTCGATGCCGGTCTGCACCGCATTGGTTGGCGAATCAAAGCGCACCATGAAGCCGTCGCCCATGGTTTTAACCATCACGCCACCCTGTCTTTCCACGATATCAGAGACAAATTTGAACATCTGATCGTGAAAAAGCTTCATTTCTTCGATAGTTTGCGAGGCTGAGCGTTTGGTATAGCCCTGCATGTCGATGAACACGATTGTCATCAGGCGGTTTTCCATAACAGCTCCTTAAATCAGACCTTCAGGCGCTCAAGCAGGTCGCGAAGATTCTTTAAACCCGGCGAATTCTCGGGCACTTCGCTGAGAGAGCGCTGTAACAGCTGAACTGCGTCGGCCTTTTTGCCGCTCTTAACCAGTATCAGCGCCAGATTATAATAAATGCCGGCATCGCGGCCGTCCAGTTCGAGCGCGCGCGCGTATGCCTGTGCAGCTTTTTCAAAATCGCCGTTCTTCTGGCACGCAAAAGCCATATTGGTAAGATTCCGGGCATTGGGCTCCTGGTATTTGAAACCCTCTTCGAACTGCCGGATCGCGTCTTCCCAGCGATTAGCCTTGAGAAAAAGACTGGCAAGGTTGAACCTGATCACCGACAGATCCGGTTTCAGCTGCAAAGCCTTCTTAAAATAATCGATCGCTTCCTGTAGTTTGCCACTGCGGTAACAGGCGATACCAATATTGCTGTGCGCCTGCACATGAAAGGGATCAAGCTCGATGACCTTGCTGAAATTTGCGATCGCATCATCGATACGATTCAGCTGAAAATTCAGATTGCCGGCAAAAAACACCGCCATCAGATCATGCGGAAACTTCTTGAGAAAATTATTGACGCCAACAAGGGCCTCTTCAAAGCGGCTTTCCTGAAAGTGCTCGAGAAACAATCGTCGCAATGATTCTTTGTCCTCGGGAAGAGGCTTTTCTGGTGGCGGGGAAGCGGGCGGCACAACTGCTGCAGGTTCGGGGGCAGGTGCCTCCGCTTGCGCTGCCTTCTTTTCAAGGGCAGCAACAGCTTCCGCCTCGGGGTTTTTAATCTGGGCCAGGCTGTTCTTGAGTGGTGACAGCAGCGGTGAAGTCTCAATTTCGCGCAGCGCCAGGCCAATCTGGCCAAGCACATAAGCCGCTGAAATCCTGGTGGCAGTTTCGCTGTCAGCCAGCATTTTTTCAAGTTCCTGCAGCACTTCGACATCACCAAGCCTGAAAAGAGCTTTGGCAGCGTTTGACCGCGTTCTATTGTCGCTGTCACGCAACATTGGCCGCAAAATATTGATACCAGCTTCGCTCAGAACCTCTTCGAGGCTTTCGACAGCATTGGCGCGCACGCGTGAATCACGGTCGCGCAGAGCGTTCTGTAAAGTGGGAATGCCGGAACGGTCGCCAATACGCCCCAGACTGGTGATTACCGCCGACCTGATCTTGAAGTTGCGGTCGGTTTTAAGCATCTTGACCAGCCATGGCACCGCCGAAACAATGCGCAAACGGCCGAGTGTAATGACTGCCTGCAGCTTGACAAAAGGAATCTTGTCAGAAAGCATGCGAACCAGAAGCTCGGTCTGAGCTTCTCTGGCACGGTTGGCCAGCGCCAGAGCGGCGTTCTTGCGCACATCCGAATCCTCGTCCTTGAGCAGCTCTATGCTCATTTCAAGGGCCTTTTCATGGTCGATGACCGACAAGACATAACCCAGGGTGGCGCGAATCCACTTATCCGGATCTTCCAGCATGCTGCGCATGATCGGTGTCAGGTCTACACCACCAAGATTGGCGGCAGCAACCATGGCATTACCACGCACACGGTTGTTCGGGTGCTTGAGAAACGGCTGAATCAATACCAGAGCTTTTTCAGCCGGCAGACCAAGACGCACCAGACTTTCGACCGCATTAGCCTTGACGCGGTCGTCAGTATCGCGCAGCGCTTTGGTCAAAGTCGGAACCGAAGTAAGATCACCGATCGCACCAAGCGCAGTAATGATCGCCGAACGCTTACGCTCGTTTCTTTCCTTCAGATAAAAAGCAACCAGCGGATTCGTGGCGCGGTGTGCCCCGAGACGAGCCAGAGCATCGACAACGTTAAGAAATATCCATTCGTTGTTCTCGCCCAGACAACCCAGAAGATGCGATACCGCCGAGCTGTCCTTGAGTCTGCCAAGCGAACTTATACTGCAGAAACGCACATTGGGGTCGAGATCACTCAAGCCTTCTATAAGCGCGTCTACGGCCTTGCGGTCATGAAATGCACCAAGAGCCAGCGCAATGTTTGGCCGTACTTCACGGTCAGCCTCTTTGAAGGCATCAAGAAGCGGTTGTAAAGCCTGTGGATCACCTATCTCAGCCAGAGCCAGAGGCATCTGCTCATCCTGGCGTTCCTGCAACAGGGCCTCGATCAGAGGCTTTACCGCTTCCGGGTCGCCAATCTTGCCAAGAGACCGCGCGCCTTCGCCACGGAGACGTGAATCCTGGTGCGACAAGAATCCAATTAGTTTTCTGGTGCACGGCTTCAAAAGCCAGAAGCCGTTCTGTCGCAAGCTGTGGTTGCCCAACTTTAAGTCCTCATTCTACCAGCTTTTTCTAAAAAAAGACCCGGCCTAACCGGGTCTTTTTCTAGCTGGATATATCTTATCAACCCATTCGCAGATTTTTTACTCCAACCTTTTCGAAAGCAACTTTCATTTTGTTGATTCCGTCGTCGGTGGTTCCTGTTTCGATAACTTCTCCGGTGTCATCCCATATTTTATGATACACAATGTCACCTTTAGCGAACGTTTCAGTCACCGAATACTCGCGAGCCTCACCTGAAGTGGTCTTACCCTTTTTCTTGGGAGCAACTTCTTCACTGGCTGCACCAGCTTTTTTGATCGTCTTTGCACGTGCCATTACTCTATCCTCCCTTCAAGGAAGTTTGAGAATAAATTAGCATATACTATCCTCCAAGTCAAATATTTACTCACAGAAAATCAATCTGATGATTATTACCCTGAATTTTGCGAGGTGCAATTGACACTCTCTGTACAGAACCGTATAATTAAATTGCTTAGTCAGCGCTGGAGGAAAAGTGTGGATAATACTAGTATAAGAACCTCGACAGCTTTAATCATCGCAATTCTGCTTTTCGCAGCGATTTCACCAGCCTCTGCGGCAGCACAGGCAAGCGAAAAAGAGTGGACTTTCATGATTTTCATGGCGGCCGACAATAACCTTGAAGCCGCAACTTCGCTCGATATAAACGAAATCGAAAAGTATGGTTCGAGCGACCATCTCAATTTTGTTGCGCAGATCGACCGCAACGGCGGTTATTCTAACAACTCCGAACTTAAATGGTCCGGGGCCCGGCGCTTTTATATCACAAAAGACAAAGAACCCGATAAAATGAACTCCCAGATGGTCAAAGATCTCGGCAACGTCGATATGGCCGATCCGCTTGCCCTGACAGACTTTGTCGAATGGGTTAAAGAGAATTACCCGGCCAGGCGCTACGCCCTTATCCTCTGGAATCACGGTACCGGCTGGAAAGAAATTCAACCCGGCGCCATGGAAGCCGAAGTTGGCGAAATTGGTCTGCCCGCTGGCATGCAGGCTGCGATAAACAATATTTCCTACAATATTTCCTACGACGATACTTCCAAGACCTCGAT
Source organism: Candidatus Riflebacteria bacterium HGW-Riflebacteria-2 (assembly GCA_002839435.1). GTDB lineage: Bacteria > Muiribacteriota > Ozemobacteria > Ozemobacterales > Ozemobacteraceae > Rifleibacterium. Next base: position 53,723 of record PGYA01000026.1, on the reverse strand, counting down.
GAGCATACCTGTTCTCGGTGAGACTCTTGGCCAGATCAAAGACATACTTGGTCAGCCAATCGACATCCTCGGATTCGATGCCTGCCTTATGCAGATGGTAGAAGTCTCCTGGACAGCAGCGCCATACGCGCTTTACCAGGTAGGGTCACCTGATCTCGAACCCGAGCGCGGCTGGCCTTACGACCTTATCGCCGCAGCCATGACCAAAAAGCCGGCCATGCAAGCAAAAGAACTCGCCGAAACCATAGTAAACTCCTACAACAAATCTTATGTCGGCGGGTCGCAGGGCAATACCGCAGTAGTTCTTTCTGCCATTGATTCAAGCAAAAGCGAAGCATTCAAAAGCGCACTCAATAATTTCTGCAATTCTGCCCGCCGCAACATTCACGAAATCGACAAATACGAGAACGCCCGCAACGAAGCGCTCAAATATTCGTTTGGCGACTATGTCGATCTCGGACATTTTCTCGAACTGCTGATCGAGGCAAAAGTGAATTCCGAAACCAGGTCGGCAGCCGCCAGTCTGCTTAAAACTCTGCGAGGCGAACGTCGCACCGGCGGCTACATCAGCAAAATGGCAAGCAACGGCGATAAATTCGCCAACAGCACCGGCATTTCGATATTTTTCCCGACCCGTCAGGGTTTCAGAACATATCACAAACGCTACAAGGTCCATACTCTCGCCCAGGAAACCGAATGGTTCAATTTCCTCAGCGAACTGGCCACTCCCAACCTGGCCTATCTGAAGCTCGAAGACGTTATTCTGGAAGACAAGAACAAAGACGGCCGCATTGCTGCCGGTGAAGAAGTGTCAGTGCTCCTTTCTGTGCGCAACCTGGGGCGAAAGCCTCTCGCCAGCGCAGACATCGCCTGCAAATCTGACAGCAAACTTATCGACAGCAGCGAAATGGCAGCAACAGTAACCCGGTTGCCAGCTCCCGGCAAGGTCGAGCTCATTAAAGGCTTCAAATTCACCGTATCTGAAGACGCGCCGGTTCACAGCGAAATAACTCTCAACCTGACACTTTCAGGTCAGGGCCTGCCTGATTCCACTATCAAAACAACTTTTTATGTCAAAGAGCCCTTCGCCTCTACCGGTCATGCTCTTCTCGTCATCACCGACCACTTCTCGCCGGCTAGTCCTGTGCTCCAGCAGATGCTGCAGGGTGCCGGTGTAAAATTCGACACCTGGGATCGCGTGTTCGACGGCGAGCTGCGCCCGGAAGTGCTCAAACGTTATCTTGACGGCTGGGTGCTGGTAGCCGCCCAGGATTCCACGCCAGAGCAGTCGCTCACCGAAGAAGAAATAGCCGCGCTCGACAGCTTCCTCAAGTCAGGTGGTCGGCTGGTTCTTAACGGCCAGGATCTGGCTTTCACCATGCGCGAAAGCGACTTTTTGCGCACCCGTTGCAAGGCGCGCTTCGTTCAGGATGACGTCAACGTGCATGTAGTTTCTGGTGCCAACGGCTTTGCCGGTGGCCAGAGTTTTCAGATATTTGGCGGCGATGGTGCCAACAACCAGAAATGGCCCGACGAAATCGATCCTCTCAAAGGCGCCGAACCCATTATCAAATACGAAGAAGGCGCGCGCGATAAAGCCGACGACAGTGAAATGAACGGCCCCAGCCACAAACCCGGCGCGGTATCGCGCGGTATAAAATCAAGCGGCGTGGCCGGTGTCAAAGCAGTCGATGGTTACCGGCTGATGCTTTTCAGCTTCGGTATCGAGGCCATCAACAGCAGCAGCCAGAGAATCGCTCTTATGAAAGAAATTGCCAATTTCATGCAGCCTGACTCGGCCAGCGAGCTTCAGAATCTTGCCAGCGCCGCCTCTCGACGCATCCCGGCCGGACAATCGAGCGAGCGCGTTATTCTCGAACGCGCCGACCTGCTGTCAAGCGTAGAAGACAGACTGCTCAATCAGATCAAAGAAGAATTCAGCAAGAACCCACAGAGCCGCGACCGTGTATTGAGCGAAATTCGCTCACTGCCCTCGCAGGAGCGCCGTGCTTTGAACCGGCTCGAAAAAAATATTCAATCACTATTGGATTTTAGTGAAGAGCATGGTACTCTGAGGCAACGCTGACATCTCGCCATGACGGCAGGCATAAGCACCTGGACACGCTTTGTCACCAGTTTTCTGATGAATGTGCAGCTGTTTGTCATGTACTCCAAGTTATATCGCCGGACACACAAGATTGAACAAGCCAAGAGTTCTGATTAACTCACCATCTTCTGAGCTTAACGGCCGCAGCAACAGCCGCGAAGACATCAACCCGGCATCTCTGCGCAACCGCTGGCACATCATAAGACTTTACCTGACGGCCATTTTGCTGCTGGGAGCCATGTTCACCGTCTATGTCTGGCAATCAACCAAAATGGTCGAAATAAAACTGCGCATCAAGGCAGTTGAAGGTGATATAACCAATCTTGAGAATGCCAACGCCGACCTGCGCGGCGAAATTTCAAAGCTGCAATCGCTTGCCCGCATAGAGACCGTAGCCAAAACAGACCTCGGCATGGTCGAAGCAACCCGGCTGGTTTATATAACCATGCCTGAAAAGTGGAATAAAAGGCCATGAATCATTTTCAACATACCCCGGTTCTTGTCGATGCCGTTATCAAAAACGCATTACCTGAGAACGCCAGATATTTCGCTGACTGCACCTTCGGTCTCGGCGGCCACAGCAAAGCCATTCTCGAGCATTACCCGCAACTGGTGACCCTGATCGCCATTGACCGTGACCGCCAGATTCTCGATCATTCATGTTCGGTTTTCGATGATGCCAGGATACAACGCATTCAGGCCCGTGCTTCTGAGCTGCCAATGGCAATGCAACAACTTCATATCGATGGGGTTGACGGCATACTGCTCGACCTCGGAGTATCTTCATATCAGCTGGAAGCACCCGAACGCGGTTTTTCCTTCTCGCGACCAGGCCCCCTCGACATGCGCATGGACACAGAAAACCGGACTACCGCTGAAGATATTGTCAACGATCGCGAGCGCGACGAATTGATCAAAATTTTTCGCGAATACGGTGAAGAAAAATTCAGCCCGCGCATTGCCGACGCCATAATTCGCAGTCGCCAGAACGAACGCATAACCCGGACAGACCAGCTGGCCAATATTATCGCCGGGGCGGTGCCAGCCGCATGCCGCCGCAACAGTAGTATCCATCCGGCTACCCGAGTGTTTCAGGCAATAAGAATCGCGGTTAACCATGAGCTCGAAGAACTCGAAGACTTTCTGGCAGTTGCTCTCGGCTGCCTCAGGCCAGGCGGGCATCTGAGCATCATCTCATTTCATTCCCTCGAAGACCGCCTGGTCAAAAGTTTCATGCAGGAACGTGCCCGTGGCTGCGTATGCCCGCCACGTTTTCCCGTCTGTGTCTGTGGCAAAAAACCGGAAATTGAAATCCTGACCCGTAAAGCAGTTTTTGCCGAAGAAAGCGAGATTTCACAAAATCCCCGCTCAAGATCAGCGCGAATGCGTAGTTGCCGCAAATGCTCCGCCAAAGAGGCACCCAGATCATGAAACGGCGGGCAATACACCCGAGAATCGTCAGGGCAGCCGTTCTTCTGGCTTGTTTTGCCATTCTACTTACCGTCTTTGCCCTGCGACTGGTTCATCTTCAGGTGATTCAACACGATGAATGGGCGCTGCGTTCAACCAAAAATCACGTCAGCAAACGTGTTCTCGACATGAAACGCGGTAATATCTACGACCGCAATGGGGTTGAACTGGCTATTTCAGTAGACACCTGGTCTGTTTACATTTTTACCCGAGAAATCAAGTCGCTGCCTGAAGCAGCAAATTTGCTGGCAACAGTGCTGCCAATGACACGCGAAGAAATCATCAGCAAAGTAGGTGACCGTTCAGGATACATACTTATATACAAGGATCTTGAACCCAACCTGGCCATGAAGATCCAGCGTCTGGGCATTCCTGGCGTCAACCTCGAAAGCCATTACCGCCGTTATTATCCGCAAAAGCAGATAGCATCGAACTTAATTGGCTTCACCGGCGCTGAAAAGAAAGGGCTTGAAGGACTCGAACTTCTCTTCGACAAAACCCTGCGTGGCTATCCTGGCCTGGCCGTGCAGGAAGACATTAGCCTGAGCGAAAGTGGCCCGGCCAAAATGCGCGTCATCAACCCACCCATGGGTGGCAGCAACATTCATCTCGCGATCGATACTTTTATTCAGCACACACTTGAGTCTGAACTGGCTCAGCTGATGAAAGAATACGATCCGATCGATGCAACTGCCATCGTAATGGACCCACATAGCGGCGAAATACTGGGCCTCGCCTGCCTGCCAGGTTATGACCTGAATAATTTTTCTGAGGCCAAACCAGAAAACAGACGAAACCGCCCGGCTACCGACATCTTCGAGCCGGGCTCCTGCATGAAAATTTTTGCAGTCGCCTGCGCGCTCGAAAACCAAAAGGCCGACCGCGGCACCAGATTTTACTGCCGCGGCTTTGGCGAGGTCAACGGCCGCCGGGTTCGCTGTCACGGCGCGCACGGTCTTGTCGATCTTGACGGTGCAATTGCAGAATCGTGCAACGCCGCCATGGTCCAGATCGCCCAGATGGTCGAACCTTCGATGCTTTACCGCACCTACAAAAACTTTGGGTTTGGCGATCCGACCGGAGTCGAAGTCCTGACCGAAAGCAACGGCATATTCAAGCCGCCTTCCCGCTGGTCTGGCTTTTCGGCAACATCGCTGAGCATTGGCCAGGAAATGGCGGTTACCGGCTTGCAGCTGGTTCAGGCCTACTCAGCTATCGCTAATGGCGGTGTCCTGGTCAAACCAAGGCTGCTGCGCCGCATCAGTTCGTCAGATTCAGACATCCGCCAGGAATTTAGACGGGAAGAGGTTCGCCGGGTTCTGCCCGAGGAAACCGCCAGATGGTTGCGGCGCATGCTGATGGGCGTCGTCGAAGGTGGTTCCGGAAAACTCGCTCTGCTCGAGAATTACACCGTTGGCGGCAAAACCAGCACGGCCCAGAAAGCCAATCCGAAAGGCGGCTATTTTAATGACAAGGTAGCTGTTTCTTTTATTGGAATGGCACCGGCGCTTGACCCGAGAATCGTTCTGTTCGTAGCCTGCAACGAACCCAAAGGCGACGAGCGCCTGCTCTATGGTGGCAAAGTCACGGCTCCTTCCTTTGCCCGCATAGCTGACCGCATACTCAAATACCTCAAAGTGCCGCCCGACAGATCACTTACCGCAGCTGCCCGCGAACAGCAACTGCTCAAGCTTCAGCGCAGCATAGTTAAAAAGGAAATTATCAATCTGCCCGACATGCTGAGCGGGTCTGCTAAAGAAACTGCCAGCATGACATTGCCAACCGAAAAAGCCAAATCTGGTATCAACAGCGTGCCAGACCTGCGCGGAAAATCGCTGCGGCAGGCAATGCAGATGGTAAACAGCCTCGAACTGAAAGCTGTCTTCGAAGGTGACGGCATAGTCGTCGGGCAGACTCCCACACCTGGCCGGCCAATTCCCGAAAGCAAAATTCTCAAAATCACCCTTTCCCCCGAACCTTACAACTGAAAAAAAACTGTTTTAACCAGCGTAAAAAACTGATAGAATCCTGTAATTCTGATATTGAAAGTGCGAATGGGAGTCTTTAATGAAAACACTGCGCAGCATTCTGCCATCTAATACAGTATCAACCACCGGAGTGCTTGATATCGAAATCGGCGGCATCGCTTTCGACTCAAGGTATGTGCGCAAAGGCGACCTTTTTGTAGCACTTAACGGCCAGCATATCGATGGCAGCGCCTTTATCTTTGATGCCATCGAGCGCGGCGCCGCGGCAGTCATTACAGAATCTTCGCGCAAGAACATAGAAGTGCCGGTGGTCAAGGTCAAAGATGCCAGACAGGCTCTGTCTGAGGTTTCTGGCGAGTTTTACGATAACCCCTCGCAAAAAGTTAAACTGCTGGGCATTACCGGAACCAAAGGTAAAACCACGATCACCTATCTGGCCCAGGCCATTCTCAAAAAGGCTTTCGGGCATGCTTTCAGAATCGGCACCGTCGAATACGATATGGAAGTCCAGAAGATTCCGGCCAGCAACACGACGCCAGAGTCTCAGGTTCTGCATTCATTGATCGATATGGCGCTAAGAAACGGAATAAAGCAAGGTGTTGTCGAAGTCAGTTCACATTCGCTTAAAACCTGGCGGGTCGAACACCTGCACTTCGCTGTGGCCGGATTCACCAACCTTTCGATCGAACATACTGAATTTCACCCTGACATGAACGACTATTTCAACGCCAAAAAGCGCCTGTTCACAGATATTGCCGCCCTTGACAAACCATGCATCATCAGCATCGATGACGAGTATGGCAAAAAAATGGCGAACGAATGCAAGGCGGCCGGAGTCAATGTCAAAACCCTCTCACTTCTCGATAACAGCGCTGATTTCTACTGCGAAAACCTCAAATTGTCGGGAATCGGCAGCGATTTTGTTTTCTGCCACGGCGGGGCTAAGCAGCCATGCCACATCAATATGCCGGGCGAATACAATGTCTTCAACGCACTCATGGCCGGCGCCATGTGCATGGCCATCGGAGCCGACATCACTGCGGTCAGTAACGGCATTGGCGCAGTCAAACACGTGCCGGGTCGGCTTGAAGCCATTATCAACGATCAGGGCATCAACGTCGTCGTCGATTATGCCCATAGCCCAGCCGCTCTCGAAAACGTTCTCAAGGCAATGCGACCGGTAACAAAAAATCGCCTGATCACTGTATTCGGCTGTGGCGGCAACCGTTCGCTCGAAAAACGCCCGATAATGGGTAAAGTCGCGGTCAAATATTCAGACATGGTAGTAGTTACCAGCGACAACCCCCGTAAAGAGCAGCCCGAAGCAATTATCGAGCAAATCATGCAGGGCATCAACGAGGCCGGAATCGAAGGCGATAAAAAAGTCATTCAGGACACAGACCGCAAGTCAGCTATTTTTAAAGCGCTGGAAGCAGCTAAGTCCGGCGACACGGTTGTTATTGCCGGAAAAGGCCACGAAACCGGCCAGTATTTCGCCGATCGCACGATTCCGTTTGACGATCGCGAAGTCGCCCGCAGTTTCTTCCGAAAACCAGATGAAGACAGATAACTGGACAGCCCGGCAAATCGCCCGGGCCTGCGAGGGGCAGCTGCTTCGCGACAGCAACCTGCCAATAAATGGTTTCAGCATCGACACGCGAACCCTTCAGCCTGGCAATCTGTTTGTCGCGCTCAAAGGCGAGAATCAGGACGGACATCTGTATGCTGCGAAAGCAGTAGATGCTGGCGCGGCAGCGCTTCTGATCTCGAATGAAACCGCTGTTGCCGGTCTGTCTGACAAGGTCGCTATTATCAAGGCGACCGACGCGCTTACCGGCCTGCAGAAAATCGCACAGAAGCGGCGCGGCCAGTTGCAGTCAAAGGTAATCGGCATTACCGGCAGCAATGGCAAAACCACGACGCGAGCCATGCTGCAGCATCTGCTGGCCAGCGTGGGCCGCTGCAGTGCTACCAGTGGCAATCTCAACAACCACATAGGTCTGCCACTGACCATTCTTGGACTGGATGCGACTGCCGATTATGCGGTTCTTGAAATGGGTATGAACCATCAGGGCGAAATCCGTGATCTCTGCCGGATATCACAGCCCGATGCCGCTTTGATCAGCAATATAGGGCCGGCTCACATTGGCATTCTTGGCAGTCTCAAAAACATTGCGCTGGCCAAGGCAGAAATTCTCGAGAGTCTTTCTGAGAAGCAGATTGCGGTGGTTCCCGGTGATACCGAATTCAGCGAACTGCTGCGCCAGGCGACAAAAGCCGGGCTGGTTTATTTTGGGGCAGGTGAAAACAACGATTATCGCATCAGCGAACTACAGATGACAGTCGAAGGAGTCAGCTTCCGGCTGACCGCTCCAGACAGCAGCAGCGACTGCAAACTGCACCTGGCTGGCCGCCACAACGCCTTCAACGCGACGGCCGCGCTTGCCCTTTTCCATCAGCTTGGTCACGACCTGCAGAAAGGCTGCCAGCTCCTCGAAAGCTTTGCACCGGTAAGCGCCCGCATGGAAAGAGTAGAGGTCGCTGGCATCAATATTCTGCTCGACTGCTACAACGCTAATCCCGGCTCGATGAGCGAAGCTCTCAGCTTTCTCAACGTCTGCCCGGCCCCGCGCATCGCCGTGCTCGGCGACATGCGCGAACTTGGCGACATGGCCGTCTCGATGCACCGCCAGCTTGGCGTGCAGGCAGCCGCCAGCCGCCCTGAACTGCTTGTTTGCGTCGGCGCTGATGCAGCCCATATCGCGGCCGCGGCACGTGAAAACGGCATGGCTGAAGCATCGGTAATAGCGCTAAGCTCGAACGAAGAGGCAGCCGAAGTATTAAAAGACAGATTGATAAAGGGCTCGACCGTTCTTTTCAAAGCAAGCCGGGGCATGCATTTTGAAACCATAGTGCGCAGCCTCTGGCCCGACCTTGGAAAAGACCTGCACTGAGCCGTTAAATAAGGAGTTTTGCTTGTTCAGCTCTATTTTCGAGCCACTCTCGATCCGTATCATTTTTTCCATAGTCACCTCGTTTCTGCTGTCGATGATCATCGCACCGCGAGTTATATTCAATCTCAAGTCGCGGCAGATCGGTCAGAACGTGCGCGAAGAGGGCATCAAGGAACACCTCAAAAAAAGCGGAATTCCGACCATGGGCGGCATCATTATTCTGATACCGCTGATGATCACGACAATACTCTGGTGCAAACTCAACCCGTTCGTGGTGATAGCATTGCTGGTCACTGCCATAATGGGCCTGATCGGCTTTTTCGACGACATCACCAAGGTAGTCAAAGCGAGATCGCTCGGCCTGACCGCGCGACAGAAGCTGTTCGGCCAGATTCTGGCTGGCTTCGGCGCCGCTCTTGCGATCAAATACTACCCCGGACTGCGTTTTGAAATGACCATGCCGGGCAAAGAAATTCTTGAACTGGCACCAACCTGCACTCAGCTGCCGGTCTTTGGCGCAATCGATCTCGGCTGGCTTTATATTCCTTTCGCAATAGCGGTCATAGTAGGAGCCACCAATGCCGTCAACCTGACTGACGGGCTCGACGGCCTGGCCGCCGGCACCGTCGTTGTGGCAGCAACACCTTTCATGGTATTTGCCTATGTTTGCGGACATATAATTTTTGCCCGTCATATCGGCGTTGTTTATATTGCCGGCGTTGGTGAACTGGCAGTTATGAGTGCGGCAATCGGCGGTGGCTGCCTTGGCTTTTTATGGCACAATGCGCACCCGGCCTCGGTATTCATGGGCGACACCGGATCACTGGCGCTCGGCGGCGCGCTTGGCGCCATTGCCCTGTGCAGCAAAACCGAATTTTATCTTGCCATCGTCGGTGGCATCTTCGTTATCGAAGCCTTGTCCGTCATTATGCAGGTCAGTTATTTCAAAATGACCAAGGGCAAGCGCATTTTCAAGATGAGCCCCATTCACCACCATTTCGAACTCTGCGGCTGGGCCGAAGAGAAAGTGGTGATAAGATTCTGGATGGCAGGCATCATGATGGCGCTCGTCGGACTGACACTTTTTGCTTCACGCCTTGTCGCAACTGCTGCATAAAAAAAACTCCCCGGCAAAGTCGCCGGGGAAAAGCAATTGGGATGTTATGAACAAAACAAGTTTTCAGCGATAGTACACCGAGAGCTGAACATTGGTCATTCGAATACTTACCAGGCCGATATTCTTGCTGGCCATGAAGTATGAACTGCTCGGATTGCTGCGGATCATTTCGGTAACATCAACGGTATAGGTTGTGCCAGGGTTAGTGGTGCAGTAGAATTCGCCAAGATAGCTGCCTGTCACAGCGGCATTTCCTGCCCACCAGCTTCCGAGATCTGCAACTGCACTAACCTGCTGAGTTGAAGAGAGATAATTGAGACATCTGCTTGAACCATTGGCATAGTATTCGGCAGTGAATTTCATTTCTGCCTTAACGAACGCCAGACTTACGAAGTCTATATTGACCGGAGTCTCAAGAGCGACCTCGGCATAGTCACCGTTGGCATCAGCCAGCGGGTAGATCTCTGCGAACCAGCCGGTGTTCCCTACAGTACTATGAATGACTGCCGGATTGATCTGCACATTAACAGTAGCAACCTGGCCAGCTTCAACCGATACAGAGAGAGAGTAGTCTAGGTAGTCAGGATGCGAAGCCTTGAGGGTGTAAATTCCGGCAGGAACCTTGGCAAAAGAGAAGGCACCGTTGGCATCAGTAACAGTCGAAAAGGCCGTGCCATCGAGAGAAACATTTACACCAGCCAGCTTCTGGGCATTTACAAAGTTTTCAACGCTACCACTGATATCACCATCAGTTACCTGCACTGGTTTGGCTACCAATTCACAGACCACCTTCACAACTGGCATAAGCTTGTTGTTGCCTTTTCCTTTGCCGTTGCGCAAACGTCCAAGAAAACGCAGGCTCAGATTGGTAGTATAGCCATCTTTGAGCTCGATAATGCCATTGAATCTGATTCTGCCAGACGGCACCGTCAGGTCCACAGTCTTACCACCAATTATGGCCTCTGCAGATTTAATAGTCACATCGAGCTGGGTGTAGATACCGGCCGGCAGATCAAGTTCGGCGAGGACTTTTGCAAGAGTGGTAGCATCCTTGAGATCAACCCTGTTATCGGGAAGCGAAATATTGGTGTAAACACCACTTTCTGACTTGACCACCATGCTGCCACAGGTTATAAAGATATTGTCAGCACTTTCAACGCCCTGAAAAAGCACCTTTAAACTTGCGCCGGTTCTGGCAAGACCTTTGCGATATGTATAATTTACCTTGTAGTTGCTCTTGGCAAAGGTATATTTGCGATCAGTCGTCTTTTCGAACTTACTGGCCAGGAGCTGTGAGGAGGAAGAATCCATGGTCGGCGCCGAATTCGACATGGAAACACCCACAGGATTGGAAGATCCGCTGCCACCACCGAAACAGCCGGTGAGTAATGGAAGAACGATTACTAGCATCAGTGTCAGCAGTTTTAAACGGTTCATAGGTCTCCTCCTGTTCGAATCGGGAAAAATCAATCGGCGCTAATATAAGGTAAGCAAATCTTGTACCTGTTCTATAATACTAACAATCGCCAGGCAAACAGCCTTTTAAAGGCACTATCAGCAATATATCCCTTTTTGCGAAGACATTGCAATGGGAAAATTTCCCTGACGCTTTTGGTTGCAGTAGGGATTTTTTACCCTATCATTCTCCATGCTATACAGGTCAGAAAAGATGACTTAACAGCATCACCAATATATGATGCCAGCTTCAACTTCTCATCGCGAGAGCACAGCCAACCCCGCGCCCACGTTGTACCGGCCCGATTTTATTTCACAGCTACTGACAGCGAGCATGTGTACAATCTATCACCCGGCACAACCGCATATAGCCCACCCTGGCACGAAAATTACACAACCGCGAGCTGGAGCAACAAACTCGCCTACACACCCTCGACCTTATACGACCTGGCTTTTCAGGTCTCACAGATCAGAAAAGACACATTAACAGATTTACCTCCGTACTCTTACATAACCGGACAGATATTACTGGGAGGCGATTATGACCTGATTGCAAAAACCTTCAAAAGCTCGCCGGCACCCTTCTTCACCTCTGCATCAACGACTGAACTAATTTCAAAAGCTCAGGATTCTAAGCCGTTTGCGATGATTCAAAGCAGATCCAGAGTATACTTTTTCTGGCTGGAAACCGGGAACATGAAATACAGTTCCACGATAGATGGATATTTCACCGCATCCCCTACCGTTACTGCTCCCGATCTATCAACTGCATTCGGATTGTCGGGATGTATTCTCAAATCAGGCACAAGCGAGCATATTGCCGTGACCTACGCCAAATCCCCGACCCAATTCAATATACTCACCTTTATCGATGGCGATTACCCCAACACAAAGCTTGATACCATTACTCTTGAATCAGTAAATTCCCCCCTTGTCTCTATTGCTCAAAACCCGAGAACCGGCAAGGTGCTTTTAACATGGATAAGTGTAAACACTGGCTATTACAGGATTTATGATTTTGATGGCCTTGGGTCTTTCACGCAAGACGTTGGAACAACTGCAATTGGCAATGGCTTTGCCACCAACAGAGGCACCAACGCCGAAGGGTATATAAACTTCGAAAGCACCTTTGCATTGCCCACAGCTACGGCGGTCAACAGCTATTCTCTGAAAAGCGCTCCTGCAGCCCATGACGTCATCACACCCAATGGCTACGCCGTACAGTTCCCATTCTTCGATCCAGTGACAGAAAAGCATTACGCCGGCCTGGTTAACTATCGCTATGCCGACTATGAATTCTATAGACATGAGCTAAAATTCCCGGATGAGGGGCGCTGGGATAAAACCAGCAAGACACTGCATCTGGAAGGGCCGCCATGGCCGAATACGCTTGTCCAGATCGAATATGAATTTACTGAAGTTGCTACTGACGCATGTCTGGTTCATATGGTCAATGCTAATGGCGGGCGCCGGCCGTTTAACAATGAGACCGGGGTCATCGCCAGCAATTCCAGTCTGTTCACGGTCGAATTCGACTACAACATGGATCAGACGCTGTATTCTGGCTATATGAACAACAAGATTCGCATGTTTGACAGCATTAACAATGTTGCCACAATCAGCTACGCAACAGGCACGGCAAACAGCATATCCTTCAGACCAGACGACGATCTCAGTTTCAACACCGGTTACCGCATCGAAATTGCCAGTGATGTAATAGATGCTCGTGGAACCCAGATATGGGAACCCATCACACTTAACTTCACTACCCAGAAAAGCAGTTCATCGGTTATCGCCAGCGAGGTCAAAAACATCACCGCCTGGCGCGATGTCGCCCGCACCCAGCAGATCGCTTCGGGCAGCGAAGCCAGCGATACGGCCGACATCTACCTGAGGCTGGAAGCGGTTGACCCGGCATTCAATACCGTAGATACAGCAACTGTGAGTATTTTACTCAATGGTGCACAAATTGCACAGACCACACTTACTCAGCTTAATTACACTTCAAACTATTTTGATGGTTATTACAAACTGGCAACGCCTCTGGCGACCGACAGCGTCTACACCTTTAAAGCACATCCAGACTCAGCAACAACAACCAACGTAATCGTCACCTACCCGACTTTTTCGCCGATATACCCATTGCCTGGCGCAACGAACGTGCCCGGGCTGCCGACAATCAGAGTCAAGACCAGCGAATCTATTCTACCAGTCGATATTTCTTCGACAAAAATCAAGCTCCTCAAGGGTGTGGTAGCGACCGCCACTACCCTCCTATACAATGACGCTACACACGAAATTTCAATTACCCCGACCACAACTCTCGAAAGCGAAACTACTTACACAGTCTCGATATCCGGCTTGCGCGATGTCTACTACAATACGCAGAAAGCTGCGTTTTCTTACCAGTTTACCGTTGCCGACATAAAGCCGCCGGAAGTAACTCCAGCCAGCCCCAACAACGGAGAAACCGGGGTTACAATCGATCGTCACATTGTCTTCAACATCAGCGAGGCTCTGGCAGCCGCAACCGTTAACAAGACTTCAGTAAAGCTCACCAGAGCCGGTATTCCTGCCAGCTACAGTATTATTCTCAGCGGCAGCAAAATCACCATCGACCCTGACGATGCACCAGACGGCGGCCTGGAACCACAGACAACTTACGTGGCAGAAGTCACCACCGCCGTCACCGACCTGGCCGGCAATAACCTGCCGGCAGCTAAGAGTATCTCTTTTACGACGCAGCCTTATTCGACGCCTCCAACTGCCATCAGCAATATCACGCTTTATAAAGATCCATTGCTGATAACCGGCTGGGGGCTTTACGAAAAGATCCCGGCTTCAGCAACTGTCTATATCAAGGTTATCGGCACCGATGGCGCGACTCAGACCCGCGATCTGGCAACCGCCAGCCTTAACTTTTCATGGGGCGCGCCGCAGAAAAAAATCAGCCTGCTCGAGACCGCCTCTAACTCGACCGGAATCTATTTTGGCAACTTCAACTTTGGTTCCACACTTTTCGGGTTTCCGAATCCGCCGCCCCCGGCAAGCATCGGCAGCCTGACCTTCAGCGTCGATCTTGATCCAGCTGATGCCGCAACGCTTACCGTTACTTTTCCGGCTCTGGTGCCGGCTGAAACGCTTGTTAACAGCACATCCGGCCAGGTTGTCGCCTCAAATGCCAGCAACGTCAGGATCGACTCCAACATTGTTCTGAGTTTTTCAGATCAGCTGCTCGACGGCGGCAATCCGGTATCACTGTCGATATCGTCTGGAGCCGTTCCTCTGGCCGGCACGCGCACGCTCAGCGCAGACCGGCGTAAAATAACCTTTACTCCCGACAGCCCCCTTCCTTATTCGAGCAAAATCACGGTCTCGGCACCTTACGACAGCACCGGCCTGAAATCAATGCAGGGGAACCCGCTTTACCAGAATGCCTACTTCACTTTTACGACGCAGCCGGCTCAGACACCGCCGGTCAGCATTACGCAGGTGAATCTCTTTCCTGATGCCAGCTATTCTTCGACCAACAGCTACGAGAGCAACGACGATTTTCCGCGCAGCGGCACCATGTATGTCGAAGCGCGCGGCCCCGATGCCGCTTCCAATACTGTCGATTTCACCACGGTCAACATCAGCACCGGCGCCAGCCTGCAGCTCAACGAGACCAGCGCCGGCTCAGGCATTTACCGTGGAATTTACAACTACCCCAGCCAGACCAACGGCTTTGCCTTTATCGTTTCATCAGCAGTAACCCCTGCTGCCAGCCGGACACTGATCTTGAGTATTCCTTCGCTGGCACCATCGATACCGGCTTCTGCCAGCACTGATGTATCGATCAACACAAGTGTCAGAGCAAAAGGCAGCGAGGATCTCGACCCGACGACAATAAACAGCAGCAACGTCAAACTGTTTAAAGGCGGCGTCGAAGTCGCCGGCGCCGTCAGCTATATTGTCAGCGAAAAAGAAATCGTGTTTACCCCCCTGGCCCCTCTGGCAACCAGCACTGTATATGTTTACAGCATGAGCGGCATCAAAGATCTGGTCGGAAACAACATAAGCAGCAATCTTGTCGTCAGTTTCACCACGCAAGCCGTCACTACACCACCAATTCCTCCGATTACTCTCAAAGTTTATGCGAACAGTGATTACACTGGTGAACTGGCTGGTCTGGCCTATGTAATACCTGGCAGTCAGGTTTTTGCTGAGATAACAGCAACAGATATGTCTGCAACGACCATAGACTCGACGCTGATAGAACAAAAATCAAACATGTCGGGAGCTACAACTACTTACACACTTCTCGAAACAGCAACAAACACCGGAATTTTGCGCGCAAGCATAACTATTTTCAACGAAGAAAATGCCCTGATCATACTCAAATCACTGACAGACCTGACCAAAACATTAAGTCTGAACACATACGCTTATCCCAAAATTTTAACGCTGTCGCCGGTTTCTGGCACTGCGAATGTCTACCTGAACCAGACCTTTACCATTACCACCAACAAGAACGTTGCGGCAGCCAGCCTGAGCACCTCGACGATACGCCTTTCAGATTCTTCGGGGGCGGCATCTTACAGCCTGAGTCTGAGCAATCCCACCACTATAACGATTAACAGCGATCTTGAACCGGGCTCGGCTGTAGTTCTGCGAGTTACGCCAGGCCTTAAAGACATTAACGGCATGAGTTTTCCTGACACCATTGCCCATTATTCCAGCATTTCAGGAAGTTTCTCGAACTTCGGAATCTATTCTGACAGTGGATTTAGCCAGCTTCTGGCAATGGATGCCGAAGTTGAAAGCGGAAAGACCGTATATCTCAGGCTGGATGGAACTGATACAAGATTCGGCGAAGTCGAACCCGCCACAGCGACTCTCAAATCAAGCAATCCTGACCAGCTGATCTCTCTATCTGAAACCACCGCCGGGTGCTTTACCGGCCCTTTGATCATTCCTGATCTACCGAACGAGACTGTTGAGATTTTTCCGGAAAGCCGCACCGATTTCGCCCGGACCCTCAAAATAATGCCAGCTTTTTCTCTGCTCTCTTATTCTCCGGCCAGCGGGGCAATTACCGTGCCGGCCGACAGCTGGCCAACCTGGAACTTCACCCGGCCGGTGCGCAGCACCGACATTACCACAGCCAATTTTGCGCTTAAAAAAGCTATAGATGGCTCGCTGGTTCCGGGAACTTTCACGACCAGCATTACCGGCTTGCAGGTGCGCTTTCAGCCGGCCGGACTACTGGCACTGCTTACCCAGTATGAAATGTCGGTATCAGCTACAGTCAGAGACAATTCTGGCAATGTGCTTGGCGAAGGTCTCAAGACGCGTTTCACAACACAGCCACCGCCGGCGCCACCAGATGAAAACATCACTCTCGCCAACTATGAGACCGCTGAATATGCCACACAAACTTTTGCGGTCGCATACAACGAAAGTCTCTACCTCGAGCTGGTCGCCAAAGACACCTCTTTTTCGACCTATGAAACCGCCCGGGTGCGCCTTGAATCGTCAGATGGCAGCCTCGACGGCCTCGAACTGACTCTCATTGAAATTGCTCCACCTTCCGGCATTTACCGGCTGGCACTGCCGATCGATCTGCCGCCTGGTACTACCATCAAAATTCAATCACAGGGCGACCCGACAAAAGTTATCACAATCACGGCAAGGGTCAGAACCGCCTTTGTGTCGATGGACCCAGCTTCAGGCAGCACGAATCTGTATCTCGATCAACCGATTACCTTGACATTTAATCACAGCCTTGACCGCACCAGCGCAGCAAATGGTTTCAAAATGCTCGCTTCCGACACCATAGACATACCACTGCGCTTTGCCTGGGCCGATTCTGACCACAGCATCATCATCACTCCCGACGTTGCATACGCAAGCTCTAGCAGACATTCTTTGCAGCGGCTTACCAACCTGCGCGACAGCAACGGGCTGTTTTTGCTACCCGACACCGCGTGGCTTACGACGCGGGGGCCAGCCAGTGCGACTCTTGACCTGCTTACCGGCATCGCCCCCCGCACCGGGCAAAGCGTTTCACTCTATGGCGAAGCGACACCCGGCAATCTCGTAGTGCTGGCGACGACGACCAACATGTTCGAGACATACAGCGAAACCCGCACGGTGCAGATTAATACAGCTTCCGGCAGCAACCTGGTCACCCTCGCCGAAACTGCGCCAGGCAGCTTCAGAGGCGAATACAGCCTCGCTGCTGACATCGTCGGAGATATCAACGCAGCCCTGCTCTTTGCCGGGGTGCCTTCGCTGACCTTTCCTCTGGCGCCACAACCGGAAGTCGTCTCCGTTATTCCGGCTTCAGGAAGCAGCGGCGTCGCTGAACTGCCTGCCATTTCGGCCACTTTCAGCCGCAGACTCGCCTTTGAGTCAAGCGCTGACGCGCTGCGCATACTGACCGATGCGGGCAACATAGTGACCGGAATGACCAGCCCCGCCGCCGACAGCATAACTTTCAACTGGCAACCACTTTCACCGCTGCCGCTGCAGTCAACCTGTACACTGCAATTGTCGGGGCTGACCGACTATCTCGGGCAGAGCCTGCCTGTCTACCAGCACCCTTTCATGACCGGCGGCCGACAGGGCATAAACCTGTTCAGCGACGACAGCTTCGCCCAGCTCATCGCGACCAACCAGGTCGATATTCCGGTGGTATTCGTCGAGGTGGCCGCTTCTGGAACCCTCAACCTGACGGGGCGCACCTTCGACCTTCTGGCCCGCACCGGCACCCGTGCCACATCGACCGTAAAACTGCAGCTCGAGGCCTATAACCCTGAGAGCGGTCGTTTCCGCTGCAGCCTTGAATTTGAGCCGGGCAAGGCGGTGCCACAGTATCCGCTCGCGCTTCTCCCCGGTGAATGGCTTGAAATGACCTCTCCCATACTGACTGACGACGTCAGGCTCATTTATTACAAGCATTCCGGATCGGCTTCGCCGGTAAACATTCTCGGCATAAGCCTCTATTCAGAAAAGAACTTCGCGCAGCGAGTTACCGATACCATCGCCAACCCCAGTCTGTTTATCGAAATCGAAGCTGAAGACCTCAACTGGTTCACCACTGACACCACCAGAATCAAAATCTATTCTGAAGCTGACCAGGCTGGCATGCTTCTCGACCTGGTAGAAAACGGCACCCACTCGTCGCAGTTCCGCAATTTTGTCAGGCTCAGCCGTGATAACAGCGACCCGGCAATCAATAATCTCAAGGTTCTGCCGGCACAGCGAATTTATATCGAGTCGGTTACCGACCCGGCCGTAAAAACATCAATTCTGTATTTGCCCGTAAATACCATAAAAATGATGTCGGTTTATCCGAGCCCGGCCCGGGGCAGCAAGGTAAACTTCAGGTTTTACCTGAATTTTCCGACTTATGTCGATCTCAAAATTTACGACACCGCCGGGCATGAGATTTATTCGACCGGGATACGCGGCGTCGAAGGCGAAAACGTCTATGAATGGCGCCTGCCACGCAAAATGGCCAACGGCACCTATTTTTACACAGTAAAAATAGATAACGAAAGCGGGTTTCCTGACGCCAAACGCCGGGTACGCGGCAAATTTGCGATTTTGCGCTGATTCTGCTATCATCATTTCCATAAACACTTGTCTTAAGGAGAGTCGCTATGAAGGGTGGATTCAACATGCAGAGCCTGATGAAACAGGCCCAGAAAATGCAGGAGAAAATGCAGAAGGCCCAGGAAGAAATGAAGGACAAGACAGTCGAAGCCACCGTTGGCGGCGGTATTGTCAAGGTCGTCTTCAACGGCGCCCAGGAAATGGTCAGCATCGAAATCAACAAAGATGCCGTTGATCCTGATGACGTCGAAACCCTGCAGGATCTCGTTCTATCGGCGGTTAACGCCGGACTGACCAAATCAAAAGAAATGGCTCAGGAAGAAATGGGTTCGATCACCGGTGGCATGAACATTCCCGGAATGTTCTGACGAACAGCTTATCACCAAACACGCATTGCTGAAAAACGCGCGAAGGAGCATGATGCATTCTTCGCGTTATTTTACCTTGTTGATAAAGCAGCTGCCGTAGTTCTGGTTCTGGCGATAGCCCTTGAGCCCGCGCGAACCCTGCCTTACCCGGCCGATTTCGTTTTTGATCTCATCTTTCAGACCGGCAATATACTTTTCGACCGCTTTATCACTGTCAATCAGCTCTTTAAGAGCGCTGCGGACTTTATTACAATGGCCTTCAAGCTCCGGGGCAAGCACCGAAATGGTGCGCACAGCCTCAGCGACGCTGTTACAACTGAACGGGTGATCCGGGAAACTGTGTTCCATGGCAGTAACCAGTTCCTGAGTCAGCACTGTCAGGTCTTCCATAACCAGGTCGCGCTGCTCGATCAGATTTTTGAAGGCTTCGATGCTGCCGCCCTGATCGATAAATTTCTGATTGGCAAGACTCAGCCTCTGGTAGGCTTCTGTCAATGCCGCTATTTTGCCTGACATAGCCATTGTATTAGTCCTTTTTTTCTGCTGTTTTTATTTTTCCGAGAATCTTATCGAGACTGTCAAAAAGCGATTGTGAAAACAGAATCGTTTCTTTATGTTCGGCAAACACCGCATGGCCGCCGCGATCGACGCCGTTGAATGTTTCGACGATCGATACGCCTGTCCAGCCGAGTTTTTGAACGGCTAGAATGAATTCAAGCGGCCAGAAAAAGCCGCGAAAACTCTGGGGACTGCGTGGCATACTGCGATCGCCAACCATTAGAAAGATCGGGAAATCTTTCTCTTCATATGCACCGAAAAACCAGTTCGACTGATCCCAGGCCAGGAATGAATCTTTTTTATTGATCGAAAAGCTACGTTTGGCGCGCTCAGTAAAGTTAATCTGGCCGACAATGATATCTTTGCCTTCAGTTGTGGCAAGTTTTTGCTCAATGGTATTGATGGTAAACGGCAGACCACGCTTTTCAAAAGCTATGGTCTCGAGCTTGAAAATTGAATTGAACTTGTCGATTACCAGCGGCTGACTCTTGAAACCAAGCGCCATCTTGATCTGGATCTCAAGCCTGGCGTAGTCTTCCTGTAAGGTCTGACAGAGAATATTAAGGTTTTCGATCTTTTCAATGTCCGGGTTCAGCTTGATCTTCTCGGTCTTGAGTTTTTGCCGGGTATCGATAAGCTCAACGCGCTGCCGTTTGAGAATCGCCTGTTCTTCGCTGAGAGTGCGCTTTTTAAAGCTACGTCGGGCAATATCGACACCACGTATTTCACCGGCAATCGAGCTGATGCCGAGGCCGGCCTTGCCCTGGCGGGTAACCTCGAGCAGGCGTTCAAGCTCGCCCTGCACCATTTCTGCCGTCGGGTAGCGCTGCGTCGGATCTTTCGACAGCAGTTTGAGAACTATCTGTTCAAGCTTCTGCGGAATCGCCGGATTCAGCTGGCGGGGCGGCGCGAAATTCCATTTGGTCTGTTCGATGAAAACCTGCATGGCACGCTTACCCTTGAATGGCAGATGCCCGGTCAGCTTTTCATACATGACAACGCCATAAGAAAAGAGATCTGAAAGAAAATCGATCGGCTTGTTGGTAAGCTGTTCCGGGCTGGCGTAAGCAACCGTAAACATGCCGTCGGCGCTTAGATTAAGGTCGTCATCTTTTTCTGAATACTTGGCAATACCAAAATCTATCAAACAGGGCGTATATTCACTACCCCGCAAAATTATATTCTGCGGCTTGATATCGCGATGTACCAGCCCCTTTTTATGTACATACCCAAGCGCCTCAAAGCAGCCGATGAAAACAGTAAGATACTCTTCCATGCTGGGAATGGCCTGCTTGACGCCGAGTGTCGTCATCGAATTGCCCAACGGGAAACTGTCGAGCGAAAGACCTTTCACATAATCCATTACGAGATAGTGAAAATCTGCTTCACAGCCCTGGGCTACAAATTTGACAATATTGGGATGCCGCAGATCTTTGAGAATTTCGCCTTCCTGCTTGAACTGCCCCAGTATTGTGGGAACCTTCGCCACTTCAGGATCAAGAAGCTTGATGGCCACCAGCTTATCGGTGTCAAGCTGGTAGCCAATATATACCGAACCCATACCACCACAGCCAATAAGATCTAGTAGATGGTAATTCGTTAATTCTGGAGGATTAACGATTGGCATAAATGCCTTTCAGGATGGATTTATTTGCCCTGTGTAGAAAGGTAGTCAATACGCTCCTGCGCATTTTTGGCAATCTTGGAGTTGGGCTTGAGCCTTATGACTTCGTTCCATTCTTTTTTGGCTTCGGCCAGCATGCTTTTCTTAAAATAGCTGTTGGCCAGATAATAATGCTGGTTTTCGTTGTCGGGCTTTATCGCCAAGGCCTTTTTGTAGGTTTCGACAGCCTTGTCGATGTTGTTATTGCTGTAATACATGAATGCAAGCCAGTCGAGCAGATCTACGTTGTTGGGGTCACCTTCAAGCAGCTTTTCGACTTCATTGATTCCTTCGCCGGTGCCGGCGGTGTATTTGGTCAGCAGCTCTTCTTCTTCAGCTTTCATGTCATTCTGAAGATCAGAACCGGAAAGAACCTGTTTAAAACGCTTGTGGGTAAGGTTTTCTTTCTTTTCTTCGACCGGCGCTTCGGCCTTTGTCTCTTCCTTGCCCTTTTCTTTGCCGCTCAGCAGGAAAACGACAATGCCTATCAAAACGACAATCCCAATTATAATTGCTATAAGCATTCCGTCCATTCGAAGTGACCTCCAGATTTCACTAACTGTATATATACTTCAAAAACAGAAGATTTACCATAGTTTTATTAAACTCCACCGGCATATACCCTGCTAAATAAATGTTTGAGCAATCTTTCGAAAGAATAGCATGCCGGAAAAGCCAGCGGAAGCTGGTCAAATGCCAATACAACAGCTGTCGAGTTGTCTTTGCCGCCAGCCTTGTTTGCTGCCTCGACCAGTTTAACAGCTGCGTTTTCGGGCTGGTTGCCAGTCAGAATTTCTTTGATTCTGGTATCTTCTATCATACCTGTTATTCCGTCCGAACACATCATAAATACGTCATTCACCTGGATATCCGTTTCAAAAATATCGGGTGTGACAAATTGCCGACTGCCCATTACCCGGCTTAATATGTGTCTGGTCGGATGAACCCTCGCCTGCTCAGGTGTCAATTTGCCGAGACGCACCTGCTCAGCAACCAGTGAATGATCGTTGGTCAGCTGGGTCAGGCTGTCACCACGCAGACGATAAAGTCGCGAATCACCAATATGACCGACCAGAGCGTTATTTCCCCAGGCAATCATCATGGTCAGAGTGTTTCCCATTCCAGAAGTTTCTGGGTGTTCCTGTGAATAGCCCCAGACAGCAGAATTCGTCTGAGCAAACATTTCTTCAAGCATCTGCACGTTGAGCGAGTTGCCGGCATTAGTAGAGAACCAATCTGTCGCCGTCTTCATGGCGATAGCTGAGGCGACTTCTCCGGCATTCTGCCCCCCCATTCCGTCGGCCACAGCGAACAGACAGGCTTGTCTCTCTATGGCAGGCCTGCTCCATGGCGGAATGACCAGGCAGGCGTCCTCGTTGTTTCTCCTGACCATTCCCAGATGTGTATAGCTTGATATGCGCAAATTTATTACTTCTTAAATAGTTTCATTCGATAACGAATAAGTATATTTTGGCTGGCGCAAATGTCAAGAAATATACCAGGCATAAAAAAAGAGCCACCCTGACGGGAGGCTCTTCTATCATTAGAAATTATTTTTTCTTCTTGGCAACAGTTCCGTTTACCATGTCTTTCAGCTCTTTGCCGGCGATGAACTTGGCAACTTTTTTGGCTGCGATCTTGATGGGTTTTTTGGTCTGGGGGTTGACACCCTTGCGAGCTTCGCGCTTAACGGTTGCAAAAGAACCGAAGCCGATGAGCTGCACTTTGTCGCCCTTTTTCAGTCCGCCCTTAACGGCGTCTACAAAAGCTTCAAGGATAGCCTGAGCACTTGCATTGGTAACGTCTGCTTTTTTAGCGATTGCCTTCACGAGTTCTGATTTATTCACGGAAACCCTCCTGGAAAATTTGGTCAAAGGTGATTATACATATTACTTCGACGATGCACAAGTGGGTAAACTACTAAAATTCAACTTTTCAACCCAGAACCGTCACCTGTATTCCGCAAAGCCCTCTTCTTATCGCTGTTTAACAATGTATGGCAACGAAAAAATATTTTTTTACCGGGCGAACCAGTGAAACGATGCCAGTCTTACAGACGAACTATACACCAGCCTCAGCAATCAACGTGAAGGCCCATAGATTCAAGTTCTACGACAAGAGATTCGGCCATGCGCAGTGCCAGTCGGTCGCGCTGCTGGGGAGTGAGGTGATTGATACGATAATAGTTCTGAATCGTGCTGCCTTCTTCAAGGCGGTCAAGAAAACGGTGAATATCGATCGCTTTAACTACATCGCTTGAATTCATCTGTCACCCGCTTAACAATTTTATGGTTGCAGTTATAGCACATCCGGCAACTTCTTCGCAAAGGGCGACAAACTAGCTCGCCAACTAGGATCCGGCAATACCCGAACCGGTATCCCGCATCAGATTTCCATAAAAAATTTTGAAGTTTTTTTGGCTCGGTGCAATGCCGATTCTGGCACCGTCAGCCTCTCATTGAGCACTTTTTGCACATTGTGCAGAGAAGCCGTATCCCGGACTCAACGATCGAATATACTCAGGTGCATAAGCTTGAGCTGGATCTGGTCGCAAAGCGCAAAACCCGCCTGCTCGCCCAGTTGTTTTATCGTTTCTGACGGCATGCGATGATCGAGCGGTGGGCCAATTTCCTGCTTGCAATAGGGCCATTCAAGAACCGCAAGACGCTTGCGCGTTACCCGAAATGCCTCACGCATGGCCTGTAGAGAGTCATCTGTCTCGTGCAAGACATGTGACATGAAAACAAGATCGAAACTTAGATCGGCAAAAGGCAACTTTTCAGCGAAAGCATTGCTGAATTCGACACCCGCAACAAGTTCACGTGCAACTTGCAGGTATTGATCGTTGCAGTCGATACCACATACTTCGAAACCACGTGCTTTAAAGGCCTCGGCAAAAAGTCCGGTTCCCGTTCCAATATCGAGCACGCGCGCAACGTCACACCCGGACAGGCTATAAGCAATGACCCTGTCAAGCTGCATTCTGGCCGAACGTTCGGGGTTACGCAGTTTTTCAATCGCCCCGGTAAATCGCTTTTCATTCATTTTAAGAGACCTAAGATGTCTTCTTTTCGGGAGGGTCGCCTTCTTCATGCGCAATCAGAAGAGCGGCCTCGATATCGTCGTCACCCTCTTCAGATGGAATCTGGGTTTTTAGATGCCAGTCGACGATCATCGACTTCGACATCTCGATCGAATGCATGTTGATACGCTTGAAACACTGCAAAAGATCCATATGCAGTGTTGAAGTCTCGATGGATTGAACCTTGTGCTGGAAAACGCGGCGCATGTGTGCGGTGCGCAATCGCTTTATCAACACTTCGAAAGTTCTCTCCGACTGCATGACTCTTTCGGCCTGCCCGGTATTATGTGTGGCGAAAGCATTGATGATAAGCTTGAAATTCTCGTTGGATCGGTCAAACATGCCAAGCAGTTCGCGAAAGCCTTCTTCAGAAAAACGGATTTCTTCGCGCGCCTTAGCCCTGGCAAAAGGCACGATAATCTTGTGAATCAGGTCGGCCTGCCCTTCCAGTTCGTTGATAATCGACATGTAACGCATCATCACCGAAGTCTGTTCTTCGGTAAGAGACTCTTCTGAAAGACTCGACAGGTATTTGGTGATTTCATACTGGGCAGTATCAACCTTATCTTCACGGAATGCCACTTCTTGAATGGTTTCTTCACGCCCGTAAGAGATCATTTCTGGCACCTTCTCCATCATAAACTCGACATGGCCGGCCATGCGCAGCATCTCGCGCGCCACGTTTCCCAGAGCCAGTTCAGGCGACTTAAGCAGGCTCTCTGAGAGATATTTTGTTTTGACCGACCGTGCCGACTCTTCTGAAGTCTCTTCAGAAATCAGCAGATGCGTGAGGTTGATAATCTGGTCGTAGAACGGGAACATGACGATCATCTTGAGGATTGCCGAGATCATGTGAGCGTTGGCTACTTCGCGTGCCGGGGAAGATGAAAATGGCGCCGTGCACCACACCACAAAATCGCTGAAACTGAGGTAGTCATAAAGGAAAGGAAGAAAAATAATCGTGCCGATCAGGTTGTAAAGTACATTCAGCAGCGCCGTCTTTTTGGCGGCGGCAGACCCTCCGAGAGCGGCGATCCAGCCGGTGATACAGGTGCCGGTATGGGCGCCAAGGATCAGGGGAATTGAAGCGTGCAGAGTGATAAGACCCTGACTGGCAAATACCACAACCAGACCGATAGTCGCGCCGCTGCTCTGAATAAGCGCGGTGAAAAGCATCGATCCGATGATGGCGCTGATTGGATAGTTGCTGAATGACAGCAGCATCTCTCTGAAGGCTGGGAAACTGCGTAGAGGCGACATCGACACGCTCATGATCTTCATGCCATAAAAGATGAAACCAAAGCCCATGATGATATCACCTGCGTAAAGAACGGTCTTGTTGCGCGAGAATTTGAGAATGAAACCAGCGCCGATCATCAGCAGTGCGAAATGCGAGATTTCAAAGGCGATCAGCTGAACCGTTATGGTAGTTCCTATATTGGCGCCGAATATTACCGAAAGCGTCTGACTGATAGTCATCAGAGAAGCATTGACGAATCCGACAAGCATGACCGTGGTAGCCGAACTGCTCTGTGTCACTGCGGTAACCAGAATGCCAGTCAGAACACCCATGTATCGGTTGTTGGTAAAGGTGCCAAGAATCGACTTCATTTTCTTGCCAGCGATCTTCTGCAGGCCGTCGGCACCGAGATTCATACCGAACAGAAACATGCCGAGGCCGCCCATCAGGCCGAATACCAGATACATGACCCAGTTTTCTTCATTTACGCCAAAATCGACATATGTATAAACAGCAGGATTTTCGCGGAGCTGAGCCATAATACGATATTTACCGGCTTCACTCGGGCTGAAGGCTTCGATTCTGATTATGCCGACCGGATTGCTCTTAATGCTCGTCATCGGCAGCTTAAAAGATTTTGCCGCGGCAGGACGATTCACCAGAATCAGATCAACAATGCCGTCAACGACTGGGTTGCCTGCAAGATCGACCAGTTTGAGTTCTATCGGCCGACTGTTGCCGTATGCCAGTATCGACTGCTCGTTACCTGAGTCGATGAGCAACTGCATGGTAGGAGTCGCCGGGTCAGCTTCAGTTACAACAGAAGTGCTGGCGAAGGCCTGGGGAACAACAAAAAGCAGAATAAAAACAGCAAGCAAAGCCTGCAACAGGTGGCGACGTGAAAACATTCCTGACTTCCTCGATCTTATTTATGGCAAACTCTCATTCTATAAAAGCGCAGCAGGACTTGTCAAACAAAAATTATGCACAATTTAGTGTATGGCAAGCAAAAAATGTCGCCACGCTCTTTTGTGCAGACTTTATCTCACCAGCAAGAACTCAGGTGGTCTTTTCCGCAACAAAAAACCCGGTGCTTACGCACCGGGCAATGTTTTCGCACGAGTTAAAAAAGAACGCCGCCTGTGTCGCCGCCGCAGTCAAAACCGCCACCGCTGCTGCCGCTGTCCCAGCTGTCGCCGGAATCAGTTGAATCGGGGCCCGGATCTGGCGCCGGAGCAGGATCGGTATAGGGGCCGCCATCACTGTCAGTACCCTGATCAGGCATATCTACGGCCATCGCCGAGAACGAAAAACCGAACATTAAAAAAGCACAGAGCAGAAAGATAATTCCTCGTCGCATCAATAATTCCTCCTGATACTTCGTTGGTAAATATTACCTCGTGATTTAAACAGAGCTGAAAACTCATTACCGGATCAGGCAACCCTTTGTCGCTGATCAATAAATCCGGTGAGCCTTGATGTATTTTTCCTGCATGTCGAGAAGCTTATGCAAAGCCAGTCCGACCTCTTCTTCGCAATCCATCATATTCTTGAATTCATCGGCCACGGCGCGGGCTTCGCGCATGTCTTTTTCGCTAGTGATCTCGGCAACGATCCTGCAGATTATGCCACGTGCCTTTTCGATTTCGTTGTAACATTCATCAGGGCTGATAACCGGAGTATGGCCAAAATTAAAATGCAAACTCTCGTTGAGAACAGCTTGACATTGAGACCACATCCACATGTTCTGGCGCAAAGTAACCGTATCGAGTGCCATTACCGAACTGGTCAAAGTAACCATCAATACAACTGCAAAAACTAACAGGCTTTTTGTTCTGAACACTTTAATATCTCCGGGTAATAATTTTTTATGCTGCTATGAGCAAATATCATGCCACGCAGACAATGCTGATGCCATCGGTGCATTCCTGTTTCCCCTCTCAGTTTTCGCCAGTTTTTTGTCACTCACCTGCTGAAGTTTTTGAACATGGCAGCAATCCCCTGCCTGTGGTAAATTGTTTGAGAAACAATTATTGAACTTTGGCGAGACCTGAGGAAAAAGCATCCCGTCTGCTAGACGAAGCTTCGGGTTGTAACTAATAACATTGCGCTTTCATAACAGACATGCTCAGCCAGGCGTTGCTATCAATCGACAGTGAAAGGATACAGTCATGACTAAGCCAGCAGATATCGGACTGATCGGTCTCGCGGTAATGGGCGAAAATCTCGTTCTCAACATGGAAAGCAAAGGTTTTCGCGTTGCCTGTTTCAATCGCAGCGTTGAAAAAGTCGATGCCTTTCTGGCCAGCCGCGGTAAAGACCGCAATCTTATCGGTTGCCACAGCCTCGAAGAGCTTGTCAGCAAGCTGTCACAGCCGCGCAAAATCATGATGATGGTGCGCGCCGGGAAACCGGTAGACGAACTGATGAACACCCTGCTGCCTCTTTTGTCAACTGGAGACGTGCTTATTGACGGCGGCAACAGTCATTACCCGGATACTGTGCGCCGCTGCCGGACATCTGCAGAATACGGCGTTCTCTTCGTCGGCGCCGGCGTTTCCGGCGGCGAAGAAGGAGCGCTCAACGGCCCGTCACTCATGCCAGGCGGCGCGGTCGAGGCCTGGCCACTCATCAAACCGATTTTTCAGGCGATTGCCGCGAAAGTTGCTGACGACAATCAGCCCTGTTGCGAATGGATCGGCCCTGACGGGTCGGGGCATTTCGTCAAAATGGTGCATAATGGCATAGAATACGGCGATATCCAGCTGGTAAGCGAAGCCTATCACCTGATGTCGCAGGGCCTCGGGATGAGTGCGCATGCCATTCAGCCGATATTTGAATCCTGGAACAAAGGCATTCTCGACTCATACCTTATCGAAATCACTGCCGATATCCTCGGCAAGACTGATCCCGAAACCGGGCACCCGGTCGTCGATATCATTCTCGATGCCGCCGGTCAGAAGGGCACCGGAAAATGGACATCGCAGGTTGGACTCGACCTCGGTGTCGCAATTCCACAGATTGCCGAGGCAGTCTTTGCGCGCAGCATTTCGGCCATCAAGGATGAAAGAATTGCCGCCAGCACCATGTTGCAAGGCCCGCCTGGCAGCGGTTTCAGCGTTGACCATGAAGAATTCATCAAACAGTTACACGATGCCGTTTACGCCGCCAAGATATGTTCGTATGCCCAGGGGTTTCAGCTGCTGCGTGCGGCTTCGCAGGAATATTCATGGAACCTGAATTTTGGTGAAATCGCCTTGATGTGGCGCGGCGGCTGTATTATCAGAGCGCGCTTTCTCGACGCTATCAAGCAGGCGTTTGTTGCCCGGCCTGACCTGCCAAATCTTGTGCTCGCACCGTTCTTTAGCGAAGCTCTCGCCAGATTCCAGAATTCCTGGCGGAGTGTAGTTAAAACGGCTGTTGATCTGGGCATACCGCTTCCAGCCATGAGCACTGCCCTCACCTACTATGACGGCTACCGCTGCGCCAGACTGCCGGCCAACCTGCTACAGGCAATGCGCGATTACTTCGGCGCACATACCTACGAACGCATCGACCGGCCACGCGGCGAATTTTTCCACACCAACTGGACCGGCAAAGGCGGAGACACCTCATCTACCACATATAACGCCTGAAAATCAGGGGTTGAGTCTGATGCGGCGGGCACCCATCGGGGCCATATCGAGATCATAAGCCAGTGCATACTTGGTCAGAGCTTCGAGCGCGATCGCCACAGTGAAGGCCTGCGAGCGCCAGTGTGCGAGATCCCAGAATGAGGCTGCAAAAAACAAACCCGACATCCAGGTGGCGCACTTGCCGCCGGGAGTCTTGAATTTACCTCTGGTTTCGAGATTTTTCGGCTTCTGCCAGATGCACTGCTCGAGCAGGTAGTCTATACCAGCACGCAGGGCAGTGTCGTATTCTTTTTCGAGGCCAATTTCGGCAGCATTGTCGCGACCGATGTTGATCAATGCGATAACGGCCAGGCCGGTTGAGAGATGATCGCTCTTGTCGTCTCCGCCCGGGAAAGCGCCGCGCCGGGTCGGGTTCTTTTTGCCCCATTCAATCTGGGCCTTAAGCAGATCGCGCAGCAGAAACTGCATCGCGGACTTCATTTCGGGTTCGCGTGCATTGCCATCGCGGTAGGCGCGGCTGGCACTATAAGGGAAAATCATGTTCTGCGGATAATATAGGCCGGCTTCCGGCCAGCTTCTGGTCTCGGCAGCCCGGCGGATCAGGCGGGTGCTGTCATGGTAACCGGGAAGGTTTCTGCTGCCAGTAAGCGCCATGGCAAACAGCACATTCGCATTTACCACGACATCAACGTTATTGACGCCAAGCGGAATAATTCCGATTTCCGGGCGGTCGAACACCGGCTGCGTTTCGTCTTTCAGCCAGGTCAGAAATGCGCCGGAATCTTTGCCCTTCCAGCCATCGCGGCCGTCTTCGCGGGCGCGGCCAACATCGCGGAATTCGCTGATTCTTAACAGGGCGGCATGGTCAGGCACAATGCCTGAGTCAGGAAATCTCTGGTGAAAAAAGTGCTGAATCGCGACAGCAGTAGAGGTGTCGTCAGCATCGTTGGGGATGTTAAACAGTGCATCCGCGCCAGTTGGATTACCTTTGCGGTCGAGACAGGCTTCCAGCCAATATTTGGGCGGGGTTTGCTGACCTTTGGCGAGTTTGGCAAAAAGTTTGGCAAATTTGGGGTTAAGGTAGGCTTTTGCCAGGAATTCCAGCTGCGCCACCGGAATATTGAAAGGCCCGGTGCGCGGCGCCTTACTGCTGTAACCAGGCAGCACTGCCCAGAAATTGTAAGCATCGTCACGTTTGAAACTCTGGATATTCTGCATGGCATGGCGCAACATGCTGTTGATATGTTGCTGTTCAGGGGCCAGTGCTGATTCATCAAACAGAAAAAGCGGATAAGAAATAAACGCTGTCATAAACAGGCTGGAATCCTGCACTGCAGCTGGAGAACGTCCCTTAAAACCAAGTTTATTGGGCAGGAAGTGGATATAGCTGGCCCACTCACCGCTGCGATTTTTCGCGACAAGGCTTTTGGGGGCAGGCAGACCAATATTTTCGCGGAAAGGAATATTGAAACTGAGTCGGGTATCGCAGCCGTCACCATCTTCTGAGCTGTCGTATTCACAAGATTTTTTGCCGGGGCGTTCTCTGACCTGGCGATCTTCGAGAAACGCCAGAGCACCCAGAATCGTCTGCGAAAGTCTCTTATCTGCCATACGTTCGGTCATGACCCGCGCAACAATGTCTTCGTTTCCAGCCCATGCCGGACCACTAATCACAGTGACCAGCAGAAGAACAGAAATAATCAATGTACGAAACTTCATCTACTTTACCCCCTCGACCAGTTCTCAAAACAGTATACCCTACGCCAAACCAACTGCCAACCCCAAATATGTCGTGACTAATTTTGTAGTTTCTGCGTTGCCAGCAAGGCACGACGGCGCAGCAGAAGATAAATCACCGCTGCAGTTGAACAGCTGATACCGCCAAGAACCATGGCTGTCGATGTTGAAGTATAGGTCGAAAACCAGCCCATGAACAGGCTACCTATCGGTGACATGCCGCTGAAACACATCATGTATATGCTCATAACCCGGCTTAGCATGCGTTTTTCAGCTGACATCTGTAACAAGGTGTTGCTGGCAGCCCAGCCCGATACAATACAGCTTCCCATAAAAGCACAGATAATCAGAGAAACTGACAGACTGCGGGAATAGGCCAGGAAAACAGTTAATAAACCATAAAAGCCAAACGCAGCAGGCGGAAACTTCTCGATACCCTCGACATTTTTGCGCAAAGCCAGAAAAAGTGCGCCAACAACTGCTCCAAGCCCCATCGCCGAGGTCAGATAGCCAAGAGTCGCCGCATCACCGCCGAGATGTCTGTCGGCGATGATCGGCATCAACACCATCTGCACCGACATGCCCATGAGACTCATGACCGAAATCAGTATGAATGCCGGAAGAATGACCGGATGCCCGGCCGAATACCTGAATCCTTCAATTATTCTTGTGGTAAAGCTTTCGGCAGGTCCCTTGTCGCCGCCTTCTGACAGCAGCCGCATACGAAAAAGAACCCATGCCATCGGTAAAAACGACAGACTGTTCATCAGAAAACATGGCGCTTCACCCAGATTTGCCACGACAATACCTGCCAGGGCCGGGCCAACCAGGCGCGCCAGATTGAATGAAATAGAATTGAGTGCGATAGCATTCGCCAGCATCTTTTTGTCTTCGATCATATCAGAGATGAAAGAATGCCGGCCCGGCATGTCAAAAGCATTGACGAAGCCCAGCAACATACTGAGAAACAAAATCCAGTTTACCGTGATATGACCGGTCTGTGTCATTACAGCCAGAAACATCGCCTGTGCAAAGCCCAGCATCTGCGAAGCCGACAGAATCTTGCGGCGAGGGCCTGAATCGAGCATGGCTCCAGCCCAGGGCATCAGCAAAAACGAACTGAACCAGCTGAAAAAGGTGATAACCCCCAGCCAGCCGGCAGAATCGGTGAGACGGTAGACCAGCCAGCTCATACCCAGACGCTGCATCCAGGTGCCCAGCGAGCTGATACTGTTGGCGACGAAATAGCGCCGGTAATTACTGCTTTGCAGAGCAATGAAGGTCTTTTTGAGACTGTTCCGCATCTTCGCTTCCAGTCGTTCTATTGCAACATATATGACAAAATGGCAAAATTGCCGAACCCAAGATAATTTATCTTATCGACTTTTGTAAACAAAGCGTTTTAAGATATCTCTGTCTTGCTAATCAGTATCGGTATCGGTTCCGGTGTCGGTATCGCTATTGTCTTCGTATTCTTCGTATTCTTCGTCTTAATCGTCGTAATCGCCTATTATGAAAACTTTACATCTTAAACCCGCCTGCCTATATCTTCTCCTGCTGCTGGTGTCATTCACCGGCACAGCTGACGCCGAACTTCAGCATTTTACCATTCTGCACACAAGCGACGAGCACTCAAGCCTGCTTCCGATACCCCTCGTCGATTACCTGCCAGGCGAAGCCGACCTTGCCACCGGAGGGTTCGCGCGCATCGCCACGCTGGTCAAGAAAATCCGCACCGAAAAAGACAACACTCCTGTTCTTGTGTTTTCATCCGGCGACTTTATTGGTGGAACGCCATTTTCATGGCTGATTCTCAACAACTTATCGCCCGAGCTCTCGATAATGCAAGATCTTGGCTATAACGCAACAACCATCGGGAACCATGAATTCGACTACGGCTCAAATGGTCTGGCCGATTATCTTAACCGTTTGAAGTCGCAGGGCAAATTGCTGCCTGTCGTCGTGTCAAATCTGCGCGAACCCGAGGATCACGCGATAACCCAGACTGGAATAAAAAAGAGTCTGATCTACGAGCTTAAAAATGGTCTGATAGTAGGAATTTTTGCACTTCTCGGCCACGGCGCCTATCGAGTATCACCCGATGCAAAGCCACTTCAGTTTACCGACCAGCATCAGACTGCACGCCAGCAGATTGCACAACTCAAAAGAGATGGCGCCAACGTAATCATTGCACTCACCCACGCCGGCATTGCCGAAGATCGCGAACTTGCCGGGTCAGTCGCCGGCATTCATCTTATTCTCGGCGGACATGACCATCTACAGTTTTCAGAGCCAGAAGTGGCCAACAACACTCTGATCATGCACAGCGGCTACTACACGCAGAATCTTGGCCAGCTCGACCTGGCATGGGATACCACGACACAGAAACTTAAACTTATAAACAGTCAGACCGGTGCGCCGATGCTGCACAAAATCGATTCGAGCATCTCTGAAGATCCCCAAACTGCCGCTATCATCGAAAATTACCGCCGCCAGCTTAACGACTTCGTTGCCAGCTGTACCGCCGGCGAATTCTCCGATATCTCTCAGATTGTCGCCATATCTGAATTTTCACTTCCACGCGACCAGCCATTCTGCGAATCGACGGTCGGCAATTTCGTAACCGATGCCATGCGAATTGAATCAGAAAAGCTGCTTGGCGAGAAGGTGGACTTTGCCATTCAGGCTAACGGCGTTATCCGTGGCGGGCTTATCGCCGGACGCGCACAACACAATACCGGAAAAATAAATCTTTTCGACCTGGCCAGCGTCAGCGCCATGGGTAACGGGTCTGACAATCTGCCCGGATATCCGCTGGTATCTCTTTATTTAAACGGCGTCGAGATTTATCGACTCCTCGAACTCGCTTCGATTCTGCCGCAGCTCTGGGGTGACATCTATTTTCTACAGTTTTCTGGCCTGCGCTATACCTATGATCCCGGGCGAACCTTCTGGATACGCCAAATTCCATGGTTGAACCTGCCATGGCCGGCCTATAGAAGTGTCATATCGGCTGAACGTCTGGTTAAGCGAGGCGAAACTGCCGACAATGACGTTTACGAAACGCTGGCCAGAGATAACAGCAGGCATTATCATCTTGTTACCACACGTTATCTGGCAACCTACCTGCCTATGGTCGGAACGCGCCTGCCCAAACTAAAATTAGTGATAAAAAACAAACAGGGCAACGAAATCAGCCTCGATAATGCCATAATTCGCAAAAATGGCCGTGAGTTAAAAGTGTGGGAAGCTACCGCCCGCTTTATGTCGTCATTCGCCAGAAACACTGAAGACCTGCCTGTCATACCCGAACGCTATCGCGTGCTGGAAGGGCGCATCAGACTCGTTCAGGGTGCATGGTTATGGTTCTGGCCATTGATTACCTCCAGCACCCTACTTGTCATACTGGCGGTATCAGCTACCCGCGCTCTTCGCAACCGAAAAAAAAAGGCTGCCCCGAGGCAGCCTGATAATATCGATTGAATTAGAGGCAGAGTTCGAGAATCTGGCGGCTTACTTCGAGGTTGACGTCACCGTTTTCGCCTAGTTTGATCATCTGATGCGATTTCAGCTGGGCAATAACTTTTTCGACCCCTTCCGCACCAATGTTGTAATCGCTCAGACGAGTCTTGACACCGAGCGACTCAAAAAATTCACGGGTCATGCGAATGGCTTCGGCAGCCTGATGTTCTTCATTGCCGGACTTGATTTTCCAGACGCGGCGACCAAAATGTGCCAGCTTTTCGAGCTTGGACGACTTGCGCAAAGTAAGATTGGACGGCAAAACAATTGCCAGCGTGACGGCGTGGTCGAGCCCGTAAAGAGCAGTCAGCTCATGGCCAATCATGTGCGTCGACCAGTCCTGTGGCACGCCAGCGCCAATGAGCCCATTCAGTGCCAGGGTTGCACACCACATCAGATCGGCTCTGACATCGTAGTTCTCGGGGTCTTTAAGCGCCAGTGGGCCCTCTTCGATGAGAGTCAGCAGCAAACCTTCGGCAAAACGATCCTGAACGCTTGCCTGAGCCGGTTGTGTCAGATACTGTTCCGCGATGTGTACGAAAGCATCGATAATGCCGTTGGCAACCTGGCGCGGCGGCAGAGTGTATGTCTTGAGCGGATCAAGAACAGAGAACACCGGAAAAACCTTCGCACTGTTGAACGGCAACTTCGCTTTGGTTGCGGCACGCGTAATTACCGAACCTGAATTCATTTCCGAACCAGTCGCCGGCAATGTCAGCACAGAAGCGAAAGGCAGCGCCTGTTTTACGCACGCACCAAAAGTCTGGATTATTTTCCAGGGGTCGTCGTCGAAAAGGGCCGCTGCCGCGATAAACTTGGTGCCATCAATGACCGATCCCCCCCCGGCCGCCAACAGAAAGTCACAACCGGTTGCCTTAACCTGTTCAACGCATTTCATCAGAGTCTCATAAGTTGGATTCGGCTCGACACCAGAGAATTCGTGAACCTCGTGACCCTCAAGGGCGCTCATAATCTCGTCATAAGTGCCATTATGCTTTATACTTCCCCCGCCATAAACCAGCATAATCTTTTTGCCTTCGGGAATTTCGCGTTTGAGTGAGCCAATGGTTCCCTTGCCAAAAATTATCTTCGTCGGATTGTAAAAAGTAAAATTACGCATATTTCATCCTCCTCGTCTTTTGTCTGTACTGAAGATATTCTGGCACCCGCCAAAAGTCAAACTGCGATATATCAAGGCTAAATGCTGCGACAGCCTGAGCATTCGAAGATTCTTTGTTAATTCAGCGAAAATATATTACACTTTGACTTACAACAATTCGCCAACCGCTCAGGAGAAACAAGATGCGCAGTCGCCGACAGCTGAGAAAAGTCTTTGCATGGTCGCTGCTGCTCCTCGTGCTGACACTGGTAAGCGTGCTGGTCAGTGAAGTCGCATTTGCCCGCGCCGGCGGCGGTCATGGTTATTCAGGTGGTGGGGGTTCCGGCGGTGGTCGCTCTGGTGGAGGTGGGGGTGAGGCTGAATTGATCATGCTGTTGATAAGGCTGATCATCTACTACCCACACATCGGTATCCCTCTGGCAATAGTCGTGGGAGTTCTCGCCTGGAAAGGTTACCTGAAGGGTGAGGATACCTATGTTGACTATACTATAACCAAAGCCAGCAGAGTAAAGCCTGATAACTTTTCCAAGGTGGCGTTGACCCAACTCAAACAACGTGACCCCGGATTCGATGAGAACTTCTTTATCGGCCGCGCCAAAAAAGCATTCAGACTGATACAGGATGCCTGGACCGCAAGGAAGCTTGATAAGGCACAGGCTTTTTTGTCTGACGGAATCTTTGAACAGTTCAGCATTCAGCTCGCTGAAATGCGCGAAAAGGGAATTATCGATCATCTTGAAGCACTTGAAATAAGTTCGGCGACACCGGTCAAGTTTCAGAGCGATAAAAATTTCGATGTCATCCACTTGCGGATCGATGCAAGCGCTATTAATTACCGCAAAGATGAGAAAACCGGCAAACTGCTTAACGGCTCACGCAGCCCTGAGCCATTTGCCGAAGTGTGGTCTTTCATGCGCAAGCCCGGCGTTAAAACGCTAAAAAAAGGCGGCCTGATGGAAGGCCAGTGCCCGAACTGCGGGAATCCGATTCAAATCGGGCGTCTGTCGAAATGCGAGGTCTGCGGTTCCCTGCTGCGGTCGGGCGAATATGACTGGGTTCTGACCAGTATCACCCAGGCCTGCGAATGGTCAGTACGGCCGGACAAGGCTGTTCCTGGACTCGATACCATTGTTACCGCCGACCCCGGTTTTAACATGCAGCACATCAAGGAACGCGTAGCAGTTATGTTCTGGCGCAAAACCGAAGCCGAACGCATTGGCAAGGTCGAACCCCTACGCAAGATCGCGCGTGATGAGTTCTGCGAAGCCCAACAACAGTGGCTGAAACCAGACAAATCCGGAACCCGCCGTTTTTATACCGGATGTGCTGTCGGGGCTGTCGAACTTCTCGGAGTTGAACTGCTGGAGCCTGACGACAACGCTTTTGTCGAAGTCATCTGGAGCGGGATTCCCTCTTTCCAGATGCCAGGAAAAGGCATAGAAACAGCAGGACAACCGATAAATTTCCGGCATGTGTTTGTGCTGATCCGCCGACACGGAGCCAAAACGAAACTCGAAACATCTCTTGCCAGTTCGCATTGCCCGTCATGCGGCGCCCCCGAACAAACCGGCAGCGAGAATGAATGTGCCTACTGCGGCGCGGTGATGAATGACGGCAAGAGCGAGTGGGTGCTTGATGCCGTTGTCGATCGCAGTGATCCGCAGGTCAGAGAAATCCTCAACCGACTCAGCGCGGCAGCGAAAAAAATTACCGAAGAATACCAGGCCAAAGCCGCCGCCAGACATGGCGCTAAAGGCGGAGTCGCGGCGCCGCCACTGGACGAATTCGGGGTTTCAGGTATCGAACTGCTACGCTGGACAGTAGCCATGATGCTAGCTGACGGGCACATCGACAACAAAGAAATGAACATGATCCGGGATCTCGCCGGGAAACGCGATATACCCGAAGCACGCATTCAGCAGGTAATAGAAGAATTCAAGGCGGTCATCGACCCGGCCGTGCACGTTATGCAGACGAGCAAAATAAATGCCGACACCGAACTGTTGCGCTATATCGCTCGCGTTGCTCTCGCCGACGGCAAACTTACCCCCGAAGAGACTGATATGATCAAGACAGTAGGAACGAAGCTTGGCTTGTCCGGCATTGACATTGACATGCTGCTGAAACGTGAACGCAGAGCCATATTCCAGGAAGCCAAAGACATCCTACGCAACATGAAGCCCTGATCAAATTCAGTCCCAGACGACACCCTCGACATGGTCGATACCGAGTCCGTGATTTTCTGAGAGTTTGAGCCAGGGGCCTTCCAGCTCGGCGCCGCCGACAACTGGATCTTCGCTGCACAGTGCCGGACTATCGAGATCGCAACGTGTGATGATACTTTTGGCACAGGCGAGATGGGCCGCGGCGGTTACGCTGATCTTGCTTTCCATCATGCAGCCGAGAAAACACTCGACGTTGTGCATTTCGGCAAGAGCGCATATACGCAAAGCACCGCGCAGACCACCGGTTTTCATCAGCTTGATGTTAATATAATCAGCGGCGCCCATCGCGATAATTTTTTCGGCATCGAGTGCCGAAAATACCGCTTCATCAGCAAGAACCGGGGTATTGATGCTTTCCTTAACCTGCTTGAGACCGACCAGGTCATGTGCCAATACAGGCTGTTCAAGCAGATCGATATTGAAATGCCCGGCCTCGATTTCGCGCATGATGCGTATCGCTTCGCGCGCTGTCCAGCCCTGGTTGGCGTCAAGACGCAGCTTTATGCTGCCACCAACGGCTGCCCGCACAGCTTCGATGCGGGCAATATCAAGATCCGGCTGCAGACCGACTTTGAGTTTTAGAATTCTGAAACCGCGCGAAACCGCGATTTTGCTATCTTCAGCCATTTCTTCCGGGCTGTTGACGCTTATTGTCAGGTCAGTTTCAACCTTGTTGCGATAACCGCCAAGCAGGCGATAAAGCGGAATATTGTAGAGCCGGCCAAAAAGGTCAAAAATCGCCATTTCGACTGCCGCCTTGGCGCTGGTGTTCTTGACCAACGCCCCATCGAGGGTGTTGAGCGTATCTTCGAGATTGGCGATCTCTTTGCCTTTAAGCCTTGGAAGCATAAATTCATGAATGGCACCACGCACACTGCCGTGTGATTCGCCGGTAATAGGACCGGTCGGGTGCGCTTCGCCGATTCCAGTCACGCCGGCATCGGTATCGACAGCAACAACGATTGAAGCAATATGGTCAATTGTGCGCAACGCCGTTTTAAATGGCGTTCGCAACGGAATTGAAAGGATCCCGGTCCTGATATTGGTGATCTTCATGTTCCCTCCCAATCGTGCTCGTATTCGTAATCGTATCGCTATCTTAATCGATCTTCCGATCTCTTCTTCGCGCCAGCATCCGGCAGGACAAATTCGCGCGCCGAGTAAATGCCTTCCATGTATTTTCTGCCATCTGACAAAAAGATTTCCAGCAGCGGCGTTACAAACACACAGCGGGCAGTTGACCGCACAAGGTTACCTTCGGCATCGGGCACCCGGAACCCGGCAAAATCATGAATTATATAGTAATCATCCTTATACCGGCCCAGATAAAGCATGGCATGCCCCGCCATGTAAATCGGAGTGCCGGCTGGCAGACTGTCGAATATGGCTTTGCGCTCAGCTAAAGACATTTCCTTGTTAAGCTCGTGCATGATACCAACCGCCATCTTGCCCTGTTCGCCAGAGTTGCGCGGCAGCAGCACACCCATACTGCGATAGATATCCATGATAAAAGCGCTACAGTCGCGGGTGTTGAACATGCCTCCCCAGCCGTAACGCTGACCAAGAAATTTAAACGCCTGGGTGATGATGTTCTTGCGGGTCAATGGCATATAGCCATAGCGCACATCTTCGGAGCGCGCGATCAGGCCAATTCTGAAGACAAGCTTGCCATCGTCGCCGCGCGTTGGCAGTTTTACAACATAGTTGCCGGCCGGGTGTTGTCCATCGATATCGAGAGACACTTCCGAGCGATCAGCCAGCGGAATTCTGGCGCCCATATCGAGCTGCAATTCTGATATCTCAGGGCGTACCGGGTTGTAGCCGGTAAACAAACCCTTGCCGGTGACCACAAGGAAATCAGGGGTATCCAGGTATGCAAACAGCTCACTACGGCTGGTAAAAGCCACATCGGCAGCTGGCAGCCAGGCCCGGTAATTATAAGCCTGTGCAAAAAGCCATTTACCATCATGGCTTGCGTGCAGAACCGCCAGTGGTTCGGCCGGATATAGAGCGGTTTCAATAAACATGTCGCTTTCGAAATCATCCGGTTCGGAAAACACCCGGTCGGCAGTTGGAAAAGATCGCATTTCAGTTCTTCTAACCGTTATGCCAAATTTTACCTGGGTCAAGTTCTTGATCTGATCCAGATTCATCAAACTTTCGAGCGCAACATAATATTCTTGAGAAACCTCTTCGCCTTTCAAATAGCGTTTTTTCTGAGGACGGGCGCTGACCTTTTCTATCGACTGCCGCAGAATATCGCCAGCCATCGCCGCCGGAAAATTGCGCAGATCCTTAAGAACTTCGCAATCAGCAAAACCTTTGCGGTTATAACGCTCTATTTCAGCAGGTGTCATGATTACCTGATCCTGATCGGTCACATTTTTCAGCCAGAAATCAGGAAAAAGCATTTCGTCGCAGACACCCGGAATATTAAGATCGAATTGCACAAATACCTCAGGCCGGTCGGCGCATTGAGAAAAAACAGGCTGACAGCAAAGAATGCTGACCAGAAACAGACACAAAAATGCTCTGCGAAACTGCTTGAGTGAATTCATAATATTTCATACTCCAGATTAGATCATCGAAAGAATTTTGCCAACCAGCAGCCCGCCACCGGTTCCGACAATATAACCAAGCATGCCCATCAGCACACCTACCGGCACCAGCACTTCGCTGTAAGCGGCCGCCAGAATCGGGGCCGATGCGACACCGCCAACATTCGCCAGACTGGCCACACCGCAGGTAAACAGATCGAGCTTGAACAGCTTTGCAACCAATGCAAGCAGAACCGCATGCACCAGTAGAATGACAAAGCCGCAAAATATGTAGAACGGCGCCTGCGACAACTCAGCAAAGTTGGCGCGCGAACCGATCAGCGCAACGATAAGGTAAAGCATAAGATTCGCGAGCGGCGAGATTCCTGCCACCTTGCCGAGGGGTGTCAATGCAGCGACTATACCGACTATTGTTGTGAGAATGACTGTCCAGCTGTAGGTCGAAACGAATGCGCTGGTTGGAAGCATCGGCGCGACATACTGCGCCAGAGCGGCGACTGCAAAAGCGCTGCCAAGCAGTAGAATCAGGTCAGAGAAGCTCATACTCTGCGGGCGATCGCCGTGGTCAGCCATCAGACTGGCACCAACCTCGTCGATCTGGCTGGTATCGGCTTTAGTCCAGTGATTGAAATGTTTTGCGTAAGGAACCACCGCCAGCAGCAGCATGACCCATACCGCATAATTGATCGAGTCCATCATCAGCGTGTAGCCCATCTGCGAATCGCTGACGCCGAGCGCGAGCTGAATAGCCGCCATGTTACCGGTGCCGCCCATCCACGAGCCTGACAGCGCTGCGAAGGTTTTCCAGGTATGCGGCTCAAAGTGGCTTCTAAAAAGAAAATAAGTCACAACAAAGCCGGCACCAATGGTTACCGAAGCTGAAAAAAAGCCGAGCAACATGCGCGGACCGAGCTTGAAAATCTTCTTGAGGTCGCAGTGCAGCAGCATCAGAAAGATCATGACTGGCAAAATGTTATTCTTGAGCTGGCTATAGTAAAAGTTGATATCGTCAGTCTGTTTCCAGACACCAAGTGTCGAAAAGGTCATTACCGAAAAATAAAGTACGACTATTCCCGGTACATAATCGAAAAATTTACGATATCTTTTGTCGAGTTGCACTATTACCGCAGCAATGAACAGCAATACTGCGACATAAGCAAAGCCGCTTTCAATCATTTTTCTCTCCCTCTGCGCCGCTGGCCTGTCGAGTTACTGTCGCCAGAGTTCTTCAGCGCCATACTCCGTATGCAAAACAAGATAACACACGAACGAAATTTTTTACGCAGCTTTCTAAAAATCGGAATCGGAATTTTTCCTTTGCTATATTGCTGCTGCCAACTGCGCAATTTTCATTCTGTGAGATCCTGCAACTTCGAGCAGGATGACGGTTAGGCTGCTCTCTGTCATTCTTCGCGCAGCCGTCAGGCGAAGTCGCAGAATCCGCCTTCGATGACTGTTCTCACTTTACTGGAGTAATGCCTTTACTGATCGACTGACAATTCGATGGTGTTGCCTGACTGACGCAGCAGGCCGGCCA
Source organism: Candidatus Riflebacteria bacterium HGW-Riflebacteria-2 (assembly GCA_002839435.1). Taxonomy (GTDB): domain Bacteria; phylum Muiribacteriota; class Ozemobacteria; order Ozemobacterales; family Ozemobacteraceae; genus Rifleibacterium. Next base: position 11,785 of record PGYA01000026.1, on the reverse strand, counting down.
TGTAAGCTGTACTCGGAACATCGATGTGAACGTGCAGAAAGTTGCGGTCGTCGTCCTGTTCTACGGCATAGCCGACGATCTGACCTTGCAGCATACTGCCGCCAGCCACGATTCTGTCGAGCCTGACGTCAGAAGCCGTCGTCTGGCCTTTAGGCAGTTCGATTTTAAGCAGTGCACGGTCGTTGAAAGGGCTGCCACCCGAAAGACCGTTCTCGAAAGTATTTGTGTAAGTTGCCTTTAGAGAAGGGTTCTTCAGGGTTGCAACAACCTTGAGTGAACCGTTTTCACCGGCAGTTGTTGCGAGAGCGAAAGGTTCACGGGCGAATGATGGCATTGGTGCCAGCGTCGGGTCGCCAAAGAGAATTCGCGCGGCAGTGCCTTTGAGCATGATGTCTTTCGGAGTCCAGGCCAGTTGCATTCCAGTGCCAAGCGTTGGCAGGTCTGGCATTATGCCACCATTGCCGAGCACGACGCCATCGTGAGTATGCTTGATCGCATCGCCCAGTGTGGCACCACTGCAGGCGAGGTATTCCATCTCCTGATAAACCGGAATGCCATGATCAGGGTGCAAGGCAGCAAGATAACCGACGACCGGCTGCTCAAGCATACCCAGAGCGAAGCTTAGATCAGGCTCTACCCTCTTTTCAGCAAGCTTGCCGGTGGTCACGTCAAACCAGCGACCGGTAACCCCCGTATAGCATGCGCCGTTAAAGACGACGCATGGCGACAAAGCGAGCTTTCGCACATAAACGCCGTTGAGCGTATCAACGATGCGGTCGGGGTAGCCATGGCCGCCAAAGTGCAAAATGCCGGCATCGTTCAAGCTGCTCAAGCGTTGTTGCGAAAAGCCCTGAACACCGTGACTTATGGTTTCGACGCCAAAACGCTCAGCATAAACCGGAATCATGAAACTGCCGGCCATCTGCTGAAAAGCTGGTTTAGCCATCTCGGTATTGCCCCCGAGCTGGTCGATCATTTTCCCCGGCAGTTTCAGCCGGCCTTCATGCACATCGACTATGCGCTGCATGAAAGCGCGCGCCATCGCCGGCGTTGCGCCGGTCATGAAACCAGTACGAATATCGACGAACGGATCGTCATCAATCTTTGTGCTGGCAATCAGCCATTTCCAGGCAATGTTGACGTCCAGTTCATCGGGCAGAATAAAGATCAGTGCGTAATGGGGCTTTGTCTTAACCAGTTCTTCGAGCAACGCATCGAACCGTTCAGGATCGAAAACAAGTTTTTGCGCACCGCTGTGCAGCTTTTCAGCAATGCCAATCGCTTCGCCGTATTCAGCCGAAGCGCGCGCCGTTGCCATAATGCAGACAGTCTTATCGAGCTGGCATTTCGCCGCAAGATCAGCCTGCGCCGCCGCCGTTCCCATATCTGCAAAAAGAGCATAAAGACCGACCGCAATACCGGCCAGTCCGCTCAGAATACCGATCAAAGTTCCCACTTTCTTAATAAATCTCTGCAAAACCCAATTCTCCTTGTTACTCTTGCCGCCAGTTAATTATACTGTTCTCGATGTATAGATTTTACACCCAAACCTTCTGACAATCGAGTGCTATTGTAATGTTTTCACAGCCATGAGGTCGCCGAACATTTAATCATTGACCCCGGGTGACCGGCAAAATATAATGGCAGATAATCAAACCCGCCAGACAAAATACAATTGGGATTACCAGCAGAGGAACAGCAGATGGACACACCTGAACTGCTCAAGATGGATTGGTTTCTCTACGCGCTGACCGCCACAGTGATTTACGGTTTCTTCGAGTTCACCTACAAACTGACAGCGCAGGGCGGCTACAGCAGCATTCAGATTGTCAACAAGGCTGCCATTACGGTAACGGTTCTGTCGGGGATCATGATTCTGGTCAGCCAGAGTCCGTTTCTGCCGTTGCCGATGATTCTTCTCTTCGGTTTTCTCAATGCGAGTTGCTTTGCCAGCGGTACTATTGCCCAGATTTCGGCGCTCAAATACATGCCGACGTCTCATGTGTTCCCGGTTGCCAAGCTCAGTTCGATCATCTGCATCTTTCTCGGCTTCGCCTTTCTCGGCGACCGGCCGAATCTTTTTCAGTGGCTCGGCATTTCGCTCGCGCTCTGCGTCATTCTGCTGGTGGGTTACGATATGAAAGCAAAGGCCGATCCGGCATTGGTAAAAGACAAGAGCCGCGGCCTGCGTCTCGCAATTGGGGCTGCTTTCGGCGTCGCACTCTCGATGTTCGTCGGCAAACTTGCGTCAATGCAGGTGCCAGCTTTGAATTATATTTTTGCCTCTTACGGATTTTCGGCGTTTTTCACCTGGCTTATTGCCCGCAAGTTCGCCTCAAATGCCAAGCCTCTCGATGCCAAAGGCATCGGCTATGGCATCTTCATCGGCGCGATGAATTTTAGCGGTTATTATCTGCTGCTGCAGGCTTTCCGACTCGGGTCGCTGGCGCTGGTGCAAGGCATTTTTTCAACCACAATGGTAATAACTATTCCGCTTTCGATTTTTTTCCTGAAAGAAGAGTTTTCTCTGATCAAGGGGCTTTGCGTAGCGCTCGCCCTCGGCGCTCTTATTCTTATCAGGCTTTGAGCCAAATCTTTGCCAAATTTTAATTGCAGGGTTGAATCTTCTTAATTTTTAACACGCTTAGCAGTTAAAGCAATGGCGCAGGCAGGTTTTATAGCAATAACTTTGAAGTGCTATAGAAACACAGGCTGGCGGGTAAAAAAAATGGCGCCCGCAGGCGCCATCCTCATACAAAAGCGTTTCGGCAATCAAACGGGAGACCTTTTGACATCGACAAATATCGTCAGGACTTGCTGCCGCGTTTGCAGTATGACTCGGTGCGTTTGGCATAAAGCGCTTCGACACGCTTTTCCAGACCGAGATGCTTGCTCAGAGCAACCCGCTCTGCTGTCATCGGCATCGAAGTCATGCGTATGCCAAGCGCGTTGTAGATGGCGTTGCCGATTATCGGCGCTGAGGCGATCATGGTGTGCTCGCCGATGCCACGGGCGCCGAAAGGACCGTCAGCCTGCGGTGTTTCAACGATAAAAGACACCACCTTGCCCGGAATATCACGGGCAGTAGGAATCTTGTAATCGGTGAAATTCGGATTCAGCAGTCGACCGTTCTCGTCGATGGCGATGTCTTCATATAAGGCCGTAGCCAGGCCTTGCAGCATGCCGCCGACAATCTGCCCCTCAACCATGTCGGGATTGATAGCCTTGCCAATATCAGCCGCCAGAGCAACTTTCTGCACATCCATTTTGCCGGTGTCCTTGTCGATCTCAAGAATTACGGCCGCTGCGCCCACCGTGTAGTGAACATTGGGTTTGCCGCCCTGACTGGTTTCAGGATCGCACAGCGTCGAGCAAAATTCCGGCATGAACATGCCGACACCCATGATCGGGCCACCCTTGAAAGTGCCGTCTTTAACCATGATACCGTTGATGACGAAATCACGCAGCGGAAGGGACCAGTCCGGTTTAGTGCGACACTTGACCGCCTCGTCTTCGAGATAGAGCCCGGCCCTCTCGAGGTATAGAGTACGTTCTATTATATCGAAAATCTTTTCGCGCGCGTCGATAGCAGCTTTTTGCACAGCGTTGCCGCAGCCCCAGGTTATATGTGAAGCCACCGACTGCCATTCGTAAGGATTGCGGTCAGTATCAGGAGTCTCGACACGAATCTTGGAAGGCGGCACGCCGAGAACCTCACCGGCGATCTGCGCCATGGCGGTAAGAACACCCTGCCCCATTTCCATGGCAGAAATTAGCAGGTTGATACTGCCATCTTCGTTGAACTTGAGATATGCCGAAGAAGAGGCGTTTGGCGGCATGGCCGGGCCTTTCCAGAAACAGGCAACGCCTTTCCCGATTACCTTGTTGGGATCTGGTGAAGTCTCGTCTTTGCCCCATTTCACTTCTTCGGCGACAAGATTGATGCATTTATGCAGGTCACAAGCATTCATTGGAGCGCCGTAGCCAAGTGCGTCGCCTTCCTTTATCGCGTTTTTCAGACGAAACTGAACCGGGTCGATGCCAAGCTTCTCCGCCATGCGATCGATATGCGATTCAAGCCCGAAAGTGAATTCTGAATAGCCAAAACCGCGGTATGGCCCGCCAGACGGACAGTTGGTATAGAGACAGTAAGAATCGATGTTCAGGTTGTCAACTTTGTAGGGGCCGCAGGCTGACAGGCCGGCAGCGTTAACGACGTTGGCGCCGTATTCGACATAGGGGCCGCCATCGAAATACAGCTCGTATTTAAGAGCCGTAATCGTGCCGTCTTTCTTCGCACCCATCTTGATCTTGCCAACTACGCCCTGACGCAGATAGGTGTTGTAGAACTCCTGATCGCGACGCCAGCGAACCTTCACCGGACGACCCTTCACCGACAGAGCCAGAACGGCTGCGAGGATTTCCATGCAGACGCCGGCTTTGCCGCCGAAACCGCCGCCAATATAGGGCGTGATAACCCTGATATCCTTGTGAGAAAGGCCGAAAGACTCGAGCGACTGTGCAAACAGGTTCTTCTGCGTACAGGGTGATTGCGACGAACTCCAGACTGTCAGACGGCCTGAATGATCCTGCTGGCCGACGGCAATATGCGGTTCCAGGCAACAGTGAGCATAGCGGGGAACCTGATAGGTATCTTCAATAACGGCGTCGGCTTCGGCAAAGCCCTTTTCGACGTCGCCCTTGCGCGTCTTGCGCAGGTGAGCGATATTGGTGCTTTCTTTCGGATAAAACCAGGGCACATGCGGATAATTTTTGAGTTCGGGATGCAGAATGACAGCATCCGGCTTGATCGCATCGAGCGGTTCGAGAACAGGTTTGAGAACTTCATACTCGACCTTGACCAGAGCGGCGGCGCGACGGGCGATCTTGGGGCAGCGCGCGACCACCGCAGCAACCTGTTCGCCGATAAAGCGAACCCGGTCGATGGCGAATATGTAGCGGTCTTTCATGTACATGCCGAACTTCACCGGGTAATCCTTGCCGGTGACAACCTTGACTACCCCCGGATACTTTTCGGCAGCAGAAATATCTATACTCTTGATTATCGCGTGGGCGTGCGGGCTTTCGACTATCTCGGCATGCAGCAGGCTCGGGCCAAAATCTATGTCATCAACGTATTTGGCGGCGCCGGTGACTTTTTCGAGACTGTCGACGCGTTCAACTGATTTTCCTACATATTTCATTTCACTCATTTATTTGTCCTCTCCGCTCTTCAGATCAGGGTTAACCATGCACTCAATGATTTTCTCATAACCTGTACAGCGGCAGAGATTGCCGGAAATGGCTTCCTGAACTTCTTCTCTGCTCGGCTTCTGGTTGTTCTGCAGAAGTTCGTGCGCAGCGAGAATCATACCCGGCGCACAAAATCCGCACTGAAAAGCGTTGTTTCGGGCAAAATGTTTCTGCAATGGCGTGGGCTCCTGCGGGCAAAGACCCTCTACCGTGGTAATTTTGTGCCCGTCGATTTCGGCCGCCAGAATCAGACAGCTGCGAACCGCCTTGTTGTCGAGAAGAACCGTGCAGGCACCGCAATCACCACGATCGCAGGCGATTTTCGGGCTTTTGACGCCCATCTTGTCGCGAACTGCCTCAAGCAGGGTGTCGCTTGGCTCGACATCGAGGTTCCAGCCTTCGTTGTTCAATTCAAAATTGATGTTGATCTTTTTCATACCGCCTCCTCAGAGCAAAGACGAGCCATAGGCCGGCCCGGTTCCGACCAGACGCTTGCAAACAGCATTCAGGCCACGTTTCAGCATGATTTTGGTCATGTGGAGACGGTATTCTTTGGTTGCGCGCAGATCGCTGATGGGAGCGATCGTCTTTTCAACCAGCTTGTCGAGATCGGGCCAGAGCGAATCGGTCAGCTCGCGGCCCTTGAGAAACTCTTCGATTTCGCGGCTGCGAATCGGAGTCGGCCCGACCGAACCGAAAGCAACTCTGGTTTCGCCACCTTCGAGAGCGAGCAGCGCCACGCTGGCCTGGGCGAGGTCTTCGCCGCGATAGCGCCCGAGCTTTACATAGCAGCCGGCATTCTTTACAGTCGGAACCGGAATATCAATCTTCGTGACTATTTCCATGGGATCGCGCGAGGTCTTCTTGGGCCCGACGAACCATTCCATGACAGGAATCTTGCGCTCGCCCTTTGGCCCGGTAACATGCACGACCGCGTCATAAACCATCAGCACCGGCCCGCTGTCGCAGCAGGGAACTCCCGAACAGATGTTTCCCACCATAGTAGCGCGATTGCGCACGCCATGACAGGCGACGACCTGGCTCTGCTCAACGATCAGAGGAAAAAGTTCCTTGACTCGAGCTGAATCGATCATCTCGCTGAAAGTTACAGCAGCCCCTACCGACAGCGTATTTCCGCTATACTCGAGCTTTTTCAGCTCGGGAATATTCTTGATGTCGATGACCGCTTCGGGCGCGAGAAAATCCTCCTTGATCCAGTTAACCAGATCGGTGCCGCCGGCGAGAACCGACGCCCGGCCCTTGTAGTCGGCGATCAGCTTCATTGCCTCTCCGAACGTAGGCGGCCGGTGGTATTCGAATTGATGGGAAATAGCCATGAACCCTCCTTGCATACAAAAATCTTCCAGACGTCTGTACTGGTTTGTTTCTCTCAAATCCGGCAGGATGCATTCTATTCTGTGATTAGTTGTATTTATTCAATTGGATGTACCGGATGCAAAAAATCTTATCCCATCCTGCAAATGAAATGCAATCAGTTTGATCAGGCTATATTTGCTGCTACAGACTCCGCCTTTATCTGTGTTAGAATGATCTAAGCTCAGTGTTCCCAAGAGGGGGTCATTCTTTTGAAACCCGTTACCAAAATGTTTCTGGCGATAATCGCTCTGGTAAGCATGGTCTTTGTCTATCAGACAGCCCGCATTGTCAACTTGTTTCGCGCTGCTTCCGGCGGCATGTCGGCAGTGACCGGCGGCGCTCCTGCAAGTCCTGGAGCACCGACTCCTTCCCGGCTGCCATTGCCTGACCTGGTATTGGGCTTAACCCGCCCGGCAGAGTGGTCGGACATCGGCAGTGACAAAATATCCTCGCCATTTTCTTTAACCGGCGGCAAGCTGGTTCCGCTCGAGGAGTCGATTTCTGATATGGATGAAATTTCTTCGGAAGTCCGACAGAAATTCGAAAAAGAGTTGCCGGCACGTCTGATGGCGAGAATAAAAGAGCTGCCCAAGCCACCCGACTTGCCGGAAGTTCTGATCATTTCTGCACCGATGCCAGATTTCAGAGCTTTCCGTGAAACTGCTCGTTACTGGTATCTCATGAGCAGATGGTTTTTCAGTCAAGGCCAGCATGAAAACGCCCTGGCGATTGGCGCTGCAATTCTGCTTCTTGCCCACGAAGTCGAGACATTCGATGTCTCAGGTGCGTCTCTGATTTCGCGAATGATAGCCATAGCAGTAAGAAATATTGGCACCTCGGCCATAATTGAGATGTCAGACAAGCTCAAACTGCCGGCGGCAAGACTGAAAAGCTGGACTGCCGTTCTTATGCGCCTGCACGATGACATGCCCGGCATGGAAAGAGCCTGGATGACTGAGAAAAAGCTTATTCCGAGTGCCTTTCACCAGAGAAACATACCGAACCGCAACCGTCTGGCCGAAGCAATGTGCGATCCCGACCGACAAAAAAAATACATCGATGCGTATTATGACCCGCTGATCGAAGCATGCCAGCGGCCTTATCGCGAGGCCATGGAACTCTCAAAAGAGCAGCAGAAGAAGTCTGATGAATTGCAGAATATCCTGGAGCCAGGATTGCATTACGTCGGCTATTTTTTCATGCCCGAAGACTTTTTCATGCAGTTCATGATGTCGATTGCCGTGCCTTCGTTCAAAAAGGCCTTCGAGCAGGATTTCAGGTCCCGGCTGGTTTTCCGGGCAGCCATCACCACCCTCGCGCTGCGCGCCTACCAGCTTGAGCACAAGTCACTGCCCGACTCGCTCGAAACCCTGCAACAATGGCTGGGTAAAAGCCTGCCGACTGACATCTACACTGACAAACCCCTGCTTTACAGCAACAGCGGCGACAAAATCCTGCGCAGCGCCGGCCCCGACGGCCTGCCCGACACTGCCGACGACCTGGTCTTCATGCCTCTCGCTCCCTGAAAAACAATATCAGCTCACCAAACGTCGCCTAAGATAAATCATACTGAGATGTTCTGACCAAAGATCAGTCTTTGAGAATACCGTTCAAGAAGGTGTCCAGATGCGCCATTGAATCTGCCGCTGCCTGCGAGGGGTCTACGTCTTCGAGAACGAATTCGCCTGAAGACTGCGCCTGCGGATTTTTGGCCCATTCTGCCCGGGCTCTTTCGTAAAATGGGTAAAGAGCAAGGTAACAATATGAATTTCACGAGAACTCCCTCGATTCAAGAAACAGCCAGTTATATGATTAGAATTTTCTGTAGATAAAATCGGGCAAAATCTGCAGCAGAAATGCGATCAGGCGCCAGCGGCGGGTGATAAAGGCCCGGTGGCGCTTCGCTTTAATCGCTTTGTATATCTGTGCAGCGGCTTTTTCTGGTGATGCGACCCAGAACAAACCTTCGCCCTGTGCCATGCGGGTATCGACAAAACCCGGCAGAATATCGGTTACAAAGATTGGCTTGCCAGACCTGGCTGCCTTGATTCGCAAACCTTCAGTATAATTACTGACAAAAGCCTTTGAGGCATTGTAGGCTGGCGCTTCATGGCTACCGCGAAAGGCTGCAACAGAAGACATACTGACGAGGTGACCGCTGCCACGGGCGAGAAAATAGCGCATCGCCGCGGTAGCCATGGCTGCAAAACCTGTAACATTTGTGGCAATGGTCGCAGCCTCGGGTTCCCATGCCAGATCTGGGTTCGCAGAGCCGGTTCCGGCACTTATCACGATCAGATCGACCTCACCCATCTCCATTATCAGCCCGTCAAGTGCCGACATGGCTGCCTGAGCAGAATCGACATCGATCTGCCTGCACACGACCTTATCGCCGTGCTGCTGTTCTATTTCGTCGAGCAGTTCACGCCGCCGCCCGGCAACGCCGACCCGGCAACCATGACTGATCAGCAATTCGGCCAGCGCCCTGCCGATTCCCGATGTCGCTCCGACAATTATCGCAGTTTTAAAAACCGTCACGATCATTTCCCTTTCGTTTATGAGAACTCTACAGCAGATGATGATACCAGATCAGCCCGCCGCAAGTCGCCTCAGAAATGTCATAATGATATAAGTTTACGCCGCAGAACAGATGTTTTACAATCAGGGGGAAGGCAGAGTTTTTTATTGGCTGTAAAATGACGGTTTCCGTCAGCTGCCGCAAGAATTTGAAGCAGGAGAAAAAATGGAACTCAGCTGGCAGATGCGAAGAGAACTTGTACAGTATGTTGCGGCAGTTTATCTGATACTGCTCTTCATATTCTGGCTGATCCGCGCGAAACTGCCCCAAAAGCCAAGACACATAGATGCATACGATGATTTCAAAGAACAATTTGCAGCGGCCGACGGTCAGAAGATACTCTTGATTCCTGGTACTACCTCAATTCTTGACACAGAACAGACTATCATTATGAGCCATTGTCTGAGGTTTCTGGAAAACCACGGCAGCGACCTTGCGCAACGCGAACTGACGTTGCTGGTAAGCTGCCCGTTCAAATACGGGTACCTGCAGGACTTTCTGCAAGACCGTAATATCAAAGCAAATCTCGATTTTCTCGCCTTCGATACCATATCGTTTCTTTATGCTGCTGCCGGAGCGGCCGAACGCCAGAAACCTTCGGTCACATTTCTCTCGGGTGCATTTGGCATGGAAAACCTTGTGCTGGGCGAAACTGTCAGTCGCCACGGCAGCATTCACAACGCCTGCGCTGATTTCTCATCCCTTCCAGATGCGGTTGTGGTTGCCAACGGAACCATCATCGGCGAAGAACTCTATGCCCTGCCAGCCAGCGAATCTCCCACAACGACCGACAAGATATTTCTGGCTGTGAATGAAGCTCTCAAGCTGATAACTATCGCAACAATCCTGATCGGTTCGATATACCTCAGCCTGTCCGGCCAATAATCAGTTCACCGAATGCATGCAGTTATGCAGTCTTTGAAGGAATCTGGGCATCGACAAGCTGATTTACTTTTGCCAGAAAGACCTGGTTGAAGCCGGGCAGCGGAACCATTGGCGCCTCCAGGCTTTCTGATAGAGACTCAGAGACGCTGCCCTGGCGAACGACTTCGCGACCTGCGTTTTTGACCAGATCGAGGTAGCTGGCCAGATGCCCGGCGAATTCAGGCACACCGCCGGCCAGCAGTGCGCCGGCACCACGATAGATTTCGCCGCTGAGTTCGAGCTGCATGTTCCGACACAGTCTGCGAAAATACAGGCGCAGAACATCGAAATGGCTCTGTTCAGGATAGCCACAATTACTTACTGCAACCAGTCTGGTCGGTTTTGCATGACGACGGCAGTGCCTGCTTTCGCCATTCTCGTCGAACTGCCAGTGCGGGTCACCAACGGGAATAAGCCTGTCGATGAATGTTTTCAGCAACCCGGAAATATTGTCGGCGTAGATGGGCGAAGCCAGCACCACAATGTCTGAGCTGATGAATTTTTCGAGAAGCACGCTCATGTCGTCATCGATGACACATTTGCCCGGAGTTTTCTGCCAGCAGGCCTTGCAGGCTGTACATGGCTGAATTCGAACCTGCGCCAGCCTTAGGTGCTCGATCTGCGCGCCCTCTTCTGCCGCGCCCTGAAGAAAGTGATCAACCAGAATCGCCGTATTCGACTCGCCTGTCTTGTGAGTGCCGTTGAAAGCTGTGATCTTCATAAAACCTCCATTTAAAAATGAACTAATCATTCACTTAAGAATTTCCGGGCAAAAAAAATCAGCAGATGGCTGCCATTCCTTTGAGATGATAATCAAGAAGTTTTTCCAGAGCTGCTTTTCTATGCTTTTCAGTTGTATCAGCGTCTAGAATAGACGTTGACGCGTTTATCAGATTATCGTAGACCGTTGCCAGCAGCAGCTGGTCTGGCTCATTCCTGCGCCCGGGCGAAGACTCTGACAGGCTGGCGAGGTGTTCATGAACGCTCTCCATGATCTTCTGCCTGACAATATCACGAAAGCCGGCCAGGCGAGTGCCGCTGCATTCTCGCATCAGCACCAGAATCTTATGGCGATGGGTCAGAACGAATTTCATCAGCATTTCGTTGCCCAGCCTGAGCTCTTTTGAGCCGGCAACCTGCTGCGAGTTCATCCCCCTGACCAGCGCAACCTTACTTTTGATCGTCTGCAAACATAATTCAACAAACGACGCAGGAATGACCGCATAGAGCAGTTCTTCTTTGTTTGCGTGATAGCGATAGATGTTGCCGGTAGAAATTCCTGCGGCAGCAGCAATTTCTGCCATAGTGGTGTTGTCATAACCTCTGGCAGCGAACAGCTTCAACGCTGTTTTTTCAAGCGCAAGCTTAACTGATTTCTTTAAAATCTGCATATTAAAAATGAACCGTTAGTTCATTTTTAATCTTAACCGATCAACGCTGTAATTGCAAGGGAAAATCGTTGAACAAATCAAAGACTTGTTGAAGCATATTGTAATACTACTGCGAAGAGTGAAGTCTTTTGAAAACAAAAAAGCCGCCAATGAGGCGGCTTTGCGGTGCTCGAGAGGGGACTTGAACCCCTACACCCTTGCGGGCACAAGAACCTGAATCTTGCGTGTCTGCCAATTTCACCACCCGAGCGGGTTTGTCTTT
>PGYA01000176.1 GCA_002839435.1 Candidatus Riflebacteria bacterium HGW-Riflebacteria-2 | reverse complement strand
CCGTTCCAATCGGTCAGAATTTTATCGTCTTTATGCGGGTGCACTCGTTTTTCCCGCACCGCGAAAAGTTTTTTCCGGATGGTTTCCATTTCGGAGAGCGTTTCGGTTGCCTCCCGTTCTTTCTCCGTTGACGGCTTTAGATGCGGAATAAAATGACCGGCGGGAATTTCCGCCATGCCGGGCATCGCCATGTCGTCCGTGTGCCGGTAGAGCGACAAAAACAAATCCGCTTCTTCCCGGGTAAGGACATTGCGGATTTCCTTTTCCGTCCATAGATAGAACTTGCCTTCAACGCCCTCGCTGTCGGCGTCTTCGGCGCAATAAAAACCGCCTTGCTCATCGGTCATATCGCGTAAAACATAGGTGAATATTTCACGGGCGGTATTTTCGTATTCTTTATTTCCTGTCGCCTGATAAAGCTCAATATACGCCATCGCCATCAGCGCCTGATCATAGAGCATCTTTTCGAAATGCGGTACGATCCAGCGGGCGTCCGTTGAATAGCGGTGAAAGCCGAAGCCGATCTGATCGTAAATTCCGCCGCGCCTCATGTTTTGCAGCGTGTGCTCCACGATGCGCAAAGCCTGAATGTCGCCGGTGCGCTTCCAGTAGCGCAGCAGAAAAAAGAAATTGTGCGGTGAGGGGAATTTCGGCGCCTGACCAAATCCGCCGAACGTCCGGTCAAAACTCGCAGACAATGAGCGGTAGGCCCGATGCAGGGTTTCTTCTCCTAAATTCCGCGCTTTACTTTCTGCAGGCTGCCGCAAGGCCTGCGCAATTTCCGCGGAAGCGGAAAGCACATCCGCGCGTTTGGTCTGCCACAGCTTATTCATGATCGGAATAATTTCCAGCATTCCGGCCCGGCCGTATTTGGTTTCTCTGGGAATATAGGTTGCCGCAAAGAAGGGTTTTTTATCAGGGGTCATGATAATCGTCAAAGGCCAGCCGCCGCTTTGTGTCATGAGTTGGCAGACCTTCATATAGACGGCATCAATATCGGGACGCTCTTCACGATCGACTTTAATGTTCACAAACGTGTCGTTGAGTAGTCCGGCGACTTCCTCATCTTCGAATGATTCACGTTCCATAACGTGGCACCAGT
>PGYA01000175.1 GCA_002839435.1 Candidatus Riflebacteria bacterium HGW-Riflebacteria-2 | reverse complement strand
CGCTTTTCCCAACCCGGCGCCGACATCACGGTGTATATCGAGGGCGATGGGCTGGCGTGGCTTTCCCGCACACAGCTCTCCGGAGACCCGACACCGGGAAAGCCACTCGTTCTGCAGATGGCCGCCCTTGACCCTTCCGGAAACGTGGCCTACCTGGCGCGTCCCGGACAATACGCCACGGGTCCCTCGCCCGGGTGCGATCCTCGTTACTGGTCAGACGGGCGATTCTCCCCCGAGGTCGTGGAAGCGATGAGCGAGGCAATAGGCAGGCTTCGCACGGTTTCAGGTTCGGAGTGGGTCCATCTCGTCGGGTATTCCGGGGGTGCCGCCATTGCCGCCCTCGTGGCGTCGCGCCGGGACGATATCGCAAGCCTGAGGACAGTCGCGGGTAACCTCGACACCGAGGAAGTGAACCGCCATCACGGGGTGAGTCCCCTCGAGGGGTCCCTCAACCCCGTCGATGAGGCGGCAAGACTGGCAGACCTGCCGCAGCGTCATTTCGCCGGGGCGAAGGATACCGTGGTGCCCCCCTTCATTGCGCGGTCCTTCCTCAAAAAGGCGGGCGATGCCGACTGCCGCAGGCTTGTCATCCTCGAGGACGTCTCCCATTTACGAGGCTGGCTGGAAAACTGGGGAAATCTCATGGCCGTTCCTCCCATAACCGCCCGGTAGGCGCTACTCGACGGTTACGCTCTTTGCGAGATTTCGGGGTTGATCGACGTCGGTGCCGAGAAGGTTCGCCATGTAATAAGCCATGAGTTGGAGAGGTACTATGGAAAGGATGGGCTGTAGCTCGTAGATGCTTTCGGGAACAACAAAGAGGGAATCGGCCCTGTCGGCCATGTCATGCCGGGCGTCGTCGGTGACAAGAAGCACTTTTCCCCTGCGCGTTAAAACCTCTTCCATGTTGGAGCAGGTTTTCTTGTATGTCTGGTCTCTTGGAGAGACAAAGACGATGGGCATGTTTTCGTCTATCAGGGCAATGGGGCCGTGTTTCATCTCCCCGGCTGCATATGCCTCTGCGTGGATGTAAGATATTTCCTTCAGTTTGAGCGCCCCTTCGAGGACAGTCGGAAAATTGATACCCCTGCCGAGATAGAGAAA
>PGYA01000174.1 GCA_002839435.1 Candidatus Riflebacteria bacterium HGW-Riflebacteria-2 | reverse complement strand
CCTTGAGCCGGTTTTCGGGTTCAGGGGATGACAGGAGCTGTGAAACTCTTGAAGAGAGATGTGAAAGGAGATCCTGACCATGAGCGCTGCCTTTTTCTGCATTTCCGGATGTGATTCTATCAAGAATTGCACGGGCTTCATGATCTTTCTGTGAAAGTGCGGCCAGAGTTTTCTCAACTCTTGCTCTGATGGTGGCATCACCTTTTGACCAGCCGCTTTCAAGCAGGGGCAGAAGATCTGTTCTTCCTATTTCGGAAATCACCATGATTGCTGATCCCATCATGGCAACATCACCTGATGAAATCATTGATTCCAGAAGTTGGCGCACTGTGGTTTTGCCAAACTTGTTAATTATCCGAATGGCATTGGCCCTGACTCTGTTGTCCGGGTCATCCAGAGCCTGAAGAATGAGCGGATAAACGGTTCTTGTACCGATATACCCAAGTGCCTCAATTGTATTGGCCTTTATGCGGTAATCCGGATCTCTCAGATATGGCTTGAGAATCTCAACCATGGAATCATTGCCGAGAATACCGATTGCAATGATGAGCTTGGATTTTACAAAGGGGTTCATTTCCCTGTTCAGAAATTCACAGAGTCTGGTCAGAGCTGTAACGGCATTGAGTTTTATGGTTCTCTGAATGATCGCGATTTTCTCATCGTCATCTTCATTGGAAAAGGCAGTATCCAGATCAGCCAGTATGCCTCCGCCAGCAACTTGCTGTGAAACGCTGACGCTTTTTCCAGAGCCTGTCATTGCTCTTGGAAGAGTCTGGTTTTTCAGGAAATGGAGCCCTTTTTTGGCATAGTAGCGAATCTTGACCGAGTCGTCATCCCGGGCCATGTCTCTCAGGGCGGGTATGGCTCTGACATCATTGGTTTTTATGAGTTCGATAACGGCCTTATGTCTTATTTCCTCATCAGGACTGGCAAGGTCCTGGAGAATGGAATCAAAATCTTTCATCGCTTGACGCTTATCTCTTTCATGAGGATTTAATTTTTTATCTGTATTGCAATAGTCATGATTGTTTCAATTCCGGAGAGCCGCCGTTCTGCGGCTTTTTGCTTTTAGGGCTTACCAGCATATGAATTTTGATGAACTCAAAAAAGGGA
>PGYA01000173.1 GCA_002839435.1 Candidatus Riflebacteria bacterium HGW-Riflebacteria-2 | reverse complement strand
ACTCTACAGGGAACTCGCTGCCGTCTTTTTTCAGACCATGTAACTGGATGTTTTTCCCAAGATACTTAGACTCTCCACCTTTTACAATACGTTCCATCCCCTGCCTGTGCGCATCCCTGTATCGTTCAGGCATGATGGTGGTTATTGGTTTGCCGCGTATCTCTTCTTCTGTGTACTGGAAAATATTTGATGCGCCGTTATTCCATAACAGGATGTTTCCGGATTCGTCTGAAATTATAATGGCATCAACAGCAGTCTGCGCCATTGAAAAAAACCTTTCTTCACTTTCCATCAATGCTTTTTCAACACGCTTGCGCTCTGTGATGTCCCTTGAAACATGGACAACCTGCACAATATTTCCATTTTCATCGAGGATGGGAGAGGTTGAGTTTTCCACATATTGCTTCTCCCCATCAATCCAGTGCACATGCTCTTCTACTGCGTACTTGCCTGTCTCCTTTGTCTGCATAAGCGGGCAGGTATCATCCGGTGCAATACAGGGCGTGTTTCGTTTATGGGTAATCTCATAACAGGTTTTTCCGAGCACGTCTTCTTTCGTTAACCCGTAATCATCCAGGAAAACCTTATTTACGTCAATTATCCTGAAATTGCGCACGTCAATGATGGATACTTCATCATTCATGCTGTCAAGTACGGTTTTTATAAAATCCCTTGAGCTCCTGAGACTTTTTTCATGCTCTTTTCTTTCCGTAATATCACGGATTATAATTGAAATTCCTGTTAATTTTTTATTAATATCCCGCAGGGCAGAGATGGTGAACCCCGTATCCAGTTCCCTGCCGTCTTTGCGCAGACACACTGTTTCAACACCAGTAAATGTATTTTTGCCTGAAATTGCATCTTCAAAAACCTGTGTTTTGAATTCATACAGCCTCTCAGGCACTACTAACTTACACATGTCTTTTCCCATTACTTCCTCGGCTTTCCACCCGAATATTTTTTCAGAAGCTGGATTCCATGAAGTTATTTTCCTCTCAAGGTTTGTTGTTATAATCGCATCGCTGGCATTATCTACGATATTGCGGTATTTGTCTTCAGCCGCAAACCTGAGCTTATCCTCTGCAAGGATTAATTTTTCATAAGGCGCATCTACA
>PGYA01000172.1 GCA_002839435.1 Candidatus Riflebacteria bacterium HGW-Riflebacteria-2 | reverse complement strand
ACAGAAATCTCATTCTTTTGCCTGGTAAGCTATTGCAGATTCAGCGGTTAACGACACTTATTTTTTACTAATTCTGAATTTGTGAAAAACAGGATCTGTTACCTGAAGGGATTTCTGTACCCTATTCACCTGCTTAGCCTTATGGCGGCAATCCTTCTGTTTTCTGAAACAACTTATGCACAAGCAGTTGTAGTAAGTAGTTACTATAATGCTAATGATCCTAGGGATGAGTGGACTGAGCTTCTCGTTGTACAGGATAATTTGGATATGCGTGGATGGCAACTTCGTGATGCTGGAGGAGGTCAAGCAAACTGGATGAATGCCATAAGTTTTAACGTTATGAACTTTTGGCGCAACATGAGAGCAGGTACAATAATAGTTATTCGGCATAGGCCTGTTAGTTCAACTGGAGTTTCATATGTTGAAGATTTAGATGCAAGTGATGGCTATTTATGCTTGAGAGCTACATATAATAACCCTCCATCTTATCAATCACCTTACTTTACTGGTGGACTCTTTAACCCGCCTACCTGGGATGGTGCAACTCTAAATATTAATGCGGGTGGAGAAATTATTCAACTATTAGATGCTGCTGGAAATCATGTTCATGCTCTTGGTCATATGCCAACACCAGGAGCTTGTTATAATGGTATTCTTTCGGGCTCTAAACTCAATCATAGTTCAACGATAGCTTCAAATGAGGCTATATTTGTTTGTCCTGGTGCAAATTTGATTGATTATGGGTCTCCGCCACAAAATGGAACAACTTATACTGCTAGCAGTGCAGTTGATCTGACCTTTGGTTTACCAAATATCTGCAGCGCATCTAATACAGCTAACAGCGATTTCTGGCGTTCCTTAAGACAACCCAATTGGCCAGTAACTACTCCTACTGCATATACTGTTAATGCAGGAAATAATTCAGTTACGTTAAACTGGCCTCCTGTTCAGGATAATTATCCAGGTGATTTAACAACCGGATACTTAATTTTGCGAAATACTACAAATACGTTTACGGATTCTCCATTAGATGGAGTCCGTTATTCTATTGGAGATATCATTGGATCAGCGACAGTAATACAAAATAGTCAACCTCAATCGCAAACAACGGTTTACACTG
>PGYA01000171.1 GCA_002839435.1 Candidatus Riflebacteria bacterium HGW-Riflebacteria-2 | reverse complement strand
CCGTCTATGCCGTCGAGCTTCGCGGGGACCGCGACCAGGTCGACTACGCCGGCCTCACCCTCGAACGCCTCATCGACGCCATGGACTCCATGTCCGCCGTCGCCTTCGAGCACAACGAGCACCGAAAGATGGTCCTCGAAGGATATTGCGGGCACGGCATGCAGACCCTCGCGTTCGTGGCCGCCAAGCCCCGCGAGGCAAGCGAGCGAATGTGCGCCGCCACCACCTTCGTCTCCCCCTTCGACGGCCGAGAGTGCCAGGTCCTCGCCGAGTTCCCCTCGTTGATGCCCGAGTCCCTCATGGACCTGTCCTTCGCCATCGCGAAGCTCGTCGGCGGCGGTTACGTCCCCGGCGATGGCATGCGAATGTCCCTCGACCTCGGGCTGCGCACCACCTTCCACAAGACGCCCCTCGCGCACGTCGCCGCGGGCTGGAACCAGACGGACTACGCGAAGGTTCGCACCGTGCAAGACCTCTCCAAGCGTCAGCGCAGGGACCTGACCGGCGCGTACTGGATCTCCCCCGAGAGCGCACGCAGGTTCGCCCTGCCCCTCGACCTCGTTCGCTTCGCCTCCCGCTTGTTCACCAAGGGCATCGGGCCCGACGGCGAGCTCCCCGCTTCCTACCGCGGAAAGCCACTGTCCCTGCGCACCATCCTCGACGAGACCCCCCTGCCGCTCATCGGCTTCTTCGGCGGTCGCGACGCCATGATCCCCGACCGTACCGCGTACCCAATCATGCCCCTGTTCGGGAAGCGATACCGTCACGTCGTGCACCCGCATGCCGGTCACATCTCGTACATCCTGTCGCCGAAGTCCTGGCAGTCCGGTCACCCCACCTCGCTCGACCCCAACCCGATTGACCTGCTCTTGGAGCTTGCGACCCAGCGCTGACGTCTTGCCCGACGTGAGTACCGGGATCGGCCTCCGAAGAACCACGGAGGACGCAGAAGGCACAGAAGGAAGGATTGCGCAGCACCTGCCTCTGCCCATTCCTGGTTCTCTGTTCCGTGTTCCGTGTTCTCCGCTCCTAGTCTCGCCTTTGGGAGACCCCCCGGCTATGCCGGGGAGGCTCGCGACGTTTGACAGCTACGGGAGCATGACGAAAGGCTCCAGCTCGTGAAC
>PGYA01000170.1 GCA_002839435.1 Candidatus Riflebacteria bacterium HGW-Riflebacteria-2 | reverse complement strand
GAGGCCATCATGGCCGGTCGCATCGTCGAAGGCGACGTGGTGGTCATCCGCTACGAGGGACCCAAGGGCGGTCCCGGCATGCGTGAGATGCTCACGCCCACGAGCGCGATCAGTGGCATGGGCCTGTCCTCGAGCGTCGCCCTGCTCACTGACGGACGGTTCTCCGGCGCGACGAAGGGACCGGCGGTCGGTCACGTTTCGCCCGAGGCCGCATCAGGCGGTCCGATCGCGCTTATCGCCGAAGGCGATTCCGTGACCGTGGATATCGACGCGGGCGCGCTGACTCTGAACATCTCGGCAGATGAGTTCGCAGCTCGTGGATCGGCGTGGATGCCACGCGCTCCTCGGGTGACGTCCGGGGTGCTCGCTCGCTACGCGAAACTGGTTTCCTCGGCAGATAAGGGGGCGGTGTTGTCATGACGGAGCAGATGAACGGCGCTCAGGCGCTCGTGCGAAGTCTCGAGGCCGAAGGTGTCGATGTGCTGTTCGGCTATCCCGGTGGCGTGGCGCTGCCCATATTCGATGCGCTGTACGACTCGAAGCAGATCCGCAGCGTGCTCCCGCGTCACGCGCAGGGTGCCGTGCACATGGCGGACGGCTATGCCCGTGCGACGGGTAGGTGCGGAGTCGCGCTGGTGACGAGCGGCCCGGGCGCGTCCAACACGATCACCGGCATCGCGAACGCGTACATGGATTCGATCCCCATGGTCGTATTCACGGCTCAGGTGGCCACGGCGGTCATTGGTACCGACGCGTTCCAGGAGATCGACATCACGGGTATCACGGTGCCCATCACCAAGCACAACTACCTGGTCAAAGATGCCAAGGAGCTACCCGAGATCATCAAGGAGGCCTTCCATATCGCCACGACCGGACGGCCCGGCCCGGTGCTCGTCGACGTGCCAGTCGATATCAGCAAGGCCGAGATTGATTTCGACTATCCCGAGATCGTGAACCTGCCGGGTTACAAGCCCACCTTCAGGGGCCACGGCAAGCAGGTCAAACAAGCGGTCACTCTGATCAAAGAGGCCAACAAGCCGCTTCTGTACGTGGGCGGCGGGGTCATCGCGTCTGAAGGGTCCAAGGAACTCAAGGAGCTCGCGGAGCTCATGCAGATCCCCGTGGTCACGACGATGATGGGC
>PGYA01000169.1 GCA_002839435.1 Candidatus Riflebacteria bacterium HGW-Riflebacteria-2 | reverse complement strand
GGATGGCGGCGGCGACCTTGTTGATGCCCTCCGCGAACGAAATGTACTCGGGACAGACGTCGTCGCACCTGCCGCACCCGACGCACATATTGTAGCCGAAGCGTTTTTTGAAGTCGTATATCTTATGGAAGGTCTTGAAGCGCATTCGCTCCCCCTTCTTCTTCCGGAAGGAGTGCCCCCCGGCCATGTCGGTGAACCCGTCGAGGTGGCAGCCGTCCCAGACGCGGCGACGCTCGCCGGAGCGGCGGCTGTCCGCGTAGAAGATGTCCCGCGTGGAAAAGCAGGTGCAGGTGACGCAGGAGGTATTGCATCTGCCGCAGGCGATGCAGCGCGCGTCGTACTCGTCCCACAGCGGGTGCAGGAAGAGTTCCGGAGGCATTTCGTCGACGTCCGGCACTTCGACGTTTCGTGCGTTCTCGCGGACGAACTCGGGCGTGAAGCCGGAAGGCGCCCCGGAAGCGAAAAAACCGACGAAGCGCTCGTCCTTCACCTGGACGAGGACCGAGTCCTGATCGAAGCGCAGAGCGACGGCGTACTCCTCGGCGACGTTCGACCCTATGGAGACGCAGAAGCAGTTATCGAACGAGGTTGCGCATTCGATCATGAAGAAGTGGAGCTTCTCCCTGCGGCGCAGGTAGTAGGGGTCCTTGATTCCGCCGTTCTCCAGGAAGATGGCGTCGAGCCTCCGGAAACCGTTAATGTCGCACGGACGCAGAAAGACGACGGTCTCCCGCTCGTCCTCGAGCGGAGCCTCGGTAAATTCGTCGCCGTTGAAGTAGAACGTCGTCTCGTCGGGCGGGAAGACGAGCGACTTGGGCGACATGCCGCTCTTTGCGTCCAGTTCCAGCTCGTCGAAAGAGCCGAGCGGCGCGTATTTCACCAGGTCCGTGCCGGTAAAGCGCCCCTTGCCGGGGAAACGCTTCGGCCCGGAGAGGGCGTACCGCTCGCCCAGCGCGTCGAAAACGCGGGAGAACTCCTCCCGAGAGAAGGAGAAGGAGGGCATCGCTACGCCCCTCTGTTCCGCTCCCGCCAGATGCGGAGCGCGTCCGTGAGCGAGTGGAAGTGCCCTATCTCCTCGGCGATGAGGCGGTCGACGTCCTTCGCCTCCATCTTCGACGAGAGGATATCCTTCACCGCGGTGTAGA
>PGYA01000168.1 GCA_002839435.1 Candidatus Riflebacteria bacterium HGW-Riflebacteria-2 | reverse complement strand
CCTTTTTCCTTTTCTTCCAGCTCTTTGCGCTTGTTTTCAAGCGCCTGTTTTTCCTTGTCCAATTTGCCCTCCTCGTTAGGTTTATGTTCGGGTGCCGGCATTGGCACGGCAAACTCGATGCAGATTTCATCGTTGTCGCCGGCCAGACTTACCGGCTGCAAGCCAGGTATCGCCGGAGCGGCGGCACCGAGAAAGCCGACGTGCTTGAGATAGAATTCGCCAGGCTTCGGGTTGGCCGGATGATCTGGAGCGAACAGGCTGGCCGATACTTTTTTATAGAGCCCGGCAGCAACCATGTCGGCGAACTGCGGTTCGAGCTTTTCAGGCTCGGCAGTCAGCACGCCGTTGGCGAAGGCCACAGACTGAATCCAGCCGAAAGCCGGGTCTTCGGTTTTCGGGTGGCCCACCACGATCGGCGATGGAAAAAGCTTCGGATCATAGTTCTTCGCGATGGCTTCAAGGTCAGCGGCTGCAAAGCTGAAGTCCCTGCCATTCATTGCGCGAAACTTGCCGGGCTTGAGAAGTTGAATGGGTTTCATAAGCACCTCACTCGCAAAGCAGCGTGCCGGTGGCCGCGCCTGCCCGACCGATGTAATAAACATTCGGAGTGGTGGTGCCGACGTGGAAGTAATCAGAAATCGTGTCGCTTGCGATATCCGGCCAGTTCGTGCCACTTGCTACGCCGGCCGGCCCAAAATTTGCGCCAGCACCCGGAACCACATAAACCCGAAACTTTTTGGTTCCGTCTGGCAACGTCGGCACCTTGACGGCAGTATTTGCCGGAATCGAGAAGGTGGCGGTGGCCGGCGTCAGATAACCGGTCGATGGCTCGGTGATGACCGGAATGACGTAGTCGGAGTTGGTCGTGCGCTGCGAGCCGCCCGGTATAAAATAGCGGGCTTCACCGGCGAGCGCCACGATGGCCAGACAGACCACCAAAGCCACCACGAGTGGCAGGGACTGAAACAGTTTGTTTTTCATTTACGCCTCCTGAAGCAATTTGAAACTTATGCAGGTTTCAAAATAGCAGTCAGGAAGCGAGGCAGACAGGTGAAGTGTTTCAGTAAAAACAGGTCTGATTTTTCACCTGGTAAATCAGGGTGATTTTACCCCGTTTTAAAATACCCTCACAATTCGCCGGAAACGGG
>PGYA01000167.1 GCA_002839435.1 Candidatus Riflebacteria bacterium HGW-Riflebacteria-2 | reverse complement strand
TTGCCTGGATCGAAGCCGCCCTGTCCGCCCTGGCTGGATTGCGCCTGCTGGTACATCTTAGATGAAATGGTGTGGAATTCTTCTGTCAGCGTATCTGTCTTTGCCTTGATATCTTCCACGGTGCCATTTTCCATCACGCGAGCCAGATCTTCTTTCGCGTTGTTGATTCTTGTCTTTTCTTCCTCGCTGAGGCTCGCATCGATTTCCTTCATGGATTTTTCGGTTTCATAAATCAGGGTTTCGGCGCGATTGCGCGTTTCTACTTCTTCTTTCCGACGTCTGTCTTCTTCTGCAAATTGCTCTGCTTCCTTTACTTTCTGCTTGATCTCATCATCCGACAGCTTGGTGGAAGAAGTGATCGTGATTCGTTGTTCTCTTCCGGTTCCAAGGTCTTTGGCGCTAACGTTGACGATTCCGTTGGCATCGATGTCAAAAGTGACTTCGATTTGCGGCACTCCTCTCGGCGCCGGCGGGATACCGCTGAGCTGGAAGCGTCCTAAAGTGATATTGCCAGCCGCCATCTCTCTTTCACCCTGCATGACGTGGATATCGACGGCACTTTGATTGTCTGCTGCAGTTGAAAAAACCTGGCTCTTTTTCGTAGGGATCGTCGTGTTTCTCTCAATGAGTCGTGTTGCAACTCCGCCAAGAGTTTCGATGGAAAGGGACAACGGTGTGACGTCTAAAAGAAGTACGTCCTTGACCTCTCCTGTGAGAACTCCTGCTTGTACTGCTGCGCCGATCGCGACGCATTCGTCGGGGAACCACGCGGCGGCGCTCGCTCTCGCGGCAGCGCAGCGAGGGATTCCGGCCCACATCGTCATGCCGAGCAACGCGCCTGGGGTGAAGCAGTGCGCGGTGGCGGGCTACGGGGCGAGGATCGTGCTCTGCGAGCCTACCCTCGAAGCGCGGGAGACCACGCTGGATGGGGTGCTGAAGGAAACCGGGGCCACCTTCATCCACCCCTACGACGACGCACGGGTGATCGCGGGGCAGGGGACGGCTGCGCTCGAGCTCGTGCAGGACGTGCCGGACCTCGACGTGGTGATGGTGCCGGTCGGCGGTGGCGGGCTCTTGGCGGGCACCATCCTGTCCGTGCGTGCGCGCTCCGGCGCCATGGTCGTTGCGGCGGAGCCCAGCGCGGCGGATGATGCG